>CAYXIO010000009.1:0-89250 GCA_964465125.1 uncultured Planctomycetales bacterium | reverse complement strand
ACCGCAGCATGATTCACACCCGACACGACGCCGCGCGGTTGTTCAGATGTTCCATCGGTATGTTGACGGAGGATGTCCGGAGCATCGTGATACATGCAAACAAGCGCCACGCGTGCCGTGCGATGCTCGCGATGATGCGGAGCGCGGAAGCCACTGGAGCGCTCCTCAATCTCAACCGGACAGTGATATCGCGGGTAGCCGCAAAGCTGGAACGAAGCATCCGGGCAGTCAATCCCGCGGCTTCGGTACATGCCGAGCCTGATTCCCAGCTTGCTCAGTGCACTGCTCGCACGGAGTAGATTACGCTCGTCGAGATCGGCGATCCGGCCCGCATGCTGCTCGATTAGTTCCCGCAGTTGCGCGGACGCTCATGCGACATCGTCCTTGCTTGATTCAGAAACCTGCCGAACGAGGAGTTCCGACCGGCTGGATGATGTAACGCTCAGCGGGTGGCTCGGAGGATACAGCGTTCTCCGCGGGCGCCGGCCGAAGAACTTCACGGTGGACGGCGGAATGACGAATGCCCGCTCGTCAAACGAGTCTTCAAACTCGATTCGTTCGATATCGCTCTTCGCGAGGCGGAACCAATTGGCGATCTGATCGGCGACGGACTCTGCCTTACCGCCGCTCTGAACGCGATCGTGTCCGACCTTGCCCACTGTGCTTGAGACCGCCTGAAGCCCGGATCCGATTACGCCGTAAGGCGTCCACAGCCGCACTGGGCAGCGGCCGAATTTCGCCAGCGCCGCCCACGTGGCTTCGTTCAGCCCTTGCAGGTAGTACTGCGGCCCGCCGCTCTTGCGTGATGCCTTCTTGGTCTGCTCAATCCAGGCCATGTCGCGAGTTATAGCCGCGCGCACGCGCCGCGCGGTCGGCGGCCGAACTGGATCGCTATTTCAGCGCCGCCGGGTTCAACGCCTGGAGGTCGGCGGGGACGAACTCGCCGTTCTTGCGAATGAGCTCGCCGTCGAAGTAGATCTCCCCGCCGCCGCACGCGGGCGTCTGGATCATCACCATGTCCCAATGGATTTCGCTGATGTTGCCGTTGAAGGCCTCGTCGTAGGCGCGCCCGGGGGTGAAGTGGATGCTGCCGGCGATCTTCTCGTCGAAGAGAATGTCCTTCATCGGCTTGGTGATGTACGGGTTGACGCCGAGGGCGAACTCGCCGACGTAGCGGGCGCCTTCGTCGCTGTCGAAGACATCGTTGAGGGCCTTGGTGTTGGAGCTGGTCGCCTCGACGATCTTGCCCTCGCGGAACACGAGCCGGACGTTGTCGTGCGTCACGCCGCGGTAGAGCGTGGGCGCGTTGTAATGGATCACGCCTTGGACGCTGGTGCGCACGGGCGCGGTGAAGACCTCGCCGTCGGGAATGTTGAGCTTGCCGTCGCAGGGGATGGCGGGGATGCCCTTGATCGAGAAGTTCAGGTCGGTGTCCGCGGGGCCGAGCAGGCGCACCTTGTCGGTGCGCTCCATGCGCTGCTTGAGGGCCTGCATGGCGCGGCCCATGCGGGCGTAGTCCATGGTGCAGACGTCAAAGTAGAAGTCCTCGAACGCCTCGGTGGACATCTCGGCAAGCTGGGCCATGCTCGGGCTGGGCCAGCGCAGCACCACCCAGCGGGTGTGCTTGACGCGCACCTCGCTGTGCACGCGCTTCCAGACGGTCGTCTCGTAGAGACGCTGCTTGTCGGCGGGCACGTCTGACAGCTCGCTGACGTTCGGATTGCCGCGCGCCCCGATGTAGCACTGCATCGCCTTCATCTGCGCCTCTTCGACGTCGGCGATCAGGTCCCACTGCTCGCGCGCCCCGGCCAGCATCAGCGCGCGGTTGACCTGGTTGCTCTTCAGCAGCACCAGCGGATGGGCCCCGCTGGCGCGGGCCAGCCGCACGCACTCGGCGGTGAACTCGTGCGGCACGTCGATCGCTTCAATCAGGATCTTCTCGCCGCTCTTGACGGTGCAGGAGTAGTTCACGAGCGTGTCGGCCAGCTTGGTAATGCGCGGATCAGTCATGTCGGCCTCCGAATGCGTTCGCCCTGAGACCGAGCATTATACGCCCGCTTCGCGCATTCCGTCAGGCCGCATGCCCGTCCGGAAGCCGAGCCGCGACCCGGCGGGCCACAGCAGCCCCACGCACACGGCGAGAGACGCCGCCTTCGCGGCCGGCCTTGGGGGCTCCGCCCCCAAACCCCCGCCAGGGGCTCTGCCCCTGGATCCCGGCTTCTTCCCCTCCCCGCAAAGAGGGGCGCCGGACTCGAAATGGAACCTGACTCTCATAAGGACTGGTACATAAACCGGGGGCAGGTCACAACGGCGACCACGTCACTACCTGGATTTCGCAAACAGCGCTGGAGTATTTTGCGGTTACGTCAAAGAATCAAGGAAATCGCCTGCGCGAGGATGCCGCGCCGGCGACGGCCGGTTCAGTTCTCGTCCATCAGCGACTGCGACAGTGCGATCATCGAAAACGCCGTGCCATAGGGCTTGCCGTAGCTGTTCATGTAGTAGTCCCAGATGGAGCCGTCGGCGACCTGCGTCTTGACGATCTCATGGCGCAGCCGCGGCCAGACCTGCACGCGGTGCTCGCGCGGCAGGGTGGCGACCAGGCCCGCCGCGTAGCAGTGGCCGTAGCAGTAGAAATAGGCGGCGTTGGCGTAGTACGCTTCGTGCGGGATCGGCCGGCCGCGGGCGATGTCCAGGAAGCGGTGGTAGCGGAAGAAGTTCTGGATGCCCTGCCTGACCTCGTCGCTGGAAACCTCGGCGCCGGCGCGCAGCAGCGCCAGGTTGCAGACCTGCGTTCGGCCCAGCGAGCCCTTGATGTTGTTGATGCCCTCGCCATGGCGCGGCGAGGGAATCGTGTCGACACTGTAGGAGTAGGCCCCGTTGGGCAGCCGGCAATGCTGCACGGCTTTCACGGCCCGGGCGAGCATTTTCTCGTCGAAGCTCCAGCCGGCCTGCTTCGCGTCGAGCAGCGCCAGCACCGCGCTGGCCGTGGCGAAGCTCGTGGCCCAAGACGAAGGGAACGTGATCGCTTCGCCCTCGTAGTAGCCCCAGCCGCCGGAGGGGGTCTGGTATTTCTCGAGCCGGTCGATCAGCGTTGCCCCGGCGCGATCCAGCTTCGCCAGCAGCGGCGAGCCGGCCAGGCGCGGATCCACTCGCGCTTGCGCGAGGCCCTGCAACCCGAAGATGAAGCCCCAGGCGGCGTCGATGTCCCAGTCGTTTGAGCGGCGCAGGTCGGCGTTGTTGCAGATGAACTCAAGCCCGCGCTCGAAGGCCGCCCGCACCGATTCGGTCTCTTCGAACTGCTGCAGCGCCATGCAGCACAGCCCGGTGGTCGCAACCTGCCAGCCGCGATGCGTCTCGGGGTGCATGAAGCCTTCGTCGTAGCCAGGCAAGGCCTCGCGCGGCGAGCCCCACGATCCGTCGGCGTTCTGCGTACGGACGAGGTAGTTGGCTCCGCGCAGCAGCGCGGCACGCGCCTCTGCCGCCGTTGCGAAGCGGCTGTCGTCCTGGGCGAGGACGCAGGACGCGCTGACGAGCGCCAGCAGGCCGGCGGCGCATCGGCGAACAAGAAGTCGCGCGGGCATGACGAACTCACCTGCCGAGCCGGCCGCGGCCGCTACTCGCGCCACTCCAGGCGGCGCGGCCACTGGTCATCGAACTCGGCGACTTCGGGCTTCCCGTCCGGGCGGATGTGCGCGAAGAACGAGTCCTTGGCCTTGTCATAGCTGACCCGGCCGTTGGCGATCGTGTAGCGCACCTGGGTCATGTAGCTGAGCAGGTCCCCGTCCGCCACGACCAGGTCGGCGTCCTTGCCGACGTCGATCGAGCCGACGCGATCGTCCACGCCGAGAACGCGGGCGGCGTCGATCGTGATGGTGCGCAGGGCTTCCGCGTTGGTCAGCCCGCCGCGCACCGTGAACGCCGCCTCGAGATTGAGCTGAAGCAGGTTGCGGCCGGCGAGGCCGACCACGTCGATGCCGCTGGACTCGGGAATGACCGCGACCGGGACGCCCGCGCGGCGCAACCGGCTGGCGTTCTCGATCGTGCCGCCGGTCTGGCGATTGAAGCGCTCGTCGGGCAGACCCGCGCCGCCGGACGTGACGACGCGCGGCGTGATGACGACGCCGACGCCGGCCTGGCCGAGGCGGTCGGCGACGATCCAGCCCTCGGTGGCGCCGCGGACGACCAGCCGGAAACCGAATTGCTGGGCCAGGTCGGCCAGGTCGACCAGATCCTGCGTCTGGTCCGCGCTGGCGACCGCGATCGTCTCGCGCTTCAGCAGGCTGAGCAGCCGCTCGTACTCGCCCTTGAGCCACTCCTTGTCGGGCGCCTTCGCCTTCTCGTCGCTCTGCTTCTCGATTTCGTGGCGCGACAGCTCGGCCAGGTAGACGCGGACGCGCTCCAGATCGGCGCGCAGCTTAGCGCGCTCAATCGGCCGGCTGCGCGAGTAGCTCAGGTTGAAGTACAGGTTGCGGCGCAGCAGCATGTCGTCGACCGAGCCGTAGGTCAGCTTGACGGCGTTATTGCCGGCCAGCGCCGTGGAGATTCCGGCCGCCCGCGCGATGCGCATGTTCAGCGAGAAGACGTTGGTGGAGTATTCCTCAGGCGGAGAACCGAACAGCCCGCTGGAGCGGGCCGCGATCAGGCCCGGATACACGTTCATGCCGGTCGCGTCGATCACCTCGCACTCCGGCGGCAGGCGCAGCTCGTTGCCGACGGCGATGATGCGGCCGTTCTTGGCCAGCACCGTCGCGCGTTCGAGCACCGGCCCGGTGACGGTGAAGACGCGGCCGTTGACGACCGCGAAAAAGCGGTCCTTCTTTTCGGCGGGCGCGCTGGTGCTGCTCGTGGCGGAAGAGGTCGTCGCGGACTTGCTCGACGCGCTGCTGGCCGCGCCGCTGGCCGGCTGAGAAGCCGGCTGCGAAGCCGGCTGTGTCGCCGGCTGGGTCACGGGCTGCGAGTCGGGCTGGCTCTCCGGCTCCTGGGCGCGCAGCGTCGCCGCGAAGCAGCCGCACAGTGCCGCAACGACCAGGGCCGCGCCAAGACCGGCGTTCGATCGCGCACGGATCACTCGTTCGCTCACTGCACGTCCTCCACCTCGTGCACGACCTCACCGGCGATCATCACCTCGCGGACCCGCGCGCCGGGCTGGAGCGGGTCGCGATTGAGGAAGATCAGGTCGCCGTCCTTGCCCTTTTCGATTGAGCCCAGGCGCTTGTCGAGCCCGAGCCGCTTCGCGGGATGCAGCGTGATCGACTTGAGCGCGTCGGCCCGCGGCCAGCCGTTCGCCGCAAGCTCGGCCAGACGCGCGAATACTTCCTCATGCGAGGCGGAGGAGTCCCCGATCGGGGCGATCGTCACTTCGCAGCCGGTCGCGGCGATGTCGCGGACGAGATTCAGACGCTCCGCGGACCAGGCGACCTGGTGCAGGAACGGCCAGAGCACCAGCGCGGGCTTCTCCTCGCGCAACGAGTCGAGCACGAACTGGAAATCGGTCTGGACGTTGTTGCGGACGACGAACTGGTGCGCGATGTCGAACGGCTCGAGCACCCGGCGGGTGTGCAGGTAATCCGACCCGCCGCCCAGCTCGATGAACGCGACCAGGCCTTCCGTCTTCTGAATGAGATCGACCAGGGGCTGGTAGGCGGGCTCGATCTTGGGCGGATCGAAGGCCGGCTGCGACGCGGGCGCGCTGGCCGGCTGCGAGGCGGGTGCGGAGCTCGGCGCGCTGGCCGGCGCGGCCTTCTGAGATTCCTTCTGTTTCTTCTCGAACTCCTCACGGGCCTTGTCGACCTTCTCGATTTCCTTCTTCGCGCGTTGCAGCGCTTCAAGCAGGACCTTGGGCTCGCTGTTGACCCAGAGAAATGCCGCGTGCTGAAGCTCGCGCTGGCCGTCGGGTCCGCCGGTATGCAGGATCATCGCGCGGCCGGGAATGCCGTCGCCGCCGGGCACCAGCGCGATGGTCGTGTAGCCGGCCCGCAACAGGGCCTCGAACTCATCGTCGGCCGGAACGAACTCGTCCGCGACGAGCAGGTGCGCCTGCACGCCGCTGCGTGCATAGCGCGGCTGTCCGAAGCGGGTGACCGGGTTGATCAGGCCGGGCATGACCACGCGGTCGCGCGCGTCGATCACCTTGGCGTTGCGCGGATATTCGAGCGCGCGGCCGACGTTGCGGACCTTTCCGTTCACCAGCACGATCATGCCGTTGTCGATTTCGTCGCCGACGATCGGGATGATCTTGCCGGCCCGGATCACGACGAAGCGCTCTTCGTCGCTGCTCGCGGCGTCCGGCGGGCTTGCCTCATCGGCGCGGGCCGTTGCCGTGAAAAGGCCCGGCGCCGTCAGCAGCGCGAGCACGAACCCATACGCCAAGACTTCGGCGGACCCGCAGCGTGCCCGCGGCGAGCGAGGGGAAGCGACGGTTACGGGGCCAAGCAGCGTTCGCATGCGATGCGTTCCTAGAAGCGGCGGACACCCTTCGTGCCGTCGTACACCACGCGGCCGTTGACAAGCGTCATCAGGCAGGCCGAGCGCGGATCGAGCGGGTCCCCGGTCCAGATCGACAGGTCCGCATCCTTGCCGGCTTCGACGCTGCCAAAGCGGTCGTAGAACCCCAGCGCTTTGGCGGGGACCGACGTCACGCCCTTGAGCGCCGGGTAGGGCGCCCAGCCGTACCAGCAGGCCATCGCGGCCTGGTAGCTCAGCTCTTCCTGCGGAATGACCGGGGCGTCGGTGTTGATTCCCAGCCGGTGCATGCCGTTCTTCCACCAGCCGCTGGCGTTTCCGATCATGCGCGCCGCGGTACGGTCGAAGTGAAACTGGCGCGGCCCGTTCAGCGCCCAGGCGTCGCTTTCGAGTACCGTCGCCGCGACCTTCCACGCGTCAAACGTGCAGTGATCCAGCACCGTCCAGATGCGCAGCTTCTTGGTGACCATCTCCACCGTCGTCATCAGCACCTGGTAGATCTGCGTGTGCACGGTGGCCGGGTATTCGCGGCGGAAGAGCCCGCGGAAGCCGTCCCAGATCGGGTCGAACTCGGGCTTCTGCTCGGATTCGCCCTTTTCGAAGGCATCCCAGGCCTGGTGGTAGGCCAGCGCCTTCTCCAGCGTCGTGCGCGTGTTCCAGTTCATGAAACTGCGGTTGGTTCCGCCGAAGTACCACTCCGGATTGCCGGCCTGGGCGATCTTGAGCGAGCCCGGCGTGCGGATGATGACTTCGTCGGGCGTGTCGCCGCCGGACTTGGCGACCGTGCCGAAGCCGCTGATGTTGGTTCCGGAGCCCGGGATGAGCATCATGGTGGTGATGCCGCCCATGCGGGCCATCTTGACGAGGTCGTTGTTGGGCTGAATCGTGGATCGCGTGTCGAGCCCGGGGTTGGTCTGGTAGACCATGTCGTTCAGGTCGCTGAGGCTGCCGGCGACGTGGTCGTGTCCCTCGATCAGGCCCGGGACGAGCCAGCCGTCGGGGAATTCGCGCTGCGCGTAGTCCTCGGGAATGGTCACCTGCGACGCCGGACCGACCTGCTCGACCTTGCCGTCGCGCACGAGCACGATCGCGTCGTTGATGACGCGGTCGGCGTCATCCATGACGACGACTTTGCCGACGTGAAAGGCGAGCTTGGGAGCGGCCTTGCCGGACGGATCCGCCGCTTGCGAAGGCGCCGCAAGCGCCCCGAGCGACAGCACCAGCCCCGCGCCGAGAAACCGGCTGAACGTCGACCGGAAATCAGCGAACCCCATCGGGCACCTCCTGTCCTCGCACGAAGGCGCGCAACAATCGCGCCCCCGCGTCGAAGGGATGCGCACTGAAGATCAACACGTCGCCGTCACGGCCCGGCTGAAGCGAGCCGACGCGGTCGTCGAGCTTGTACATCCGCGCGGCGTCGATGGTCAGCGCCCGCAGGGCCGCATCTCCGCCGAGCCCGTCGCTGAGGGCGTAAAAGGCCATCAGGGGCAGGGCGCGGGCTCCATCCTCGGACTCGCTTTGCAGCGCGACGCGCAGCCCGAGTCGGGCGGCCTCGGCGATCGGGCTGTAGGGCAGCCGCCGGCGCTCGCGCGTCATCTGCGAAGGCACGATCACACCCACGCTCTCGCCGCGCTGGCGAATCTTGTCCGCGACGTCCGGCAGCTCGTCCGCGTTTCGCAGGACGACGGCGAGCTTGTATTCATCGACCAGCAGCTTGAGAGCGGCTTCGATCTCGGCGCCCGTGGCGACGTCGACCACCGCCGGGATCTTGCCGGCGAGCAGCGCGCGATAGGGCTCCAGCCGCTCGTCGACCTTCGGCGCGACCGGCCGGTCGTCCTTGCTCTTCTTGCGCTTGCGCTGCACCTGGAACTCGACGGCCTCCTTGCTGGTTCGCGTGGCCTCGAATTCGAGCGTCATCATGTCGCCCAGCTTCACCTCGCCGGCCATGTGGTCTTCCTTGTCCAGCTTGGCCGTAATCGTGGGCTTGCCGAAGGGCGTGTCCTGGTCGATTTCGGCCGTGACGTCGGTGCCCGAGAGGGTTCCGGTGAGAGTAACCTCCTCGTCACCGCCGGGCGGCTGGAGCCGGCCCTCAATCGCGTTGCCCGTGAGCTTGAGCAAGAGTGTGGCTTCGACCGGCTCGGGCAGCGGGCCGCCGCTGAGCTTGACCGCCCAGGTTCCCGAGATGGGATCAACCTTGGGCTGCTCGGTGACGACTTCGACGGTTTCCTTGGGCTTGGACGTGATGCCTTTCTTGCGGTCCTCTTCCCACTTCTTGAGCGCTTCGTCGTACTTCTTCCAGGCCTCGTCGTATTTCTTGCCGGCCTCGACCGCCTCGCGGATGCCGTTCACGCCGAGCTGCGGATCGGCGCCGCGCAGCGAGAAGCTGATGCCCGCGACGTCGCGCGTGATGCGCCGGTCGCGGTCGACGCCGAGCGTCTTGACCGCCGCGAGGCGCGCACCGCGCGGGTCGCGCTCGATCGGAGAAAGCAGGACGGTCGTCACGCCGGCGCGGGCGACGCGCAGCGCCTGCTCGTCGGCGATGCCGACGGCGGCGGCGATGGGCAGCTCCGTGCCGACGCGCGTCCGGTCGCCGTGCAGGCCGAGATAGCCGAAGCCGTCGACGAAACCGGGCGTCACGAAGCTGTCGGGGCCGGCGTCGATCACGCGCGCGTTGGGCGGCTGCGACACGCGCTGGCCGACCGCCTCGACCTTCCCGTCGACGATCAGCACCGAGCCGTCGTGCAGGGTGCTGCCGTCGCCGACCCAGACCGTTCCGGCGCGGACCACCAGCGCGTCGCTGCGGGGGGCTTCGAAGACTTTTCGCCCGGCGACGTAGGTCTCGCACACGCGCGTGCCCGGCTCGAACGGGTCGTCGTTGAGCAGCAGGAAGTCGGCGTCGCGGCCGGCCGCCAGACTGCCGACACGCTCCGAAACGCCAAGGATTTCCGCGGGGACGCGCGTGATGGCCGCCAGCGCGGCCTCGCGGGCCAGCCCGCCGCGCAGCGCGAGTCGTCCGACCATTTGCAGATCGCTGAGCGAATCGCCTTCGGCGCCGGTCAGCGCCAGCGCGGCGCGCTGCTGGCGGGCGTGGGCAGCGCTGGCGACGCGGGCGGCGACCGCGAGGTCGTCGAGCAGCGTATCCGGGTCGCCGCTGGCGTCATTCGCCGGCACGCGGTAGGCGCTCTCGACGCGCAGCACGAGCGGCAGCCCGACCTGCATCAGCGACGAAACCGCGTCATCCGCTTCGGTCAGCCCGACCAGATAGACCGGAACGCCGAGCTGCTGGGCGAATGCGGCGGCGCGCTCAATGTCGGCGGCGGCGCGAACCTGGATGCGCCAGGGCAGCTTCGCGTTCATTGCGTCGACGAACGCCAGGCGCGCCGGGGTCAGCCAGGCGTCGGACGGGTCGATCGCGGGAGACTGCGGCGTGCGCACCAGCGTCAGCCAGCGCTCCAGCTCTACCATCTGGCCCAGCCGCGTCTCGGGGCGCTGCATCAGCGCCGGACGAATCTGCACATCCGCCGAGGCGAAGAACGGCGGCTCAATGATCTGCGGCGGGCCGAACACGCCGAGGTTTACGCACAGGTCGGACTCGGCCCGCAGGACGCGCATGGCGGGCTCGCCGGCGAGCCGCACAACGGCGCCGCGGCCGGAGACGAGCCGGTGGCCGCCGGGGCTGAGGTGGGCGGTGGTGGTTCCGCGGGCCAGGACCCGGCGCATGTCGTCGTAGGGGTCGAACGCATCGACGGCCCGGTATTCCGCTCCGACTGAGTAGTTGCCGCGGTGCCAGGGAATCAGCGCGGCGCCGGCGTCGACGAAGCCGGGGCACACGACCGCGTCCGAGCGATCAAGGATCGGAAGCTCCGGCGGGATGGCGAGATTCGAGCCGAGGGACTCGACCTTCCCGTCGCGCACGATGAGGACGCCGTGCTCGATCGGCCCCGCGCCGTCGGCGGTCACCGGGTAGATGCGCCGGGCCCGCAGCGCGAACGAGGAGAGGGCGGCGTTTCCTTCCGCCAAGACTTCCGGCGTGAGCGTCAGCAGCAGCCCGAGCATCGTCGTCCAGGCCGCGCGGCGCCCCGGTTTCGCCTCGGCGCCGGCACGTTGAGCGCGCCGAGTATGCAGGTTCAATCCTGGTCGAATCATGAAGCCTGGCCTCAGGGGGTTGGTTGCGAAGCGGGCGGCGGCGCCGAAAGCAGCTTCTGCAGGCGCACATCCTGGGTTCGGTCGTACGCGGGAATGCCGTTGATCAAGACGCGTTCGACCACGCTGGTGAAGTCAAGCGGATCACCGCTGAAGACGACCAGGTGTGCGTCCTTGCCGACTTCGATCGAGCCCAGCCGATCCCCCAGGCCGAGCATTTTCGCCGGGTAGAGCGTGATCGCGCGAAGCGCCAGGTCGCGCGAAATGCCTTCGCGCACCAGCCGGGCCGCCTGGTAGTTCAACTGCCGCTCGGGCAGCGACGTGTCCGAGCCGGGAAGCAGGGCGAACTCCAGGCCGGCGTCGGCGATCGCACGCGGGACGAACGTCTCCCGCAACTTGCCCGTCACCGGATCCACTTCGCGATAGACCGGCTCCGACGGGAGCACCACCGGACGCGCGGCCGCCTTCAGTTCGGAGACCGCTTTGAAGCACTCCCCGCCGAGCACCAGCACCATGCGGTCGAAAAAGCCGTACTTCTTGCTGAGCGCCACGGCGGCGGCGACGTCCATCGCTTGCGAGCAGTAGATGAACGCGCCGAGCGGCTCGAACAGCTTGGGGCCTTCCTTGTCGCCGAGCTTCACCGTTCCGCCGGTGAGACGAAGCAGGTTGCGGTGCTCGATGTCGACGTCGTCGGGGCGGATCAGCTCGAGCCCGCGCTGCGCCGCCTCGGACGGCCCGACGTCGATCTGCTTCTCCTGCTCCTTGAGCGACTCTTCGTAGCGCTGCTCGGCGAGCTTCTCGACGTATGGCGCGAGGGCGTCGAAGGTGTCTCGCATCTGGGCCAGTTGCAGCATGCGGTCCGCGGCGAAGGTTGGCGACACGGACAGCTTCATGAAGGCCGATTCCGCGAGCGTCATCTCGGCGGGCGTCATGCCGATCGGCCGCACCACCAGACCCAGACCGCCGATGCAGGTGCTGTGCCCGGGGATCACGTGCACGACCGTGTGCCCAAGGCGCAACTGATCCTCGAAGAACAGTTGCGAGGGGTCCAGCGAGTCGGCCACCGTGAGCTGCGGGACGATCTGGCGGCGCTCGTTGGAGACGTCCGTGCCGCCGAACGCGTGCACGTTGACCATGCCGGGAAAGACGACCTTGCCGGCACAGTCGAAGACGCGCGCGTCGTACGGCACCTGCACGTCCTCGCCGATTGCGGCGATCCTGCCGTGCTCGATCAGCACCGTGCCCTTTTCGACTCGAGCGCCGACCACCGGGATGATCTTTGCGTTGATCAGCGCCACGCGCTCAGGCGGAACGGCCTGGGCGACGGCTGCGGCGCAGGCCGCCAGCCAGATGCCGAAGACCGCGGAGGTTTGCACGACGATTCTGCTTCCAGGCATACGTCACTCGCTCTGTGCTGGAGGTTGTCCGAAGGCCACGTCGCCGTTGACCATCACCCAGAGCGCGCGGCTGGTGGCCGCCAGCGGCTCGCCCGACCAGGCCACCAGGTCGGCGTCCGCCCCTGGCTGCACTCTTCCGACCCGCCCCGCCAGCCCCATGATCTCGGCCGGCGACTCGGTGATGGACTTCAGGGCTTCATCCGCGGAAAGGCCGTAGCGCATCGCCATCATGGCTTGGCGCTGCAACCCTTCCTCGTCGCGAAACTCCTGCGCCGTGATCGCGAATCGAATCCCCGCCTGCGAAAGCCGCTGCGGGGTGTTGAGCCGGGCTTCGTCCGCTTCTCCCACGAACGCGCGAAAGCCGCTCGGCGACCAGAACAGCGGGCCGTAGATCACCGGGACGTCCGCGGCCTTGAGCGCGTCCAGCGCCCGGTAGGCCTCGGTGCCTTCTTCAAGCACGAAATGCACCTTGAACTCGTTCGCCAGACGCAGCGCCGAGAAGATGTCGTGCTGCATGCGGGCCTGGATTCGTAGCGGAATCTCGCCCGAGAGCACCTGCCGCAAGACCGGGAACGCCGCCTCAGGCGCCGTGTCGGCCCCCTGCGCGCTCAGCCCCTGCCCGGTGCGGACGGCGTCGTAGAAGGCCTTGCGGAAGACAAAATCGACGCCCATGCGCGTTGTCGGACGGCGCGTGGCCAGCGAAGCCCGCCCGCCGAAGGGACCACGGTTACTCTGCCCGCGGTAGACCGGATCCGCCCCCAGCGAGGCCTTCACCGCGTCGGCACTGCGAACCACGCGCTCGCCGAGCTTTCCGCCGGTCTTCACGATCGCGCCGCGCGCCCCGATCACGTTCCCCGAATCCGGCGAGACGAACACGGTCGTCACGCCCGACCGCAGCAGGAGCTCGTAGTCGCGCGACAGGAGATTGAGCGAGTCGGCGACGAGCACGTTCGGCGTCACCTCGGAGGAATGTTCAGCCCAGGTCGAGTCGGCCGAGACGCCCGGCGCCAGGAGCTTGCGGGCGGCGTCGGCGGTCGTGGGGCCCGAGCAGACCGCGCACGAATCCTCTTCGCCGGCTTCATGCCGGCGCTGATGCTCGGCGGCTTCGGCGGCTTTCGTAAAGAAGTCGTGGCCCTGCGGCGGGTGCGGGCAGCAGGCGCGCGACGCGAACGCGCCGCACTCCGGGCAGACCGCGCCGCGACGCTGGGCTTCTTCCGAGCCGAACCAGTTGCGGGCGCTCTGTGCAACTTCGCTTTCGAGCACCGCGCAGGCGTCCACCAGGCCCGGAGTGAGTACGGCGTCGTGCAGATCCACCACGGCCGCCCCGGCCGGCACAGCCAGGTCAGTCCCGACGGCGGCGATCTTGCCGTCGCGCACCAGAACCATGCCGTTTTCGATGACCGGGCCGCTGCCGACGTAGACGCGACGGGCCTTGACCAGGGTCTCGCCGGCAAACGTTGGCAGGACCGCAAACGTCAGAACGAGCGCCGCGCTCCAGGTCCATCGCCGGCCGATCCGTCCGGATCGGGCTGTTCGAACATGCTCCGCTGGCGGCCAACAGGTGCTCATGACATCACCACCTCGGCGCCGCGCGGCGCCGTACAACAAGGACTCCGGTGCTACTCCGCAGTCGTCGGCGGGGACTGTCGTACTCCCGCGACGTATACGGCCAGAACACGAGAACGCAGATCGAGCGGGTCCCCCGAAAACACGATCACGTCGGCCGAGCGCCCCTCGACCAGGCCGCCGATCCGCCCGGAGACCCCGAGCAGGTCGGCCGGCACGGTTGAGATCGCGCGGCGGGCGGCGGCGGGACTCATGCCGTACCTTGCGGCGAGCGCGGCGCCGACCCGCAGACTATCGGCGGGTTCGCCGGGCAGGCCGCCGGCGATCGCCACGTTGACTCCCGCGGCTTCCAGGATGCCGGCGGCCCGCAGGGCGCGCGGCGACGACCGAAAATCGAGCGGGCCCACCACCACTGGGATCTTACGAGCCGCAAGCTCGCCGGCCACGTCGCCCGCGTCCTCGCTGTGCCGCACATACACGCGGCAATCGCGGACGGATTCGAGCATGCTCAGCAGCGCCAGCACGTCGGCGCCGCTCGGCGTGGCGACGAATCCCGGGCAACTGCCGGTCGCGAACTCCACCAGCGCCGGGCCGCCGTCCGAGGGCTTGGCCAGCAGGTCGCGCAGCATGCCGATCGCGCCGCTGCGCGACGTGGGACGGCGTTCCGTGCGATAGACCGCCGGGGACAGCGAGAGCTTCAGCGGGCCTTCCGCCGACACCAGGTCCGGCGCGGCGCCGGCCGACGCGGTTCGGCAGACGGCGATCCGGCCGGCGACCAGGTTGAGATCGTCCGGGCACAGCGCGAAGCTCGTGACGCCTTCGGCGCTCGCCGCTCGCAGCCGGCTGTGGTGTCGGTTGAACGCGTCGCGGGCGCGCGCCATTCCGTCGATCACGTCGGCGGACTCGCTGAGTTGTCCGGGCGCGCCGAGGTTGGACTCGATGTCGATCAGGCCGGGCATCAGCACGGCGCCGGGAAAATCGACCACCGCGGCGCCGGCCGGGGCCTGCCCGCCAACCTGCACGATCCGCCCATCCCGAATGACGACCAGCCCGTCCTGCTGGATTTCACCCGCCAGGTCGACGCGCCCCGCGGCGCGCAGGATCAGGTTCTGCGGCTCGCCGCGCGCCGGCGATGCCAGCGCCGCGAGCAGAACCAGCACGCCGCCCCGCAGGACGGTGGAAAGACGGGCGAACGGGCGGAAACGGCTGCGAGTTTCGCTCATGGATTCGCCTGCTGCTCTGCGTTGTAGACTTCGCGGCCCGCGATCCACACCCGCTCGACGCGCGCCTGCGGATCAAACGGAGGATGACTCCAAAGCACAAGATCCGCCGACAGGCCCTGCGCGACGCGGCCGACTTCCTTGTCAATGCCAAGCAACGCGGCGGCCCGCGAGGTGAGCATGGGCAGCGCGTCGGCCTCGGGCAAGCCGCGCGAAACCGTCCGGGCCGCGGCCAGCGCCAGGTGTTGGGTCGCGGAAGTTCCGCTCGGATCGGGTCCGGAGCCGAAGTACACGCTGACTCCCGCCTCGCGCAGCGCGGCGAGCCATGCGGGCGTCTGATGCTGCGAGGCGTCGCCGACGTACGCCAGCGGCGGCGTCCGCGCGCCCAGGACGACCGGAACCTCGGCCTCCGCCAGCTTGGCCGCAACCGGGACCGCGCCGCTCGCACCCTCGAGAATCAGCGGCAACGAGAACTCGCGCGCGAGGTCCAGCAGATTCAGGATGTCCTCGGGATGCTCGGCCTCGATGCGCACCATGATCTCGCCGTCGAGCACCTTCAGAAGCAATTCCTTCGACGGGTCACGCTCGGGCTTCTGGGGCTTCTTCAGATCGTCTTTCTTTTCGTCTTTCTTCTCGTCCTTCCTTTCCTCCGGCTTGGGCCCCTCCGCGGCAGAACGATCACCCCGAGGGCGATCGCCGCGCCCGCGGCGGCTCTCGGGTTTGCCGGACTTCTCCTCTTTCCTGGCCGACTCGCCCTTGGACGCTTCGCTGGCCCCCTCCGAACCCTGCTCCTGGCGCTTCTTGAGCTGCTCTTCGTATTCCTTCAGCTCGTCCTCGTAGTTGTTCAACGCCTCGCGATACTCGCGCGCGTCGAGGAAGGTCTTGCGCAGCTCCTGAACCGCTCGCACGCGCGCCAGCGGTCCCTGACCGGCGGCCAGCACGATTTCCAGCGCGTTTTCCTCTGACAGCACGCGGTTCTCGGCGGCGGGATCGAGCGTGAGGCGCACCACCGCCCCGCGGCCGCCCACGCCCTGGCCGGCCCGCGCGGGCACGTACACAGCAGTGACTCCGCGTTGCAGCGCGAAGAGAATCTGGTCGCGATCATAGGGGTTGAATGCGTCGATGGCCCGTCCGGTCGCGCGGCCTTCGCCGCCGGGCTGAAGCCCAAGCGTGCTCCACACGTCGATCAGCCCGGGCGTCAGGAACTTTCCCTTGGCATCGATCGTCCTGGCCAACAGGGTCATGCCCGGCGGCCCGCCGACGGACGCGATGTTGCCGGCTTGGATCGAGACCGTGGACTCGTTGAGCACGGTGCCGTCGCCGACCAGGACCGTCACGTCCTTGAGGATCGTCGTGCCCTGCGCGGACGCGCCCGGCGTCGGCAGCGCGGCGAGCCCCAGCGCGGTGAACAGGAGGAGATTCCCGATGGGTTTCGCGAGTCCGGACAGACGAGCCCCGGCCTGCGGCGCGCAGCGGCTACGCATTGATCTCGCCGTTTCAAACCACGGATGACGGACGCCCGTTCTCGAATCCGCTTCAGAGAACGCCCGCGTCACACTACGCGAACGGAGTCGAAAGTCAACGATGACCCCGGCCGTTTCGGGAGCTTCCCGCGATGAGCCGAGACGATCGTCTCTCACCCATCCGGGTAACATTCTCAGCACGTCGTGATGGCGCGGCTGCACCAAGCGTGCCGATCGGGTCCGCTTCACCGCTGCCGCGACCTTTCCGATGAATCGTATAATGCGCTCGAAGCGCAGGTTGCGCGTGGGAGGAATCCGGTGACGCGAATCGTTCTTGCCGCCGTCGCGGTCGCATTCTCGCTGGGAGGCTGTCCGTCGGGCTCGCTTGATTCGCTGACGGCCGCTATCGGCACCAACATCACGCAGGGTCCGCCGCCGCTGCACGTGCTGTTCTCCGCGGCGGCCTCCAGCGGCCCCGACGAGATCGTCTCGTACGCGTGGGACTTCGCCGGACTCGCGACCGCCGACACCTCCACCGCCGACCACACCTTCACCTCGCCCGGCGCGTACGCGGTGACGCTGACCGTCACGGACGCCTCCGGCCGCCAATCTACCGCGCGGACCACGATACGCGTGGAGGGTGGCCCCGTCACCGCAGCCATCGACGCCAGCCCGACCAGCGGCCCGACGCCGCTCTCGGTCGTGTTCGACGGCACGGCCAGCACCGCCGAGGACGACCTGATTCACGACTATTACTGGGATTTCGGCGACGGCGGCACCGCCCGCACCGCCGCGCCTGTGCACACGTACACCCTGGCTGGCACGTTTGTCGTAACGCTGCGCGCGGTCAGCGCCGGCGGGGTGGAAGGCACCGCGACCGCCACCATCACCGTCGGCAGCGGAAGCGCCAACGGCTCGCTCCAGTTCGATGGCTCGCAATTCGCCACGCTGCCGGTCAATTCGGCCGCCTTGAGCGCGTTCACCTTCGAGGCCTGGTGTCGGCCGGACAGCGTCGGCGGCGGAATCGCGACCTTCGGCAACCCGCCGCTGGAGATCGACGTCGACCCCACGACCTCGCGTGTGCGGGTGGTCGTCTCCGGGGCCAGCGTGGAGGCGCTCGCCACGGATTTGGCGAGTCGTTGGGTGCACGTGGCCCTGGTCTTCGAGGCCGGAGCAACGCTCCAGATCGTGGTCGACGGTGAGCTCGCGGGCAGCGCCGCGGCCGGGGCGTTCGCGCCGATCGAGGAAATCACCCTCGGAAACGGGTTCTCAGGGAACATCGCCGACGTGCGGCTGTGGTCCATCGCGCGCACAGTGGAGCAGGTCGCGGCGAACATGGACCGGGCGCCGTCGGCCAGCGCCGACATGCTCGGTCTCTGGGCGCTGGACGAGGGCAACGGGCAGGTGGTCGGGAACGACGTCGGATCGGATGGCGCGCTCGGCTCGAGCAGCGCCGTGGAAGCCACCGACCCCGCCTGGAGCGCGGATCATCCCTGACGCCCGGGCCCCGGCGGCGAGCGCCGCCGCGCGACCGCCGTGCGGGGGAAGAGCAGGTGAACGGGCTCAGGCCGGCTTGCAGGCCCACAGCCGCGCGGTGTGCGCGTCGTCATGCCAAGCCTCCGACGCGTGTCGAACCGGCAGTCCGGGCACGGCGCTGGCTAATTCGCCCGCTTGAAGCACGAACGCGTCACGTCGCGGACGGCCGTGCCGGGCGCGGTGCTCGGTTGTGAACGTCTCGTACACGAGGCTTCCGCCGGGCCGCAGCCAGCGGGCGAACCGCTCGAACAGCGGCCGATGCAGATAGCGCGCGACACTGATCAGGTCGAATCCGCTTACCCAGTCCTTGAAGTCGTCAGGTGAAGCGGCTTCCAGTTCTCGCCGCTCGAAGCGCAACCGACCCTCGGGCAGGTAGCGATCGCGCAGGGCGCACGCTCGCTCCACCGCATCCGGCAGCACGTCCACGGCCAGCACGTCCCATCCCCGTGAGGCCAGATACACCGCGTCACGACCCACGCCGCAAGCCAGTTCGAGCGCCCGACCGGGCTCAAGCTCGGCGGCGCACTCGGCCAGGAATGGGCTGGGCTCCCACAAGCGGCAGCGCGCCGGCGGCTCGCCGTGCGCGGCATATTCGAAATCGGGTGCGAGCGCCGCGCGACGTTGTTCGCTCCGCAGCCACGCGACGGCGCGCTCGGCGTCGTTGCCGACGGAGGCCACGCGGATTTCGCGCGTACGCGGCGGCAATTCGTGCACGCGATCGGCCAACTCGGGCCAGGGAATACGAACGGAGTCGCGGATCGGGTCGCCGCGCTGCGCGTCGACGCGCCGCGGATCCAGCAGGCAAACCGGCCTCAACTCGGGCAGACTCACGTCAGCTCTTGATTCCGCCGGCCAGCTTGACCAGCCGTTTCCACAGGGCGGCAGGCACCGGCATCACACTGAGCCGGCCGATGCGAACCAGATCGAACTCGGCGAACGCCGGGTCGGCCTTGATCGTTGCGAGTGTCACCGGCAATTTCACCCAGGCCTTGAATGCCAGCTCGACCGCCTGCGACTTGCCGGTGGCATCCGTCGGGTCCGGCCGCGCGTCCTGCTGGACGAAAGCGATTGCGACGACCACCTTCTCGCGACCGGTGTGGTAGATCAGCACCTCGTCGCCGGCCTTCATCGCGCGGAGGTGGAGCTGGGCCGTCGCGTTCCGCACACCCGCCCACAAAGTGCGCTTGCCGCGGGCAAGGTCCGCCGCGGAATACTCCGCCGGGTCGCTCTTCACCAGCCACTGAGCCATGCGCTTGCCCTGCCGTCTCTCGATTGAGCCGTTTCGGCCGAGCCGGACGTCACTGAGGCGCCCGCGTTGACCCGCGCACCGCAGGCTACTACCCTGCCGACTTCCCGCCGCAGGGTGCGGAGGCAGGAAGCTCGGCGGCGGGCCCGGACGAAGCGATGAACCAGAGCAAGACGCAAGCCGGCGGCCTCGCTGTCGCCACGCGCGATGCGCCCCGCGCGCCGAAGGAGTCCGCGCTGGCGCAGATCGGTTCGTTCCTCGATCTGTTCGTCTGGCTGCTCGTGCTCAAGAGCTTCTTCCTGCCGCTGTTCATCATACCGACCGGATCGATGGCGGAAACGCTCGCCGGCCAGCACGCGGTCCACGCCTGCTCGAACTGCGGCTGGGAGTACAAGATCGGCCCGCAGCGCGTGCGCGACGAGCGCGGCGGCGAGCTCAACCGCATTCCCGAAATGATCCTGTGCCCGAACTGTCGTTGGCAGGAGCGCACCAGCCCGACCGGCCGGGGAGGCGTCAAGCTTCCCCTGCGCGACGGCGACCGGATCGTCGTGCAGGGATGGAGCTACGACTTCGGCGGCAGCCTCGGCCCGCGGCGCTGGGACGTGGTGGTCTTCAAGAACCCCAACCAGCCCAGCCAGAACTACATCAAGAGGCTGATCGGCCTTCCCAATGAGACGATCGAGATCATCGACGGGGACATTTTCGTCACCGCGCCGGGCGCGGCCGAGCCGCAGGTGGCGCGCAAGCCGGTGCGCGTGCAACATGCCCTGTGGTTCCCGGTGTATGACCACGACTACATACCGCACCAGCCAGGGGCCGGCGGATACCACCCCCACTGGACGGCCCGCCAGGCTGATTCGGGCTGGCAGGTGCTCGACCAGCGCCGGCCGAGCTTCGACGGGCTGGGCAGAAGCCTGGAGACCATCGAGTTCGCCGCCTTCGACCGTGACTCGGATCGCATCGCGCCGATCCTCGACTTCTACGGATACAACGCCCTCTCGGGACAGCCGAGTTTCCTGGTCAGCGACGCGCGCGTGTCGGCGGACGTGGAGATGACGGGCGGCTCGGGATTCGTCGAGCTGAGCCTGAACAAGCACGGCGACCGCTTCTTCGCCCGGCTGCATCGCGACGGACACCTCGTGCTGGAGTGCCAGCGACAGGACGCGCAGCAGCGCGAGACCTGGGGTGAGGCCCGCGTGCCGGCCGACCGAGCCGTCCAACTTGCCCTGGGACACGCGGACTACCGGGTGCAGATCGAGGTGGACGGACGTGTGGTGCTCGAATCGGATGACCGTCGCTACTCGGTTTCCGCCGAGCAGGCGCAGAACTTCGCCGCCCGGCGGATTCCTTCCGTCATTCGCATCGCGGCGGCGGATTTGCAGGCCGAGTTCTCGCACCTGCGCGTCGACCGCGACGTGCATTACACCCAGGCGTCCGGTCCGCGCAGCAACGGCGTAGCCGGGAACCCGATTCATCTTCCGTCCAATGGCTACTTCGTTCTGGGCGACAACAGCCCCAACAGCCTGGACAGCCGTTTCTGGCGCGCCGAAGACCTCGGTCCGAGCCTGCGCGACGACCTTCAGCGCGGGGACTACACCGTAGGCACCGTGCCGGCCGATCAGATGATCGGCCGCGCATTCCTGGTGTACTGGCCGGGGTTCATGCCGCTCCCGGGGCTGGGATTCAACCTGTTGCCCGATCTGGGGCGCGTCCGCTGGATCGACTGAGCTGTGAGCACGCGCGTTGGCGCCAGACCCGAACGACTTGTCGCAGACCGCACGAACGCGATCGTCGAGACCGCGCCACCACCTCAGCCCGCGCGCCGTCGCGTGGGTGCGCGTCGTTGAACCGCTCGAAACCCTGCTGACGGCGCTGATGCTGGCCTTCGTCTTCCGGGCCTTCTTCATCGAGGCGTTCATCATTCCAACCGGCTCGATGGCGCCGGGGCTCTGCGGCCGTCATGCAACGCTGCTCTGCCCCGCCTGCGGAACGATTTTCGATTTCGGACTGCCTGAGGACGCGGACTCCACTCGCGGCGGGCGATTCGCACCTGCCGCGCGCTGCCCCAATTGCCGGGAGCCGGTGGAAATCAGGCCCGGCGACGAGCGCGCCGGCGACCGGATTCTGGTGCACAAGTGGCTGGCCTGGCTGTGGCCCGGGGCCGGGCTGCGACGCTGGGACCCGATCGTCTTTCGCGATCCGGCGGACCCGCGCCAGCACTACATCAAGCGCCTGGTCGGCCTGCCCGGGGAGACGGTCGAGATTGTCGACGGCGACATCTTCATCGGGTCGAAAGGCGGCGAGCCGCACATCGCGCGCAAGCCGCCGGCCGCGCAGGAGGCCACCTGGATTCCCGTTTTCGATCAGTCGCGGGTGCCGTTCGACGGCGGCGCAAACGCGGCCGCTTCCGTCTGGGCGCTCGATCCACCCGACCCGCCGCCCGACGATTCGCACGGTTTCGCCGGCTGGACGGGGCTGGACGAGCGCGAATTGCGGTTTGTTCCTGCCCAGGAACACCGCTTCGGCCTGCGCTTCGATCCGCAGTCCTCAATGGATTTTCAGCAGGATTTCTACGCGTACAACGGCGGCGCGTCGGGCGCGTTCTTCGCGGACGTGCGCCTGAAGGCCGCCGTGCGGATGGCCTCCTCGAAGTCGCGACTAGAAATTCACCTGACGCGCGACGCGAACGAGTTCGTGGCGACGATCGGCGGCGATGGGGTCGTCGAGCTGCGTCAGATGAACCCTGAGGCTGGCAGCGACACCGCGATCAGCCTCCGTCGCGTTCGCAAGCCGCCTTCCGCTCGGCCGTTGCACGTCGAACTAGCGCACTGCGATTGGCGCGTCTGGCTGCGAATCGAGGGCGAGCTGGTGGCCCAGACCAGCGACTTCCTGTTGCACCCCGACCTCGCCCGGCTGCGCGAGCGGCGCCGCACATCGCCGGCGGGCATTCGGCTGGTGGCTTGGGGCGGCGCGCTTTCGCTGGGCGGCGTGCAGGTGGACCGCGACGTCTACTACACCCTGACCGCCGGAACCGTCCGCGCCCGGCCAAGCGAGCCCTTCGAGCTGCCGGACGGGTGCTATTTTGTCCTCGGCGACAACAGCCCCCGCAGCCATGACGCCCGGGAATGGGTCGCGGTGGCACCCGAGTTGCGAGTGAGCCAGCCCTACCCGGCGGGGACCGTCCGTGTCGATCAGATTGTCGGACGGGCCTTTTTCGTCTATCTTCCTGGGTGGATGTCCTGGGATTCGGCCGGCCGCTGGCGCCTGCCGGACATCGGGCGAGTGCGTTTCATTCGCTAGGCCCGGGCGCTGGATCACTGCGCCGAGGCCTGACCCAGACGGACCGGCAGGGGCTGCGCCCCGGGCTGACGGACTTACCGGATGCTGCTTGAGGCACGCAACCTCGTCAAAACATACAGCGGCCGCACCGTCGTCAACGACGTGCATTTCTGCGTCGAGGACGGGGAGATTGTCGGTCTGCTCGGGCCCAACGGGGCCGGCAAGACCACCAGCTTCCGCATCACCGTCGGCATGATCCGCGCCGACGGCGGCCGAATCGCCTTCCTCGGCCGCGACATCACCGCCCTGCCGATGTACAAGCGGGCCCGCGCCGGCATCGGCTATCTCTCCCAGGAGCCCAGCGTCTTTCAGCGGCTCACCGTCGAAGCCAACCTCATGGCCATCGCCGAGACCATGCGGTTCAACCGGAAGCAACGCCGCGAAACCGTCGAGCACCTGCTCGAGCAGTTCAGCCTCCGGCACGTGCGCGCCAACCTGGCGCGGCACATCTCCGGCGGCGAACGCCGCAAGCTCGAAATCGCCCGCGCCCTGATCACCAACCCGCGGCTGATCCTGCTGGACGAGCCGTTCAGCGGCGTCGACCCCAAGGCGGTCGAGGAGCTGCGCGCCGAAATCCTGCGGCTGCGGCAGCACGGCATCGCGATCCTGCTGACGGACCACAACGTCCGCGAGACCCTCAAGACCACCGACCGAAGCTACGTCATCCACCAGGGCCGCGTCATCAGCGACGGCACGCCCCATGAGCTGATCAACGACCCGCGCGTGCGCGCGACGTACCTCGGCAACACCTTCCGCGGCGACGAGTTCCTTCCAGATGCCGAGGGAATCGCGCCAACCCCCGCGGAGCAGCCCGTCGAGCTGCGGTGAGGGATCCAATCCAGGCCGTGCGGCTGCGCGTCGCCGGCGGCGACGTGGAGCTGGACGTTAAGGTGGTGCCGGGCGCCTCGCGCTCGCGCATCGCGGGAGTGTGGAACCACGCCCTGCGATTGACGGTCAGCGCCGCGCCGGAGCGCGGCCGCGCAAATGAAGAGGTCGTTCGCCTGGTCGCCCGAGCGCTGGGCCTTCCGCTTCGCGACGTGCAGGTCGTCTCCGGCCAAACTCGCCCGCTCAAGACGCTTCGGCTGCGCGGCCTGGAACTCGACGCCGTTCGCGCGCGCCTGGCCGCGTGCCTGCCTGCACCGCCAGGCGCTTGACCGCATCGCACGCTTCGATTGCCGCGCCGAAGCGGGTACACTTCGGTGGATGGGTTCAGGCCCTGCGCCATTCCACCGCGCCGCCGAGCGCGAGCGCATGGTCGCTGATCAGCTCGCGCAACGCGGCATCACCTCGGCGCCCGTGCTCGACGCCATGCGGGCGATCCCGCGCGAGCATTTTGTGCCGGCGGCCTGCGCGCACGAGGCCTATGCCGATTGCGCCCTGCCGGTGGATTGCGGACAGACCATTTCCCAGCCCTACATGGTCGGCCTGATGACTCAGCTCCTTCAGGTCGACCGCGCCGGAACGGTGCTCGAAATCGGGACCGGCACGGGCTATCAGTCGGCGGTTCTCGCGCGCCTCTGCGCGCGCGTGATTTCCATCGAGCGCATCGCGCGGCTCGCCGACGCCGCCCGCGCGCGATTGACTCAGCTCGGCGTCGCCAATGTCGAGGTCCTGGTCGGCGACGGCACGCTCGGCTGCGCCGAGCGGGCTCCCTTCGACGGGATCATCGTCACCGCCGGTGCGCCTCGCGTTCCCGCGGAGCTGCGCTACCAACTCCGCGTGGGCGGACGGCTGGTGATTCCCATCGGACCGCTGGACGACCAGGAGCTGGTCGTGCTGCAACGCACCCACGTCGCTTTCTCCGAGCAAAGCGTGCTGCGCTGCCGATTTGTCCGGCTGATCGGCGCCGCGGGCTGGGCGCCGAATTGACGCGGACGGGTCACCCGTCGCGATCGCCGGCGGCTCACGCCCGATAGTCCAGAATTCGCCGCGATTCTCGGCCCCTTTCGAGCCGTTTTCTCCAGAGGCCGGAGCAAACCGAGGAAATACCCGCCTTCCGCTCAACGCCCCCGCCGCGCGACCCGATACCGCGCTGAGGTGCATTCGCCGCCGTCCCGGCGAGGGTCGGCCGCTCGGTCGGCGCACCAGGCAAACACAGGAGAAACCGATGATGAAGAGACTCCTCGCACTTACGTCGTTAGCCGCCGTGCTGGCGCTTGCCGGCTGCCCGGCCAACCAAACCGCCGGCACAGGCGACGGCACGACGGCCGGTAACACCAACACCGACAACACCCCCGACGACACGGACACCACCGACGCCGGCGACGACGATTCGAGCACCAGCCTGAGTCTCAGCGGCGTCATCAACGCGTCGGAGTCCGCCAAGCGCGCCGCCATCGCCGAGGGAACCGACTCGACCGGCTACGTCGTGCTGATGCAGAGCACCGAGACGCAGGAGACGTACAGTGCGCTGACCGACGCATCCGGCGCGTTCCTGGTCGATCTGCCCGCCGAAGAGCAGGGCAATCTCTTCATGGTCACCGTCATCGGCCCCGACAGCCAGGCGCTGGGCCCGGTGGTCTTCGGCGACGACGGCACGAACGGCTACACCGGCCTGGAGCTCAACGGCGCCGCCGACCTCGGCACGTTCGACGCTCCCGACGCGCCCGGCGACGCTCCGCTGGCGCCCGGCCCGGACGCCGACCTCGACAACGCCGACGTGCCTGACGACGTGGTATCGCGCCTCGACGACAACGGCGTGCCCGTCGGCGTCACTTCGCACGGCAAGGGCGACGGCGCGCAGGGCGACGCTTCCGACGACCCGCGCCAGCAGCTCGACTCGGATCAGGACGGCCTGATCGACACCTATGACGCCGACGACGACGGCGACGGCACGGTCGACGACTTCGATCCTGATGCGGTGCTCAGCCCGATCCCCTTCGAGGGCGTGACGCTCAGCTTCTTCATGAATCTGAAGATCGAGTCGAACCTGGCGCAGGTCTTCTACGCCGGCGACGAGCCCGGCATTGAGGAAATTCTCAAGAACAACACCGTCATCACCTTCGAACTGAAGAACAACAGCAGCAGCCGGAACGTGACCGCCGTTCGGCTGATCGGTCCGCCGGCGCCGACGCCGATCTACCAGCCCGACATGACCGTGCTGCACACCGGCGCGCTCTGGTCGGATACCGCGTATGCGTTCGACAACCCGGGTCCGAATCACTTTCAGGCGTTCGCAACGCCGCACCAGTTCATGAACGCGGGCGACACGTTCACCGTCGAGGTGAGCTACGACGACGGCACGGTCGGCGTCTACTCGCGCATGATCAACTTCGTCTTCAAGAGCATTCCGAAGCTGGTGAACGCCGGCGCGCCCGGCGCTCTGACCCCGGTCGCCGGTCCAGAGACGATCGCGTTCGACGGCACGCAGGACCTGGAGCTCGAGTGGAATCCGCCCGTGGACGACACCGGCGCGCTGCTGACCGGCCTGCCGTATCGCTTCGAGGTCTTCTTCCACGCCGCGGACGGCTCGCAGATCAACGGCATCGACGGCGCCGCGACCTGGCCGACGCCGCCCGCCGGCTTCAGCATCTACAGCACCTCGTACGAGCCCAGCACGCCGTTTTCGACCCTGTCCGCCGACAACACGTTTACGGTCACGCTGCCGAACGCCATCTTCGTCGACACCGTGCAGACCACCAGCGGGCCGGTGGCCGTCGATCACTACGTGATTGACATCGCCGCGCAGAACAACGGCAACAACGCGGCCCTGAAGATGAGCTTCAAGAAGCAGTAGTCAGCCGGGCCCGCAGCGTCGGCCCCCTGTGGCCGACGGCGATTTCCGGGTCGTCCGCGGGTGCCCGACACCGCGGGAAATCCAAGAGTGCGCCGGACCATCGCGCCGTCCGCAACGGTCCGAACTCAGGACACGAACATCTGCCGCCGCTCGGCGCCCCACCGCGGGCCACGGGCGGCGGCGGTGTTTCGCGGGGTAGTACGGGCACGGTCGTACGCGCAGGGTCGTGCGCGCAGGGCGGTACGGGCAACTCACCCGTTTCCTGCTCAAGCCGAGTCACCGCGCCCTGCTGTCGCGCTCACCTCGCCGCTTGACCCCGCGAAACGCGCTCTGTAGTCTCCAACCCGGCGACGCAAGCCACGCCGGAGTGGCGGAACTGGCAGACGCGCGGGATTCAAAATCCCGTTCCCCTCACAGGGAGTGTGGGTTCGAGTCCCACCTTCGGCAGTGCAGCGCCCCGCGCGCGCCCGTTGTTTCCGCAGGCCGCGGCGACCCCCGTCCGATGCGAGGCCGACTTGAGCCGCAGCGCGCACCACGACAACGCCGACTGGGAGAACGAGGCCTGGTCGGACGCCGACGGGCCGGAGTCGGACGACTCGGTCGACGATGCGCCGGACGATGCCGACGTCGCCCGCTTCGGCGATTCCGACGGCTCCGTCGACACGCTTCCCTGTCCGAACTGCCGGCGCGAAATCTACGACCAGACGGACTACTGCCCGCATTGCGGGGCGGCGATCGTGCTGAAGGCGGCGTCGCGCCCGCGAGCGCTCTGGATCGTCCTCGTTCTGGCGCTGGCCGGCGCGTTCGCGTGGCTGGCGCTGCGCTGAGCGCCGCCGAGGCCGTGCCGTCCGACAAGGCGCGCT
The DNA here is from genome assembly GCA_964465125.1 of uncultured Planctomycetales bacterium. Classification (GTDB taxonomy): domain Bacteria; phylum Planctomycetota; class Phycisphaerae; order UBA1845; family Fen-1342; genus CAYOHG01. The sequence continues at coordinate 62,276 of CAYXIO010000009.1, read as the reverse complement.
GCCGACGCGGCAGTGGCACCCGGCCGACACGGCAGTGGGTCCCGGCCCGCGGCTTGCCTCAGCGGGTTCGGGCGCGCGTCGGGCACACGCCACCGGCAGCGAGAGGACGCCGCCCGCTTTGCCAATTCCTCACCGCTGACGTAGCCTCTTGCCCATGCCCCAAGGAGCCGACGAACTACGGAAACGAGTCGCCGCCGGCGATCGCGAAGCCGTCGCGGCGGTGATCGAGCAGCTTTCGCCGGGGCTGCGGCGGCTGTTCGGCCAGCGCCTGACCGGACGTTGGGATCGCGTGGACGATCTGCTCCAGCGAACCTGGTCGCTGCTGTGGGAGTCGCTGCGCCGCGGGCGCTACAACCCGCAGAGGGCCGCGGTCAGCACGTTCGTTTACGCCATCGCAAACAACGTCTGGCTTCAGGAGCGCCGCGCCGGGCGCGCGGCCGAGCCGGTCCCCGACGAGCTTCTGCACGCCGCCGCGAGCGACCCGTCCGCCGGCCCGGACCATGCGCTTGATTACGCGGCGTTGTTGGACGCGCTGCGTGCCGCGATTCACCAACAGAGTGGGTCCGATTCGCTCAGCGAGCTGGAGCGGGCGATCGTGCTGGGAACGGGCGCGGGCGAGTCCGAGCGCGCTCTGGCCGAGCAACTGGGGTTGGCTCCGAGCAGCGCCCATCTTCACAAGGTCAATGCTTACAGGAAGTTACAGCGCTCGCTGGAAGCCGCTGGGTTCTCGAACGAAACCGTCGAGCACCTGCTAGGCTCGGCGGAATAACTCTTGTAGCAGCGATGCGGGAGTCTGCCCGTGGAACATGATGCTCTGGAGCGCCTGATTCTCGACTTGGCCCAACGCGAGCGCAGCCTGCCCGACGACCGGCCGATTGCGGTCGCGTGGGCGGCGCGCAGGCGGCAGCCGCTCGACTGGCTGACAGGCGTGGCGGCGGCGATTGCGCTGCTGATGATCGTCAGCAACGCGCCGCAGCGCCCGACGCCGCGTTCGTCCGCGGCCGCGCGGGCCGGCATCATCCCGGTGTCGATCGAGTACCTGCCGACGCGCGAATCGCTCGACGCGCCGCGGCTGGATCGTCTGCGCTCGTGCTCGGAGCAGGACGTGTACACCGTCGTGCTGTTTCGCGGGTGGAACAGCGACTGCGGGTGCGTGAGCTGGCGGCTGCACGAATTCAGCGAAGGGGCGCTGCTGGCGCGACTCGAGGCGGGTGAGCCGCTCGAGATCGTGCTGGACGTCTCCGACGCGCCGCCGATCGAGCAGGCCGTTTTCCTCGCGGTCGCCCGCCGCGGGGATGACCTGCCTTCAGACCGGGCGCGCGAGGCGGCGCTGCTGGCGTGCCTGAACGACGCGGCCCCGCCCGAGCCGATCGATCTTCAGCCCGCCCGATTGAAGGACTCGGTCGCGTCGTGCCTGCCGAACGGGGTCGCGGTGGTGCACCACCCGTTCGTGGTCGAGTAGGCGACCCCACGGGGGACCGAACGTTCAGGGCCTCTGACGCAGCGCCTCGGGCGACACCGGCTGGCGGGCCGAGGCAGGCCCCTCAACTTCCACCTTCAGCTCGCGTTCGCCGCCGATCTGAAAGTACTCCAGCGTCAGCGGGTGCAGCCCGCGTTGCAGCAGCACCTTCGCTGAAGACGGCCCCGCATCCCAGCGGGCTTCGAGCGAAAGCGGGTCGGTCTCGCCGATGCGCAGCCGCGCGGCGTCGTCCGCGGTCAGGTGAAACGTGTAGAGTCCGTCCTGCGGCGCGACGAAGCAGCCCGTGAAGCGCAGCGCGAAGTCGTTCGCCCGAGCTTGCGGCGGCACGGTGAGACCCTGCATGAGTTGACGGCTGGCGGGTCGCAGCGACGAGAAGTCCGGGAGCTGCTGCCAGCGGCCTTCGAAGCAATCGCACGACACGCCGGCCTGCGACTCGCCCGAGGCGGCCTTGTTCATCCTCAGCTTGCGGAACTTGAACGTAACGGGTTCGCTCAGCCGCCCGTTGGTCAGGCGCGTGCACGCGCGTACCGTCGTGCTCTCGGTCAGGTGCAGCGGTCCGGACAAGCGCGGCGAATCCGCAGCCGGAGCCTTTCCGTCGCTTGTGTAGACCACCTCGTCGAAATCGGCCTCGAGCCGAACGTCGAGACCGTCGACGAATTCAAACGTCGCCCCCACCAGGCGCGGCGGCGCGACGAAATACTGCACGCCCAGCGCGTCGAGCCGCGCGAGGTGCGTGCGCATGCGGGTGGAGAATGAGTTCCAGTCGCGCGCCGCGGCCGGCGACCAGCCGACCTCGGCCAGTGCGCACAAGCGCGGATAGGCCATGATGTCGAATCGCGATTGCGGAATGCGCTCGGTCCAGACGTTGCCTTCCACGCCCAGCACGCGCCGCTGCTGCTCTTCGTTCAGCTCGGCGGGCAGCGGGTCGAAGCCGTAGCACTGCTCGAGCGTGATCAGGCCCATCCAGCGGGGCGAACGCGGGTCGGCGAGCTGCGGGTAGTCCAGATAGCAGTGGCTCGTCGGCGAGGCGATCACGTCATGCCCGCTGGTGGCCGCCGCGACGGCGCCTTTCATGCCGCGCCACGACTGCACCGTCGCGTTGGGGGCCAGGCCGCCTTCGAGGATTTCGTCCCAGCCGATCAGCCGCCGACCGTGAGCGTTGAGAAAGCGCTCGATTCGCCGCACGAAGTAGCTTTGCAGCTCGTGCTCGTCCTTGAGACCCTCCGCCTTCATGCGGGCCTGGCACTTCGAGCAGGCCTTCCAGCGCGTCTTGGGAACCTCGTCGCCGCCGATGTGAATGTACGGCGACGGGAACAGCTTGATCACTTCGGTGAGCACAGCTTCGAGGAACGCGAAGGTGGCGTCGTTTCCGGCGCAGTACACATCGTCGTGCACGCCCCATTCGGTGCTGACCTCGAACGGTCCGCCGGTGCAGGAGAGCTCCGGGTAAGCGGCCAGCGCCGCGACGCTGTGGCCGGGCAGCTCGATCTCAGGCACGATCGTGATCTGCCGGCTGGCGGCGTAGGCGACGATCTCGCGCACGTCATCCTGGGTGTAGAAGCCGCCGTAGCGGCCCTGCGCATCGCGCGATTGCTCGCTGTCGCGCGTGGCGCGGCGCCACGCGCCGATTCCGGTCAGCTTTGGATAGGCACGGATCTGGATGCGCCAGCCCTGATCCTCGGTCAGGTGCCAGTGCAGCACGTTCAGCTTGTGCAGCGCGAGCAGATCGATGCAGCGTTTGACGAACTCCTTGTCCATGAAGTGCCGGCCGCAATCCAGCAGCATTCCGCGCCACGGAAAGCGCGGCGCGTCGACGATCTCCAGGGCCGGAAGCTCAATCGGCTTGCTTGTCGGCGCCGTCGAGCGCGCTGCGGGCAGCAACTGCCGCAATGACTGGGCCGCCCAGTAGAGTCCGCGCGGGTTCGCAGCAGTCAGGCGGATGCCATCGGGCGCGACCGAGAGGGTGTATCCTTCGGCGCCCAGCTCGTCCGCGCTGCCTTTCAACGAAAGCGTAATCGCGCCGGGTCCGCCGGCCGCGCCGTGCTGAACGCGCGCCTCGATGCCGACGCGTTCGCGCAGCCAGCCGGCGAGCTGCGCGGCGATCTCGCCGAGTTCCGCGGATTCCGATTCCAGCACGATCCGAGGCGCGCCGGCGAGCGAAAACGTGCCGTCGCACAGCGTCAGCCGCGCCGGTTGCGGCACAAGGTTGGGCGGATGAGTCGCCAAGTCGTCGGTCCAGGCCATGGAGCACACGCATAAGAGGGTCAGACAGGTCAGCACAATCCGGCGCAGCGGGTGCATGTTGACTCCTGCAAGTGGCGGACCAAGAGCCCGCGGGCTGCCACTCGCAAGGAAGCGACAGGCAGCGACGGGGGAAAAGCGCACAGCGGCGGACCGAAGCGCGGCGCGGGGTTCGTCTGGTCCGCGGCGGCGCGGGCGCGAAGACGCGCGCCCGAGCTTGCCCTGCGCGGCAGGAATCGAGGAGTTCTACTTGGACGAGATGCCGTAGACCTCGACTTCGGTGTAGTGATTCTGGTCGTCGTCGGTGTTGCCCTTGCTGTACAGCCGGACGAAGCGGGCCTTCTCGCCCGCGACCTCGATCAGCCGGCCTTCGTAGGTCTCCCAGTACTCCTTCTCCGTGCCGACGCCCAGGCCGGAGGAGTTGTCGACGTCGTTGCTGTAGACCGTACGGACGTGCTTGACGAAGTCGGCGTCGTCGGCAACCTGCACCACGACGTCCTTGTAGACTCGCGCGTTGTTGTGGAAATGCCAGACGACGATGCCGTGGATGTCGCACGGCTCCTTCAGGTCGATCTGCACCCACTGGAGGCCGGGCCCCATCTCGACATAAGAACCCTCGTTCGCTTCCTTCTGTCCGTCCGTCGCGAACTTGATCTCACCGATGATCGGCTCGGTGTCGCTGGCGGTCACCGGCTTGCCGCGCGAGAGCAGCTTGGTTCCCTTCGGCGCGAGCAGCGGCGGGCGCGGACCCTTGCGCGGCGGCTCGAGATTGGTCCCCGGCGGCGCGTTCTTGGGCGTGCCCTTGAACGCGGGTTTCGGCAGCACGATCTCGACCGGCGTCTTGTCGCCTCCCGCCTGAGCCGCCGGCTTGTCATCGCCGCGAGCGGTGCTGGGAGCGAGCGCGGCTCCCGCGAAGAACATCAGCGCGGCGAACAGGCCACCAACGGAACCGGCAATCCAACGGCTCATCCTCAACCTCCTTCTACGGCGGACGAACATCCTCGCAGGCGGCCCGGCCCAGGCGGCTGCGATCCGCTCCGCTGCCGGCCTGGCGCGAGCCTACTTCCTGCGTTCGACTTCGGCTTTCGATCCACCCAGCGCCGCCAGCAGGTGCAGCCCGGTCGCGATCAGCAACAGCAGGCCGCAGGTTTCATGCACCTCGATCAACCATCGCAGCGTAGCATAACCGAAGAGCGGCAGCATCGCCGCGAACGTCGTTCCCACCACGAGGATCGCCAGCGGCAGCACGATCCAGAACAGCAGGCGCTGCGGCACGCTCAGCCCATGGCGTGACGTCCGATCGAGCCGGTTGTGCTCGGCCCGCAGGAACACCACGAGCACCAGCCCGAGCAGCAGGATCGGCGACAGCGCAACGTGCGCCAGCAGCGTCCAGCCGCTCACTTGGGAGCCGAGCCACTCAGCCGCGAAGCTGGTTGCGGTCTGCGCCAGCACCCCCAGCAGAAGCAAGAGCGACGCGGCCCTGCCCCAGCCGATTCCGCCCGCGAGGGCCGGCGGATCGCTCGTTGGCGCGCCCGCGCCGCCGCCCGCACGCGCCAGCCAGCCCAGCCCCCCAACCGCGTAGCGCAGCACCACCAGCGTAATCACCGCGAGCACGGACATGCCGATCCACTTGAACACTTCGCGTGCCGCGAAGCTGGCGGCCCAGGCCTGTGCCAGAGCCGGGTCGTAGCGATGAAACTCCGACATCGCCGGTGCCGGCGCCGGGTTCTCAGCCGTTGGCCGAACGCCCGCGCGGCCGAAGAAGATCGCGCCGTCCGGATCATGACAATCGGTGCAGCCGTGCGCGCCTAGCGCCTGCGCGGCGGGGCGAACCTCGTGCGCCAGCGGCCACGCCAGCGCCGCCGCCGCCTCACTCTCGACGCTTTCCAGCGCGCCGGCGTCGTTCAGCGAGTACCGCCGACCCTCACGCACGTAGACCGGCTGCTCGCCCTCGCCCAGCTTCGACTTCAGCGCCGTCAGAACCTGCGCGATGTGCTCGTCGCTGAGCCGGCCGGGCGGCTGCTCATACGGTTTTCCCTTCACGCGCGCCAGCGTCCGTCCGGCGGCCTTGCCGACCAACTCCGTCGGCAGCGGCTCGATCTCGCCCACGCGCTGCCTGCCCCAATAGGCCGGCCACAGTAGCCGATGCGGCGTGATCGTTTCGCTGAGGATCAGGTTCGGTCGGCCCGTGCGCTTCGGGTCTACGTAGCGTCCGAAGACCGGCTCGACGATCTGCGGCATGGCGTCGTCGCGGCGCTCCTTGGAACCGACTCCCAGGCCGTGCGCCAGCGAGGTCTGCACGCGCACCGCATAGGCGCCGGGCCACGGTCCGCTGTGGCAGGTCGTGCAGGCAAGGCGCTCGAAGTGCAGCGGCGGAATGCCGGCGTGCTGAGGGTGCGGCGCGCCGTAGCGCCCGCCGGCACGCGCTTCCTGCGCGAACAGGCTTGGCTGAGAAGCAGCGTGAACCGATACCGCTTCGCTCGCCGTTCCCAGATGACAGCCTTCGCAGGTCAGCGAGGCACGCCTCGAATCCGGCGTCGAGCCGCTGACAGGTGCGCCCCGCGTTATCTGGTGATCGATGCCGTTGCGATGGCAGTCGCCGCAGTTCAGGCCGCTGGCCAGATGCACATCCATCGGCACGGCCCAATCCTCGGACCCTTCTCCGACCCGCGCTTCGTCCGGCTCGATCAGCCGCACGCTGTGGCAGAAGTAGCAGCGCTCGTTGGGCGGCCGGCGCGCAATGTCGAATAGCACGCGGCTGTCGCCGTCGAACCTCGCGCGATCGTATTGAACCCAGGGCAGCACGAGGTCGCTGCGATCGGGCGGCGGGGGCATCTCGGGATCAAACTCGTCTGAGACGCCGCGCGCGTCGCCTCGGATAATCCCCAGGCCCAGCGCCGCGGTCGGCGCCCAGCGGAAGTTCTGCCGCTCGACCTGTCGATCAAGCTCGGCGGGATCGTAGCCTGATGCCATCGTCGCGTGGCAGACCATGCAATCGACTTCGAGCGAACCAGAGATGGCCCAGCGTTTGGCCTCGGGCGAAGCGGCGAGGGTCTCCGCATCGGGCTCGCTCAGTCCGCCGCCTGCGAGGTGTCGGCCGAATAGCAGCGTGAATTGCCAATTCGTCAGGCCGAGCTGCGCCGGGGTGAAGGTGCCCGGCCAGCCGCGCGTCGAGATCGGAATCTGAACGCCGAGCCGCGCGTCGCTGAGAATCCACGGCTCGCCTGGCCGGCCGGCCGCCGTTTCATCCGGAAAGCCGGGATGCTGTCCGACAGCGCTCGCCGAGCCGGAGTTGAAGTGCCAGCCGCAGGCGATCTCTCCGTAGGCGTGGCACTTGGTGCAGGTCATCTTGGGCGAATAGGGGGGCGCGGACTCGCTGCTTGGGTCGATCGCCTGGCCGGCAGCGTCGTAAAGCGTCAGCCGGTGCAAATACGGCGCGCGCGAGTCGGTCTTGAGCAGCTTCGCACCGGCGGGCTCGGCGGTTGTCTCCTGCGCCCAGGCCTGGCCGCACATGAGCAGAAGCGGGACCAGAACGGCGCAAAGGCACGGAGGCCAAAAGGCACGGAGGCGCGAAGGCACGGCGGCACGGAGAATGAGGGGCACGGAGGCGCCGAAGCACCGAGCTGGAAAGTCTCGACTCGCGGACAACGCGATGGGTTCCATTCGATGGTGTGGACTCTTGCCCGATCGACAGCGCGGCCAACTCGCTCCGACCGGCAACGTTTCCGGGCGATCGATTGGGGCGCTTCTCCGCGCGCTGACTACGCGACCTTGAAGTCGTCCGGCTTGAACTCGAGCCGCTTGCCCTCAGCCACCGCCTCGTTGGCTTTCATCACCGCCACGCAGGTCTCGTAGGCTGCCTCCGCCGGGCACGAGAGCGGCGAGCCGGTTCGGACCGCGCTGAAGAAGTTCTCCAGGTGAAGCTGATGACCGGGCTTCTTGCTCTCTTCGAGCAGCTTCTGGCCCTCGGCGGTAGGCTGACCCGAGGGGTCAAGCGTCTCGCCGATCTTCAGCTCGAACGCCTGCTGACCGTTCTTCTCGGTGGTCTCGGACTCCGCTTCCCACTCGCGGCGCTTGGCGGTCGGCTCACGGAAGAACTCGCCGATGCGCGTGTCCTCCGAAATGACCATCGAGCCCTGGTCGCCCATGAAGGTCTCGTAGAAGCCGCCGTGGCCGGTCGTGTTCAGCACCTGGTAGTAGGCTCGGACAACGCCGGCGGGAGTGTCGTATTCGTAGATCGACATGACGTTGTCATACCACTCGGACTTGTAATAGTCCGTGCCGCCGCTGGCCATCACCGACTTCGGATTCGCCTTGAGAATCCAACTGAACACGTCGACCTGGTGCGAGCCCAGGTCGCACATCGGCCCGCCCGAAAGGTGCCGGTACCAGCGCCAGTTGCGATGCTGGTGCATGTTGGCGAAACCGTACTTGCTGAGCGTGGCGGGATCGATCTCCTGCTCCTTGGGCCACTCGCCCTCCAGCAGCCGCGAGCGATTCCACTGACCGTAGCAGTGCGTGATTCGGCCGAGGATCTTGTCGTCCTCGATCAGCTTGATGGCGTGGCCATAGCGCGGGTTGCTGCGGCGCTGGTGGCCGATCTGCAACAGCTTGCCGGTCTCGCGGGCCGCTCGCACCATCGCCTGCGCGCCTTCCAGCGTGTTCGACATCTCCTTCTCGCAGTAGACGTGCTTGCCAGCCTTCAGGCAGGCCACCGCGTGCGGCGAGTGCCAGAAGTCGGGCGTGGCAATGATCACCGCGTCGAGGTGCTTCTCCTTGGCGAGCATTTCCTCGTAGTCGACGTAGGCGCTGACCTTCTGGTCGTACTTGCCCAGCACGTTGACGGCGCGCTTCTGCCAGAACGGCCAGATATCGCACACCGCCACAAAGCGGACGCCGGGGATCTTCAGACAGTTGTTCAGCAGGTTGTAGCCCTGGCTGCCGATGCCGATCATCGCCACGGCGACTTCGTCCTTGGCGCCGCCGGCCGCTTCCTGTCCAAGCACGTGAACGCCCATCATCAGCCCGGCCCCGACCGTGGCGGCGGATTGAACAAACCGTCGGCGGGAAAGCTCACCGCCGCGGCTGACATCACTGCCGGCAGGAGAATGGGAGTTTCCACCGGCGCTAGAAGCATCGCGCATGAGTCACCTCGACTGCTGAATGAACGATCGGCCACGGCACGCCCGCTGAGCTGCGCACTCTACCGATCGGCGTCCGCAGCGTCGAGCGCTCGGGCTGCGGCCGCCGTTACGCTGCGTGGAACGCACGCCGAAACAGTAAGGACGCACCATCGCGCGGAAAACGCAACGGTGAGCGTCCATTACCATGTACGGAGAGTGTTGGGATGGGCGGAGTAGGATTCGAACCTACGTAGGCTTTACGCCAACGGGTTTACAGCCCGTCCCCTTTAGCCACTCGGGCATCCGCCCCGCGGTGGATTGCGTAGGATATCGACATGTTCCGGCGCTGGCAACGTCGCGGAAGAAAGTCGCCCTGAGGACGGCGCCAACGGCGTTCCTCGCGTGGCGTGCGCTCAACGCGGACAAAGGCGATCTGCATAGCGCAGCGAATGCGCTGGGGCGGCGCGTATTCCCTAAGGCCTCACCCTTGGCGAGCCCGCGCGGCGCCGCCTTCCGGTGAAGGACCCATGAACTGAGACGCGGTTGCAATGTCGCGCTGGGTCGCTCGGGATTCTCTCAGGCCCGACTCGGACAAAACCGCGACAAACCTCCGGGTGCGCTTCTGTCGGGCCAGATTAGACGTAACATGGCTTCTTGAAACAGGTTGCGCACGACGCGGCGCAGTTCGCGACCCGCCTGTCGTTTTTGCACATCATTGGGTTGTTTTCTGGGACGCTTCTACTACGATAAACGCGTTGTGCCCCGGGGGGAGCCAGCCCGCTTCCCCCGCACCAATACGAATGCATCGGGCGGCCTGCTCGGATGTGGCGTTTCCCCCCGGCGCCCACTGACTGCCGCCCGAGCTTTTTTTTGCACGCTCGTCGCGCAGGTGCGCAAAATCACGGCTCGGATTGCGCACTCGATGCTTCGACCGGAATGATTCGGCTGCCTAGCTTCTTGATATTCAGGCTGCCGACGGCATCCAGGCGAATCTCCCAGAGATCGCCCGGTTTAACAGGAACCGCCGGCGCCTCGCACTGCGCCACGCGAACGCCATACTTCGTCGCCAACTTCGGATCGTCCACCAACTCCCAGAACAATTCCCAAAGTCGGTCGTGTAACGGATTCGCGACGCGCGGATCATCGAGCGGCGGTCGCGATGAGCGATCGAGCTCGTCGGCGGACTGCGGCGTCTGCTGATCGCCGAATATCCGACGGAAGAGCGCCAGACTCGCACCGCGCTCGTTGTCGCCGGCGCCGACGTACTGCGGCTCGAACTTGATCACGAGCGCTTCGAAGTACACCTGACGCCCGACCGCCTCGAGCGCGACCGGCTTGCCCAGGATTCCATTGCTGCCGATCTCCTGCCAGAGCAGGGTGGTGACCACATGGCCGTCGCCGTCGGTGCGCTGATGCAGCGCCTCGACCTGCGCGACGCGCCGCGACGCGCTGAGCCGCCTCGCGTATTCGATCAACTCGGCCTTCTCGTCTTCAAGCCGACCAACCTTCTCCTGCAACTCGCGAACCTGGAAACCGCCGAAGAAGTAGGACGCGCCCGCGGCGGACAATCCGAGCGCGACCGCGCCGACGACAATCCGTAGCCAACTCATGGAGACGGCGCTCCCTTGCACGGCTCAGGCGCTGGCATGAGCGCGACCGCGACCTCGTTGGGACGATCCGCTTGCCTCAGAACGGGTCAAAGCGACCACGGTGCCTTGGAATCTTCCCGCGGCTCCGGCTCATGCGTCGGCGGCGGAGGTTCTGATCGATTATACCGATCGAGCACTTCGCGGATACGCGGATCGGGGCAGAACTGAAGCGCGAACCTGGCGTTGTACGCCACCGTCTCGTTCGGGCTCGCCAGCAGCTCGATCAACTGCATGCGCTGCTGATCGCGGCTGGAGGAACCCAGCCAGATGCACGCCGACCGCACGACGTTGTAATCGTAGGTGCTGTGCTTGAGCATCGCGGGCGGGTCGGATTGTGCCGCGGAGCAGAGCGTGACGGCGTCGTGCGGATCAAACGTCCAGAGGTTCGCCGGACGCCGGCGCAGCAGCAGCACGACGTGTTCAAAGCGCGGCGACAGGCGCGTCGCGCCCCAGGCCGCCAGGCGGTCGCGTCGGCGCTGGCCGTACCAGTCGAGCAGGGACCGACGATCGCGCTCGGCGTCGGCCTCGCGGCCCAGCGCGTGGTCGAATTCCGCGGTGTACAGGTCGTGCCAGCGGCGCGGGGGTTGCGGCGACGGCTGATACACCGGGCCCAGCGCGCGGCCACGGACCTTGGGCTCGAAGGACAGCAATCCGCCGGTCGTGTCCAGACACAGAATGCTCAGCTTCGGTGCGCTGCGCGGCTCACTGAGCAGCCGGACCAGCGAATGGTGCACCATCGCCCGCAGATCATCGGGCGCGACCGGGCGGGTCATCGGCGGTTGCATCATCAGCCAGTCGAGCGCTTCCGGGCCGATCTCGACCAGTTGATTGAACGCCGCCGTCCAATCCGCCTGCGGGTCGAGCTTGAGGATCGGCTCCGCCGCCGCCTGGACGGCGCGTTGCGGCGGCGAGAGCGCTCGACCGGCTGCCGCGCAGCCTCCCGTGGCGAGCAGCAGCGCGGTCAGAAGCAGGCCGACGACTCGATTCATGGGGCTTCATTCCGGGTGCATGATCTTGCCCGCCAGTTTCGCTACAATCGCGTTAAAGATCAAACGCGGCCCGCTGGCGGAGTGAATATGGAGCGCACGCTGATCATCTTCAAGCCGGACTGCATGCATCGCATGCTGGTCGGGCGAATCCTGTCCCGATTCGAGGACAAGGGGCTTCGGCTGGCCGCGATGAAGCTCCAGAAGTCGCCGCGCGAGCAGGTCGAGAAGCACTATGCGGTCCACCGCGAGCGGCCGTTCTACAAGGACCTGGTCGGCTTCATGACCAGCGGGCCGGTGATCGTCGCGGTGCTGGAGGGTCCGGGTGCGATCGGCGTGGTGCGCAACCTGCTGGGCGCGACCAACGGCCGCGAGGCGGCCCCCGGGACGATCCGGGGAGATTTCGGCCTCGACAAGCAGTACAACCTGGTGCACGCCAGCGATTCGCCGGAGACTGCCGCCTTCGAGATCAACCTGTTCTTCAAGTCCGAGGAGCTGGTCTCGTACGCGCGCGCGGGAGATACCTGGATCGTGAGCGGCTGAGCCTGCGCCTCCAGCCGGCGCGACCGACGCGCCGGGGGGCGCTCGTGCCGCCGAAACCTCGATCGGCTTGCTGAAGGAGGCGCCCATGAAAGTCCGTTCGATTGTGGAGCACGAGCAGAACCCGGTCACCATGCCGGGGGCGCAAGGCGCCCGGATGCGCATGCTGGTCGGCCCGCAGGACGGCGCGTCGAATTTCCACATGCGGCACTTCGCGGTGGCGCCCGGTGGACACACGCCGCACCACGAGCATGACTACGAGCACGAGATTCTCATCCTCCACGGCGAAGGCGTCGCCAAGTGCGCCGCGGGCGAGCAGCGCGTCAAGGCCGGCGACGTCGTCTGGGTGCCGCCGAACGAGAAGCACCAGTTTCGAAACACCGGCGCCGGAGAGCTCGAGTTCATCTGCCTGATTCCGGCTCCGAAAGACTGCTGCAAGTAGCCGCTCGTGTCACGGTTTCGCTGAGCGTGCGGCCGGCGTCGGACCTGCCGGTCCGCGCAAGGGGCGCCCGCGCCGCAACGAACCACGGGAGATCGATTCATGGACCAATGCACGCGACGAGCGATTCTGAGCGGTTCCGCCGCCATCGGCGGATGGCTGGTGATGGGTGCCGACGCGGCACTCGCGCAGGCGGCCGGCGGCGGTGCGCATCCGACGGCGGACGGACCCTACAGCCTGCCGCCGCTGCCGTACGACTACGCCGACCTCGAGCCGCACATTGACACCGCCACGATGAAGCTCCATCACGACATTCACCACGCGGGATACGTGAAGGGCGCGAACGCGGCGCTGGCCGAGCTGGCCGAGGTCCGCCGGGCAGGCGGCGAGTCGATCCAGAAAGTGCGCGCGCTGACCGACGCGCTCTCCTTCAACCTCTCGGGCCACGTGCTGCACACCATCTTCTGGAGCAACATGCGCAAGGACGGCGGCGGCGACCCGCCGGCGGACAGCCAGATCGGCGGGCTGATCCAACGCGACTTCGGCTCGATGGACGCCTTCCGCGGGCACTTCCAGGCCGCCGCGCAGCAGGTGCAGGGCAGCGGCTGGGGCCTGCTCGGCTACGAGCCGCTGGCCCAGCGGCTGCTCGTCCTGCAAGCTGAGAAGCACCAGAACTGCGGAGCCTGGGGCGTCGTCCCGCTGCTCGCGATCGACGTCTGGGAGCACGCCTACTACCTGCACTACCAGAACAAGCGCAGCGACTACATCAAGGCCTTCATAAACGTCGTCAACTGGTCCGACGTGGACGCGCGGCTCCAGACGGCGATGAAGTTGAATGCGTGAGCGAAGCGACGAAGGGGCCAGCGCGCCGCCCGCAGGAACGCGGGCCGAGGGGTCAAGGGGCTGACGGTGTGAGCCACTGATCGAACCACCCCGTCGCTTCGCGCCAGATGACGCCCGTTCGATCGCGCGTGAGCGTGGTGTGATCCTCCCCGTCGACCAGCATCAGCCGGCTGCGCTGCGGCGCGGCTTGCGCGATCGCGTCGGTCTGCTGCCACGGCACGGTCGTGTCGTTCCGGCCGGCGAAGAGCAGGAAGTGCGCCGCGGAGGTCGCCGCCGCGTCCCGTGCCGACGCCTCCTGCGGAGCAAACTCCGCGATGCGGCCCGCCAGCGCGATCGCCTCGTCGATCCGCCGCGCGCCCGCCAGCAAGTCCAGCCGACAGCAATTGCGGGCGTGTTGAAACACGACCTCGCGCATCGACGAGAACGGCGAGATGGCCACGCACGCGGCGACGCGCGGGTCGCGGCCCGCCACCTGCACGGCGACCGCCGCCCCGTAGGAACAGCCGTAGACGCCCAGCTTGCCCGCCAGCAAGCCGCGACGTTCGAGCTCGTCGATGACCTGCGAGAGATCGCGCGACTCGAGCACGCCGAACCCGAGGTGCGGCCCGCCCGATTCGCCCTGTCCGCGCAGATCCAGCGTGACGCCGCGATAGCCGCGCGCCGCGTGGCTCTGCGCCGTGACCGTCATGGTCTCTTTGCGATCGGACAGGCCGTGCACGAAGAGAATCGTGCCGCGCGGCGGCAACTGCGGCGGATCGACCACCCACACGATCAGCGAGGCGGGCGGCGGGCCGGCGTCGACGCGAAACTGCATCGCCACTCCGCGCCGACGCAGCTCCTCGGGATCCGCGTCACGAAGCGCCTCGGCGGCGCGCGCCTCGCGCCGTGTGGAGATCATCGTATGGGCCATCCAGGCGACGCAGCCCGTCTCAGCCTGAATCACGATGACGGCGAGGATCGCCAACGCCATGGTGAACACGACGTACTTGCATCGCTGCCAGGCAAAGGCCACGCTGCGTCCTCCGCATGAACGGCCCGTCTCCGCGGCTACTCGTCCTCGAGCGTATTCGTCGCGAGACAGCCGCCATTCGCGGGTTGGTATTCCCAACCCCTCGATTCGGCCGGTATAACCTGCGCTCCATGGCCGGTCCATACTCGACGCCGAACGCCCCCCCGCTGCTGACGCCGAACCCGCAAACGGCGCCCGCGACGCCGCTGCCGCTGCTGCTGGGGGTCATGATCCTGGCGATGCTGCCGATGCTGGTGCTCTCGACGGTCGCGGCGCACTGGCGCGTCGACGTCGTGGACGACCAGATGTTCGGGTACTTCGGCTGGCGGATGAACCACGGCGGCACGGTGTACGTCGACGTGTGGGACAACAAGCCGCCGGGCATCTACTGGACCAACGCGCTGGGGTTCTGGCTGACCGGGGATCACTACGCCGGCGTGGTCGTGCTGTGCGTCCTGGCGGTGCTCGCGGCGCACGCCTGCTTCTTTGCGATCGCCGCATCGGTGTATTTCCGCGGCGCCGCGGCGCTGGCGACGGTGCTGGCCAGCTTCTACATGACGCACATCTACTACCAGGGCGGCGCCAACCGCACGGAGACGTTTCTCGTTGCGTTCGAGCTGGCGGCGGTCCTGTGCTACGTCCGCGGCTGCGCCCGCGACCGCAACTGGCTCTGGCTGCTGAGCGGGTTTTTGTGCGGGATCGCGTTTCTGTACAAACAGGTCGGGCTCGCCGCCTGGGGCTCGATGGGACTGCACACGATCCTTCTCGTGCTGACGCGCGACCTGTCCTGGAAGTTCGGCCTGCGGCGCTGCCTGCTGCTGCTGACCGGGGCGCTCGGGGCCGTCGGCGCCGGGGCGCTGCTGCTTGCCTCCGAAGGCGCCTTGGCCGAGGCGTACCGCGCTGTCGTCGTCTTCAACCGGGCCTATTTCGACATCGGCCGCAGCCGCTGGGTCGACACCTGGGTCAACCGGCACTTCCTGACCCAGCACCTGTTCCCGATCCTGACGCTGCCCTACTTGATGGCCGCCGCCGCCGCCATTCATGCGACGCTCTGGCGCGTGCGACCGCTGCTGCGCCCGCGCGAGATCGAACAGCCGCTGACCGCGTTCCGGCCGGCCTGCCCGCGCTACATGCCGCTCTTCGGCATCTGGTTCGTCGTCTCGTTTTACGGCGCCTGCGTCAGCCCGCACTACTTCCGGCACTACCTCGTGCCGACGCTTCCGCCGCTGCTGCTCTTCGGCGCGTACCTGCTGAACGTGATCAAGACCGAGCTGAGCCTGGTCCGAAGGCTGGAGCAGCGCGGCTGGGTCTGCGCCGCGTTCGTGGCAATGGCCTACTTCGCGTATGACGCGTTCGTTCGGCAGAAGGAGGCGGCTTCGCTGGTCTGGTGGTGGCGGCAGCCCGAGTACAAGGACGGCCGCTGGCGTTGGCAGGACAGCGGGCAGGAGGCGCTGGGCAAGCGCGTCGCGGCCCTGACCCCTCCGGGCGAGACGCTGTACGCCTGGGGCTACTTCCCCGGCGTGTATCTCGCGGCCCGACGCGAATCCACCTGCCGCTACTTCACCAACGAGAAGATCGGACAGATCAAGACACATCCTCAGGTCGAGCTGATCCGCCGCGAGATTCAGGACGAGCTGAAGACCCATCCGCCGGCGTGTTTCATCATCTCGGCCAATGACTACTACTGGATCACCGGCCAGGGCGCGCCGGAGGCACCGGACTGGCTCGGCAAGTGGATGGGCACCTGGCTACAGGAGAAGTACCGCGTCCTCGAGATGATGGCCACGGAGGACGACAACATCTTCGTGCTCCAGCGTGCCGACCTGGCGCCGCCGGCAGCGACCGAGCCGGCGTCGCAAGCCGCAGCCGCAACGCAGGAAGCCGCACCGTAGCCGCTGCGGCGGGGTAGAATGGTCGGGGCCTGAGAGGGTCGCGCCATGAGCCATGTGCATCCGGTCGTGAATCGTTGGCTGGGCTGCGCGGGCTGCCTGCTGCTCCTGTGGGCGTCGTCTGGGTGCCAGTCGTCGCAACCCACGGCCGAGCCGGGCCGGGAAGCAGCCGTGCGACAGCCGTCGGCACCGAATGCGAGCGCGGCCAAACCTGCACCCGAATCCCCTTCGCAGCAGCGCGAGTCCACGAGTCCCCCGCCTCAGCAGCCCCGGCCTGCGCAGGCCGCGCCGCCGGCCCAGACCGAGCCGCCTGTCGCGCAAGCGCCCGAACCTCCGCGGCCCCGGCCTGAACGGCAGCCGCAGCGCCCGGAACCAGCACTTCCGGAGGCGCCCACAGGCACGACCATCCTCGCGGTCGCTGGCCCCAGCCATCCGCCGTCGATCCACATCGAGCAGCGCGCGCCGCGCACCCTCATCCTGACGACGGACAACGTGCAGCGCATGCGCCTGAGCCGCGGCGGGCTGCCGCTGGGCGATGTGGCGGGCAGCCTGATTGTTCGCATCGACGACTCGGGCATCGAATTCCGCGCGAGCTACGACTGGCTGATTGTCGAACGGACCGTCACCGGGGCCTGGGTGATCGCCGAACGCCACCCGATTCATCCGTGAATACACCTCGCACTTACCTATCGCGCAGCGGAGAGAAGTTGGCGGCGGCATTGCAGGCGTTCGACGTCCGGCCAGAAGGCTGGGTGTGCGTCGACCTGGGCAGCCACGCGGGCGGTTTCGTCGATTGCCTGCTTCGGCACGGCGCGCGGCGCGTATACGCCGTCGAGCCGGGCCGGGGTGTGCTCGATCTAAAGCTGCGCGAGGACGCGCGCGTCGTGGTGCAGGAGCGCTGCAACGCCCTGCACTGGGAATGTCCCGAGCAGGCCGAGCTGGTCACGATCGACGTCGGCTGGACGGCCCAGCGGCTGGTGCTGCCGGCGGCGCGGCGCTGCCTCTCGCCGACCGGCCGGTGCATCACGCTCGTCAAGCCGCACTACGAGTCGCCGCGCGACTGGCTGCGCCGCGGCGTGTTGCGCGCCGATCGCGTCGACGACGTACTGGAGAGCGTTCGCGCGGACGTCGCGGACGTGGGCTGGAAGCTCATCGCCGAGTGCGCTAGCCCGCTCTTGGGTCACGGCGGAAACGCGGAGTTTCTCTGGCTCCTGTCGCCCGCGTGATTGCCGGGCTCAGACGCAGCCCGAGCCGAAGTTGACCAGCAGCGCCGAGAGATCGTCGAGGTCGATGTCGCCGTCGCCATCGACGTCGCCTTCCCCATAGACCATCCCGCCGGACCCGCCGAAGTTCACCAGCATCGTCGACAGGTCGGTCAGGTCGACCAGGCAGTCGCCGTTCAGGTCGCCGATCAGCGGCGGCGCCGGCGCGACCATGAGGGCGGAGACGGTTCCGGGCGTGCCGGGCTTGAACAGATTGATCTTGAGGTTGCCGGTGCCCGGCGAGCTGAAAGCGTCGAAGCGGAAGTTGTACAGCGTGCCCCAGCGCAGCGCGTTGGCGTCCGGGTTGACGTCGTAGCTGACGGTGGACCAGGTGAGCTGGGTGCCGACCACGGCGGCGGCCCAGTCGGTGCCGTCAAACGGCTCGCCGCTGTGGTACGAAACGTCGTGGAACCCGAAGTTCCCAGGCGCGATCCCGTCGGGGATCGGCACGTTGAACGCGCCGACCGCCCGGTCCGAGTTCAGGTTGTGCAGCGCGTATTCGTAGTGATAGACGCCGTTGCCGAGGTACGTCGCCCGCGCCGCCAGGATCAGCAGACCCTCGTTGGGAATCTGCACCTGGGCCACCTGCACCTCGGGATCGCGGTCGGACCAGGCCATGATGGCCGGGCGCTCGGCCTGGGTCGGCGGCATGCCGGTGTAGGACAGGCGCCACTTGTTTCCTTCCCAGAACGGCACGACCTGGCGGTGGGACGCGTTGTTATTCCCGTTGCCGGCCCCGGCGTCATCCGGTGCCACGTATTGCCCCTCGATGAAGTAGACCGCATCCGGGTTCAGCGCGGGGTCCAG
Organism: uncultured Planctomycetales bacterium; assembly: GCA_964465125.1. Lineage (GTDB taxonomy): Bacteria > Planctomycetota > Phycisphaerae > UBA1845 > Fen-1342 > CAYOHG01. The sequence goes on along the minus strand of CAYXIO010000009.1, from coordinate 44,008 downwards.
GTCGGCAGTCGCGACTTGCAGCCGTTTGTAGATCGCATTGCCCACCTGCCCGGCGGCCGTAAAGGGCCAGGGGAACGCCCCGGTGTGTGGATTAACTTCGAACTTCGGCCCCAATCCGCCCTGCACGCCGTTGAGGCTGGCGTCGTACGGGTCGGAGCAGCCCACGCCCAGCAGCGCGTAGGTGCCCGGATTCAGGCAGTCGCAGCCGCAGAGCTCCTGGTTGAGCGACGCGAAGCCGTGCTTCAGCCAGGCCTGCCCGATCTGTTCGAATCGCCCGTCCAGGAGCCGGAACATGTTCTGACCGATCACGGGATGCTGACTGCTGTGCTCTTCCCACGACACCGGCGTATCGCCGACGTTGCAGGACGTGGTGCCGAACGACAGCGCGGCGATGTTACCCACGTTCCCGTAGCCCACGTAGCCGAAGAGATCGCTGACGATCACGTCCGGGCCCGGACTGCCGCACGGTGTCTGCGACCAGGCCAGGTGAACGACCGACAGGTAGAGTGTCAGCACAACAACATTTCGAACGGCGCGCGCCCCCATCGACGGACCCTCCCGAGGTGAGTTCTCGTAGTATAACACAACTTCGCCTCGATTCTTCCCGGGAGTCGCCGCCGGCCGGACTCGCCGCACGCACCGGGCCGCGGACACCGCTCGGGCTCGGCGCGATTGAGCTGGGCGTCTGATAAGGCGGCCGAGCTCCTGTCGTGAAACGGCGAGGAGCGGCTTCCGCGTGACATTCCTCTATTGGGCGTCTAGCATCCCGGGGGACCGAAGGACGGAAGCGAAGGGGTCAAGGTACCTGCCTCGATGCTGATGCACCCGTTCGATTCGCTTGTGGAGCTCGAGTCCGGCGACATCCGGCTGGACTGCGCCGCGCTGCAACTGGCGCGCGACGTGTATCCGCATATCGACGTCCCGAAGTACCTTGCCCGGCTCGACGGCCTCGCAGCCGAGGTCGCCGCGGAACGGCCCGGCCTCGCGGCCCCGCTGCGATACACCGCGTTGCGCGAGGTGCTGGTCGAGCGTCACGGCTTCCGCGGGAACCAGGACGACTATTACGACTCACGCAACAGCTACCTAAATTGCGTGCTCGACCGCGGAGTCGGCATTCCGATCAGCCTCGGGGCGATCTGGACCGAGGTCGGCCGGCGGCTGAAATGGAACGTCGCCGGCGTGCCGCTGCCGGGCCATTTCGTCGTGCGGATCGACGATCCGGAGCGGTTCATTCTGATCGATCCGTTCGGCGAAGGACGCTCGCTCTCCCTGGAGGACTGCAAGCGGCTCGTGAAAGACGCCAGCGAGGGCAAGTCGCAGTTTCACAAGCAGATGCTCAAGCCGGCGGACACGCGCGCCACGCTGTCGCGGATGCTGGCGAACCTGCGCTCGATCTACCTCAACGAGAGTAACTGGACTCGCCTGGCGGACGTCCTGGCGCGCCTGATCGCGCTCGAACCGGAGTGTGCCCAGCACCGTCAGGAACTGGCCGCGGTTCGTTATCAAATCGGCGACCTGCGCGGGGCCTACGCGCACCTGCTGGCATCGCTCCGCCAACAGGCCGATGGCGACCGTAATCCCGCTCTCCAGCAGAAGTTGTACCGCCTCGAAGCCGCGATCGCCTCGCTGAACTGAACCCGCCCCGTCGCCGGACCGCAGTACACGAGTCCCGGACAAGAGCCGATGAGTCTGGTAGCGCGCGGTGAAGATGCCGAGGACCCGGTGCCGCGGCGCGACCTGAGTTTTTTGGTGCACCCGGCCGGAACGTCAGCTAGAATATTGTGTAGAGGGCCGAACGACGGTAGTCTGCGGCCCAGAGCATACTGAGAGGAGCTCCAGACATGAAGCGTTGCGCAGCTCTGGTGGCGTCGGCCGTTGCGTTCACAAGCCTGGCGTGGGGGCAAGCCGCTCCCAAGCTGACCACGCTGGAGCGCCTCGAAACCCCGATTCCGCAGGTTTCCTTCGAAGAAGCTCCGTTCGACCAGGTCATGGAATGGGTCGCCGAGACCACCGGCGTCAACGTCGTCGTCCGCTGGCCGCGGCTGGAAGGCCTGGGCATCGAGCGCGACAAGCCCATCAGCATCAACGTCACAAACCTCAAGCTTTCGCAGGTGCTCTGGATGATCATGAACGAGGCCGGCTCGACCGACGTCAAGCTCGCCTACCGCATGAGCGGCAACCTCCTGGTCATGTCGTCCGCCGACGACCTCGGCCAGGAAATGCTGGTCAAGTCCTACGACGTCAGCGACCTGCTGATGCGCATCCAGAAGTTCTACAGCGCGCCGCAGATGGACATCAGCCAGCAGAACTCCGGTAGCCAGGGCGGCAGCGGCGGAAACATCTTCGGCGGCCAGGGCGGCGGACAGACCGACGACGAAGAGCGCAACCGCGGCAGCCAGAACAACGAACAGGACAACGTCGAAGCCAAGCAACTGATCGACCTGATCACCAAGACGATCGAGCCCGATTCCTGGGATATCAACAGCGGCCACGGCACGATCATGGCGTTCCGCGGCCAGCTTGTGGTCCGCAACAACATCCTGGTTCACCAGGCGCTGGGCGGAGCGGTCGAAGAGCAGTAGGCCTGATTCGCAACCCAAACGTCTTTGCGGCGCCGCGGTCGAGTTCGATCGCGGCGCTGTTGTTTTTTGCGCCTAGGGTCGGCGCGCGGCGGCTCGACGATTTCCAACCTGCTGCGACTAGAATCTGAAGCGCCCAACGGAGCAACCCATGCAGGACGTGTCGCGGCTGGTCGTCCCCCTCGCGTTCGCCGCCGCCGCGGGCATCGGCGCGATCGCGATCATGTTCACGCTGATGCGACTTTCACGCGTGCGGCGCAGCCGCGAAGCCGCCCCGCCGTTCACGCTGGGCGACCTTCGCGGCATGCGCTCCCGCGGCGAAATCTCGGAACGCGAGTTCCAGGCCCTGCGGGCTCAGGTGCTGCACATGAGCGGGAAGAGCGACCGTGCCGCGCCTGCGGAACGGCGCCGCGAGGCCGACTCCGAGGAGTAACCCGTCCCAGCGGCGCGGCGGCCGACCGGGGGCGCCCAGCGGTGCGGCGCGGCCCGGATCGCCGGTCCGGGCGCTCGCGGCATGCTCGCCGGCCGGCCAGGTTCGTCCTGAACCTGGGTCAGCAAACGAGGTTATGCTTGTTCCGGCCCGCGCCCGAACAAGCCTTTGATCCGGGACCCCGCCAGCCGATAGAATCGGCATTCCGGGATGTGGGGCGCCGCCAGGAGGCGTGGCGCGGAAACGGCCGGCCATTGACGTAAGGGAACTGCGATGAACGGTGGGCGCGGACCGAGCGGCGGCAAAGGACGGCGCGGGAGCATTTGCAGCTTTTGCGGCAAGAGCGCCCGCGACGCCGGACCGATGGTCGAAGGCGCCAACGACGTTCATATTTGCGCTTCGTGCATCGAGCTCTGCCACAACCTGGTGCGCGAGGAGCGGCGACGCTCGACGCGCGGGCGGGCCTACTTCAAGTCGATTCCCAAGCCGCGCGAGATTTGCGAGTTCCTGGATCAGTACGTGATCGGCCAGGAGATCGCCAAGCGTGCGCTGTCCGTCGCGGTGCACACGCACTACAAGCGGCTGGCCTACGCCGACCAGGCCGAGGAAGGCGCCGTCGAGCTCGACAAGAGCAACATTCTGCTGATCGGGCCGACCGGCTCGGGCAAGACGCTGCTGGCCCGCAGCCTGGCGCGCATGCTCGACGTGCCGTTCGCCATCGGCGACGCGACCACGCTCACCGAGGCCGGCTACGTCGGCGAGGACGTCGAGAACATCCTGCTCAAGCTGCTTCAGAACGCCGACTACGACCTCGAGGCCGCCCAGCGCGGGATCATCTACATCGACGAGATCGACAAAATCGGCAAAACCTGGAACAACGTCAGCATCACGCGCGACGTTTCCGGCGAAGGCGTGCAGCAGGCCCTGCTCAAGATGCTCGAGGGCACCGTCAGCAACGTCCCGCCCCAGGGCGGCCGAAAGCATCCCGAGCAGCAGTACATCCAGATCGACACGACCAACATCCTGTTCATCTGCGGCGGGACCTTCGTCGGCCTCGACAAGATGATCCGCAAGCGCCTCGGCAAGAAGACCATCGGCTTCCACGGCGATGAGGAAGCCGTGCTTCATGGTGATCTTGAGGAGCTGGGCGAGCTCTTCAAGCAAGTCACTCCGGACGACCTGATCGAGTTCGGCATGATCCCCGAGTTCGTCGGCCGGCTGCCGGTGATCTGCCCGCTAACGCCGCTGGATGCGGCCGCGCTGGTTCAGATTCTCACCGAGCCGCGCAACGCGCTGGTCAAGCAATATCACAAGCTCTTCGAGCTTGAGAACGCGACGATTCAGTTCACGCCGGAGGCGCTCGAACTGATCGCGCAGAAGTCGATCGAGCGCGACACGGGCGCGCGGGCGCTGCGCTCGATCATCGAGGAAGCGATGCTGCCGTACATGTATCAGCTTCCCGACCAGAAGCCCGGCGGCACCTACGTGGTCACGCCGGAGGTGGTGCGCGGCGAGACCTCGCTCTTCGAGGCCGCGCGGGCGCGAAAGGAATCGGCCTGATTCGCTGAGCGACGCGCGCCCTGCGCCCTGCATCGTCTCTACCGCATCTCGCCCAGGTACCTGAACAGCCGCGCGAGCGACTCGCGCCCGCGGTCCAGGTCGCCGATGCTGACCTTCTCGTTGGGCCCGTGCGCGTTGCAGGTCGGGCTGGCGAAGCCGAGCATCAGGCTGTCGGCTCCCAGCACCTGCTTGAACATCGGCAGGATCGGCAGCGAGCCGCCCTCGCGCAGGAAGACCGGGTCGCGCCCGAACGCCTCGTGCAGCGCGCGGCGGGCCGCCTTCATGGCGCTCCAGTTCAGCGGCGCGACGTACGCATCCGCCGACGAGTGATCCAGAATCTCGCAGCGGACCGTGTCCGGGCAGCGCGACCGGATGGTCTGCTCGAACTTGCGGCCGATGTCCTCGCCGCGCTGGTTGGGGACCAATCGCATGCTGATCTTCGCGCCGGCCTGCGCCGGAATCACCGTGCTGGCGCCCTCGTCCATGAAACCGCCGTACACGCCGTTCACGTCGAGCGTCGGGCGGATCGAGCGGCGCTCCTGGGGGTGATAGGCGCGCTCGCCGCCGCCGAGCCTGGGCACGCCCAGCTCGCCGATGTACACCTTCTCGTCAAACGGTACGTCGGCGGCCAGCTTGCGCTCGGCGTCGGACGGATCGACGACGTCGTCGTAGAACCCGGGGATGTTCACGCGGCCGTCGGCGTCGTGCAGGGTCGTGATCAGCGCGGCCAGCACGTTGGCCGGGTTGGCGACCGCGCCGCCGTGCGAGCCGCTGTGCAGGTTGTGCGCCGGTCCGGAGAGCCGCACTTCCTTGTAGGTCAGGCCGCGCGTGCCGTAGGTAATGGTGGGGAAGCCGTCCTTCACCAGGCCGGTGTCGGAAATGAGGATGCCGTCGCACTTGAGCAGGTCGCGGTGCTTGCGAACGAACTCGGGCAGGTTGGGCGAGCCGATCTCCTCTTCGCCTTCGATCAGGAACTTGAGATTGACCGGCAGGCGCTTCTCAGCCGCCAGCCAGGCCGCGGCCGCCTGCACGTGCAGCAGCACCTGGCCCTTGTCATCGGACGAGCCGCGGCAGATCAGCCAGTCCCCCTTGACCACCGGCTCGAACGGGTCGGCGTCCCACAGCTTGCGGTCGCCGGTCGGCTGCACGTCGACGTGCCCGTACACCAGGAACGTCGGAGCGCCCGCGCCGGCGTTGCACCACTCGGCGTACACCAGCGGATGCCGGCTGGTCTCGAACATCTGCGAGGTCAGGCCGGCCTTCAGGCACAGATCGCGCGTCCACTCGACCGCCTTGCGGACATCCGGCCTGTTCGCCTCCAGCGTGCTGATGCTGGGGATGCGGCACAGCTCGCGGATCTGGTCCAGGTGCAGCTTGCGGTGTTCCTTCAGCCGACGAACGACAGCGTCCATGATTGGCCTCCTGGCGAACGCGCAGTGTACGGCGGTTGCCGATCGGCGGCGAGCGGAGGGCGGACGCGGATCGCCTACGTACCGCAGAACGATATCGTCGCACGTGTCTATCATGCCGTCTCGACCCGCGGACAGGACGACGCCGCTTGACTCGCAGGCCGCATCGGGCCGCAGAAGCATGGTGTGTCCCCATGCGTCGGTGAGTACTTCTCGTGGCTTCCTGCGGCCTATGCACTCGAGAAACGCGGCCACGCCCGCGACGGATGCGCGACACGTGCCTTCAACCACCGGCAGCGTGCGCGCATAGCGGGCGAGCGCGCCCGGGCGGTGGCGGGTCAGAGCCTCGGGATCAGGAAACTAGTCCGCCGGAATCAGCCCATCCCAGCCGTAGTATCCCAGGACCGGCACGGTCAGCACGAACCACATCAGGAATCGGCTGCTGCGCGACTTGATGCTCGGCTCCGGTTCCTACCGCCTCTAGCCACGCGATGGACCGCGACGCGGTGCGCCCATTGGTCTGTACCGAACCCGCTCAGACGGTGGCAATCCCGACCGGTCAGCAGCGCGGGCCGACGGGCGGTCCGCCCGAGCCCGGTGACCGGCAGGAATCCCGAGTCGGTTATGATTCGCGCGGCGGTGCGCGCCGGCGAGTGATGCTCCGCGCGGCACCCGCCACTCCATCGGGAGGACCGAACCTGGCACCTCGACGAAGCACCGGCGCCGCGCCGACCGGCAGGGTCCCATGGTTCTCGCACACGCGAAGTGCGCGAGCGATCACCAGCAGCGCGACCGTTCCACTCGAGCTGAGCCGCACGACCTGCGCCGGGAGACCGCGGTGAGCCCTCCGAGATACATCAGCCTGAATCTCGACGTGCGCGGGATGGGACCATCGGCCACATTCGCGATCAAGGAGAAGTGCCGCGAGCTTCGTCGCGAAGGACGCCAGGTCTACGACTTCGGGCTCGGTCAGTCGCCGTTCCCCGTGCCCGCAAGCGTGGTCGAAGCGTTGCGCCGGTCGGCGGCACAGAAGGACTACTTGCCCGTTCAGGGGCTTCCCGAGCTGCGCGAGGCGGTAGCCGACTTTCACCGCCGCACCGACGGGGTCGAAGCCCGCGCGGAGGACGTGCTGATCGGCCCGGGCTCCAAGGAGCTGATGTTCCTGGCGCAGCTCGTCTTCTACGGCGAGGTGATCCTGGTTCCGCCTTGCTGGGTTTCGTATTGGCCGCAGGCGCGCATTCTCGGTCGCCGCCTGAGCCGGATTCATGCAACCTGGACGTCGAATTGGAAGACGAACGCGGCGCAACTGCGGGAATCGTTCGAGCGCGTCGGCGATCCGCATCGCCCGCGGCTGCTGATTCTCAACTACCCGAGCAACCCGACCGGCGACACCTACTCGGCCGACGAGCTGCGCGAAATCGCCGAGGTCGCGCGGCGCTACGAGGTCATCGTGCTGTCGGACGAGATCTACGGCCAGCTTCACTTCGCCGGCCAGCACGTTTCGATCGCGCGGTTCTATCCCGAGGGCACGATCATCAGCTCGGGACTTTCGAAGTGGTGCGGCGCCGGCGGCTGGCGCGTCGGGACGTTCACCTTCCCGCACAACCTCGCCTGGTTGTGCCGATCGATGGCCGCCGTCGCCAGCGAGACGTATAGCGCCGTCAGCGCGCCGATCCAGCACGCCGCGGTTGAGGCGTTTCGCGGCGGGCCGGAAATCGAACGCTATCTCACGCACGCACGCCGGATTCTGCGCGCGCTGGGCGAACACTGCGCAAACACGCTCGCCGGCGCGGGACTGCGCGTGCGGCTGCCGGCCGGGGCGTTCTATCTGTTTCCGGACTTCACCCCGCTGGCCGAGTGCCTGGCCGCGCGCGGCATCACCAACGGCAAGGCGCTATGTGACCGCATGCTGGAAGAAACCGGCGTTGCGGCGATCCCGGGTGCAGCGTTCGGGCGCTCGCGCGGCGAGTTGACGGCCCGATTGTCGTACATCGACTTCGACGGCGCGGCCGCGCTGGCCGCGAGCGAGGAAGTACCGCTCGACACGCCCTTGCCTGAAGACTTTCTGCGCACCTGCTGTTCCAACGTCGTAACCGGCGTCGAGCGCCTTGCATCGTGGCTCCAAGGCTAGCCGCGGAGGCCGTCGGCAACGATTCGCGCGATCACCTCGACCGAGGACAGCCCGGCCTGGGCGGCGGCGGCGGGAAAGCCCGCGTCCGGCGACAGGCACGGATTCGTATTCACCTCCAGCACCCACGGGCGGCCGCCCGGATCAACCCGGAAATCCACCCGGGCATGACCCCGTAGCCGGAACACACGCCAGCAGGCCCGCGCGACTCCCTCCAGCCGCTCCAGCAGCGGTCCGTCGCTGCGGGCGAACGCGAAACGCCGCGGCGTGTGCTGGAACTCGAACGTGTCGCTCTTCCACTTGGCCGCGTAATTGACGATGCGCGGCTTGTCCGGCGGAAACGCCGAAAAATCGATCTCGGCGAACGGCAGGAGCTGCGGGGCGGCCGGATCGGCGGTGCACAGCAGCGACAGGTTGAATTCGCGGCCTTCCACGAAGCGCTCGACGAATAGCTCGCCGCGCGGCGTGGACGATTTGTCGCGAGCGGCGTCACCGTCGGCGGCACGCTTCAGCGCGGCGGGCAGCGCGGCGGGCGAGACGGCCTGGAAAATGGCCTCATCGGTCATCCCGATCGACGCATGTTCCCAGACGCTCTTGAGAATCCAGCGTCCCGGCGCGAGCTCCGCCGGCTGCTGGCCCGCCGCACACCACTCGGGCGTGTCGAGGCCCGCGCCGCGCAGCATCTGCTTGGCCAGCAGCTTGTTCGAGGTGGTGTAGACCGCGTCGGCCGAAGCGCCGCCGTAGGGCAGGCCGAGGGCCTCGAACAAGGACGGCGCCAGGTGAATCAGGCGGCCCTGCCCGTCAACCGACTCGACCAGGTTGAAGATCAGGTCGGGCCGCTCGCGGCGCAGCCGCCGGGCCGTCGCGGCAAGATCGAGCGGGAACGGAACGCGGACGACGGCGTGTCCGAGCTGTCGAAGCGCGGCCTCGACCGTGTCCACCTGAACCAGCGTGTCGAGTTCGTCGCTGCGCGCGTCGGCGGCCAGCTCGTCATGCACGATGGCGACATTCATGGCGCTTTCCGCCCGGGCGTCGCGATCCGAGAGTCCGCCGCTCAGACCGTGACGGCGGCCGCCGGCGAGCGACGGGCCGGCTGGGCGGCGGCGCGCTTCAGGGCGGACTCGACGATGCGGCCGATGAGGTCAGGATAGCTCCAGCCCGCCGCGGTCGCGATCATGGGCAGGTCGGAATGGTTGGGGTGAAGGCCGGGCAGCGGGTTGATCTCCATGACGTACAGCCGGCCGTCCGCACCTGCGCGCAGGTCGACCCGCCCGCCGTCGCGGCATTCCAGCCCGCGCCAGGCATCCAGCGAAACCCGCTCGGCGGGCCCGGCCCATTCACACGGCGCGGCCGAGTAGCGGCAGAGCTTCTCGCACTCCTCCTTGTTGAGATACGTGTAGGAGTGCGGCTCGGCGGCGTCCAGCAGCTCGATTTCCATCGTGCCGACGGCGATCGCATCGTCGCCGGTGCCGACGATGCCGACGGTGAACTCGCGCCCGGGCAGAAAGGGCTCAACCAGCGCGGGCTGGCGGAAGCGCTCGAGCATCCGCCGGCAGACCTCGGCCAGCTCGGCCGGCGAGTCGACGCGCGAGCGGCCGTCGATGCCCTTGGCCGTGCCCTCTGCGACAGGCTTGACGAACAGCGGGAACGGCAGGCGAACGTCGGCGAGGTCGGCCGCGCGGCTGATCAGCGCGAAATCGGTCGTGGGAATGCCCAGATCGCGCAGGACGCGTTTGGTCATGCCCTTATGCAGCGTCAGCGCGGCATTGAGTGGCTCGGCGAACGTGTACGGAACGCCGAAGACGTCGAGAATCGCCGGCACCTGGGCCTCGCGGCCGTAGCCGTGCAGGCCCTCGGCGACGTTGAAGACCAGGTCCCAGCGGTCACCGCCCAGCAGGCGGGCCATGAGCTGGCGCGCGTTGCCGATCCGGTCGGTCTCGTGGCCGAGCGTGCGCAGCGCCGCGCTGATGGACTGAATGGTCTCGCCGCGATCGAACTCGGCGGTTTCTTCCTCCGAGTAGCCGAGCGCCAGGTACTCAGCCCGCAGGTCGTAGGTCAGACCGATCTTCATCGTACGCCGCCCCCGTTCGCAGTTCGGAATAGAGCATCTGGTGCCAGCGGATCGCGTCCTCTCGGCGAACGTCCAGGGTCTTGAGAATCGTGCTGCCGGGCCGGATGACCTCGCTCGGGCAATCGGTCGAAACGCCGGTCAGCCCCCGCTCGGTGTACTCGTAGGGATAGAGCCGGCAGACCAGCGGCCGAACTTCCATCGCGAGCGTGCATCCGCGCGCGGAGAGAAACGAGCAGTCGCCGTTCGGCCGGCGTTTCAGGACGGGCCGCGTGCCGTCCGGCCTGAACACCCAGCGCAGCCAGCTGGGATCGTCCGGCTGGTCGAGATAGTCGGGGCTGGTCGAAGCGCGGCGTTCCCAGAACTCGCCCGTGACGCCGTGCGTTTCCATTCGGCGGCGATCGCCGATGGTGACGAGCACGTCGCAGCGCTGACAGCAGGTCTTACCGAGCTGCGCGCAGCGTGGACAGCCCACGGAGGCGCTCGCCGTCCCGAGCGTGGTCATGGTCTATCCGTTCCTCGGCAGAGGGTCGGGGTACCGGTAGGTCTTGCCCTCGTAGTTCCGCAGCAGGATGAAGTCGCCGTCGCGCCCGATGATCGTGTCGGGGTAGATCGGCGTCTTGCCGCCGCCGCCGGGCGCGTCGATCACCAGGGTAGGCACGGCGTAGCCGGTAGTGTGTCCGCGCAGGCCGCTGATGATCTCGAGCGCCTTCTCGACGGGCGTGCGGAAGTGGCTGGAGCCGCTGATCGGATCGCACTGGTAGATGTAGTACGGCCGGACGCGGATCTTCAGCAGCCCGCGCACCAGCCGCGTCATCGTCTCGACGTTGTCGTTCACCCCGCGCGTCAGCACGATCTGCGCACCGAGCGGGATGCCGGCGTCCGCCAGCCGCCCGCACGCTTGCGCGACCTCGGGCGTGATCTCGTCGGGGTGCATGAAATGGATGCTGAGCCAGAGCGGGTGGAACTGCCGCAGCATCCGGCAGAGGCTGGGCGTGAACCGTTGCGGCAGAACGACCGGGGTCTTGGTGCCGATGCGCAGGAACTCGACGTGTGGAATCTCGTACAGTCGGGCGAGAATCCACTCGAGCCGCTCATTGTGCATGGTGAGCGGGTCGCCGCCGGAAAGTAGCACGTCGCGAATCTGCGGGTTGGCCGCGATGTACTGAATGGCGCGTTCGTACTGGGCGGTGTTGAAGTGGTACTCGCCGGTCTGGCCGACCAGCCGGGCGCGCGTGCAGTAGCGGCAGTAGGTGGCGCAGAAGTTGGTGACGAGGAACAGGACCCGGTCGGGGTAGCGGTGAACCAGGCCCGGCACCGGCATGAACGAGTCTTCCGCCAGCGGGTCATCGGCCTCTCCGACCGTCTGAACGAACTCGTTCGAGACCGGGACCATCATCTTGCGGAACGGGTCGGCCGGGTCGTCGGCGTCGATGAGCGACGCGTAGTAGGGTGTGATCCCGGCCGGCAGATGATCGCCGAGCCGCCGAAGTGCCTCGGACTCGTCCGCCGTGGGCGACAGGACGCGTGCGAGGGCGGGCAGGTCGCGCAGTCGATGGCGCAGTTGCCAGCGCCAGTCGCACCAGTCGTTGGCGGAAGCGTCCGGGAAGTGCCGGCGTCGAAAGGCGTCGGATCGAGACGAAAGGACGAATTCCCCGGGGGGCGGCCTGTCCGCAGCCACGCTCTCGTCGATCGCCGTTCGTTGCCACGCGCTGGTTCCGTTCGGCCCGCTGGAGTGCGGCAGGCTGCACGGATCGCGCCGCGGCGAATCGTAGCCGTTCGACGAAGGCAGGATGTGGAGGGTGAGAACGGTCGGGGAACTACCGCCAGGCTCGGAATCCGAGCCCAAGCTCTCTGTGTCCATTTGTTCCCAGTGGACCTCGGCAGAACGGGGGGGCCGCGAGTTCGCGCCGGTTCCGTACGGACGGGAGTTTCCGATACGGCCCCACAACCGTTTGAGAATCAATTCATAGAATCCGTCCTAAAAAAGTCAAGCGCTTTTGCCGGTCGGCGCGGCAATTTCGCACAGATCGCGCGACGAACGGCGCGCTGGGACCCTCGACAACAGGTTTCGTTCGCCGATCGTCGACGCTGTTACAATGGTTCCCATGGCATTCAAGGGCCGGGACGCCGGCTAGCCGCTTGGCCTGTCAGCTCCTTCCGGCTCTCATTCGCGATCAGCGGATCAACTCCAAGTCAGGAGCCGCGGATGAACATCCTCAGCTATGCCACCCGCGACGTGATCTCGGTTTCTCCGGACGACTCCATCGACAAGGCGATCTGCCTGATGGAGGAGCACGAGGTGCATCACCTGGTCGTGTTGGAAGGAAACCGTGTGATCGGGATGCTTTCCGACCGGGACGTTCTGCTCTCGACCGGCTGGATGCTGGCAACCGAGCGGCACTTCGACGCAGGCAGCCAGGAACGGATCGTCGGGCCGACGGAAGTGCGTCAGATTATGACGCACACGCCGATCCGCGCGACCGACGCGGACAGCGCCCGGGACGCCGCCGCCCTGCTGCTCGAGTTCAAGATCGGTGCGCTGCCCATCGTGCGGGAAGGGCGCCTCGAAGCGATCGTCAGCGAGAGCGACCTGATCCGCTGGCTGCCGCAACTGGCTTCGCCGGGAAGCGCCGCAGAGCGCTTCCTCGATTCCCCGGTTTACGATCACATGCGGGCGCGGGTCATCTTCGCCACCCCCCAGGCGTGCCTGTCCGACATTGTCGACATGCTGCGGCGGTACCGAATCCGCCACGTCCCGGTCGTGCAGGACGCCCACCTGGTGGGGATCCTGTCGGATCGCGACGTTCGGCGGGCGCTAGGCTGGACCCATGTGCGCGAGGGCCAGCAGATCTTCGCGGGTGGCGACGCTCCGCCGCCGCGGCTGGCCCGGGACGTGATGCAGAGCGACGTGCAGACGGTCGGTCCGCGATCAAGGATGCGGGAAGCGATTGACCTGATGCTGGAGGCGCGCGTCCACTGCGCGCCCGTGGTCGACGGGACCCAGTTGTCCGGGATGATCACGCAGTCGGATTTTCTGAAGGCGATCGCCCACCAGAGCCTGCTGTAGCGCCGCCCACACCGGGTTGCTGCGCCGTCTGCCGCGGCCGTGCGAACCCCGCGGCGGCCTGTTCGGCCCGGCTCACTGCGGAGCGCCGGCCAGCTCGATCACCTTGCGGAACTTCGCCGCGAAGCGGGTGGCCAAGTCCGACCGGCTCTGGTTCGCCACAGACTGATCGGTTGCGCTTCGCAGCACCCGACCGAGGTCCAGCGCTTCGGCCTCGCTCAGCGGCGGCGTGCACAGTTCCGTCAGTGCCTCGCCGGGCAGCCCGGCCCGAATCACCGCCTCCCAGGCCTGCTGAAGCAGCACGTGATTCTCGCCGCAGGCCGCGCCCACCAGTGTCGTGAGCGCAGGCGCCTGGAGCATGGCGCGCTCCAGGTCGTAGCGGATGCCGAAACTGGTCTCGTACGGGTTTTCGGGGACGCTGAGCTGCTCGGGCTTGTGATAGAGCTTCGGGTCGATCGGATAGTGATAGAGCGGAAACCGCTGCGAGCCTTCGGGCACCGTCGCCCCCCAGAGCTTCTGACCTTCCTCGGACAGGCAGAAGCGGACGAACGCCACCGCGAGGTCCTTCTGCTTGCTGCTGCGCAGCACGCTGATGACGTCCGGGGTGGCCGCAGTCGCCCGGCCGGGGTTCAGATAGCGAAGCTGCGAGTTTGACTCGGCCTGGGCCGCCAACCCTTCGAAGTTGACGCTCAGCGCGACCAGGAAGATGCCGTTGTGCGTCTGCGCGATCGCGGCGGAGCTGCGGTCGACCAGGGCACGCGAATTGGCCAGCGTGCGGATGATATGCGACCAGCCCTGTTCCCACCCGTATTTCTGAACCATGATGATCAGGCACTGGAGATGACTGCCGCTGCCCGACGGGTCCGCCACGCCCAGCCAGGAATAGAAGCGCGGGTCGGCGAGGTCCTCCCAATCCCGCGGCGGAGCAATGCCGCGCTGTTCGAGCCGGTGCCCGTTGAACAGAAAGCCGAAGCTCGACAGCCCGGTGGCATACCAGCGGCCCTGGACATCGCGGGTCGGCAGCCCGGCCACTTGGGCCGGAATGTCCTGCACGGCGTCGTTCAGCTCGATCGCGAGACTCAGCTCGTTGTCGGCCAGATACTGGTGATCGGTGATCCCGCCGCCGAACATCAGGTCCGCCGGCATGCGCGCCTCACGCTCGCCGGCCACGTGCACGGCCTCGGCGGAGTAGGACACGCACTCCGGCGTGCCGCGCTCGACCCAATCGACGTACACCAGCTCTTTGTGGTCCCGGAAATACCAGTTCGAAAACGCCGTCCCGAACGCACGCTGAATCTCCGGCTTGTGTGGCGTGACGATGGTCAGCCAGCGCGGCAGCGTCGGTGGCGGCCCGGCGGGCGCCGGCTGCTCGACCGAGCATCCCCCCAGCCACGCAAGACTGAGCAGCGCAGGAAGCCAGGCCAGAGCGGCCAGGCAGCCGGGCGGTTTATGAGAGAACATGGCGCTTCTCCGGCGTTCGATGGATTCGGGCGCTGCCGCGAGGGAAGCGGGCCCGGGCGGCTGGCCGCCTGCATCAAGCAGCATAGTGGCGCGGTGCAAGGAATGTGTAAAGCCGAGCCGCCGGCGCATCATTCGCCGAGCAGCACGTCGGTCCAGGCGAAATCGGAAAACACCCCGCCGGTGTGCAGGAACACGACCGGCCGGTCGAAGCCGAACCGGCACTCCCGCACCCCCGCCAGCAGGGCCGCGAACGCCTTGGCCGTGTAAACCGGGTCGAGCAGGATCGCCTCGAGCCGGGCCAGTTGCCTCAGGGCCTCAAGGCCCGCGGGCGTCGGAATGCCGTAGCCCTCGCCGACAAACCCTTCGATCAGCTCCAGGTGCGGCGCCTCGCGGAGCGGAATCCGGAACTCGTCCAGCGTCGCACGGATCAGGGCCGACTGCGTGCGGCGCTGGTATTCCAGGTCATCGCTCACCAGCACGCCCTGAACGTGGATCGAGGTCTTCAGCTCCTGCGCCGCGACTCCGACGACGGCGCCGGCGTACGTCCCGCCGCTGGAGACCGCGATCACCAGGTCGCACTCCTCGATGCCGACGGCCTGAAGCTGCGCATCCAGCTCGCGCATCGCCCGGATGTAGCCCCAGCAGCCCAGCGGCTCCGACGCGCCGATCGGCGTGATCCGCGGATTGCGGCCCTGGGCACGCAGCCCCGCCACCGTCTCGGCGTAGATCGCCTCGCGGCGAGCCACGAATGCTTCCTTCGGAAACGCCCGCAACTCCGCCCCGAACAGCGTGTCCAGCAGGTGATTCCCGCGCGGCAGGCCGCTCGGCGGAACCGGCCGCAGCAGCAGAACGGCCTTCAGCCCGAGCTTCGCGCTGACCGCCGCTGTCGCCCGGCAGTGATTCGATTGCGGCGTGCCCTCGGTGACGAGCGTGTCGCAGCCACTCGCCAGCGCGTCGGCCGCAATGTACTCCAGCTTGCGGACCTTGTTGCCGGAGAGCTCCAGGCCGCTGAGATCGTCGCGTTTCATCCAGACGACGGCACCGCCCAGCGCGCGCGAGACGCGTTCGAGGCGGACAAGGGGCGTGGGCAATGCAGCCAGCGCGATCCGGTCAGGCTCGGGGACGGACGTCATACAGTGTCGTCTGACCTCATTCAGGGGACCACGGGGTGCGGGCCGCGCGCAGGGGCGTGGGCGCGGGCGCCGCCGCCCATCTCGTTCGCACGCGGCCGCCTGCGCGTCCGCCGACGAACGAACGCGGAATCGTACTCGCGGGCCGACGCGGCGGCTACGTCGGCGATCGGGGCAGGCGGGGGCGGAAGGGGCCGGGCAGTCGGGAAGCCGAGGGGGCAAGGGCGGAAGGCACCCAGGCCCGCAGGCACCCAGGCACGCAGGCACGATGGCACAAGGGACGAAGTGGGGGGCGAGAGTGCGGGCGAATTAGAACCCGTCGCGCCGGAGCAGGGCGCCGAGCGCAGAGCGCAGGGCACCGGCCGCAGGGCGAAGGGCGCAGGCCGCAGGGCACCGCGACGGCGACGTTTCGACGTGCTGACCGCTCGATTCTACGACCCTTCCACTCTTCGACCTTCCGACGTTCTGGCCGCCAGCCGCGCCCGCGTTGGGTTCCGCCGGGCATCGCGACGCAACCGCCGTCGCGATGGCACCCGGCGAAGACGCGGGCTGCATGAACGCACAACGGCTGATGCGGGATCACGCACGGTCATTTAGCCGGCGGGCGCTACGCTCCCTCGCCGAAGTGCACCAGCAGCTCAGCGAGGTCGATCAGATCGACGCAGCCGCTGCCGTCGAGATCGACGTTCGGGTCAAAACCGGGGTCGCCGATGCAGGCCCCAAAGGACACGAGCAGCGTAGCCAGGTCTATGAGGTCCACGTCGCCGTCACCGTCGATGTCTCCGGGGATTGGTGCGACGTATGCACCGCCCCAGAAGCCGCCGACCAGCTCGAAGTCGCCCCCGGCCATCGCGGCGAAGTTCGCATCTGGTTGACCGACGGTCCCGGACAGCTCGAAATCGCCGCCGTTGGTCCACATGTCCCCGCCGCCGTCAACCGTCCACCCGTCCAGATCGAAGCTCTGAGAAAAGGCCCATGCGCTACTCAGCATCAGCGCTACGATTGCAGCAGGTTTTTGAATGAAGGACCTCATGGTAGTAGTTCCTTGATTGGCGTTTCGTGTCGCGGGGCTGAAGCCCTTGCGACAACCGTGGCCCGAACCGCGGGCCGCCGGGCAACCGGTCGTGCCGCGCGATACCTGGAACGGTTCGGGCCACGGTTCGTTTCGCGGCACATGCTCCTACGGGTTGGGATTGATGATCAGCAGGTGGGCGTACACCGCGTCGCCAATGAGGTCCGGCGGGGTGCAACTGCCATCCGGGTCGCCCATCCTTGTAACCCGCAGCACGCAACTTCCGGGCATCTGGCTGTGGACTTGAATATAGTAGGATGCCCATCCTACTGGCGGCGCGTTGGTCTCGACCGAGGGGATCAGGATGCTCCTGGTCGTGTTCTCGATGCCGGGAGGCGGGAAGATGAACTCGCCTCCAAGAATCAGGTCATTGGCCACCGCGACGTCGCAGTAATACCCGATGGTGTGAATGTGAGCGGGGGGCGCGGGGACGTTCTTGCAGGAGGAGATTGAGATCCAGGGTCCTGGGACCGGGATGGTCATGGCGGTGCGCTGCGCTACCACCGGACCGCTGACGCCCATCGCGCCGTTATCTACATTCAGGGCCGCAGCATTGGGCATGCCCGGCGCCGACGCCCCAAATCCCGCTGCGTGAACCCCCGCGGGCCGCCGGTCGGGGTAAGTGTTCACGGTGACACCGTAGACGCCGTCCGAGATCGGTGATCCCGGGAAGGCACCAAGGTTCTCGAATAGGCCCGCGGGGAACGAGCCGTTCGTAAAGCCGTAGACCGCCGGGGCGGGGCCGTTCGTCGAAGCCCAGACCGCCGGCGCCGAGTTAGTTGCGCTCGGGATAGTGGCGACCAGCGCGCTACCCCAGACGTCGCTGGTGGTCGAGGCCGTGATGACGTCCGCGGTGCTGGTGGTGTTCTCTACCAGGGCGTTGATGGCTTGACCCAACCCGCCGTTGAGCGCTCGCACCGCCGGCCCGGAACCGAGATTCCAGGCGGACAGCCCCGCGTCTTCGGGGATGGAGGGGATCGTGCCGATGTCGGCCCCACCGGTGTTGATCGCCCAGACCGCGTTGTTGACGCCGGTGCTGGCAGCCTTCAAAGCCGATTCGGTGCCACCAGCCGCCGGCTTCAGAAACTCGCCGGCCTGTCCTCCACCGGCGTTCGTGACCGAGAAAGCCGGGCTAGGAGCGGCAGCCGAGCCGGCGAACGGAAGCACCAATCCCCCGGCGGTCGGTGCGTACAGCGCATAGAGGGCGTATGGCGTCGCGGCCAGCTCCTGCCGGGGAGAAAGCACCGCGTAGCTGCCGCCGCTGTCGCCCGGTCGCACACGCACCTCCAGCCAGCGATCGTCGCCGTTGAACCCCCCGTACCCAAAGTTAAGCTGCACCGTGAACAGGCCATCGGCAACAGGCCAGTCGTCTACCGGCACGTCGAACCCGATCTGGGTTCCGCCGGTCGGCGCGTCATACAGGCGGAACACGAAGTCGTAGCTGCCACTGGCGGGGTCACCGTCTTCCTTGAGCAGCCCCTGGTAAGTGAAGGCGGCAGTCACCTGGCCTTGTGCAGGGGCGGGCAGCGCCGCCACAGTCAATACGATGACGCCAAGGATCGCTTCCAATCGTCTTGCAACCATGTGTTCTACTCCTTTGAGCTTCTCCGCGCGGATTCGCCTCGGCAGGAACGCCTGTCACTCACGCCGCATCGCGCGAAGGCCACTGAACGGTGATGTACCGGCGTTCAGGTAACGCCATGCCTTCCCGAAGGATCAGACGCGAGACGGTGGCCCGGTGAGCACTCCTTTTCCTGACATTTCCAGCCTTCGTCCCGTCAGCACCCGCCGCACGTGGGTTGGTCCTAATCCCTTGAAGCGTCGCGCACCGGACGGATTTACGCACCGTCCGGTTTTTTTCGGCGTCGGCCGGGGGAGCTGGCACGGGGGCTGGTGGGTGGGTAAGATCGAGGCGACGCTTGAATTGACCTGAATCGGGCCGATGTATGCCGGTCACCGTGGACGAACTGCTCCAGCAAGCGGTCGGCGGCAACCGCGCCGCGCTGGCCACGATGCTGGAACGGTGCGACGCGGCGGTCCGACGAAGCCTGGCCGGCGCAATCCCCAAACGTTGGCGGGCGCTGCTGACGGTCGACGACGTCATCCAACAGACGTATACGGATGCGTTCCTGGCCATCCGCGCGCTGACGGCGCGCGGCGAAGACGCGTTCCGCGCGTGGCTGCTGACGCTAGCGAAACGCAATCTGGTCGACGCCCTGCGCACGCTCGAGGCCGAGAAGCGCGGCGGCGACCGGCGGGCGCTGACGCCGACCGGACAGGCATTCGATACGCTGTTCGAACTCCTCGCGGTCACCGGCAGCACGCCCAGCGGACATGCCGCACGCAGCGAGGCCTGCCAGGCGCTCGTGCGCGCGATCGAGCAGTTGCCGGAAATCTATCGGCGCGTCGTCCGCCTGTACGACCTGGAGGGTCGCCCGGCCCGGGAAATCGCCGGCGTGCTTCAGCGCAGCCCGGGGGCCGTGTACCTGCTGCGGCTCCGCGCCCACGAGCGCCTGCGGGTGATGCTCGGCACCGCGTCGGATTATCTGAGCGGCTGAGCGTAAGACGCGGCCTTGCCCTCCGCTTCAAAGAGTAACGGACGCACCTGGGTCGGCCCCAGCCGCTCGCGTGATGCGGGCCGTCCGGCAAACGCGGCGCGAGCCGTCGTCCCGGCCCGGTGGCCGCGCGTTTCTAACCGCCTGCGCGGCAGGAGCGGTGACCCATGTCTTCGACGGGTAAGCAGGATTCATTCGACGGCGGCCGAGAGCTCATCCGGGCCGCCCTGCGGGATGCTGAGGACTTAGGGTCCGACACGCGGTCCGTACCGGCCCTGCCCAACGACGCCGGACTGTTTTCGTTGCCGGCGCCCGACTCCTTTCCAGGCTTTGAAATCCTGCGGGAAATCCACCGCGGCGGACAGGGCGTCGTATACCAGGCGTTTCAGAAATCGGCCAAACGCAAGGTGGCGATCAAGGTCCTGCACGAGGGGCCGTGCGCCGGCCCGCTTGACCGGGCGCGCTTCGAGCGCGAGGCCCACATCCTCGGGCAGCTCAACCACCCCAACATCGTGTCCATCCACGACAGCGGCCAGGCGGCCGGCCATTTCTACCTCATCATGGACTACGTCCGCGGTCAGCCGCTCGACGTGTACATGGCCAGCCGCAAGCGTTCGGTCAACGAAACCCTGCGGTCGTTCGTCAAGATCGCCGAGGCGGTCAATGCGGCCCACCTGTGCGGCGTGATCCATCGCGATCTCAAACCGAGCAACATCCGCATCGACGAGCATGGGGAGCCGCATGTGCTGGACTTCGGCTTGGCGAAGGTGGCGGCCAGCGCCGCCGAGGCCACGGCCGAAACGCTGACCGGGCAGTTCGTCGGCTCGGTGCCGTGGGCCTCCCCGGAGCAGGCCGACGGCGTCGGGGCCGGCATTGACACGCGCACCGACGTCTACTCGCTGGGCGTGATCCTCTACCAGATGCTGACGGCTAGATTCCCCTACGACATCACCGGAAACGTGCGGGACGTGCTGGACCGGATCGTGCACGCCCCGCCGGCCCGGCCGCGCCGCATCCGCCGCGAGATTGACGACGAGGTCGAGACCATCGTTCTCAAGTGCCTCTGCAAGGATCGCGAGCGGAGGTACCAGAGCGCCGGCGAGTTGGCACGCGACATCCGGCATTACCTGGCGGGTGAGCCGATCGAGGGCAAGCGTGATAGCACCTGGTATCTACTGCGCAAGGCGATTCGGCGCCGGCGTGTTCCCCTGGCGTTCGCGGCGGTGCTGGCGCTGGCGGCGATCGGCGGCGTAACGTATGTGCAGCTTCAAGTTGCCGCCGAGCGCGAATCGCGACTGGCGGAGGCGCAGAAGGCACGTGTGGCACTGGAGCTGCTGCAGGATGTCATTGAAGGTCTGGACCCGTACGCGGGCCTGGCCCTCTCCGACGAGCTTCTCGAACGCACGCTCGCCCTATGCGACCGCAAGCTCGACGGCCACGCAGACTTGCAGGCATCGGTTCGGCACAGCGCCGCTTTGGTGTTATTGAGACAGGGCAAAAAGGGCTCGGCCGAACAGGCGGAGATGGCCTTTCGGCTGCGCTCGAACGCGCTCGGCCCGGAACACCCGCTCACGCTCCGGTCCAAGTCGCTGCTGGCCTTGGCTCTGAACCAGGAAGGCCGGAATGCCGAAGCCGTCACGCTTTATCAACAGCTCGTGGAAGAGGGCCGCAACGCGCGCGGCGAGGAGGATGCGGAGGTGCTTGCCTGGCAGAACAACCTGGGTGCGTCGCTCCGCATGTCGGGGCAAGCTGACCAGGCGGTAGAGGTAGCTCAGGCCGTCCTGGAGAATCGACCGGCGGGAGAGGAACCCGGGCATCAGATATGGGATCTCTGGAACTTGGCGGCCGCACTGCTGCGAGCCGGCCGGTTTGATGAGGCCGAGTGCGCGGCGCTCGAAAGCTACCAACTCGCTGACGAGCACTGGGAAGGTGCACCGGGCTTGATGGATGGCCACCGATGGTTGATGGTCGCGCTGTACGATGCCTGGGGTAAGCCGGAACGAGCCGCTGACTACCGCATGCTTCTCCCGCCGGACGCGGACGATGCGGCCGAAATGAAGCGTTGCGGCTTGGCGGACTGAGTATTACCCCGCTCGCTAAGCACTGAACCTCACTACCCTGCCGCGTATCGAACCGGGTCCGCTTGAAAGTAGCCTGCTCCCCGAAAACTGATCCAGGCGTTATGAGAGCCTTCGGTCCGGCGGCGTCGCCACGCCGTCGCAGCAGCAGCCGAACGACGGCACCGGCCCCAGGTCTGCTGCCACGCGCGTAGCACCGGTCGCGCCAAGGCACTCGCACGGTTGTCCCGACTCAAAGGCGCGCCCGCAACAGCCGGGCCCAAACGATGACCAGCGGTTCGAAAAACCGAAGGTCGGAATCGCGTTTGCTGGCTTTGAAACGGCATGCTGGTAGGATGAACCGCGTCGCCGCCCGGTAGGATGAACCGCGTCGCCGCCCGGGAAACCGGTGATCGTCGCGGTTGTCGTCGAGACAGCCGACAGCGAGCGCGCAGCACGCGTAAGTCGTGTTTACGGCAGTCACTTGCCACCGTAGCTCAATTGGCAGAGCAGCGGTTTTGTAATTAAATCGTTACCCCGCGAGGCTTTACGAAAACGCGGTTTCCGGCTCGGGATCGCCGCTCGTAGGCGCACGAGAGCGCACCAAGACGCCCATCCGGTTGTCGCGACAACCGACGCACTCTGGTACCGCCAGTTCACCGAACTTATTGCGAACTTCGGTCCGATCCGCCGCTCTGACGAACGGCAGAGCAGTGGTCCGTGAAACCGCTGCTTTCCTGATCGCGGCTGTCGCCTAGTTCGCGCGCTTCGCGAGGGCATCGAGAAGATCACGACAACCTGGGACCGGGTCGTGGTTGACTGCGCGCAGGACTTACAGCGCGTCAGCGCCGATCGAGTCGGTTTCACGATTTCAGCGTGTTTCACCACGTGGTGAAACCACCAGCACTCGCGGAGCGCGAAGACCCACGGCTGGTTACTTCTCCATCCGAGCCCCCCGGGCGACACGCAGGAAATTATAACAGTGCGTGATAGATTTTCCATCACGTCAAGGTTAGAGTATCCGACGCCAGCGAATTTGAGGAAGGTGCCATGTATCCGCGCCATCTCAATCACAACCTGCTCACCGCCCTCGGCGACACGCCGATCGTCGTGCTGCATGGCCCGCGCCAAGCCGGCAAGAGCACGCTCGCCCAGCACCTCGCCGAGCACGGCCACCCTGCGAGATACATCACTTTCGACAACGCAACGTCGCTGGCGACCGCGAGAACCGATCCAACCGGGTTCCTGGCTGGCGCACCAGGTGCACTGGTGCTCGACGAGATTCAGCGGGCGCCCGAACTCGTGCTGCCCATCAAGGCTGATGTGGATCGCGACCGCCGACCCGGGCGGTTCCTGCTGACGGGGTCGGCCAACGTCATGCAGTTGCCGAAGCTCGCCGACGCCTTCGTCGGCCGCATGGAGATCCATACGCTTCTCCCGCTCTCGCAAGGAGAAATCGAAAGCGTGCGCGAGGGGATTATCGACGCGCTCTTCGCCGCGAAACTGCCGCCGTTGTCACACTCGGCGACTCCGAAAGTCGGCGCGCTTTCGAAGGCGGACCTTGGGCGGCGCATGTTCACGGGCGGTTACCCCGAGGTCCTCGCACGGCGCGACCTTGAGCAACGTCACAGGTGGTTCGAGTCCTACCTGAGCACGGTCATGCTGCGCGACATTCGGGACCTCTCGAACATCGAGGGTCTGGTGGATCTGCCGCGCCTCCTGGTCGCGGTCGCGGGTCGCGCCGGCGGGCTGGTGAACTATGCCGAGCTTGGACGCGACGTCGGTTTGAACCAAATCACCGCCAAGCGTTACCTGACCCTGCTTACCGCGACGTTCATCCTTCGGCCGGTGTTGCCGTGGTTCACAAACCGCATCAAACGGGTCGTGAAGAGCCCGAAGATGTACTTTGGGGACACGGGCCTGCTCGCGCACGTGCTGGGTGCAACGCCCGACCGCTTCGGTACGGACGGCAAGCTGCGTGGCACGCTGTTGGAGAACTTCGTCGCGACTGAGCTGCTGAAGCAAATCAGCTGGAGCCGGGCGAAACCGAGCCTCTGGCACTTTCGCGACCATCGCGGCAACGAGGTCGACTTCGTGCTCGAACCCCGCGTCGGCCGGCACATTGTCGGCATCGAAGTAAAGAGCAAGGCGACGCTGGACACCGACGACTTCCGCGGACTGCGTGTGCTGGCCGAGGCCGCTGGTGAGCGGTTTCACCGTGGCGTGGTACTGTACATGGGCACCGAGTCGCTGCCGTTCGGGAAGCAGATGTACGCGCTACCCATCACGGCGTTGTGGCGGCTGGGGGCGGAACCCGTGTCGTGATTCACGCTCGGTCATACGCCAGGTACCCCAACAGGGCGATTGGGCAAGAGGGAGTAAGCCATGCGCAAACGCACGAAGAGTCCGGCCAAGCCGAAGATCGCGAAGCGCCGCTTGGCTGAGTTAATCGAAAAGGCGACCGTTGACTGCTACAACGATTCAGAGGCCGCCACGGGCTTCCTCACGATGATCGAAGAGCATCTTGCGCTGCCGTTTGTGACGACCTTGCTGGACGTTGAGGTAGACGTTACCGGTGTCGATGTAAACGACGACGACTGCATCGTCGCTGTCTGCCGGCGCGGAAGTGCGCGCCAACGGTTGCCGATTCTCGACCTGCCGCTCCCTTCGCCTCCGCCCGTGGGCAGCGAGTGGATCGAGGCTTACCGGGCTTGGCTCAAGGGCGGCTGGTAAAGCACGATGAGTGAGTATCAGTATTACGAGTTCCTCGCCATCGACCGGCCGCTCTCCGACGCGGATATGCGGTGGCTGAGGAGCCTGTCCACCCGTGCTGAGATCAAACCGACGAGTTTCACGAATGTGTATCACTGGGGCGATTTCAAGGGCGACCCCCGCGAGTTGATGAAACGCTGCTTCGACGCGCACGTCTACCTGAGCAACTTTGGCATTCGCCGGTTCATGCTCAGGCTTCCCGCGGACGCGCGCGAGCAACGCACGATGAAAGCGTATCGTGGCGATTGCGGTGTCGCGTCACACCCATATTGCGAAGGCATCGTGCTGGACTTCCGCCTCAATGGGGAACCCGGCGAATGGGACGATGACGACGATGACGGCACCGGCTGGATGGCGTCGCTCGCGCCGCTCCGGGCCGAGCTACTTGACGGCGACTGGCGGAGCCTCTATTCGGCATGGCTCCTAAACGTTCAGTTTGACGCACTTGACGCCGACGTGTGCGAGCCACCCGTCCCGCCGGGGCTTGGAGCGCTCTCCACACCGTGCGAGACGCTGGTTGATTTCCTGCACGTTGATCGCACGTTGCTGGCAGTGGCGGCCGAGCAGAGCCCACCCCTTGTCGCTACGGCCATGTCAGAAAGCGACTGGCGTCTCTTGCTTGGCGATCTGGCCGCGACCGAAAAGGACGACCTGCTCCTGCAGGTTCTCATGCGCGACGATGCGGAGACTCGACGGAACTTGCGGAAACGACTTCGTGAAAGGAGAGCGGACGCTGGGGCCGAACCAGCCGCGACAAAAAACCGCCGAGCATCAGGCAGCCGCACGGTTGGGGAGTTGGCGACGGAGTGGCGTCGCCGTGAGGCGGTTGCGCAGCAGCGCGCTGCAGAAGCGGCAGCGCGTGAACGGGCGCGCGTGGCCGAAGAGCAGGCGCGGGCTCGGCATGAGCAGCTCACGCGGATCGCGGCCCGCGCGGCGGCTGTATGGGACGAGGCGAAATCGCTCATCCAGTCCCGCAGCCCGAAGAGCTACGATCAGGCGGTGGTCTGGCTCGCCGACCTGCGCGATGCCGCCGCGCTCGTAAAGAAGTCCAACGACTTCAACACGCGCCTGCGCCAGCTGCGGATGGCGCACGCATCGAAGCCGAGCCTCATCAAACGGATGGATGCCGTGGGATTGCGGTGAAATGACACGCCCGTGAGTGTTCGGGCATCGAACGAACCGCCAGCGTCGCAGGAATCCTGTTACGTTTGGGCAATCCAACCTGCGGTTCAAAAAACCGCAGGTCAGACCCGCGTTTGCTGGCCGTGGACCAGCATTCTGGTAAGATCAACCGCTGTAGTCGCCGACAAATCGGTTGTCATCGCGGTTGTCGTCAAGGTAGCGGGCAGCGAGCGCATTGCTGATGTAAGTCGTTTTGTGACAATCACTTGCCACCGTAGCTCAATTGGCAGAGCAGCGGTTTTGTAAACCGCAGGTTGCGGGTTCGAGTCCCGCCGGTGGCTTTCCCGGCCTGACGCCGCGCCCGCTCGCGCGGCGTCGCCTTTGTCCGCACGCGTCAAGGACTTGCGCGCCGTGCTCGGTGTGTCGGCAGCGCTGCGGAGGCCATCTTGGACCGCTGCGACGCCATCTGGTTCGAGTTCACCAGGGCCGAGATACTCGACCACATGTGCGGAATCTGCCCTCGAGACGGGGTGAGCGCTCGGTCAATCGGGTCTTGAATTCGGCCCCCCCGAATCGCGATGATGCCGCGTAAGGTGCGGCGCGTCGGAGCGCGGGGCGTCCTGGTGGCGGTTGCCGGCGCGTGGGAACTGAGCGGTCTGAGTCAGGCGGAGTTCTGCCGGCGGCGGGCGAAGTAGTGGCACACGTGATGGGCCTCGAACCCACTGTGGTCGAGCGCGCTCAACGTTCACCCCGGCATGCTGACGCTGCCGCCTACGGTTCGGATCTTCGTCTGGCTGGCGTCCGCGGACCTGCCGCGCAGCCTGGATGGGCTACGCGGCGTTGACGCGGGAGGTGTTGCAGCAGGTTTTGCCGCGTTCTCGCAGCGCCGCGCGCCCGGCGGGCGCGCGGCGTACGCCCAGCCGCGCACCTGCCGGTCTCCGTTTCGCCTGGCTGCGCTCCTAGCGGCGGCGCGCGAGGATGAGCAGGGCCATGAGCGCGACCGTGGCCGGCTCGGGGACCTCGAACGTCAGGTCGTCCATTGCAAGGTACCTTCCGACGAACTCAACGCTCTTGATCAAGGGTTCTCCGCCAACGGTTTCCAGGCCGACCCAAGTGTCCAAGGGGCCGAGGTATACGGGGGGGTAGACGAAGATATTCCATCCCGCTCCGTTCGCGAACACCTGAACGAGCCCCAGCGACGCGCCACCATCGTCGAAGGCTTCAAGCGTGACGCTCCCGTCATAGCCAAGTAACTGCCAGATGGCGGCCTCGGTGTACGCGCCGACGCGCGCCACAGGCGTAGCGAACGTGAATCGCAGAGGCGGAATGTCTCCCGACGGGGTGTAGGTGTCGTGGCAGAGCGCCGATGTCGGGGACGGGAGCCCGGTGTCCGCGCCAATGCTGCCGCCTTCGAAGCTCAGCCCCCACCCTTCCGGTGAGTTTGAATCGTCGAACTGCCAGTCCGCAATCGAGGCTCCACCGCCGGGCTCCGGATTCGCCGCCGTCAGCGAAACGCCCGATCCGAAATCGAACGGCACGGGCAAGCCGGCGAAAATGTTGTAGGGCGGCGTCGCCGGTATCTGCACGTTAACGATGTTCTCAAACCCCTCCACCGCGGCACCCGAGCCGAAGCCTCCCGGGCCGACCGGAACGACGTCGGCCGACGCCGGGGAGGTCGCGTACATCAGCGTGTCAACAGCGCCACGTTACCGAAACGGGACATCCTGAAACTCCTTCTCATCAGAACCAGACGCTCGTTCGCACCCACGTTGAATGCGTCACAGTTTCCAGCATACCAACGCAGGTCGGGCATGTACAGACAAATCTCTCAGAGATATTGTACTTGAAACCGGCGCGCGTTTTACTTATGTTTCGGGTATGACGCCAGTCGCCCCATCAACCGAACCCGCTATTGAGCGAAAACTCACCGAACTGGGCCGAAGTCTCGCGGGCACCCTCGCCGAAGTTATCGGACAAATGCTTGAATCGCCCCGCGCACTGCGCCCCAGCCACCTTGACTACGCCACCGGCATCGGAAAAGACGTGGCCTACCGCATTCTGAAGGCGGTACGCTCCGAAGACCCGATCACCACAATCCACCTCTTGCCGGGCCCGGCGCCCCTGCGTCGCCTCTTGAAGGCTGCCGCGGGGCACGCCGCGAACTCGCCGGCGATCGCTCGGGCGCATGAGGCCGTCGACGCATTCGAGCGTTTCGTCCGCACGGAAGCGGGGGATCGGGGGACGCTCGACCTGATCATCAGCGGGTGGCTGCCGGAAGCCCGGCAAAAGGGCGAGTTGTTGGCCAAGCAGGCCGTGTTCCGCGGCATCAGCCATATCCGGGGCCTGTCCGCTGATGTTCTTTTCGATGCGTCGCTGCTCCAGCCATCAGACGATGGGCAGCACCTGGATAACGCCTGGGTCCGCGGCTTGGGCCGCTTCCGGCGCTGGCGTCGCGGTATCGAGCTTCAGTTCGCCTCGCGCCGTATCCACCCGCCGCCGGGGGCTTCGACCTCGCTCTCGCTCGACGGCCGACCGATCGCGAAGGCGGACGACTGGGTCATCGGCGAGTTTTCGTCGGTAGAGCCAGCGCGCCTGGAAGTGTTGCGCACGGCCGGCGCGGAGTTCTACACGCTGCACAGCGACGCACTAGGAATGAGATCCGCGGCTGATGTCGCCTTCGCGGAACTTCTGCAGCGGTGTCTCACGCGGTACCGTGTACCGGGGGTTGCACGGAGATCCGCCTCGACCGTCGAGATTTCGGTGCCCACCCGGCTACTCATCTCCGACGTGCTCCTGCACGCGGACGCCTATCCAGGTTCGCAGCCCCAGCTCTACATCTACGACACCTGCCTTTCGGGAGTGGCCGACGTCAACGACCCGCGCCGGGATCGCGATCGCCTGCCGATGAACGAGACCATCGACTTCCTTGGAAAAGGCGTGGACGGTCTGCACCTCAAAGAGGTCCCGCGCTACGTCGAGCTGCTTCGGCACGTCTTGCAGCGCTTGGGCTGGGACGCCTCGGCGTTTCGCGCGTACCGCTGCCGGATCGAGTACCCGCTCTATGCCTCGCAAGTGAGCATGGTGTTCGAGCGCGCCACACAGCCGTGAAGACCGCCGGTTCGATTGCTCGGAATGGGCCGAACCGCATGCGCTCTCTGACCAGATCGAGGCGGACCGCCACCTGTCGTCAAAGGAAGCGGTGAAGAACCCGGCCCCGGGCGTGCGGTTCACCAAGCAGGTGCCGCCGGGGAGCGCATAGTGTTCGGCTGGGCCCGCCTGATGGCATGGGGGTGGTCCCACTTCGGATCCGGGTTCTCACCCCATCCGTCGCGGACGCTCAAGATGCAGGGTCGGCTCTTCAGCGCAGTACCCAGCGGCGCTCTCCGTCGGATCATCGTGGGCCGGTATTCTCGCCACGGCGTCCAAAAAGGCGAGCATGGCCCAGGCGGACTCCGTGGTCCGCCACGCAGACAGGCGGCACGGCCGTCGGCATCATACGCCGACCCGCGGGCGCGGCGGCTGGTCGCGGTCCCGCCCGGCGTAGCCGATAGACCGCACATGATGAGCAAACCCGAGACGCAAAGGGGCTGGGCGTGACGCGAATCGAAAGCGGACCGGCGAAAACCGACGCATTATGGCAGCTTGCCCGGGCCGTCCTGTTCCTGGGCTTCGCGGGGTATTTTCTCTATGACGGCGCGCTGGGCTACCCGCACAAGAATCAGGCGGTGGCCGAAGCGGCCCTCCAGGCCCGTCCGTTCGACGGCAAGCTGAAGTTCGCCGAGCTGGGCGAGAAGCCGACCAAGGGTGAGTTCACCGACCTCTTCAAGGCCAAGGCGAGCCTGGCCCAACTTCGCGAGAAGCTGGGGTTGCCGAACTTCACGGCGGACCGCGACGAGTACTACGTCACCCGCTATGGCTACGGGCGGGTTTCCCCGGCCGATCTCGGCGGCCAGTGGGTCAAGTGGCCCAACGGCGGCAAGGACAAGGAAGAAATCACCGCCCAGTTCTATTGGGCGCTTGTGCCGGTCCCGATCAGGATGCGTTTGAGCACGCCGTGCTCACGCATGAGGTCTTCGCCCGGGCTGATCTCGCCTTCTTGCTCCTCGTGCTTTTCGTCCTTTTCCTTCGGCGGCTGCTGGTTCGTGCCGGCACCGCCCGGCTGTGTCTGGGCCATGATCGCCTCCGTCCCAAGAAGGGTGACGCCTGCCAGCGAAACGCCGGCACGCAGAAAGTCGCGCCGCGAGTCGTCCGAACCGTCCAGAATGCTCATGCTTCGGGTCTCCTTGGCTCGCCGTGATAATCTGAATCGCCAGACTGTTGAGTAGCGGCGGTCAGTTTCGCGTCGCCACGAAGCGCTTCCACGCTGTCGCATTCATCGTTCAAACTCCGGCAGCGATCTACGCGCCTCGAAGCCGTCGGCCCGGCGGCTCCGTGCGAATCAGGCCCAACCCACGATGATAGAACCGTACAGCAGCGCGAGCATTGTCAGCGGCGCCACAGACGCGGCGCGCTGGTGTTCGCCGGCCAGCCGAGCCTCCCGCACTGCGAACGCAAGACCCGCAACGACCAGGCAGCAACCAATGGCTGCGACGGCTCCCATCGGCATCAGGGCGACGGGCGCGGCCAGCGCCTTCGTACTGACCGCGCTGGCGATCGTCACGCCGTCGGGCGACTCCAACGCGTGCGGCAGGAAACCGGCCCAGGTCGTGAACTTGGCCAGCCCCTTGGACATGTGGCCCGCGGCCACGATGACGGCGAGCGGCAAAGCCAGTCGACGCCACGTGTCCGAAGCTGGCCCGTTCTGTCCGCCGACGCGCGCGGCGGCCGCAAGCAGCGTCCAGAGCACGGCGGGCACGAGCACCAGCGCCCACAGCCCTTCCAGCCATCCCGCGTACCCTGACAGATGCAGCGTATGCGCGAGCCACTCGGGGACGGCGAGAAACCACTTCTGCGCGGCCGGCCATTCCGTGAACAGCTCACTCGTCACGAACCCCGACGCCAGCATGGCGAACAGCGTGACGGGCCAGCTCGCCCGCGGCTCGCGCACGTCGTGCTTCGAGAACGGCGGGCGCAGCAAGAGCTGCATGTTGTCCGGCTGGCAGGACTTGATGCACTGGCCGCAGACCAGGCAGTCGCGGTTGCTGTTGAGCTTGGGCGGATTCAGCAGGCTCGGGCAACTGCGTGAATCGAGCCTGGTGCGGTTGCAGTTCCGCAGGCAGTGCCGTTCGTCGCACGCAGCGCACTTCTCCGCAACACCGGAGCGGACCGCGAGCATGCCGCCGCGGCCATACGTGCCCAGCAGCAATCCGACCGGGCAGAACCCGCGACAGAATGCACGGTGCATCCAGAACAGGCCCGTAATGAACGCAAGGCCGAGCAGCGTCACGAGGAAGATCGCCGTCAAGTGCGGGTTGCGGTTGAGGCTGGCGCCCGAGACGAACATCTGGATCGTCGCGTACAGCGCGACAATCAGCCAGCCCGCCGCCAGCCAGCGCGCCAGAGGGCGCTGGCGAACGCCCAGCCGCCGGCCCAGCCGTTCCGCCACGTTGCTGACGAGTTCGAGCGGACAGATCATGCACCACGCGCGCCCGAGCAGCACGGCGGCCCAAACCATCGAAGGCCACCACAGACCCCAGATCAGCAGCGTGACCAGGTTGCTCTTGGCGTAAAGCTTGGCGGGCACGCCGGCGGGCGCGGCCAGGCCCCAGCCCAAGACCGCCAACGCCACGAACACGACGAGCATCGCCGCCTGGAAGACGTAGGGGAACCAGGGCCAAAGGACGAGAGCTCGTACCGGCGACAGTGACAGAAGATCGAACCCGCGCGCGGCGATGCCGGACGCGCGCGGCGCTGCGCGCTCGACAACCGGCAACGCCGCTTCATACTGCTCAGGTCGCGCCATGACCAATCAACTCCTTGATGGTGGGCACGAGCAGCAGTATGGGGCAGTGCCATTCGGCGCGGCCGGCGGCGGACCAGGTCACGGCCCGAGCGCAACCCGGCCACGGCAGGATCAGCGTGGGAACCCGGGGAACCCAGCGCGGCACGCTAGTTACGTACCGTTGGTATTCGACCCCGTAGCGTTTCGTCAACCGGTGCTCCTCGAACCGGACGGCCCGGGAATAGACGAGTCCCGCCCACAGCGTGGTCAACGGCGCCGCCCAGAGCAGCTCACACGTCACGGCCAGGCCGGCCAGGATCAGCAGGTTGCCGATGTACACCGGGTTTCGCACGTGCGCATACGGTCCCGTAACCGCCAGCCGAGGCACGGTCTTGAGCCGGTAGCAGAGGTGCCGCTGCGCCCAGACGCGCAACGCGACCCCGGCCACGAACATCGGCAACCCGAGCCCCCAGACGGCGGCCGGATGCTCGATCTCATTCCAGCGGCACAGCCCGAGCATGGCGACGATGGGCACCATCGCCAGGCCGCGAAGCTTGAACGCCGCCGCGTCAATCCGCGTGTGTCCGTTCATGAAACGCCCCCGATTGCGCAGAAAGCACCGTGGACTGAGTCTCGAACCTCGCTCCTTGTCTCGCGCAGCGTAGCCTGCGGCTCACCACTCGATCCCCCACTGGATCTTCGCGCCGAACTCGGGCGAGGAGTTGTCGCCATTCAGGCCGACGTCAGCCGCGAGCTTCAGCTCGTGCTTGACCTTCCCGATGCGGCCAAGGTCGAAGACCGTGCCGACCTCGAGGATGTCCTGGTCGCGCAGGCCTTCCGTCGGGTTGTTGCGATGCAGGTAGTTCAGGACGACGACCGCGTTATCGCTGAGCAGATAGTCGAATCCTGGACCAAGGCCCCACTGGAACGGCTCACGGTCCCCGCCGCCCGCGCCACTCGACCCGTTCGCGGTTAGGAGGAAGCCTTGGAAGTGGAAGCGGAAGCGGTCGCCGAGCGACTTGGTCACGATTCCGCTGACCTTGCCGTCCACGCCGGACGAGCCGTCGCCGGTGGGGAAACGCGCCTCGGCGAAACCGGCAATCGCGGGCAGATTGTCCGTCTCCTCAAGGAACTGATAGAAGAACTGCAACTTCAGATCACCGGCGCCGGAATCGCCGCCGTCTCCCAGGCGCGGCTGCTCCACCTCCAGTTCCGCGTACAAGCGATCGGTGATCCCGTACTTGAGCGACTGGGCGACCTCGAACTCGTCGCTTTCGCCCGAACGCGTGGACCACTTGAAGGGGAACTCAAGCTCCCACTCGCCGCGGCGCACGTTGGGATTCGCCTCGCGGACGTTGAAGAACCCGCTCAGCCCTCGGTAGCCGAAGTCGAACCTCGGCCCTTGGGCGGGCTGCGTCTCGACGGCCGGTTGCGTCGTCGTGCCGCGCTCGGCGTCCGACGCGTACGTGAGCTCGAGCTGGGGCACGCGAAACGGCCGGCCGTTTTCGTCGCTGCCGCGCTTCGTCTGTGCCTGCACTTGGCCCGTGCTAAGGAGGATTGCTCCGATCACCAACAACCATGAGAAAGTGCTGTGAATCCGCGCCATGTCTTTGGTCTCCACTCGCAAACTCTCCGCGCTGCTCAGGTCGCGCGCCGCCGCCTGGTACCAGGCGCCGCTGGGCGCATGGCTTTCTGTTGCGCGGGCTTCTCACGCGGCCGTTGCCGCCGGCGGTGCTCGCGGCCACCGAACACCCTGTGCAGCTCGGATTCGAAAAGTTCGGCAAAAAGTTTCTTGACCCTGGGCCTCGCGTCCGCCAGCGCACATCGCCCCTCGGGCCTGATCTCGTAGACACGCCGCATGCTTTGGCCGGCGCGCTGGGACCCGGAGCGAAGCAGGCCGCGCTGCTCAAGCCGGTGCAGCCGCGGGTAAAGCGTACCTGGACTGAGCTTGTAGCCGTGCCGGCTCAGTTCCTCGATGATCCACAGCCCGTAGACCGGCTTCTCGCCCGCGTGATGCAGGGTGTGCAGCGGGATCAGTCCCGCGAACAGTTCGGTGCCGTCTCGCATCCTATCGCAATCCGATATCGGATATCGATATTAGCTCGTCAAGCGGTGCCGTCAAGCTCGCAGGACGGCGCGAACCGGCCGGTCTGCCGATGGCGCGGCCGCGCGCCCTTGCCTGGGCGAGCGCGCAGTCTCTCGCCGGCGGTCGCCGGCCGCGAACGGTCCGGACTTACGGCGCGCTGAGATGACAGAGGCCGCAGTCGTTCGTATACGGGATCGGCATCATGTCGGCGCCCTTGGTGGCAATGGACGTACGGAGCGGCACATCAAACAGGTGGGACGAAATGTCGCCGGAGTAATAGGTCACGCCCTCGATCGTGTTTTGGCGGATGCCCGCGCCCGATTTTGCGGTCTTGGGCATGTGGCAGTCCGTGCAACCGATGTCGAACTTCCCGATGTTCGGAATTCCCTTCGACGCGTAATGGGCCATCTCGCGGTCGGCGAGCGTCGCTCCGGCCGGGAACGTCTCCGCGTGACATGACATGCACAGCCCGCCGCCCGACTCGGCGCGGTCCGGCCAGTCAACCAACTGGTGTTCGATGCCCGCATTCCCGTGGGCGTCGTGACAGTCGGAGCACGTCATCAGCATCGAGGCGTTGCGGTATTTCTTCGACTGGATGAAATCAAACGCCTGCCAGTGGTGCTTTTTAGAGTGCTTGCCGTCGCCCTTGGCAGTGTCCCACAATGCGTGGTCGAACTCGGATGCATGACCGGTCAGAAAATCCTGATATCGGGCGCCGGCACGCAACATGCGGTTACTGGCATCGAGCGGGGTTTCGGTGACGCCGCCCCCGACGCCGGCGACGCGCGTATGACACTGGGCGCAGATCGTCACCTCGCGCTCGGGAGTCAGCAGGCGCGGACTGACAATGGCGTGCCCTCCGCCCGCCTTTTCCCAGTGCTCCGAGCCGGGACCGTGACAGGCCTCGCAGGAGATGTTGATCGCCTCCGGCACGCCGTCGCCGTCGAAGTCCATCTCTCCGTTGACGTCCGGGACCGCATGCGCCTTGAACCCGCTGTCCGCGTCCCCCGTCAGCGTGAAGCCGGTGAAGTGACACCCGGCGCAGTTGTTGTCGAAGGCCTTCTTCCTGGCCGGGGTCTTGAGGCCGGGCGTGGCCTCGTCGTACCAGTTCTGGGCGTTGTACTGTTGCCACTGCCAGCGCGAGTAGGGCTGGGTCTCATCTGGCTGGCCCTCGGTATTGTACCCGATCGGAAGCATGTATCGACTGCCTTCGAGCTTCGTGAGAAAGCGCTGCTTGTACAGGCCGCCGCCGTAGGTCATCTCGACCTCGTAGGTCGTGGTGCCGCTGGCGCCCTTTACATCCGTCAAGTCGACGTAGTATTTGCCGTCGGCGCTGTACATGCGGGCCGTGAAGCTGACGCCAGCGCCTGGATCGGTCTCGGAGAGTTTCCAATCGGGCGAAGTGGAGTTGCCGTTGTAGTCGTAGTAGTACAGGGTGGTGCCTTCGACGGTGAACTTGCCGAGCGGCAGATTCCAATCAGGGAAACGCGAGCCGTCCTGAAGCGCCCCAAGTTCGCCGACCTTCCGGATCCCGAGCATGTGAAGCGTCTGCTTCTCGTGCACCATTCCGTGACACGTCAGGCAAACCGAGGGCCCCACGTACTCGGCCGCGGCGCTCGGAGCGGTCGATATCTCGATGTCGAGTTGCTGGCCGATGATCTCGCTTTCCGGACGCGACGTGCGGCACAGGCTGCCGCCGGGCAAGTGTGCGGCATCCGCGGGAATCACCACGATGAAGTACGATCCGGCGGCGACGCTTTCGATCCGGTACTGGCCGTCGAGACCGGTCGTGGCTTGCGCATAGCCGGCCCCCTTGACCGAGACGGTGTCCTCGAGCGGCTCGTCGAACGTGCTGGCGCGCGCGGCGGCGATATCGGTGACCGAAATGGCTTCGGTGGGAATGTCCGAACCGGGAACCAGGTACACCTTGGCTCCGGCGACCGCGTCTCCGGCCGTGTCGAACACGAAGCCTACCACACCGTTGGGCTCCGGCGCCGTATAGCCCGCGCCGGGAGGACCCGCCGTGCCCGGCTCGCCGGGCGGACCCTGAAGATCAATGCCCGTCGGACAACCGGCAAGCCCGCCGAGAGTCAAAACGGCGACCGAAAATCCCAAAAGGCGTGACGCTGTCATGGTCGTGCTCCTATCTAGCGCGGAAGCACCGCGCCGGCAACCGCCATCGTACGAGCCGATGGAAGCGCGGCCGATTACGCCACGATTACAAATCCGTAAGGATGGTTCGCGATGCGGTCGGGTCGATTCGGTGGAGCGCTGCCGCGCAGTAGGCTTGTTCGCTCTCGCGGGCAACGTAGACTGTCGTCCCGCCGGGGTTGCCGGCCTCGGACGCGGAGTCACCATCATGCGCATTCTTATCGTCGAGGACGATCTGGGAATGGCCGACTTTCTGCGCAAAGGCTTGCGAGAAGCCGGCTACGCGTTGGACGTAGCGGAAGATGGACATGAGGGGCTGCGGATGGCGACATGCCATTCTTACGATGCGATCGTTTTGGACCTCATGCTCCCCGGTCTGAATGGGTTCGCGCTGCTGCGCGAGCTGCGCGGCCGAGACGTTCACACGCCCGTCATTTGCCTGACCGCCCGGCATTCCGTCGATGACCGAGTTCGCGGACTCGACCTGGGCGCCGACGACTACCTGGCGAAACCGTTCAACTTCTCGGAGCTGCTGGCTCGGTTGCGGGCGCTGCTCCGCCGGGGGCAGACCGTTGTCGCGAACCCGATCATCGTGGCGGACCTGTGCGTGGATGTCGTCGCACGAACGGCCCGCCGTGGCGGGCAGCGGCTGGACTTATCCCCGACTGAGTTCGCGCTGCTTGAGTATCTCGCGCGACACAAGGGGGAGAACCTGTCCCGTACAATGATCCTGGAGCACGTCTGGGATTTGCGTCAAGATCCGCTCACGAGCGTGCTTGAGGTCCACGTGAACCGGCTGCGAAAAAAGGTGGACCAGGGCTTCGCAACGCCGCTCATTCACACGGTGCGAGGAATCGGGTATGTCCTCCGAGCAGACGCTACCTAGGCGACGACTGGGGACGATCCGAACGCGTCTGACGCTCTGGTCGGCATTCGTCACCACGGCCGTATGCGTGCTGGTCTGCGGCCTATTGTACGTCGGCTTCGAGCGCTCGTTGGAACACGAGATCGACGGTTTCCTCGCTGGGGAAATCCATGAAATGGCCTCGCTTCTTGCGCGATACGCATATGACCGCGCCGCCGTTCAGGCGAACTTCGCGCTGGAGCTTGGCGCCCGCCCTCGTGGCACGCTTGTCTTCCGCTTGAAAAGCGCCGAGGGAAACGTGCTCGTCAGCAGCGACGCGTTCGCGGAGCCGTGGCTGACACCGTTGCCGCCGATGCCCGGCGGAAGACCGGTGGACGAGGCGCATTTCGCGACCATTCGGATCGCCGCCGGCGACTATCCAGTGCGCGTCTGCTCACACGCTTTTGCCGGCGACGATGGGAATATCTACGTCGCAGAAGCGATCTACGCGCTCGGGAGCATGTACACGTCGCTCAGCACCTTCCGCTACGTTTCGATGGCAGCGCTGATCGTTGCGACCGCCGGCGCCGTCGCAGGCGGTATGGTTGTCGCCCAGCGCAGCCTGCGGCCGGTAAAGCTGATCACACTCAAAGCCAATCGGATCAATGCCCAGCAGCTCCAGGAGCGCTTGCCCTTGCGAGGTACGGGAGACGAACTCGACGAACTGGCCGCCACACTGAATCGCATGCTGGACCGGGTCGAAGAGCACGTCATGCGAGTGCGGCGTTTCACCGCGGACGCCTCGCACGAGCTGCGATCACCGCTGGCGGTGC
Organism: uncultured Planctomycetales bacterium; assembly: GCA_964465125.1. Taxonomy (GTDB): domain Bacteria; phylum Planctomycetota; class Phycisphaerae; order UBA1845; family Fen-1342; genus CAYOHG01. The sequence continues at coordinate 6,803 of CAYXIO010000009.1, read as the reverse complement.
TGCGGGGCAACGCCGAGGTTGTGCTTTCACGCCCGCGCTCCGCGGAGGAACTGCGGGCGTCGATTGAACAGAGCGTCGATCACTACGATCGCCTGACGCGGATCGCGGATGACCTGCTGCTGCTCGCTAAGGGCGATGCGGGCGAATTGCACCTCGCGCGAGAGCCACTGTCCCTCGTGGACGCGATTCGCGACGTGGCAGACCTGTACGGCCCGTTTGCCGAGGAACGCCAGATCACGCTCAAGACCAGCCTGAACGGCCAAGCCGTAGTGCGCGGCGATCGTACCTACCTGCGCCAACTGCTGAGCAACCTGGTCGACAACGCCGTGAAGTACTCCGGGAACGGCAAGAACGTCACGGTCACGCTGGCGAATCTCGGCGACTCGATCCAAGTGAAGGTCATCGATGACGGCCCAGGCATTCCGCCGGAAGCCCTACCGCACATTTTTGACCGCTTCTTTCGTGCCGATGCGGCCCGGTCCGGACGGGGTCCGCGCGGCTGCGGCCTCGGACTGCCGATCTGCCGAATGATCGCCGAAGCGCACGAGGGAAGTGTCTGGGCCGAGGACTCACCTGGTGGGGGAACCACGGTCATCATACAACTGCCGTCCGTCGACCACTGCCAGGGAAAGGTCGATTGAACAAGGCGCAGCGGAGTCCTCGCAGTGAGCTGCTTACGCTCGCGCACGTTTTCCTGAAGCTCGGCGCTACCGCCTTTGGCGGACCGGCCGTTCACATCGCCATGCTTGAGCAGGAGGTCGTTCAGCGCCGCAAATGGCTGACGCACGGCGAGTTCCTCGACCTGCTGGGAGCGACGAACCTCATTCCCGGTCCGAACTCGACCGAGATGGCGATCCATATCGGCCTGCGCCGCGCCGGCTGGAAAGGGCTGCTTGTAGCGGGAAGTTGCTTCATCATCCCAGCCATCGTGATCACCTTCGCCTGCGCCTGGTTCTACGTGCGCTACGCCCAACTGCCGCAGCTTCAGGGCGTCCTCTACGGCGTGAAACCCGTCGTGCTGGCGATCGTCGTCCAGGCGCTCTGGCGGTTGGGGCGCTCAGCCCTCAAATCGCCGCTCCCGATCGGCGTCGCGATTGCCGCGCTTTCGGCGAGCCTCTTCGGCGTAAACGAGTTGATCGTCCTGCTTGGCGCGGGCGTCGCCGCACCGCTGCTTCGCGGCGTCCGGGCCCGCCTCCCGCGTAAACCGCCTACCGCATCGATGGTGGTGCTCCCGCCGCTATCGCCCTTGGGCTGGGCCGCGCCGACGACCGCCGCCGCGGCAGGCTCGGTGGGTCTTCTGCCCCTGTTCCTGTTTTTTCTGAAGGTTGGCGCCGCGCAACACGCCGACCGCGCCATGGGCATCCGGATTCGCGTCGCGGCAACTTGCCCCCAGAATACACCGCTGCTAGCCTAACCGCGCTGGGGCGCACGGCGCGCTGCCATGGCGCAAATGCACCAAACTGTCGCGCGGCTGCCGGGCCGACTCCGAAGGGCTGGATGAAGCTTTGCAACTAACATCAAATAAGAAGGTTGCGTCTGTTACTTTCCTCGCGATTGCATGCCTCAGCGCGCTCGTGGTCGGCGCGGCTACTGCATTCGCACAATCGCCAGGGAACGCGCCGCAAATGGATCCCGGCGCGATCCCGCTGCTCTGGGTGCTCGCTCCGATCGCCGCATTGTGCGCGCTCGTAACCGCGCTGGTCCTCTCGCGCTGGGTGCTGGCGAGGCCGGAAGGCGAGCCGGGAATGATCGAAATCGCCCAGGCCGTTCGCCAGGGCGCGATGGCGTACCTCGGGCGACAGTACCGCGTGGTCGCGCTGGTCTTCGTGGCGATCGTCGCGGCATTGGGCGTGTTGTCGTTCGGGCTGGAGCTTCAGCCGGCGCAGTCGATGATCGGCGTGCCGCTGGCGGGGCTGCTGTCGGGTCTGTGCGGCTGGTTCGGGATGAAGATGGCGACCAACGCGTCGGCGCGGACGGCGTTCGCGGCGCGGCAGTCGCTGAATGACGGGCTGACAGTCGCGTTTCGATCCGGCGCGGTGATGGGCCTGGTCGTGGTCGGGTTCGCGCTGCTGGACGTGTCGTTCTGGTTCTTCGTCTTCACACACGTCTTCAACGGCATGATGCTGCTCGACCTGAGCGTGATCATGCTCAGCTACGGCATGGGCGCCTCGACGCAGGCGCTCTTCGCCCGCGTGGGCGGCGGCATCTACACCAAGGCGGCCGACGTCGGGGCCGACCTGGTCGGCAAGGTCGAGGCCGGCATTCCGGAGGACGACCCGCGCAACCCCGCCACCATCGCGGACAACGTCGGCGACAATGTTGGCGACGTCGCCGGCATGGGCGCCGACCTGTACGAGTCGTACTACGGCTCAATCCTCAGCAGCATGGCCCTGGCGGCGGCGGCGGGAGTCTCGATCGGCCTGAACGCGACGCAGGCGCTCGCGCTGCTGATCTGCCCAATGGTGGTTGCAGGGTTGGGAATCCTCGCGTCGATCCTCGGCATCTTCACCGTGCGAACGCGCGAGAACGCCAGCTTCGCCCAGCTCCTGGGCAGCCTGCGGGTCGGAGTCTGGAGCAGTTCGGCGCTGATCGTGGTCGGCACCGGGATCGCGTTCTACCTGCTCTTGCCCGATTCGCTCTTCGCCGAGACGCCGGTGCGCTGGTATGGCCTGCTGGGTTCGATCGTGTCGGGGCTGCTGGCGGGGCTGATAATCGCCTGGGGCACGGAATACTACACCAGCTACGAGCACCCGCCGACGCGCGCCATCAGCGAACAGGCCCGCACCGGGCCGGCCACGGTCATCATCGCCGGCATCGCCGAAGGCATGATGAGCACCTGGATTCCGCTGCTGGTGATCGTGGTGGCGATCCTGTCGGCGTACAACTTCGCCGGCGGGAGCCGGAATTTCGACCTGGGGCTGCTGGGCGTCGGCATCGCAGCCGTCGGCATGCTCTCGACGCTGGGGATCACGCTCGCCACCGACGCGTACGGCCCGATTGCCGACAATGCCGGCGGTAACGCCGAGATGAGCGGCCAGCCCGCCCACGTCCGCGAGCGCACCGACATGCTCGATTCGCTCGGCAACACGACGGCGGCGACCGGCAAGGGTTTCGCGATCGGTTCCGCGGCGCTGACGGCCTTGGCGCTGCTGGCCGCGTATGTGCAGGTCGTTCAGCAGCAACAGACCCGCCAGGCGAGCGACTGGGTCGCGCAGCACAACATCGCCGCGACCAGCGACGCCACCGCCCACTACATGGGCTTCGGACGATGGGCGATCGTCGCGCCCGATGGCCTGCTGGGCGGAGCGGATCGCGATTCGACGCGCGACGTCGTCGGCGGCTTCGGAATGGCGGATGACCGCGAGTATGACCTGCTGGAAACGGGGAGCCGCAAGAACTCCGGGCTGTCGGTCGTGCTGCGGCCGGAGTCTTTCGACGCCGAAGCGTCCACGTGGGACGTGACGGTCGGCTCGGGTGCGGTTGCGGCCCGGTTTCCGCTGGTCCGCGCGGACAAGGCCAGCATTCGCGACCTGATGCACTTCTACGACGTGACGCTGATGAACCCGCGCGTGCTGGGCGGGCTGTTCTTCGGCGTCCTGCTGACATTCGCCTTCTGCGCGCTGACGATGAACGCGGTCGGCCGGGCGGCGTTCCGGATGATGAACGAGTGTCGGCGGCAGTTCGGGCAGATGCGTGCCGCGTTTCGGGCCGCCGGCATGAGCGAGGACGAGATCAACGACCCGTCGCGCTGGCCGCGCAAGGTGGAGCACGAGGGTGAGCAGTACCCGCAGTACGCCCGCTGCGTGGAGATTTCTACCGCCGGTGCACAGCGCGAGATGGTCATTCCGGCGCTGCTGGCGATCGTGATCCCGATCCTGGTCGGGCTGTTGCTCGGGGTCGGCGGCACGATGGGGCTGCTGATGGGCGGCCTGTCGTCGGGATTTGCCATCGCGATCTTCATGGCCAACGCCGGCGGCGCCTGGGACAACGCCAAGAAGTACATCGAAGCCGGAAACCTGGGCGGCAAAGGTTCGCCGGCCCACAAGGCCGGGGTGGTCGGCGATACGGTCGGCGACCCCTTCAAGGACACGTCCGGGCCATCCCTGAACATCCTCATCAAGCTGATCGCGATCGTTTCGGTCGTCTTCGCCGGGCCGATCGTGAAGTTCTCGCCGTATGTGGCGACGTGGCTGGGACTGCATGGCTGATTGCGGGGGCACGTTGGCGCAGCATGCGGCGCGGGCCGCGTCCGGCCGCCTGGCGCGGTCCGCGGGCGGCCCTGTCGAACGCTTGACGGCTTGTGCCACGACGCCCAGAATCCGGCTCTCTCGTCGACTACGGACGGGCGGATCGCAGTGGTCGCCCGGCGGCTTGATTCGTCGCCGCTCGCAAGCCATCGCGGAACTCCAACCGTCGCCGGCGCAGCGCGGAGCGTGCGACGGAAGTCCGCCTGGTCGACGAATCGAACGTGAACGCTGCAAGCGATCGGCCGGCGCGAGCATGAGCCCGCGGCGGGCCACGACCCTTCCGAATGAGGCGCAACTATGAACCGGCATCGTCAGCTCGTACCGGCCACGGCGGCATTGTCGCTGCTGATCGGCCTGATCCTGTTGTTCAATCAACCGGCGTGGGGGCAGCAGGCCCACGTCGTGGCCGAAGGCGCCGGCGCCCAGCACGGGGGCGGCGAGGCCAGCCTGGTGCTGCCCGACCTGCGGCAGGTCGAGTTCCAGGGGGTCGACGGCCACACGCTGCTGCTGGCCGGGCTGGTGGTGTGCGCGGCGGGTCTGGGCTTCGGCCTTTGGATTTACGCGCGGCTCAAGAACATGGCCGTGCACAAGCTGATGCTGGACGTGTCCGAGCTGATCTACGAGACCTGCAAGGCCTACCTGGTTCAGCAGGGCAAGTTCCTGCTGATCCTGTGGGTGTTCATCACCGCCGCGGTCGTGGCCTACTACGGCTGGCTCGCGCCGCACAAGGATGCGGCCACCGGCGTGATTTCCACCGGCTTCCCGGTCTACAAGCTGGCGATCATCGTGCTGTTCAGTTTGATCGGCATGGCCGGCAGCTACGGCGTGGCGTGGTTCGGCATCCGCGTGAACACGTTCGCCAACAGCCGGGCCGCCTTCGCCAGCCTGCGCGGCAAGCCCTATCCCTGCTACAGCATTCCGCTCTCGGCGGGCATGAGCATCGGCATGGCGCTGATCTCGGTCGAGCTGCTGATCATGCTCATCATCCTGCTGTTCGTGCCCGGCAACCTGGCCGGTCCGTGCTTCATCGGCTTTGCGATCGGCGAGTCGTTGGGCGCCGCCGCCCTGCGAATCGCGGGCGGCATCTTCACCAAGATTGCCGACATCGGCTCCGACCTGATGAAGATCGTCTTCAAGATCAAGGAAGACGACGCCCGCAACCCCGGCGTGATCGCTGACTGCACCGGCGACAACGCCGGCGACTCGGTCGGACCCTCCGCCGACGGCTTCGAGACCTACGGCGTCACGGGCGTTGCCCTGATCACCTTCATCCTTCTGGCGATCAATGAAACCGTCGCCGGCGCCGGATACCAGATGCTCCAGGTCCAGCTTCTGGTCTGGATCTTCGTGATGCGCATCCTGATGATCGTGGCCAGCGGCGGCTCCTATTTCATCAACGAGGCCTTCGCCAAATCCACCTATGCCAACGCCGACAAGATGAATTTCGAGCACCCGCTCACCAGCCTGGTCTACATCACCTCCGGCGTGTCGATCGTGCTGACCTACCTCGCCTCGCGCCTGCTGATCCCCGAGCTCGGCGGCGACCATTCGATGTGGTGGAAGCTCTCAACCATCATCACCTGCGGCACGCTGGCCGGCGCGATCATCCCCGAGTTCGTCAAGGTGTTCACGTCGATGCATTCGCGGCACGTGCGCGAGGTCGTCACCTCGTCGCGCGAGGGCGGCGCGTCGCTGAACATCCTCTCCGGATTCGTCGCGGGCAACTTCAGCGCCTACTGGCTGGGCATCGCGATCATCGCGCTCATGGGCGTCGCCTACCTGGTCAGCACGACCTTCCCGCACAACCTGATGATCGCACCGACGGTTTTCGCCTTCGGCCTGGTCGCGTTCGGATTCCTGGGCATGGGCCCGGTGACGATCGCGGTCGACTCCTACGGCCCGGTCACCGATAACGCCCAGAGCGTGTTCGAGCTCTCGACGATCGAGTCGGTCCCCGGCATCGCGGAGGACTTGAAGAAGCATCACGGCTTTGACGTGAACTTCGAGCGCGCCAAGCACTTCCTCGAAGAGAACGACGGCGCCGGAAACACCTTCAAGGCCACCGCCAAGCCCGTGCTGATCGGCACCGCCGTCGTCGGAGCCACCACGATGATCTTCTCGATCATCATTACGCTGACTCATCAGCTCACCGCCAACGTCGACAAGCTCTCCCTGCTGCATCCGCCGTTCATGCTCGGCCTGATCACCGGCGGCGCGATGATCTACTGGTTCACGGGCGCTTCCACGCAGGCCGTGACCACCGGCGCCTACCGCGCGGTCGAGTTCATCAAGCGCAACATCCGGCTGGAGGGGGCCGAGAAGGCCAGCGTCGAGGACAGCCGAAAGGTCGTGACGATCTGCACCGAGTACGCTCAGAAGGGCATGTTCAACATCTTCCTGGGCGTTTTCTTCGGCACGCTGGCGTTTGCGTTCGTGGAGCCGTTCTTCTTCATCGGCTACCTGATCTCGATCGCGCTGTTCGGGCTGTTCCAGGCCATCTACATGGCCAACGCCGGCGGCGCCTGGGACAACGCCAAGAAGGTCGTCGAGGTCGAG
>CAYXIO010000008.1:0-89511 GCA_964465125.1 uncultured Planctomycetales bacterium | reverse complement strand
GCGTTAAGCCGGAGGAAGGTGGGGACGACGTCAAGTCATCGTGGCCCTTATGTCCGGGGATGCACACGTGCTACAATGGCTGCCACAGAGCGATGCAAGGCCGCGAGGCGGAGCAAATCGCAAAAAAGCAGCCTCAGTTCAGATTGCAGTCTGCAATTCGACTGCATGAAGTTGGAATCGCTAGTAATCGCGTATCAGCTACGACGCGGTGAATATGTTCCTGAGCCTTGTACACACCGCCCGTCAAGTCATGGAAGCTGGGAGCACCCGAAGTCCTCTTAGCGAACCGAAAGGATGCGGCGGCCGACGGTGAGACCGGTGACTGGGACTAAGTCGTAACAAGGTAGCCGTAGGGGAACCTGCGGCTGGATCACCTCCTTTCTAGGGGATACCTGGACCACGCCGGGGAAACCGGCGCGGATTTCGGTTAGCACACCTCGATCGGCCCTCGGGCCGATGGCTGCGGGGAGACCCAAGGCCCGGTTTCTTCCACTGTTTGCCGTATTCAGCGCCCGGCGTGTCGCAACGCCGGGCGTTGCGCTTTTCGCGGGCCCGTCCCCGAACCCCTCTCGCTGCTGCGGAGAAATCGGGAGAGGGGCAGTTTTCCCACGACTTCCCGACCTTGCCCCGACCTCTCCCCGCCGACAGGGGCCCCGGGATAGGCGCTGGTCGGTCCCCCCTACGCGCGCTCCTGCGCAAGCAGCGACAGCATCTGCGGCGGCAGCGCGACGCCGGGCGCCGGCCGCCAGCGGTTCGTTGGGTCGCGCTCGGACAAGTCGAAGAACCGACAACCGTTCGAATGCGGATATTCGCGCAGCCCGCGCAGCGTCAGGCCGGCCTCCAGCACCGCGCTGACCAGCCCGCCGACGGTCCAGGTGAATTCGACGCAGGCGTGCGGGTTCTGGAAGGCCGCGATGCCGGCGACGTGGCCCGAAGGCGAGTGCGCCCCGCCGGCGGCGGCGACGTAGTCGCAAACGCCTTCGCTCCAGGGGAGCGGTTGATCGTGGAAATACGGGTGCCGCAGGGCGAGAGCCTCGTCAAACATCGCCAGGATCGGATGAAACTCCATCACGACCAGCCGTCCGGCTGGCGCGAGCACGCCGGCCACGCCGCGCGCCCAGCGCGGCAGGTCAGGCAGCCAGCACAGCGCCCCATACGAGCAGAATGCAACATCGAACTGCTCGCCGCCTGCGCTGCCTGCTCCAGCCATTCGCCGACTTCGGCACGCTCGAACCGGGCGGGAGTCCCCGAGTCGCGCGACAGGCTGCGCGCAAACCCGATGGCCTCATCGCTGATGTCGACTCCCGTGATCATCGCGCCGAGCCGTGCCAAGCTGAGCGTGTCCTGGCCGGCGTTGCATTGCAGGTGAACGAGCGTCCGGCCGCGCACATCGCCCAGCAGCTCGATTTCTTCGGGGAACAGCGTGTTTCCGCCGGCGCGGAAGAAGCGCGCCTGATCGCGCTTGTGGCTGTTGTGCGCGATCGTCGCCGCATTCCACGAGCGACGATTCGGCTCAACCTGTGCTTCGGTGTCCATGAAAGCACTGTAGCCGGACCTCCCGGCCCAGTGCGGCCGCGCTTCGAGCGGCTCCGGCTTGACAACGTTTTCCCGGCGCGTTGGACTGCACCCGGGTAGCCCGTCAATCGGTGAGATCATGCTCCGCCGCTGGCTTCGAACCGTCGCCCTGGCCCTGCTCGTCGCGAGCGCGCCGTTCGCACATACGGCGATGCATGTGGCCCAGGCGTGCTGCCAGTCCCATCGGGGTGCCGCTGGTTTCCAGCACGCGGACCAGCTCGGCTCGGCACAGGGCTCACACGGCGAGCATTGCCCGTTCTGTGCGCGCCTGGTCAGCGCCGTACCGCTTGGTCCAGCACCCTCGCGTCTGGCAGTGCCGGCCAGTCCGGCATCGCGGATTGGCGAACTTGATCCGGTCGCCGCGTCCTCTCCGCTTCGTCCGTCCTGTCCGCCGCGCGCCCCGCCGGCGTGAATACCGCTTCGGCGTCCTGATGTTGGCCCCGGCCGTGCTCGGCTTCGGCCGCGCACTTCGTTCCATCGAATGACAACCAGATTCCCCTCGGCGCGCTGTCCCCTGGCGCGCGGGAGTTCGAAGCATGCGGCGGACCTTGTGGCCGCGTCTGTTTGCAGCGGCGCTTTGCTGGTCAGTCGGAATGGACGTGTGGGCCCAATCAGAAACACAGGGCGCCGCTACGTCGGCGCCGGCCGCGGCGCAAGGCGCCGGCGACCTGCGGGACGCGCTGCGCGAGCTGAAAGCGCGGCTGGAGGCGCTCGAAACACAGCACGCGCGCGAGCGCGAATCGGACCAGCGGCGAATCGCGGAGCTCGAAGCCACCGTCGCTGAGCTGGGCGGACGAACGCTCGAAGCGGAGCGCCGACAGGCCTTGCTGGAGCAGATTGCAGCGGCGGCGGACTCGATGCCGAGCGGGTCGCCGACCGTGCCGAGCACGTCCATGCCTGCCAGTCCAGAGGCTGGCGGCGCCGAGGCCGAGCTGGAGGCGCTGCTCAGCGGTGCCGCACCCGCGCCGCCGGCGAGGGGCGGCGGCACGACGACCGGCGGCGCGATCGGGCAGCTGCAAAGCGCCATTCAGTCGTTCAATCCCGAAATCAGCCTCAACGGCGATCTCCTGATGGCGTATTCCAACCGCGAAGGCGGTGAGCTCGACGACGAATTCCTCTTCCGCGAGCTGGAGATCGGTTTCGCCGGCGCGGTCGACCCCTACTCCCGGGCCGACGTGATCGCGACCATCGCGCGCGAGGACGGCGAGTACGTCATCGAGCTCGAAGAGGCCTACCTCACGTTCTTGCAGCTTCCCTACGATCTGCAAGCCAGGCTCGGAAAATACCGGGCCGAATTCGGCCGCGCGAACCCGATTCACCTCCACGCCCTGCCCTGGATCGACTATCCGTTCGTGATTCGGCGCTACTTCGGCGAGGAAGGCCTGTCAGGGACCGGCGGGGAGATAAGCTGGCTGATCCCCAATCCCTGGAAACAATACGCCTCGCTTACGTACGAAGTGTTCAACAACGACAACGACGTGCTCTTCGCGGGCGAAGACTCCGACGACTTCACGCACCTGGCGCGGCTGAAAACGTTTCGCGAACTGAACGCCGAATCGACCCTCGAGCTGGGCGCCAGCTTCGCCACTGCGCCGAACGACTCCGGCCACGGCTCGCATCGCTCGATGATCGAGGGCGCCGACCTCACCTTCCGCTGGAAGCCGAAGGCCGAAGGGCTCTACCGCTCGTTCCTCTGGCAGAACGAGGTCATGTTCGCGCAGGCCGACCTGCGCAACGGTCAGGAAACCACCTGGGGCATGTACTCGGCGGTCGACTACCAGTTCGCGCGGCGCTGGAAGATCGGAGCGCGCTACGACAACGCGCAGCTACCCTTCAGCTCTTCGCGCTTCGAGCGCGGCTACTCGGCCTACCTGACGTTTCTTCAGTCGGAGTTTCTCTACTGGCGGCTGGGCTACCTGTACACCGACCGCAATTTCGCGGTCGACGGCAATCGGGATGATCACCAGCTCTTCGTGCAATTGAACTTCACGCTCGGGGCTCACCCGGGGCACAAGTATTGACGCAAGGAGTTGCAATCATGACCTGTCATCGAGCGGGCGCGCTGCTGATCGCACCCTGCCTCGTTCTCATCGCCTGCGCCGCCGCGCGGGCGGACGGGCCGCTGCACGTCGTCACCACGACGAGCGACCTGCGCTCGATCGCAGAGGCGATCGGCGGCGACCGCGTCTCCGTGCAGTCGCTGGGCACCGGCCACGAGGACCCGCATTTCATTGACGCGAAGCCGAGCTGCATGCTCATGGCGCGTGACGCCGACCTGTGGATCCGCAACGGGCTGGAGCTGGAGGTCGGCTACGAGCGCCTTGTGCTCGACGGCTCGCGCAACCCGCGCATCCGCATCGGCACGCCCGGACACCTGGACGCCTCGACCGGCGTGCTGCGGCTCGAGGTTCCGACCGGCAAGGTCGATCGCTCGCTGGGCGACGTGCATCCGCAGGGCAATCCGCACTATTGGCTCGACCCGCTCAACGTGCGGATCGTGGCCAAGAACGTCGCCGCCCGGCTGACCGAGCTGCGCCCGGCGGACGCGGACTATTTCGCCGGACGGCTGAAGGACTTCAACCGCCGGCTCGACGAAGGCATGTTCGGAGCGAAGCTGATGGAAGCCGCCGCGGGCGTCGCCGGCGGACCCGACCAGGCCGGCGCGAAACTCTGGGCGTTGCGGCTCAAGGGCGAGCTGGACGCGTTCGTGAAGGACCACGGCGGCGATTCGCTCTGGGGCGGCTGGATCGGAACGATGCGTCCCTTGCAGGGCACGCCGATCGTGACCTACCACCGAAGCTGGTCCTACTTCACCAATCGATTCGGGCTCGTCGTCGCCGCGGAACTCGAGCCGAAGCCCGGCATCGAGCCCAGCCCCGGCCATCTCGCCGAGGTCGTCAAGACGGTCGAGGAGCGCAAGGTGAAGTTCCTGCTGATGGAGCCGTTCTACAGCCGCCGGGCGCCGGACTGGCTCGCTTCCAGGACCGGACTGAACGTGGCGGTGGTCGCGAATTCGGTCGGCGGTCAACCCGAAGCGACGGACATTGTGGCGCTGCTCAGCCTGGCCGTGAATCGCTGTGCGGCGGCGGCGCGCGCCGGCTCGGCACCCTGAGGAAGTCTTCATGCCTCATCTTCTCGACGCGTTCGGGCTGCTGATCTGGCCGCTGGCGGCCTGCATCTGCATCGGGTTGCTGCACGCCTACGCCGGCCTGCACGTGTTGAGGCGCGGCATCATCTTTGTCGACCTCGCGCTGGCGCAGATGGCGGCGCTGGGCGCGGTGGTCGGCGCGCTGGTCGCGCCGCATCTGGAGGCGACGCACGCTCTCGAGACGCAGGCCGCGCACGCCCCGCCGCCCGTGGTGTCGCCGACGTCCGCCGCGAGCGAGCTCGAGGCGGCCCTGGCCGAGGTGTCTTCGGCGCCGCCCGTCGCGGCCGCGGACCCCGCTGAGCACGCAGCCGCCGGCGGCATTCTGTCGTTCTGGCCGACGCTCTTCGCGCTGGCCGGCGCTGTTCTACTCTCCTTCAGCCGCGTCTCCAACGAGCGCGTGCCGCACGAGGCCATCATCGGGATCGTCTACGTCGTGGCGGCGGCCGCGACGGTGCTGATCCTGAGCAAATCGCCGCAAGCGCACGAGCAGATGGAGGAGATGCTGACCGGGCGGCTGCTCTTCGTCGACCGCGCAGGCGTGCTCGCGACGGCCGGGCTGTACGCGGTGCTGGGCGTGCTGCATTGGCTGCTGCGCCGGCCGTTTCTGTACATCTCGGAGCATACGGCGGCGGGAGGGCACCCCGGGCTCGCGGTGCGTCTGTGGGACTGCGTGTTCTACGCGATGTTCGCGCTGATGGTGACGCGTTCGGTCGCGATCGGAGGCGTGCTGGTGGTGTTCAGCTATCTCATCATTCCGGGCGCCTGCGCGGCGCTGTTCGCCGACGGCTGGGCGGCGCGGATCGGGCTGGCCTGGCTGCTGGCGACGGTGATCAGCGTGCTGGGGCTTGGGCTGTCTGTCCTGGGCGACCTGCCCAGCGGCTCGACGCTCGTGGCGGTGTTCGGAGCGGCGCTGGTGATCTGTGCCGTCCTCGCGTGGCTGGGACGGGTGCTCGGCCTGAAGCCGGAATGTGCGGTTGAAAGCCGCGTGCAAGAAGGAGTGTGACGATCATGCGTATTCGCTCGAAGAGGGCGCTGGCGGGAATCATGTGCGGACTCGGCCTGGGCGGCACGGGCTGCGTGAGCGACGACGCGATTGCGGCGCTGGCCGAGCTGACCGCCGGCGCCGCGGGCGGCCTGGTTGAGATTCTGGTGGGGGATGCGCTGACCAAGCCGGCGGCGGACGCGTCAGAGCCTGACCTCGACGCCCCAATCAGCGAGCAGTTTCACTGACGAGCGCGTCAGGCGAGCTTCTGGCGGAACCAGGCGCGGCCGGTCTCAAGCGCGGCGGGTAGTTGCTCGGGATTCTTGCCGCCCGCCTGGGCCATCGTCGGCGGACCTCCGCCGCCTCCGCCCACGAGCGGCGCGACCTGCTTCACCAGATCGCCGGCGCGCACGCCGCGCTTGACCAGGTCGTCGCTGACGGCGGCGAGCAGCAGCGCCTTGCCCTCGGCGCGCGAAGCGAGCAGGATGGCCGCCGAGCCGGACCTCTGTTTGATCATGTCCGCGGCGGTCTTGAGCTCGTCGAGGCCGAGCCCCGCGGCCTCTCCGACGACGACGGTTGTCGCGCCGAGGGATTCCGCGGATTGGAGCAGCTCGCCGACGCGGTCGCGCGCCGCTGCGGCCGCCGCCTTGGCGTCCTGCTTGTGCTGCTGCTTGAGCTTGTTCTGAAGCTGCGCGATCAACGCGCGCACCTGAACGCGGTCCGCGGCGCGCATCGCCTGGCTCGAAAGCTGCCCCTGAAGGTCGGGCAGGGCCGCCTGAATCGCCTCATTCGACGCCTCGCAAAGCTCGCGCGCCCGACGCAGCAGCTCGGCTCCGACCGCGCCGGCCAGGCTGGCCGCGACTCCGGTGATTCCCACGACGCGCCGGATACCCTTCGCGACGGCTTCCTCGGAGAGGACGGCGAACTCCTGGACCAGCTCGGTCGAGGCCACGTGCGTCCCGCCGCAGAATTCCACGCTGAACTGCCGCCAGCGATCGTCCTGCGGGTTGGCGAGGAGATCTTCCACGGGCGCGCCGATCGACACCACGCGCACGATCTCGGGGTATTTCTCGCCGAACACGGCGCGCAGGCCGTTGATGCGCCGCGCGTCGATCTGCGGCACTTCGCGGGCATAGACCGGCAGCTTGCGATCGATCTGCTGCCGGCAGTGCTGCTCCATGCGGGCCAGCTCCTCGCCGGTGAGCGGCTTGGGGTGAGAGAAGTCAAAGCGCGTCTTCTCGTCGTCGACGAGCGAGCCCTTCTGATCGATGTGGTCGCCCAGCGTCTCGCGCAGCGCCCAGTTCAGCACGTGCGTGGCGGTGTGGTTCATCATGATGCGGCTGCGCTTGGAATCCGCGACCAGCCGCACCTGCATGCCAGGCTCGAGCGTGCCCTGCACGACCGTCCCGTAGTGCACGATCGACGCGCCGGCGCGCTCGACCCGCTCGACGTCGACGCGAAGCTGTGGCCCGAGCGCCCGCCCGGCGTCCCCGACCTGGCCGCCTTGCTCGACATACAGGCACGTACGGTCGGGGATGAACGCAACGATTTCGCCTGGCGCGGCCGGCTGACCGTCGGACGTTGCGACCGACTGGACCACCGCCTCGCATGCAAGCCCGGCGTACTTCGGACCGTCGTCGGTGGCGGCGGGCACGATCCGCTCGCGCAGCCCCGCAAAGGGATCGGCCGCGGCGCCCCGCTCGCCGCGCGCACGTGTGCGGGCGTCTTCCATCAGGCGCTCGTACTCGCCGATGTCTACGCGCATGCTCCGCTCGGCCGCCATGATCTCGGTCAGGTCGATCGGGAAGCCGTACGTGTCGTGCAGCTTGAAGGCGTCCGTGCCGCGAATCTCGCCGTGATGATCCTCGCGCGCGCGGGCGGCAGCCTCCTCGAACAGCTCGATGCCGCGCCCCAGCGTGCGCTCGAAGGACTCCTCCTCCTCGCGCAGCGCGGCGATGATGCGGGCGGGGTTCTCCCTGAGCTTGGGGAACGTCTCGCCCAGCGCGTCGACCACCACGGGCACCAGCTTGCAGAGGAACGGCTCGTGCAGCTTGAGATGCTGCCAGCCGTAGCGCACCGCGCGGCGCAGGATTCGCCGCAGCACGTAGCCGCGGCCGTCCTTGTCGGGCAGACAGCCGTCGGCGATCGCGAACGTAAGCGTGCGCACATGGTCGGCGACGACGCGGCAGGCGACGTCCGCCATGTCGTGCAGCCCGAAGGCCGCGTAGCGATTGCCGGCCGGCGGCGCGGGAATGTGCGCCCCGTAGCGGTGCCCGGCCAGGTGCTCGATGGCCTGAATGATGGGGACGAATGACTCCGTCGCGTAGTTGTTATTGTGACCCTGAAGGACGGCGGCGACGCGCTCGAAGCCCATGCCCGTGTCCACATGCTTGGCGGGCAGCATCGAGAGCTTGCCGTTGGGCGCCCGGTTGTACTGAATGAACACGAGGTTCCAGATTTCGATCACGCGCGGGTCGCCCTTGTTGACCAGCGCGGCGCCGCTCTTGTCGGGTGTCAGGTCGATGTGCAGCTCGCTGCACGGCCCGCACGGCCCGGTTTCGCCCATCTCCCAGAAGTTGTCCTTCATGTTGCCGGGGTGGATGTGCGCAGGGTTGATGTCGGTGTACCCCGACCAAAGCCAGCGGGCCTGTTCGTCGGACTCCAGACCCTGCTCGGGATGGCCCCCGAAGTAGGTGGCATGCAGCCGCTCGCGATCCAGTCCCCAGACTTTCGTGAGCAGCTCCCACGCCCAGGAGATCGCCTCTTTCTTGAAGTAGTCGCCGAATGACCAGTTGCCGAGCATCTCGAAGAAGGTGTGGTGATAGGTGTCGTGCCCGACGTCGTCGAGGTCGTTGTGCTTGCCGCCGGCGCGGATGCAGGGTTGCGTGTTCGCGGCCCGGCGGTAGGGTCGGCTGCCGCTGGCGAGAAAGACGTCCTTGAACTGGTTCATCCCCGCGTTCGTGAACAGCAGCGTCGGGTCATCATAGGGAATCACCGGCGAGCCGGGCACGATCGTGTGGTCGCGCTCCGCGAAGAACTCCAGAAACTGTCGCCGAATCTCATTGGCCGTGCGGCTCACGGGTCAGCTTCCTTTTTCGGATCGGGGTGGTCGGGCATTCCGCGGAAGTCGGCTTCCTCAGAACGTGACGCATGTTGCGGACGCATTGTACGCACGCCGGTGGTTTTCGCGAATTCGGCCGCCGCGCGTGCGCTGAAGTGGGCGGCGGCGCGCGTTGGCTGGCCGTTGCTCGCCGCGTCGGACGCTACCAGCGGCGGGGCGCGAATGCGTCCGGATCATGGGAGATCGTCGCGGGTCCGTCGTCGGGCAGCAGCACCGAGACAACGTCGAATTGCAGGGGGTGCTCGGTCCACTTGCGTGACGCCAGAAAGGCCTTCGCGGCGCGGATCAGCCGCTGCTTCTTCGCGGGGGTGACGCGCTCGCGCGGGTCGAGCAGGCGGTCGTCGCGCTGCGTTTTGACCTCGACGAAAACGATGGTCTGCCGATCGCGGAAGATCAGATCGATCTCGCCGGCCGCGGTGCTGAATCGCCGCGCGATGAACGTGAGCCCGCGCCGACGCAGATACTGCTCGGCGAGGCGCTCGCCTTCCAGTCCCCGCTCGCGGCGCGGGTCGCTCATGTCGTTGCGAGGGAGCCGGCCGACGCGCGGCCGATGCGCCCGCTAGCTCGAAGCGCCCACCGGGGCCGCGCGCAGGGCGGACGCCGCCGTCTGCTCGGCCTCGACGATCTTCTCGGTCTTGCTGCGCCGGGCGGCGGCGGCGGCGGCGCGCTGCTCGGCGGTGATGCGGCGCTCCTTGAGCTTGCGCGACTTGCCGACGCGATCGCGGAGGTAGTAGAGCTTGCAGCGGCGGATTCGGCCGCGGCGCTTGGTCTTGATCGCGACGATTTTGGGGGAGTGCACCGGAAACGTGCGCTCGACGCCCTCGTCGCCGACCAGCCGGCGGACGGTGAACATCTCGTCCAACCCGTGCGCGTGCCGCGCGATCACCGTGCCGCCGAAATCCTGAAGCCGCTCCTTGCTCCCCTCGACGATGCGCAGCGTCACGACGACATCGTCGCCGATATTGAAGTCGAGCGCTTTTTCGCGCGCATACTTCCGGTCGACGGCGTCAAGCAAGCGGTTTTTCATGGCGGCGTCTCACTTTCCGTTCAAGACCAAGCCGAAGACGCCCCGCAGGGGGGCCGCCAGACACCCGCCGTCAGCGGCGAATGCGTTCGGCTCGAGCAGATCGGGTCGACGCTGATGCGTTCGCAGCTCGGACTGCGCTTGACGCCAGGCGTCGATCTCCGCGTGATTGCCGGAAATCAACACGTCCGGCACGCTACGGCCGCGGAACTCCCGCGGTCGCGTGTATTGGGGGTGCTCCAACCGTCCGGCCTGAAACGACTCGTCGGCCGCGCCGTCCGCATGCCCGAGCACGCCCGGAAGCAGACGGACGACGGCGTCCATGACGGCCAGAGCGGCGATTTCGCCGCCGGTGAGCACGAAGTCGCCGAGGCTGATCTCCTCGGGCTCGAGCAAACTGACGATCCGCTCGTCGTATCCTTCGTAGTGCCCGCAGATCAGCAGCAGCCGCGGCAGCCGCGCCAGCCGGTCGGCCGCGGCCTGGCAGAACGGTCGGCCCTGCGGCGTCAGCAGAATCCGGTGCGCCGGAAGCGGGTCCAGCGCCTCGACATCCGCGACCGCGTCGCAGACCGGCTGACAGGACAGCACCATGCCGGGGCCGCCGCCGAACGGGCGGTCATCAACCTTGCGATGCGGATCGGCGGAGTATTCGCGAAGCTGGTGAGTGAGAATTCGAACTCGTCCGGACGTCTGCGCGCGGCCCAGGATGCTAGCCGTTACATACGGCTGAACGACCTCCGGAAACAGCGTGATGACGTCGATCCTCATCGCGATGTCCAACCCTGGTCGAACGCATTCGCCTTCCGCTAGAGCAGGCCCTGTTTCTTCAGCAGGCTTCGCACGGTTTCCGTGGGCTGAGCGCCGCGCCCGAGCCAGAACTTGACGCGCTCGGCGTCGAACGCGACCTGCTTGGCGGGATCGCGGTTGGCCGGATCATACTGTCCGAGCTCCTCGACGGTTCGGCCGTCGCGCGGACGGCGGACATCCATGGCACTCAGGCGGAAGACGGCCCGATGCGTACGGCCGACGCGCTTGAGACGAAGCTTCAAAGCCATCGCAAACCCCGCGAGCTGTAAACGTTAGCGTCTCCTGCCGGCCGAGTCGGAGCCTCGCCCCGAGCTTGCGGCAGAGTTCCGTAACATACCCCCGCGAAAGCAGCTTGCAAAGCCCGGCGAGAGAAAAAATACGTCCGCGTAACCGGCACCCAACGAACCGGCCCGGCCCATCTTGCGACGGGTCGGGCCGCACGCCCCCGGTCGGGCGGTCTGGTTCGTCCGGGCTGGGCGGTCGGGCTGTCTCGCCCGGCTAATGCGTCGCGCGGGCCGGCGCGGGCGTGATGCTCCCGCACAGGTCGCCGATGGCCTGTTCCGTCGTGCGGGAAGGAGCCCAACCAAGCTCGTCGCGGAGCTTCGACGCATCGCCGCAAAGGCACTCGACACGACCCTCGGAATCCGTGGGAAGCTCCTCGATCGTGGCAGGGAAGTTCGTCTGGTTGCGGATGATCTCCACGATCTCCCGCACCGTAGGGGCCTTGCCGGCCGAGATGTTGTAGACCTCGTTCGGCTTGCCGTTGTCGATCAGCCGCCAGTATGCATCCACGACGTCGTCGACGTGCAGCAGCTCCCGGCGGCAGCCCAGGTCGGGGATGGGGAGGGCGTCGTTCAACGCTGGATCCCACCGCGCCATCCGGTGCGCGACGGCGGAGAAGAACATCGCATCCGACTGCCCGGCGCCGGTGTAGTGGAACGGCCGGGCGATCGTGACGTTGACGTGGAAGTTGCGGAAGAAGGTCTGCGCGAGCGATTCGGCATTGAGCTTGAGCGAAGCGAACGGCGTCACCGGCTCGGGTGTGACCCTTTCGCTCAAGGGCTGCCCGCCGTTGCCGGCGGACCCGTAGACGTCGCAACTGCTTGCCAGGACCACCCGAATCCGCGGCCGGTAGCGTCGAACCGCGTCGAGCACGTTCGCGCAGGCCGCGACAATCGACTGATAGGCCGCCAGCGGCTCGAACGTCGCCTGGCCCGGCTGCGAGCATCCAGCCAGGTGCACGACCGCGTCGGGTTTGACACTGGCGATCGCGCGGGCGACGCTGATCGAGTCGCTCACGTCGCAGACCAGCGCCTTGCCGTGCTTCCGTTCGACGCTGAGCTTGCGGGCCCGGTTTCGCACGCCTGCGACAACGTCGTATCCCTTGGTCTGAAGAAAGCTAATCAGGTGTTTGGCGGTGAAACCTTCTGCACCGGTGACGAAAACGGTGTTCACGCTGGTTCTCCCACGATGCCGTCGAGAGCTTCGATCTCGCTAACGGCCAGTCCAATAAGGCGTTATCGAGACAATCGCGTTGGTGGTATCGGCGCGCGGGAGGTCTGAGTTTGATAAGCGTTCGACCGGCGGGGTTTTCCGTCGTCTTGAGCCGGGCCTGTTCGAACGATAAGCTCCGTCCCGGAAGCCACTACCAATGCGCGGGAGTTCTTTGCCATGTCGCTTCAGCAGGTCGTGAAATCCACCGAGCAATTGATGCAGAAGTCGATCGAGTTTCTCCGGACCGAGTTCCGCGGCGTGCGCACCGGGCGCGCCTCCAGCGGACTGGTCGAAGGGCTTAAGGTCGAAGCCTACGGCTCGACCATGACGCTGAAGGAAGTTGCCAACATCGGCGTCGCCGAGGGCAACACCATCGTCATCAAGCCGTATGACGCGTCGACGCTCAAGGACATCGCCCGGGCGATCGAGACCAGCGACATCGGCATCAACCCCCAAAACGACGGGAAGATGATCCGCCTGCCGGTGCCGCCCCTTTCCACGGAGCGGCGCAACCAGCTTGTCGCGCGGATCAAGCAGCTCGCCGAGGCACAGAAAGTGGCCGTGAGGAACTGCCGACGCGACGCGAACAAGGCCCTCGAGACCGCCGAGAAGGCCGGTACGCTCTCGGAAGACGACCGCAAGAAGGGTCAGGACCAGATTCAGAAGCTCACGGACCAGTACGGCAAGAAGATCGACGAGCTGCTCGGCGAGAAGAGCAAGGACATCATGGAAGGCTGAGCGGGACTCGCGCGGCGAGAAGCTGCCGCGTGTACTCGTGCCGGGGACTTTCGAACAGCTCGCTCGTCGGCCTCATCTCCACGATCCGCCCGCGCTGAAGCACCGCCGTCCGCTCGCAGAAATACCGCACCAGCTCCAGGTCGTGCGTCACAAACAGGTAGGTGAGGTTTCGGCGGCGCTGAAGGTCGGCGAGCAGGTTCAGAATCTGCGCGCGGACGGAGACGTCCAGTGCGGAGACCGGCTCGTCGAGCACCACGAAGCGCGGCTCAAGAGCCAGCGCACGCGCGATCCCGATCCGCTGCTTCTGTCCGCCGGAGAACTCATGCGGGTAGCGGCGCAGCGCGTCCGGCCCGAGCCCGACCTCGCGCAGCGCGACGGCGACGCGCTCGCGGCGCTCGCCCGCGGAACGTCCCAGGCCGTGCACGCGCAGCGCTTCGCCGACGATCGTCTCGACCCTCAGCCGCGGGTTCAGGCTTGCAGTCGGGTTCTGAAAGACGACCTGCATGTGCCGCCGCAGCGGACGCAGGGCGCGCGGCTGCCGGTCGGCGAGCGGCTGTCCGTCGAACCAGATTTCGCCGGCGTCGATCGGGATCAACCGCAGGATGGCGCGCGAGAGCGTGCTCTTGCCCGAGCCGCTCTCGCCAACCAGCCCGAACGCCTCGCCGCGGCCGATCTCCAGCGAGGCGTCCTCGACGGCCGCCAGCCGCTCGCCCGAACGGCCGAACGCTCCTCGCCGGCGAAAGTAGACGGACAGGTTGCGCACGCACAACAGGCAGTCGCCCGTGACGTCGTGGGGCAGAGGTTGGGTTTCGGTGGGCACGCGGCGGATTGTAGCCAGACCCGCCGCCGCCCGGCCAAGCGGCTCAGGCCTGGGTCGCGACGTAGCCGCGGCGCACTCACGGCAGCGCGGCCGGCGGATCTCCGACGTGAATGATGTACAGAATAGAGAAGTACGGGTGCACGGTGTTGTGCGGCGCGCCGCTGCCCGCGAAGGTCGTGCGCGCGACGTTCGCGCCCAGCGACGTGATCATCGTCGTCGGGCCGGTCGCGCCGGCGAGCTGCACGTGCGTGTCGCCGATCGTGCCCGACATGACCGCCGGAAGCTCGTGCGTGTGAAGCAACTCGTGGTCGTGCGACGGCATCTCGCTGGGCTTGAGCTGGTGCGCGGCTTCGCCGCCGAGGGCCTTCAGCGAACCCTCGACGTCGCTGACCAGATCGCCGGTGGAGGCGACGCCGATGGCGCCCATCGGCGAGCGATTGCGGAAGTTGGGCAAGGCGAAGGTCGTCACGCCGTCGCCGGCGCCGTAGCGCGTGCCGATCAGCGCGAACAGCGCGGGATGCTCGCCCCGCGCCAGCAGCGTGCCGTCGCAGGCGCGCCATCCCGGCGGCACGCGGTCGGGCGAGCCGGCCCACATGCGCACCTCGCCGATCAGCGCGCCGAAGGGCCCCGGCGGCCCCGCGGGCCCTAGCGGTCCCGCCGGTCCGGCCTCGGTCGCGGGATTCACCATGATCACGTTGATCGTGTGCGAATCCGAGTTCGCCAGCAGTTGCTGAAGCTCGGCGGATGTCAGCGTGCGGCTGCTTTCGCCTTCGCCCGAGGTGCCCGCGTCGGCGGTGAAGTACGCGGGGCCGCCGGCGACGCCGAACGGGTTCTCGTCGCCGCTCACCGCAGCGCCGTCGGTCGTCGGATCGAGCAGGTTCGTCGGCGTGCAGCTCGGCGCGGCCTGGGCGAGCAGGATTCCCGCGAACAGCAGCGCGCTGGTGGGAGCCAGGCTGACGGCGCGCCGCGCGCCGCGTGACCACCTGCCCGGCCGAGCGGCGTGTCGCGTGTCAGCGAACGAATCGGCGCGCCGGGATCGTGGTGAAGCGGGCATGAGCATCCAACCTTGCGAAAGGGCGGCTCCGCGGGCGAGACCGGCTCGCCGACGTGAAACGCGAGGACCCGCCGGAACTATCGGCGTGGGGGCGCGCGTTGCCGGTCTGAATGGGCGGAAGTTGCGCGGAGGTCGCTGGCGAAGCGAAGGGCAAGTTGTGCGTCCGGGAGCGGCGAACGAGGCTCGCTGGGCGAACGCGGAGCATTCTGAACGTGGCACGGCCGCCCCTATGACTCACCCCGCAGGGGGCGAGCAGAGCGGCGGCCGTTTCCACATGAAGGAAGGCCTCCAAACCCGCCCGGTCAGGCTTGCGCGTAACCGGGCCCGTCAAGGCGCCGGATCAGGGCGCCCTCGCGAACATGGCTCCTCAGGGCGTGCAGCCGAAGTTGGTCAGCAGCATGCTCAGGTCGATCAGGTCGGTCTTGTGGTCGCCGTTGAGGTCGACCGCGCAGCCGGCCAGCGGATCGACGTTCGTTTCGGTGATGGTCAGGTTGTCGACGTAGATCGGGCCGTTTTCGCCGCTGGCCTCGGTCGGCTCGACCTCGAAGCACAGCCCGCGGAACGTGGCCGGGGTCATCGCGCTCGAGAACTGCACGCCGTCGATGTCGACGGTCACGTCGCCGTTGACGGTGTCGATCGAGTAGCTGACGTGCTGCCACTGAAGCGGGGTGATGGCCACGCCGAAGTCAAAGAAGTAGCTGGAAGCCTGGCCGTTCTGGTCCCACTGCATCGCCCACCAGTTGGCGAAATCGGGGTTGTCGGCATACCAGACGTTGTCGCCGGTGTCCGTGCGATACTGATCCCACTCGATGAACACGAAACGCTGCGTCGGGGGCGTGATGGCGCGATAGGCGCCGAGCCAGCCGCCGGCGGTGCCCGGCGGGTCGATCGCCATCACCTTGCCGTGCGTGCCGCCGCTGGTCGGGTCGTTGATGATCTGGACCTTGCCGTAGCCCGGGTCGGTGCTGTCTTCGACCCAGCCGTCCTGTCCGGGCAGATCGCCGAGGGTGTAGCCCTCGAAGCCGCCGGTGTCGTAGGCGCCGTCGAGGTAGGGCGCGCAGCCGAAGTCGATCAGCAGGGTGCTCAGGTCGAGCAGGTCGACGTCGCCGTCGCCGTCGAGGTCATAGTCGCAGGGCGGCGGATAGAGCGTCAGTACGACGTTTTTGATGTCGATCCAGTCGTTCGCTGGCCCGAGCCCGGTGGCCTGCCAGTCCGTGCCCCAGAAGCGCATGCGCGAGACGTGCGTCATGTCGAACACGCCGCCGGTGCTGCGATCATTCTGGTTGTCGCAGTTGTAGTCGATGCTGTTGTCGGCGGTGTCGACGACCACGTGCTTCCACTCGGGATAGCCGGTCGGCTTGTCGACGCACTGATTGAGCGGTCCCGTCTGATAAACCAGCCCGAAGTCCATGTAGCCCTGATAGACGTCGTTCGGGTCGTCGAACGTGTAGACCCGACAGAAGATCGGGGCGTCGTCGTAGGGATTGCCGTTGGAGAACGGATCCTGATTGTAGCGGCAGTCGAACTCGAGCGTGCTGGGGGCGCCGGTGAAATCGAACGGGCCGTCGCCGGCCAGGACGAAGTCGATGTACGGGCCGTAGTAGTAGCCGCCGGCCGAGTTCGGATCGAGTCCCTGAATCCAGCAGCGCGTGTAGCCGTCGGGCTCGTCGCTCATGAACTCGAGGTACTCGCGGCTGTTCCAGGTGGGGATGTAGATGGCGTCGCCGTCGGGCGAGTCGTTCGTGCCACCGCCCCCGAGATTGATCTGAGCGTCCATGGGATATGTGATCACGGTCTGCGCGAGGGCAGACGCGCTCGCCGCCAACATGACGGCTGTCACAAGGAGCAAACTGCATTTCATTTCAAACCTCCTTGGATGTGGAAGACGGCATGTCTGTCCGCTGAGACGGGATCGCGGTCCAAGCGGCAGACCAACGAGTGCGCCGGCCGGGAGGCCGGCACGCAGAAACAAGTCTGGCAAGGCATGTGCCATAACTGACAACTCCGCGCAATCGCCCGCGCGGGTGCGCCAGAGTCGTCGAGGTGGGGTATCTGGCGCAGCGCGCGCGGCAAATGGCGCGCGGGACGGATTGAACGCAGGCGGGGCGACACGGGCTCGACCGTCCCCTCCAGATTCGCACTTGGCCGGTCAAAATGCAAGCGCATTCTCGCGTTCAAATGCGTCGACGCGAAAATCTCCGCGGCGCGCAACTTGCAGCGAATCGCTCTGGCCGGCGCGCGCGCCGTGCGATATAGTCGTCAGTGTTCGGACCCTGCGGGACGTTATCCACCGCGTTCCCGGTCGAAGCCTGCGCACAGCGCGGGAGTCTCTCATCGTCGGCTCCGCGCTCTGCTCGCCCACGGAGGCGCCACGATGTTCAATTCACCCCGCACCAGTCGGCCTCGGCGCGGCTTCACGCTGATCGAGCTGCTCGTCGTCGTCGCGATCATCGCCCTGTTGATCTCGATTCTGCTGCCGTCGCTGCGTGCCGCGCGCGAAGAGGCCCGCGCGACCGCCTGCGCCGCCAACGAGCATTCCATCGGTCAGGCGATCGTCAACTGCCATGCGATCTATAAGGGCTTCGGCCCCACCTGGGATGACGGTGAAGGCGCGCAGGGCCACACCACCCTGATGCTGACCTGGATCGACGTGCTCTACGACATCGACCTCGTGGGAGATGTCCGCACGCAGATCTGTCCGACCGACGCGCGCCCCGATGCGCCGATGGAGTCGCGCGGACTTTCCTGGGGCTTCCGCTACGTCGAGCAGATGGGCGTCGGCCAGTTGCCGAAGTACGGCGCGCGCTCCAGCTACGCGCTCAACAGCATGATGAGCTACAACAACCCCAAAGACCGGTACAAGGACGCCTCGCGGCAGATCTTCGCCACCGACGGCTGGTGGACGTGGCTGGGCAACATCAACGCGCAGTGGCTGGCCGCCGGCGGTGCGGCGGACCCGGTCGGTTATCCGCACTGGGAAGGCACCATGGTGGCCTGGCGACATGGCTCGCGGAGCTCGACCAACATCCTCTTCGCGGACGGTCACGTCGCACGACTGGCTCCGAACCTGCGCGGTTTCGTGCCCAACCCGACTTCCGCCAATCCTGACCGCACGGTCGATACCGCCATGGTGTTCACCTGGCTGCCGGGCGAGCGAACCACGCGCTTCGATACCGACAAGTACCAGGGCGACGTTCAGGATTGGGTCAACCGCAGGCCGGCGTTTCTCAGCGAGAACGACGCCACTGCCGCGGGAACCTCAGTGCCCGCAGGCTTCCCCGCGGAAACGCTCAGCGCCGCGGACAAGACCTACCTCAAGACCTGGAAGAAGCTGCCGAACAACCCACGCAAACGCGACTGAAGGCTCTCCATGGACCGCAAGCAGACGATTCTCGGCGCCGCGGCGCTCATCATCCTGATCGTCGCCGGGCTGCTGTACTACCGGCGCTCCTCCGCGGGCCAGGCCGCAATTCCCAGCTCGGTTCAGGTGCGCGCCGTCTGTCTCGCCTGTCGAAAACCCGCGTCCCTGACCGCCGCCACCCGCGCCCCGGCGCCCCACAAGTGCCCCAACTGCTCCGCGGAAGCCGCGTATCCGTTCTACTACTGCCGCGCGTGCGCGCTGCGGTTCGTTCCACCGCTGGTGCGGCGGAGCAGCGAAGATCCGCCGCGCCTTCCGGTGGCTCCGACGTGCCCGAAGTGCGGCAGTCAGGACGTGCACTCATTCAACCCCGAGTTCGACGGCGGCGAGGACTCAGCCCTCGCCGACTTGCCGACCTGGCCAATGCCCTGAGCTGAGCCCGCCGCCTCGACAGGCGCTTCCGGCGTCCGTCGGCACGTGCCGGCGATCGCCGCTCACGTCGCCGGTGGTTCAGCCGCTTCGCCGGGCGACGGCGCGCCGCGCCGGGCGGTAATCTTCTCCCCGAGGCAGCGGGCCCCCTCAGGCTGTGAAGGAGCCCGCTTCCTGCGTGGAACGGCCGGCTGGAAGCCGACCGAGCACAAGCTCTACGGACACGGCGCCCCGAAACTCACCAGCAGCTCGGACAGATCCAGCAGGTCGATGTTCTCGTCGCCGTTCAGGTCTCCCTGGTCATGCGTCGCCCCGCCGATCGTTCCGAAATTCACCAGCAGAATTGAAAGGTCAGACAGGTCGACGATGCCGTCGCAATTCAGGTCGCCGGAGTAGTCGCAGACGATCAGCGTGGCTGTATCGCTCGTATCGCTGCCGCAGTCATTGGTGATCACGCAGCGGAAGGCGGCGACGGCCCCGTTCTCGAGATCGCTGATCGTCAGGCTGGCGCTGGTCGCGCCGGCGACCTCACCGACACCCGCGAGCGAGCCGCTCGAAAGATCCGTGAAATCGCCGCTGCCCGGCGGGTCCTGCTCGACCTGCCATTGGTAGTCGAGCGGTCCGGTGCCGCCGGCGATGACCGCGAACGTGACCTGCGGCGACGCACAGGTGACGCGGGGGGTCGGGTGCGTGCTGATGTCCGGAGCGGTGCAGGGATAGCACGACGCGCCGGCGTACGCCCCCGGCGTGCCCACGTCGCCGCCCGTGGAGGCGTGCGAGCCGTACGTATCGCCGAGCGCCGAACGCACCCAGCCGGTGATATCGTCCTGCCCGATGAACTCGAAGCAGGTCTGTCCGCTGAAGTTCTGCGTGCGAATGGTGCCGGGGAAGGTCTGATCGCCGTACGTCAGCCGATCGACCAGCAGGTCGTCGGCGTCAAAGAGGTTGATCTCGTCATTGCGCGCCAGGTTGTTGCCGGTGGTGGCGCCCAGCTCGCCGACGATCTTGACTTCGGCACCGAGTCCCCAGGCGGTGCGGAAGCTCGCCGCATCGACTTCCGCCATGACGACGGATTCACCCGGCTGAACGACGCCGAAGCCGCTCAGATCGAATGTTCCGGCGATGGCATGATCGTCGTCGAAGCTCCAGCCGGTCATGTCGATCGGGGCTTGCGACTTGTTGGTGAATTCGACGAACTCGCCGTTCGCGCCGGAGTACATCCACTCGGTGATGCGCATGCCGCCCGTGGATCCGAAGGTGTAGTTCACCATGAGCGGATCCCACTCCGCCAACGGCGGATAGCAGGTTACGGACGCGTAGGTGTTCGACGAGGTCGCCATCACGTAGTAGGCGATGCGCTGGCCGGGGGTGGCGGCAACGGGCAGCGGGGCGGTGTACTGGTTGTCGCCCTGCGCCGTCATCTGCACGCGCTGGTACATGCTGGATGCGACGGGACGATAGAAGAGCTCGACCTTCGAGACGGCGCTGCCGGCCGGCACGACGGTGGCGCCGATGGAGACGGCATCGGCCGGGTCAGGCGCGGAATCGGACGCTTGCACATTGCTGACGGTTGGTCCAAGGGCGGAGAGCTCGGCGCTGGTGTTCAAGTACGACGCGCGCTGCTCCACGAACTCCTGCACGCCGATCAGCGTGCCGCCCGCCGGACCGGAGTAGGGCAGGTTGACCGTGCTGGTGAAGTTCTGCTGGAACAGCGTGTAGGAGTAGAGCTTCTTCGGATCGGCCTGCACCGCGGCGTCGATCAGGTTGCGGTGCGCGGTGAAGATCGGCTCGAAATACGTCCAGTTCAGATTGGCCTTGGCGTGGCGATAGTGCGACATGTAGCGCTGGCGCAGTTCCGCGACGGCCAGCACGTGGTTGAGCACGGGCTTGGTGGTCTGCGTGAAGTTGTGCGTGACGGTCCAGTTGTATTGCGTAAACGTCTCGTTCGCGTCGGTCTGCAGCAGGAACATGCGCCCGTCGGTCGGGTTGCGGTACGTCATGAAATCCGCACCCTTGTTCACGTAGCTGTCGTCGTCGGTCAGCAGATTCTCGAGCACCACCGACCAGATCGACGGATCGATCGCGAAGAGCGCGTCGATGTTCTGCCAGGTGGCCAGCGGCTCATTGGTGACCGAGTAGCACACGGCGATCAGCGCCGCCCAGGGATCAGCCAGCCCGCCGTCGTCCTTGATCTCGTAGCCCGTGTATCCCGACGGGCTCGAGCCGTTGTAGCGCAGACCCGGGCCGTTCGGGTTGTTGGCGCACTTGATGCGAAGCCCGCTCGTGTCGGGAAAGTGCGTGCTGAGCATGGTCTTGTTGAACTGCTGGACGTTTACGTATACGCCCCAGTTCTGTTCGTTCAGCGTCACCAGCACGTGGTTGGCGCGCGGGTTCGGCATGAACTGTGCGACGAAGTTGTTGTAGACGACCTCGCGGCAGAACGTCGGATCGTGGAACCCGTTGTTCAGGTTCAGGGACGAATAGCCCATCAGCGTCTGCTCCGTGTCCACGAAGTCCATCTCGACGTTCAGCGAAAACTTGTCCGAACCGGGCGGAAGCGCCGTGTACGACGTGTTGCCGCGGATTCGAACGCCGACATCCGGATAGATGGTGCCGTCGACGGTGAGATCGGCCAGAATGTTCGTCTGGGATGCATAGTTCTGCCGCAGCAGCGTGAGCCAGTTCGCGTCGTGGAACTGGAAGCTCATCGTGCGCAGGACGGTCGTGTCATAAAGATCCTGAGCCTGCGCAGCTCCAGGAAGTACCGCGCCGGCCAGCAGCGCCAGTGCGAGCGTGTGGCGGAATCTCATGGTGAGTCCTCGAATTGGGTGACAGAGACACAGCGGAAGTGGAATGCCTGCAGGTGCGAACGACAGCCGGAATGACACCGCGAGGCAGGACGAGACCGCTCTTCACAAATCGTCCAGTATTCTTCGCTCGACCCTACTGAAACCGCAAGCACGTGGCGTGCCGTCCGAGCGAAAACCATGCGCCTCGAGTCGCAGCGACGCCCGCCGGCGGGTCGGCGGCCGCACCCCCGAGGGCGCGAGCATCGTTCGGGCAGGCGACCGCCCGGCGGGTGGGCCGGCGAATCGCGTCGTTGACGGCATTCGCTGGTGAGTGCCGAGGGGTCGTCTGGCGCGCGCGTCCGAATACTGCCGGCAACCCTGTGCGCTCGACCAGGCGAACGCGCAAGTGCGCGTCGCGGCGGTCCCGAGGCATCCATTAGTCGCTCCACGGATGGCCCGCCGGGGTGCGCGCGGGCGGTTCGGCTCAATACAGCGGAACGCTCCCGGCCATCGCGCATTGCCCTTGGAATCGAAAAGAACCAGCGCCTGCCGCGTGCTGCGGTTTCCGCGCGTCCAAGGTCCGCTGCGCGACCGATCGCGGCAAGCGCCGAGGCCGTGTTCCGGTCGGGTGCCATCGCCGCCGCGCTCGATTCCGCCGACGTCTTGACGCTGCCGATGAAGTTCCGTACGCTGGCCGTTTCCCGGCTGATGCGTCTCGCTGGCGGCGGGCAGTGCCGCTGAAGCAGGCGGCGATGGCCGTCGGCGGGGACGACTCGTGCGGGCGAGACCCGGTCAGGTAGCTCAGTTGGTAGAGCATGGCACTGAAAATGCCAGGGTCGCCGGTTCAAGTCCGGCCCTGACCACGTCGAACTGAAGGGGCCGTAGCTCAGTTGGGAGAGCGCTTGCATGGCATGCAAGAGGTCGTGAGTTCGAGTCTCATCGGCTCCATCGCGCGGTCCGTGGACAGGCAATGTCCGCGGGCCGCGGTGTTTGACGGCCGCGCCTGACGAGTCGCGGGTCGCCGGCGATTCACCATCCAGAGATGTCCCGGGCAACCTCCGCGGCAATCCGACGACCCGAATCCAGGCACGGCGATCGATCGCGCCGGCGCGGCGCGGTTCACGCGGCACTCGTCGTCAGGATCGCGCGCGGCCAGCGCGATTCGCTCCATTCGGGCACCGTTCGTCGCGAGCAGGTAGTCGATGTGCCAGCGCTGCCGCTGCGCGCCGCGCGCATGGCGGAGCACGCGGGCGCGCAGACCGCGCGCGGCGCGGCCCGTGTAGACATACCGGCCCGGTGCGAGGTCGAGCTCGCCGAGCGCGCCGACCCGTACGCGAACGGCCTGGCGCAGCCTGATCCAGAGTTGATATACGCCCGCGTCCGGCCAGGCGTCGAGCGCCGGCTCGAAGGTCGGTTCGCAGCGCTCGCTGGCGCAGGAATGTCTTGCCGGTCTTGTCACGGCTGCATCGTACCGTCGGCGGCGACCGATGATCGCGCCGCAAGCCCCCCGCTCACCAGGAGTAGTGCACGCCGTAGGAGATCGTCGCTTCCTCGTCCGGCTTGAGCGGCACGCGGTACTCGATGGTGCGCGCGTCCAACGTCGAGAACTCGTGTGTGCTCTGGCGGATTTCCCAGTTGTGCCAGCGGTAGAGCCGCTCGACGACGCGGATTTCGACCCGCTCGCTCTTGTGATTGCGGAGCTTGAGCTGGAACGACTCATCCACCCAGCGATGCCCGTGGTCGATATTGAAGCTGATCTGGCGGCGTTCGCCGGTCAGGTCGAAGGCGTTGCCGGTATAGATGCGGACGAGCTCGTCCTTGGGCGTGTGATCGATCTCGTTTTCGCCGATGAACTCGAGTCGGCGGTCGTCGTCCTGGCGATAGAAGCGCACCCGACCGGCGGGCAGCGGCATGCCCAGCCCGTTGTCGGCGGAGTTGCAACACTCGCGCATCACCCACACCTTCGGGTTGCTGTCAGACCCGTAGCTGGGATCCTGGAGCAGCGCCCGCGTGTCCCAACCGGCGTAACGTTCGGCGTCGATGCGTGCGCCCTCGTAGACGTAGACGCGCCGCGAGTCGATTCCGCCGGCGCGGATGAACTCGAT
Organism: uncultured Planctomycetales bacterium; assembly: GCA_964465125.1. Taxonomy (GTDB): domain Bacteria; phylum Planctomycetota; class Phycisphaerae; order UBA1845; family Fen-1342; genus CAYOHG01. Next base: position 66,067 of record CAYXIO010000008.1, on the reverse strand, counting down.
CTGCTTGGTCTGACGGTCGCGCAGCGTCGCCGGCCGCGCGATCGAGTACAGGTGATACTCGTCGAAGGACTTTTCCGTGACCGCCGGAATATTCCCGCCGACGTACCCGAGCCCGGCCGACCTCGCCCTGCTGAACGGACCGTATTCGGGCGCGAGCTTCGTGACGTCTCCGGCCATCAGTTTGATGCGCGCGTTCTCGAACGTGCGGCCGGACTGGTTCTCGATCGTGACCCAGCCGATCAGCTCGATTCGGTCGCCGGTCGGAGGCGCGAGGACGTTGTAGTCGGCCACCCAGCTCATGCCGCCGGTGACGTAGGCGAGCTCCGCATCGAGCGGGCCGGGCTCGTCCGATTCAAGGCTCCATTGCAGCGTGGGCTTGAGGATCGAATCGTCCGCCAGGCTCGGGAAGATCGGAGTGCCCGGCAGGCCGAATCGCAGCTTGCCGTCGAGCTCGATGATCGGCTGTTCGCCGCCGGCGCTGCTGATCGCCGCCTGGCGCTGCCAGTATTGCTGCCCGTAGCGGTTCCAGGCCTCGGTGTGCGGCGCATAGCCGCTGCGGACAATGCGGCCCGGCACGATCGTGTCCTTGTCGATCTGGAACTCGATGGTCTTGCCCTCGAAAACCGACAGGAGCAGGTCCTGCGAAATTGGATCATTGCGGAAGTTCTGCTCGAGGATGCGAATCTGCCGGCGGCCCTGGGGGTCGCGCAGGATGACCGAATCAGGCTCCAGGTGCGCGGTCAGCTCGCTGAAGGTCAGCTCGTTGACGCCGGGCTTCAGGTCGAGCCGCAGCGCCTCGCGAACCACCGCGAACTGCTGGTTGTAGACGGTTAGCGCGGGCGGGTCGGCGGCGGTCGCGAACGTGATCCAGGCTGCGGTAACGACGGCGGAAGCGGCACGGCCATGGTGCATCGCGAATCTCCAGAGTGACAGGCGCCCGACGCGGGCCCCGATTGCTTGGACGCGACTCGGCCGGGTACAGTTCCCGGGCAGGAATCGGGCCGACGCCTGCGCAGACACGTTGCGCCTCCCGGGATCTACACCATGTACTACCGACAACTCGTTCCATCGTTGCGGCTTTGGGGTCTCGCCTGGCTGCTGGCCCTGGGAGCCGGCCGCACCTGGGCCGATCCACCGGCCGCTGCGGCTTTCGCCGCCGACGGGTCTCTCCGCGCTCATTACGCCGATGCCGCCGGGCAGATCATCGAGCGCGCCCTCAGGGAGGACGGTGCCTGGAAGAAGCTCGAAGAGCTCTGCGACGACATCGGACATCGGCTGAGCGGCTCGGCGGGGCTGGAGAAGGCGGTCAACTGGGCCGCCGACACCCTGCGCCGCGACGGGCATGAGAATGTGCGGCTCGAAAAGGTGATGGTGCCGAAGTGGGTGCGCGGGCACGAGTCGCTGCGCATGCTTTCGCCGCAGGAGGTTGAAATCCCGATGCTGGGCCTGGGCGGGTCGGTCGGTACGCCGTCGGACGGCATCACCGCCGAGGTGCTGTCCGTTCGCGACGAAGACGATCTGCACGCGCGCGGCGAGCAGGTGCGCGGCAAGATCGTGCTCTTTGACGTGCCGATGTCGCGCGAGAACGAGGAAACCGGCGCGGGCTACGGGCCGGCGGTTCGCTACCGCGGGGCCGGGGCGCGGATGGCGGCCGAGTACGGCGCGGTCGCGGCGCTGGTTCGCTCGGTTACGACCCGCAGTCTCCAGTCGCCGCACACCGGCGCGATGAACTATGCCGGCGCCAAGGACGCGATTCCCTCGGCGGCGATCAGCGTCGAGTTCGCGACCCGCATCTCGCGGCTTCAGGAGCGTGGCATTCCCGTCCGTGTTACGCTGAAAATGGAGGCGCGCACCGAGGGCATGGCACCCTCCGCCAACGTGATCGGCGAGCTGCGCGGCTGCGAGCTGCCGGACGAAGTCGTGGTGATCGGCGGCCACATCGACTCCTGGGACGTCGGCCAGGGCGCCCACGACGACGGCGGCGGCTGCATCATCAGCATGAGCGCGCTGACGCTGCTGCGCCAGCTCGGTCTGACGCCGCGGCGCACCATTCGGGTGGTGCTCTTCACCAACGAGGAGAACGGGCTCGCGGGCGGGACGGCCTACGCGGAAACGCACGCCGCCGAGATGCCGAATCACGTGGCGGCGATCGAGTCAGACTCGGGCATCTTCGCGCCGCGGGGCTACGGGGCGAGCGTTCAGTCGTCCGATGCGGCCGGCCGCAAGCCATGCTCCGAGGAGCAGGCCGTGTCGCAACTGGCGGAAATCTGCACGCTGCTCGCTCCGCTGGGTGATCTACAGGCTTCGTCCGGCGGCGGGGGGGCCGACATCGGGCCGATGCGGACCTTCGGCGTTCCCATGATCGGCCAGCAGGTCGACATGACCCGCTATTTCGACTACCACCACACGCACGCCGACACGATCGACAAGATCGATCCGCTGCACCTGAAACAGAACGTGGCGGCGCTGGCGCTGACCGCGTACATCCTGGCGGACATGCCGATGCGGTTCGCCGAAACGCCCTAGGCCGATTCGCGGTCGCGGGCGCTGCGGATGGAATGCAATTGACGCGGCGGCGCTTGATCGGCGATGCTCTGCGCACCGACGGGGCGCGGCAACATTGCGGCGCCAACTTTTTTCGACAGGGAGGCCAGGATGCGTGCAACCCGGAGACGGCTCGCGATCGGGCTTTGGCTGCTGCCGCTGGCGATCGCCGCGTCAGCGGGGCAGGATGAGGCGTCCAAGACGCCTGCCGAGCCGCCGATGCTCAAACTCAGCGGCGTGATACTGGACGGCAGTGGTCAGCCTGCCGCGGAGGCCCGGGTCGGCAGCTTCTGGACGCTCGCCGACGGGCGCCTGGTGGCCCGCAGCGACGCGGCCGAGACCGACGCGGACGGCAAGTTCAGCCTCGAAGCGATGGGCTGGATGCCGGCGGTGCCGTTGCTGGCGATGAGCAAGGATGGTCGGCTGGGTGCCTTTCTGGCCGTTCCGAAGGCGGATGCGGCCCGTCCGGTCGAATTGAAGCTCGAGCCGCTCGGCCGCTTCAGTGCCAAGCTGGACGCCTCGGCTTTGCCCAAGTCGGCCGACCCCGCGAAGCGCCTCGCAGGCAGCGTCGGCATTGGCCTGCCGAACACAGGAATGCCGCTGGTTTCGATTGCTTCCGACGCGACCGAGATCGAGGTTCAGCTTCCCCCGGGCCGCTACGCGCTGAGCGTTTTTCGGCTCGACTGCGTGCCGGCGGACGAGTCGTTCCAGATTGACGCGGGCAAGGACTCCAAGCTCGAACTGAAGCTTGAGCCGACCAGGATCAGCCAGATGACCGGCAAGGAGCCGCCGGATTGGACCGTGCTCGCGGCGCGCGGCATCTCCGCGGACGCGAAGCTAGCGAATCTGCGCGGCAAGTGGGTCTTGCTTGAATTCTGGGGATTCTGGTGAGGAGGCTGCGTAAGCGGCAGTTTGCCGCATTTGATGAAGTTGTATGACGAGCACAAGGACCTGCGCGACAAGTTCGAGATCGTCGCGATTCACGATTCGGGCGTGAAGACGTTCGCCGAGCTCGACGAGAAGCTGGTCAAGATCAAGAAGCAATACTGGGAGGACAAGGATCTCCCGTTCGCCGTCTTGATCGACGACGACAACCAGACGGTCAAGGCGTACGGCGTGAACTGGTTCCCGACCTCGCTGTTGATCGACCCGCAGGGCAAGGTGGTCGCGGGCGAGGCCGCCGAGATGCTGGAGGCCAAGCTCGCCGAGTTGAGCGGAAAGAAGCGCGAGCCCGGCCCGAACGGCCCATAATCCACGAGGAACCACACGGCAACGACGCGGTGCGTCAGACAGCGCGTGCGTCGCGCCGCGTTTTTCGTGAATCGCCGGTTGATGGCGCTTCGCGAACGGCGTCGCTTCCCCTAGGATTGGGTGCGGCCCCCTGTCCGGATGAGCCGCCGGACCTGCCGACGAAGCAATCGGAGTGTATATCGCCATGTCTTCCGCCCATCGTCTGCTGACGGTCGCATTGTCGACTCTGGTCGCCGCCGGGTATGGCTGTTCGTCCGGACCGAGTGGTGATTCGAGCAAAGACCGAGTCGCGCAGGCCGTGGCGCGGCCCGCCGCCGCTGCGCCTTTCGTGCCGCCTACGGATTCCATCGATGCCGACGGCGCGCCCGCGCCGATCGATCTGACCGATCAAGGCGCTGTGGTCTGGGGCGAGACGGAAGTTCAGATCATCGACACGACGCGACACGTCAACCCACCGGCCAATCCGCTGATTGGGCCGGCGCACCGGACGCGCGAGCTGCTTCCGGAGCACCACTTGCCGAGCCTCATCGACGAGGGCGCGCCCAACGCGCTGCCTCTGGGGCGTTCGCGGCTCGAGCCGCGGACGCGGCCCGAGCGCCTGTTCGCCGGCATCGGGCCGACCGGCTGGGTGCCGCCGGACTGCACGCTGGCCGTCGGGCCGTCGCACGTGATCTCCACGGTGAACATGGCGCTGGCGTTCTACAGCAAGATCGGCACGCAGCAGTACTACAACGATCTGAGCAGCGCGGGCAACCCGGGCTTCTTCGAGCCGGTCGGCGCCGGCGGATTCACCTTCGACCCGAAGTGCTTCTACGATCACTTCGCGCAGCGATTCGTCGTGCTCGCGTTCGAGGTCTACGGCAGCACCGAGGCGTGGATCACGTTCGCCGTATCCGACGACGACAACCCCAACGGCACCTGGTACAAGTATCGAACCAACGCGGTCATCTCGATTGGCTCGAACACCTTCTGGTGGGACTACCCCGGCTTCGGCTACGACGAAGACGGTTACTACGTGACCGGCAACCTGTTCGGGTTAAACAACGGCGGATGGGGCGGAGTCGGCTTCCGCGTGTTCAACAAGGCGCCACTGCTGACCGGACAGGCCGCGACGTATGCGACCCTACGCGACGGCGGGGCGGGCTCGGTTCAGGTGGCCCAGCATTTCGGCAGCAACCCGGCCCCGTATTTCGTCTCCTTAGCAAGCGGCTCCGCGCTGCGGATTCACGCGGTCCGCGATCCGCTCACTAACCCCACGCTGGTCAGCGCGAGCGTGACGGTGCCGGCGTACAGCGGGCCGTTCGACGCCCCGGCCAACAACGGCAACGCCGTCAGCCTGATCGACGCGCGCATCATGAACGTGCACTGGCGCGACGGAAACCTGTATGCCGCGCATCATGTCTCAGAGGGCGACCGCAATTTCGCGCGCTGGTATCACCTGCACACCAACGACTGGCCGAACAGCGGCGGGCCGACGCTGGTGCAGTCCGGCAACGTCGACGGCGGCGCCGGTGTGCACACCTGGTTCCCGGCCATCTACTCCAACCAGCTCAACGAGGTCGGCATGGTCGTCGGCAGCTCGGCCGCCAATCAACGCATCGCGGTCAACACGACCGGCCGCAAGCCCGGCGATCCGCTGGGAAGCATGGGGGCGCTGACCACCGCGAAGCTCGCGACCGTCGACAGCGGCGGCCGTTGGGGCGATTTCTACGACATCGCCGTCGATCCGGTCGACGACCGTACCTTCTGGATCATCGGCGAATACCCGGAATCCTGGGGCTGGCAGACCTGGATCACCAGCTTCCAGGTCACGAGCGGTTTCGGACCCGTGGCCGTCAACGACGAGCTGGGCGATCTCTTCGCCGGCAACCAGGCCGTCGCCGACGTGCTCGCCAACGATTACCACACCATCGGGCTGGCCTTCGATCTCGATACGTTCGACGCCGTCAGTGCGCACGGTGGCGTCGTGACGCTGCAAGTCGGAGGAGGTCCGGGCGGACGCGACGTGCTGTCCTACACCGCCCCGAGCGGCTACACCGGACTGGACACCTTCAACTACTCGCTGCGAGACAGTCAGAATCAGACCGCAACCGGCGTTGTCTCGGCGCAGGTTTACGACTCGTCGAGCTTCCGCGACCCGGAGAACCCCGCCAATTCGCTGGCGGGCATCGACGCATACTACTACGCGCTGTCGTCGCCGACCGCGCTTCCTGATTTCGGCGCCCTGACGCCGTACCTCTCGGACACCACGACGCACACCGTCAACTACACCCCGACGTACAACAGCTTCGCGACGTCCGGGCTCTCCGACAACGTGGGGGCGGTCTTCGACGGGTACTTCCGCGCGCCCGCGGCGGCGATCTACACGTTCTACACCAACTCGGATGACGGCTCGCGCCTGCTGATCGGCGACACGCTGGTGGTGGACAACGACGGCACGCACGGCATGCAGGAGCGCAGCGGGACCATCGCCCTGAAAGCCGGCAAGCACGCCCTGCGGGTCGAGTTCTTCGAGGGCGGCGGGAGCGCGGGACTGATCGTGAGCGTTTCCGGGGGTGGATTGGACAAGCAGGTCATCCCGTACAATCACTGGTACCACGTGGTTGCCTGTCCGGCCGATCTGGACAGCGACGGGGACGTCGATCTCGACGACCTCTCAACCCTGCTGACCAACTTCGGTCACGTCGGCGGGGCGTCGTATGACGAAGGGGACCTGAGCGGGGACACGCGGGTCGATCTGGACGACCTGAGCCTGATGCTGATCTACTTTGGAACGCTCTGCGACTGAGAGAGCGCACAACACACGCGAACCGCCTAGCGCGGTCGCACGCTCGATCCGCCGCAGATGCCAGGGAGGATGCCCATGCGGTGGAACCGTCTGCTGCGCGAGACCGGGCGAGACGCGCTGGCCTGTCTGCTGGCGGCGTCGCTGATCGTGGCGCCGGTCGGCTGTCAATTCGTCGGCGGTTTGGATGAATTGAACGGCGGCGGCTCGGTGGTGGATGACACGCCGCCGGCGACCGGGCTGTTCATCAACGAGGACCGAGCCGATCCGCTGGCGGCGGCGGCCCGCGTGCAGGACGCCGGCAACGTCTACGTCTACGCCGACCGCGGTGAGGCCGGCAACTTCGAGCAGCTCAATTCCATCATCATCGAGACGCCGGACGGCGGGCAGTCGTACATTCAGTTCGAGGCGGGCTGGCCGGTCCGCGTGGAAGGAGCGGACGGAAGCTACGCCGCCATTCGCTACGACGAGACGTCGTTCGAGCGGCTGGCCGGCGAGGTGACGCTCTACAACGCCTCCGACGATACGACCCAGTCGTATTCGTTCGAAGTCAACCCGCAACAGGCCGTCGAGGAAGTTGCCGCGGCGATCGAGGAGGCGACCGGCGAGCGTCTGGAGATCTTCGACGCGTTGGCGGCGGGCCAGGCGCGCGGCTTGAACCAGGCCAGCGCGCTGGACAAGGCGAGCGGGCGCTCCGCGGTCGAGGTGACGATCTTCAGCCCGCTGTTCACGCTGTTTGTGGCGCCGTTTGTGCTCGCCGTCGGGCTGGCGGTCGCCGTTGTCGGGCAGGTGATGCTGGTCGTGCTGAGGGCCGCGGCGGCCGTGGCTCAGGCGTGGATTCTGATCATTTTCTCGCCGATTTTCCTGATCGGCGCGCTGTTGAACGACGCGTCGGTGGATATCGAAGTGCGGCCGCTGTGGACGATCTTCGACGACCCGCCGCTCCTGGGGTGATTCGCGCGAGATTGGGACCGTCGCAGCCCGGCAAGCGGACAAGGGCGAGCAAGAGAGTCGGTGGGCTGCTCGTCTTCGGCCAGAAACTTCTGGCACTGGTTAGCGGCGCCCGCGCCCACTTCCCGCCCGGCGGGCGCTTGCGTGTTGTCAGGAGTTTCAACGCCCGGAAGCCCTATGCCGCCGCCGGCGCCAAGCGTTTTCGTTGCAGTGCCAGTCCGATCGCCAGCGCCGCCGACACGATGCACAGCGCCGCAGCGAACAGAAACGCAGCCTGGTACGAACCGGTCATGATCTTGGCGGAGTTGCCCGCGGCGACGCCGATCACGCCCGCGATGCCGTACGACGTGAACACCCAGCCATAATTCGCGCCGAGATTCTTCGCGCCAAACAGGTCCGCGGTCGCGGACGGGAAGAGCGCGAAGTTGCCGCCGAAATTGAACCCGACGATCGACGCGCCGACCGCCAGGCTGACCTCGGTGTTCAGGGCGGCGAGCGAGGCGAGCATGGCCGCCTGCGCCAGGAACATGATCACGAAGGTCGGGGTGCGGCCGATGCGGTCGGAGACCAGCCCCCAGAAGACGCGCCCGACGGCGTTGAAGATCGCCAGCCAGCCGACGGCGGCGGCGCCCTGCGCCACGATGGCCGCGGTTCGCTCCGCGGCCAGTCCCGTGCCGGCCGCCGAGAGGAGCTGCTCCTTGGCGAATTCGGCGACGATGCTGATGACCATTAATCCGGCCAGCGCGCCGCTGAAGAACATCGACCAGAGCACGTAGAACGCCGGCCGGCAGAGCGTCTGCTGCCAACTGGAGTCGTTCACAGGCGCGCCGCGGCCCGCGTTCGTCAGGCTCGGCGGGTTGCGCAGCAGCATCGCCCCGATCGAGACCACGACCAGACAGACCAGCCCGTGCACCAGGAAGAACGGAGCAATGCCGTTGGCCTTGAAGAAGCCGGGGGCTCCGAAGTTCGGGTCCTTGAAGATGTACGCGCCAAAGCCGAATCCCGCGACCGCGATGCCGCTGACCAGACCCTTGGCGTTCGGGAACCACTTCACCAGCGCGGCGATCGGGCATACGTACGCGAAGCCGATACCGGCGCCCGCCAGGAAACCGATCGTGCCCCACAGCAGCGCGATGCGGTCCAGCTCGGCCAGCCGGCCGACGTACTGACCGCCGATCAGCACGCCCGCGACCGCGACCAGCACCGCGACGCCCAGTGAGACGTTCACGGGCATGGTCGCGCTGTTCGGTTCGATCCGCGCATACAGCGTCGTGGCGAACTTGCTCAGCACGATCACGATCAGGCCGCAGAGCGCGGCGTGACACAGGAAGAAGACAATCGGGTGGTTCATCAATCCCGCGAGCGTGAAGCCCACGGCCATGAGCATTCCGCCGATCAGCGCGGGAATCCGCGGGCCGAGCACGTCCTGAATTCGGCCGGCGACGACCATGACGAGCGCGAACGAGAGGATGCAGATGGAGAATGCGTACTTGAGGTAGCCCTGCCGCTGGTCGTTCAGCCTGCGCGCCGCCGCCTCGTCCGCGACCACCGCGTAGCCGGCGATCGTCTCGCCCGCGGCGGTGCGCGCGTCAGCGGCGTCCTGCGTCAGAACGGGTGGGAAAACCTGCGCCTGCAACGGCGCCCAGAAGATGCTGTAGCCATACACCGTGCCCAGGATGAGCTGGATCATCACGGCGCCGACGAGCACGGAGTATTTGGCGAAGGCTGGTGTGGATCGAACCGAGACGGTCGGGGAGGCTGCGGGGATTGCGGTCATGGCGTGTCTTTCGCGTTGTCGGAGGCACGCGCCGGACGCGATTCGCGTCACAGGACGCGAACGATTCCGCGTCGGCGGAAGGAAGCGGCGCGCTCGATTCAGATTGCATCGGGCGCACCGACGTCATCGTGCCATCCGCCGTCGTATAGTGCGTGTGCACTACATGCTGTTAGTATCGCACAGGTCGGATCGCGAATCCAGTGCTGTGCGACGCCTCGGTGCGCATTGCGCGAACACGATTCGAGCCTGATAATCTGACGGAGACGCTACGATTCGCGGCATGCGGGCGCTGGGGTGCGATCGCGGACCATTCTTCGCGGCGGCGCTTGCGCTGGCCCTGCTGACTTCCGCGGGCTGCGCGCCGACGCTGATGCGCACGCCGACGCTGTATCTGAGCACAACGGAGAGCCCCTGGGCGACGGCTCCTCCGGAACTTCGCACGACCTACGTCGACCTGCTGTACGCGACCGATCGAGTACCCACCCAAGACGCGAAGCGCGGGCTGGGCTACGGAATCGAGCGCTCGCTCGGGCTGGGATTCGGAGAGTGTCGCGTGGAGCTCGGGCGCGGCTTGACGTGGGAGGAGCTCGAGCAGCGGAGCCTCTCGTATCAGTGGGCCTTCCCGGTCGAGCTGTCGGTGGAGCAGCGCGCGGAGCAGGGACGATTCCCGCCCACGCCCTGGCCGCCGGCGCTGCCCGGCGACCGCCTCGAAGTCGACCCCGCCGTCGTTGCGGCGCACGCGGAAGCGGAGCGCCGGTTACAGCAGCTCGTTTCGCGACGCCTCGCGCAGTCGCCGCGCAAGGAGGCGTTCGTCTTCGTGCACGGCTTTAACACGCAATTCGACGAGGCGGCGATCATCATGGCCGAGTTGTGGCACTTTCTCGGCCGCGAGGGGGTGCCGATCCTCTATTCCTGGCCGGCCGGCAGCGGTCTGGGCGTGCGCGGCTACAACTACGATCGCGAGTCCGGCGAATTCACGGTCTATCACCTCAAGCAGTTCCTCAACGCGCTGGCGCACACGCCGGACTTGCAGCGCATCCACCTGATCGCGCACAGCCGCGGCGCCGACGTGCTGACCAGCGCGCTGCGCGAGCTGGTGATTCACTACCGCGCCAAGCAGCCCGACGACCCCGCGGCGGCGGCGAAGGCGCTGAAGATCGGACACCTCGTGCTGGCGGCGCCGGATCTGGATTTGGACGTGGCCAAACAGCGGCTGGCGGCGGAGCGGATCGGCGGCGCGTGCGAGACGCTGACGTGCTACTCCTCGCCCGATGACTTGGCGATCACGATCGCGAAGTGGCTGTTCATCAGCACGCTGCGGCTGGGGACGCTAGGTCTGGCGGACCTGCGCGAGGACGAGCGGACCGCGCTCGCCAGGCTGCCGGGCGTGGCCTTCATCGATGCGCGCGTGTCGGCCGACGTGTTCGGGCACTCGTATTTCTACCAGAACCCGGCGGTCAGCTCGGATTTGATTCTGCTGCTGCGCGACAATTGCAGGCCCGGGGCGGAGCACGGCCGGCCGCTGACGCGCGAGTCCGGCGCGTTCTGGCGGCTGAGCGATGACTATCTTCGCCAGCGCCGCTGATTGCCGCGCGGCCAGGGTCGTCGGCACGCTTGGTCCTGGGACTGACGCGAAGGGGTCCGGGATTGGCCGGGCGCACGCGGCGGCATACGATTCGGGCGCCGCGCCGAGCGTAGCCGGTGCGTCCCGTCCGAGGAGGCTCAGCATGTCCCGCGCGCGAATCACCCGTCGACGCTTCCTGCGAGGAGCGGCCACGTCCGCCGCCACCCTCGCCGTTCTGCCTCATCCTGTGCTCGGGCGTTCACGACGCGCCTCGTTCAGCGAGAAGCTGAGCATTGCCGGCATCGGCGTGGGCGGCATGGGTGCGGCGAATCTCGCCGCCCTCGAGAGCGAGAACATCGTCGCGCTGTGCGACGTGGATCACGAGTACGCGGCCAAGACGTTCAAGAAATACCCCGGCGCGCGCGTCTGGCGCGACTACCGCGAAATGCTGGAGCAGCAGAAGGACATCGACGCGGTGGTGATTGCGACGCCTGACCACACGCACGCGGTGATTTCCATTGCGGCGATGCGGGCCGGCAAGCACGTGTATTGCCAGAAGCCGCTGACGCACAACATCGCCGAGGCGCGCCGCATGGTCGAGGTGGCCCGCGAGACGAAGGTGATCACGCAGATGGGAATCCAGGGGCACTCGGGCGAGGGCGCCAGGTTGATCTGCGAGTGGATCGCCGCGGGCGCGATCGGCGAGGTGCGCGAGGTCGACGCCTGGTGCGCGCTGTCGTACTACCCCTGGGGCCACGAGTGGTGGAGCTCGAAGCTGCACGAGCCGCCCATCGAGCCGCCGGCGGTGCCGAGCACGCTGGACTGGGATCTCTGGCTCGGTCCGGCGCCGCTGCGGCCCTATCACCCCACCTATCACCCCTGTACCTGGCGCGCCTGGCTCGATTTCGGCTGCGGCATGATGGGCGACCGCGGCGTCCACACGCTCGATCCGGTCGTCCGGGCCCTTCGGCTGGGAGCGCCGGCGAGCATTGAGGCGAGCAGCCTCGGCGGAAACCAGCACGTGCATTCGTTCGCGGGCGTTGTGACGTTTCGGTTTCCGGCGCGCGGCGACTGGCCGCCCGTCACGGTCCGCTGGTACGACGGGCTGCGCGCGCCGCGCCCGGAAGAGCTCGAACCTGACCGCCGCATGGGCGACGGCGAAGGCGGCGTGATCTTCAAGGGCGGCAAGGGCAAGATCATGTGCGGCACCTACGGCGAGGGGCCGCGGTTGATCCCGGAGAGCGCGATGAAGGCGTATTCGCGTCCGGCGGAGACGCTGCCGCGCGTGCCCGACTCGCACGAACAGGACTGGGTGCGCGCCTGCAAGAGCGGCCAGCCGGCCGGGGCTGCCTTCGCCTATGGCGCACTCGTGACCGAGATCTGCCACCTCGGCAACATCGCGCGGCGCGTGGATTCGCGGATCGAGTGGGACGCGCAGCAGATGCGGGTGACGAACCACGAGGCCGCCAACAAGCTGATCGCACGCGAATATCGTGCCGGCTGGACGCTGTAGAGCGAGGAGCGAGATGTTCACGATCACGGACGGGCAGTTGCTGCCCTGCACGATTACGGGATCATGGCCGCGGCCGCGCTGGATGGACGAGAGCCTGTGGGGTCGGCCGCTCGACACCTGCATGCTGGACGTGCGCTTTCGCGAGAAGTTCCAGGACGCGCTGGCGGTTGTCCTGAGCGACCAGGAGCGCGCCGGCATCGACATTCTGACGCACGGCGACCTGCACTGCGACGAGGATTTCGCCGGCCGCTCATGGCATCACTATCCCTTGCAGCGCTGGACGGGTTTCGCGGGCGATCACCTGCAATCGTGGCTGACGCGTTCGCCGTGGCTGAAGTATCCGCCGGGCACGCTGCTCAATGAAATCTACACCGGCTGGCGCTGGCCGCGCGTTGTGGACCGGATCGAGCATCGCCCGCTCGATTATTCGAAGATCTGGCGCATGGCCCAGGCCCGGACGCGCAAGCCGATCCGCTTCGGCACCTGCTGCACGCAGGTGATGGGCCTGTTCCTGGACGTGCACACCCCGCACTACAAGGACAAGCGGCAGGTTCTGTGGGACATGGCCGAAGCGATGAACCGCGAGCTGCGCGCGTTGCGCGACGCCGGCTGCCGGTGCATCCAGATCGAGGAGCCGTGCCTGCACTTCATGGCGAACACGTTCGGCAAGGATCACGACGAGGTGCGATTCTACCTGGACTGCTATAACCGCGAAGTGCAGGGCCTCGACGATGTCGAGCTCTGGATTCACACCTGCTGGGGCAATCCCAACATGCAGCGGGTAATTGAGAACGACAGCTACGCAGCCTCGCTGGACATGTACATGAGCGAGGCGCGCGGCGACGTCTGGACGCTGGAGACCAAGGACCGCGACCTGCGCGAGATCGAGCTGCTGGCGCCCTACATGCGCAACGCCGGCAAGAAGATCTGCATCGGCGCGGTCAGTCACCGGCGATTGCAAGTCGAGCAGCCCGAGGAAGTGGCAGCGACCATTCGCCGGGCGCTTAAGCACGTGCCCCCCGAGCGGCTTATCATCTCGACGGACTGCGGCTTCGGGCGGCAGGGCTGCAACCGCGAGATCGCGTTCTTCAAGACGGCGTCGATCGCGCAGGGCACGAACCTCGTGCGTCGCGAGTTGGGGATCGAGGCGACCTACGTGCCCGCCGCGGACACGCAGCTTCAAACCGATCTGGTGCCGGACAAGCCATATTGAGCGTATTGGGGTGACGGCCTTCGCTCGAGTGTTGACGATTCTGGACCGGGGATCGAGCCGCGTGGATGCGCGGCGGCAAGCCAGGGAGGTCGGGATGGCAGGCGCGCTGGACACTTCGAAGGTCGCGAACCGCAGGAAGCCGCGATTCAATTCGATTGACGATTTGCGGGCGGAAATCGAACGGATTGTCGCGGCGGACGAGGCTGGTCAGCTTCGACTGGCTGGGAATTGGACCGCCGGCCAGGTCCTGGGGCACCTGGCGGCGTGGATCAACTACGCGTACGACGGTTTCCCGGTCAAGCAAGCGCCGTGGTTCATACGGGTGTACTTGCGCATGAAGCTGAAGAGCTACCTGCGCGACAAGATGCCGGCGGGCGTGAAGATCCCCGGTGTCGAGGGCGGCACGACGGGCATCGAGCTGCTGACGACCGCCGACGCAGCGGCCAAGCTGCGGCGAGCGCTCGACCGACTCGCCAGCAATGAGCCGGCGCCCCACAACAGTCCGGCTTTTGGAAAGCTCGATCACGAGCAGAGCATCGCGTTGAATCTGCGGCACGCCGAATTGCACCTGAGCTTTCTGACCTATTGAGCGCCGACGAATTCGGCGCACTGACGCGTCGGGCCGCTTGGACTCCGCAGCGCGCGTGCCAGCGGGAGGGGGGAAACCTGGGGATCCTGGATTCGAACCAGAACTAACTGATCCAGAGTCAGTTGTGCTACCGTTACACTAATCCCCAATGGGCCGGGCTGCGCCGGCCTTCCGCAGGGCGTCGCCCCGACGGAGTGCCCAAGTTTACCCGGCCTTCTCGCGCAATCAAGTCGGCCGAGACGTTTGCTGCTTCGGCCGCAAGTGCTTGGAATCGATTGGCTTAGCGCCGGTCCTGGGGTCGCTCGCGAACGGCCAGCGCATCCCGCAGACCATCTCCGACGAAATTCAGCGACAGCAGCGTGATGCTCAGAGTCAGGCATGGGAACAGAACTAGCCACCAGTCCGTCGCGATCGGGTTGATCCGACGCACGCCGTCTGCCGCGAGCGAGCCCCAGGTGGCCTGCGGCGGTTGAATTCCCACACCCAGAAAGCTCAGGAACGACTCCTGGAGAATGGCCTGCGGCACCGTCAGCGTCGCAAAGACTACGATCGGCCCGACCAGGTTGGGCAGCATGTGCCGAAAGAGCACACGCCAGGTCGGCAGGCCGAGGGCGCGCGCCGCTTCAATGAACGGCTGCTCACGGAGCGACAACACCTGTCCGCGCACGACCCGCGCGGTGGTCAGCCAGCTTACGCAGCCGATGGCCAGTGCCAGCACGATCAGCCGCGCGCCGCCCACGCCCAGCGACGAGGACTGCTCGAGCCGGCTGCCAAGCGACGCCGTGAGCAGCATGACGAGCAGCATGGTCGGCAGGGCGTAGAGCACGTCGACGGCCCGCATCATGACGCCGTCGATGCGCCCGCCGAGGAACCCCGCGGTGGCCCCGTAGGCCGTTCCGATCACGACGGCGAGCGCCGCCGAGAGCAGGCCGATGCTCAGCGAGATCGCCCCGCCGAAGAGCGTTCGCGCGAGCAGGTCGCGGCCGAGCTCGTCGGTTCCGAGCGGGTGGCTTGCGCACGGCGCGAGGCGCGCCTCGTCGAGCGAAACGCGCCGCATGGCCTCCGCGGACCAGGGCAGGCTCGCGAAGCAGGTCAGCAGCATGAGTGACAGCACCACGGTGCCGAGCAGCGCCGCGGGTCGCGCGCGGTATCGGTTCCAGAGGCTGTCGGCCGGGGTGCTCACGAGCGTCGCGCTCCGACGCGAATGCGCGGGTCGATCGCGCCGTACGCCAGATCGACCAGCAGGTTGAAGATCGAGAGGAACAACGCGTACACCAGCACGGTCGCGAGGATCATGCTGTGGTCGCGATTGCGGATGCTCTCGACCACGTGCGTGCCCATGCCCGGGATGCGGAAGATCCTCTCCACCACGAACGACCCGGTGAAGATCGCGGCCGCCGCCGGCCCGAGATAACTCAACACGGGCAGCAGCGCGTTGGGCAGCGCGTGATCCAGCAGGACGCGCGCTTCGCACAGCCCCTTGGCGCGCGCGGTGCGGATGTAGTCCTCGCTGAACGCGTCGAGCAGGCTGGATCGCGTGAGTCTGGCAATGTACGCCGCGAAGGGCAGCGCCAGTGTCAGGGCCGGCAGCGCCGTTTGGCTCGCCAGCCCCCAGCCGCCCACGGGCGTCCAGCGCAGCCAGACGCCGAACGACAGCAGCAGCAGCGTGCCGACCACGAAGGACGGCAGCGAGATGCCCAGCAGCGTCAGCAGCATGACGCCGTGATCCGTCCACGTGTCGCGGCGGGTGGCCGAAAGCGTGCCGGCGATGACGCCGATGGCGACGGCCAGGCAGAACGCAAGCAGGCCGAGTTGCAGCGAGATGGGCAGCGCCGTGCGGAGGATGTCGACCACGGTCCAGTCGTCGTATTGCAGCGCGGGGAGATTGCCGTCCCAGAACAGCCGGCGCGGCCAGATCCAGAGATAGCGCTCCCACGCGGGGACCGGCTCGATCGTCTCCACGGTCTCGCGCAGCGGGCCGCTTTCCGTCTGCCGCACGACCTCGCGCACCTCGCGCCGATCGAAATCGCAGGCCAGCCGCTTCTGTGCGCGAACCTCGGGGGGGAGCGGCCGGTCGCTGGTTTCAAGCCCGTCGCCGGGCGCCGCGACGACGAGAAGTACGGCGCTGAGGTAGACCACCGCGAGAACCAACGGCAGCGCGCCGAGCCGCGCCAGTGCGTAGCGAAGCATGGTGGCCAGAGCGTAGCGAGCGGCGGCGAGAGCCACAATGCGCGGAGCGACGCGGAGGCACGAAGGTGCTGAGCGGGCGCATGTGCGGGTCGTGAATTCCGGCGTGCGGGGGCGTGCCGGGCGTAAGGCGCGGTTGAAAGCCCCCCCGGTCGCTTGGTAGTGTGTCCGACGAGAGGGCTCTCAGGTGACGCCGTCCGGCGCCAACCTCCGGCCCATCGCTGCGGCATGCCGACCGCTGCCGCATGATCGGAGGGAAACTACATGCACGGGATGAATATGCGCCGGTGGTTGGTCCTGCCGGTGTTGCTGCTGGCGTCGCGCGTCGCGACGGCGAGCGTGGTGGAGATTCCGCTGGATGTCGCCAACACGAGCGTGGACGTGACGGTGTGCGTGCTGGGATCGTGCGATTCGGACGCTTCGCCGGCGACAGGCCTCGTCCGGCTGGATCTGGATTCGATCAGCGCTCCGACCTCGGCGACCCTGCTCGATTTCTCGATGGCCCTGACCGAGTCGATCGACATTTACGTGTCGCTGGGGCTGCTGGGCTCGCTGACGGCCTACGCGCCCGACGTAACGCTCGCGTATGCGACCCCGGGGACGCCGAACGGGCCGGTGCCGCTGGTGGGGGGCGACGCGTCGTTTCCGAGCGTTCCGGTGCAGTTGGACGGGTCGCTGGATTATGACGCGACGGGCGTGGTCTGCTCGTTGATGCAGGGCGCGGGCTATCCTTGCAGCAGCGTGCTCGATCTGGGCACGACCGAACCGGATATCGCCGATCCGCTGGTCATGCACATCACTTCGCAGAACCGCGGGATCAGCGTGCAGAGCGTGGTGCAGGTCACGGTTCCGCTCGATCCCAATAACCCGGGCCTGGGAGACACCACGGTGCTCGCGACGCTGAACGGTTCGGTCTACGTCCCGTGCCCGGCCGACCTCAACGGCGACGGCGCGGTCGATCTGGACGACCTGTCGCAACTCCTGGTGCACTTCGGGCAGCCCGGCCCGCTGAGCTACGAAGACGGGGACCTCGACGACGATGACGACGTTGACCTGGATGACCTGTCGATCTTGCTCGTGAACTTCGGCCAGACGTGCGACTAGCTGCGCCCGCGGCGCGCTGGGCGAGGGCGCGGTCCAGGCCGCGGGGACGACGGCATGTCTGACGCGACCGTTGCGATCCGGCCGGCGACCGAACAAGACGCGTCCGGCGTGCTGGCGATCTACGCCCCGATCATCCGGGACACGGTGATCTCGTTTGAGTTCGTCGTTCCGGACGAGGCTGAGATTCGCCGGCGCATCCGCTCGGTGATTGAGTTTCACCCCTGGCTGGTTGCGGTGAGCCACGGCGGCGGAGTGCTTGGGTACGCCTACGCTTCGCGGCATCGCGAGCGGGCGGCGTACCAGTGGGCGGTGGATACCGCGATCTACGTTCACTCGCGCGCGCGCCGCGTTGGAGTGGCGCGGAGCCTCTACCGGGCGTTGCTGGAGGGGGTCCGGTTGCAGGGCTTTTACCAGGCGTACGCCGGCATCACCCTGCCCAACACCGCGAGCGTCGCGCTGCACGAGTCCTTCGGTTTCGAACGTGTGGGGCTCTATCCGCGGATTGGGTACAAGCTGGGCGCCTGGCACGACGTGGGGTGGTGGGGGCTGTCGCTTCGACCGAGGGACGAGCGGCCCGCCCCACCTATTTCATTCGCCGAGGTATGCGGGCGTCGCGAGTGGTTGGCGTTTGCAGAGGAATGCACAGCGGGCGTGCGCGTCGCTCTGGTGTGTCGTCGCGCCGCGCCCGCGGGGGTTGGGGCCGGCACCGTGCCACTTCACGGCGCACGTTCGCACGCGCGGCGGCGGAACGCGAGCCCTCCATCCCGCTTATGCTCAGGCGAGTACGTAGCGGCTGCCCAGCTTGTCGGGCAGCGGCTGGCGCTTGAGCTTCTTCTGCTTGACCAACTCTCCCATCTGGGTGTACGGGTCACCGCTGCGCTGCTCGGAGCGCCAGCGCTTGACGATCTCGGCGCTGGTGGCGCCCTCGCGCCCGCCGGCCTTGACCACATTGAGGATCATCTGCCAGCCGGGGACGTTGAAGCGGCGGCGCTTGCGGCGGCCTTTGGCGCTCGCTCGCCCGGCCGCGACGACGGCCAGAGGATTCTTGGGCGGACGCCCGGGACCGCGGCGCGGCGCCGTGGCGGCGGAGGCGATCCCCAGTTGCGCGAACGCCTCATCAATTCGCGTGATCGCGTCGATGTGCGTCTTGCGCTCTGACTGTAGCCTGGAGAGCAGGCCGACCAACTCCTGAACAGTGGACTTGACCATGAGTGTCCTCGCTACGGGTCTCTTTTTGCGGATCAGGTGAAGACCCGATTCGAACCTGGTTCGGGGTCGCAACTGCGACCATCCGCACGAAACGACCGCGCCTGTGTCATCTGTGGTCTGTTTCGAACATCAGATTCTCTACGCTTTCCTTGCGAATGCAAGGAGAGGGGCGAGCAAAAAAGGGGGTAATTCTCGGCTCGGTCGGCCTGCGTACCTATGAGACGAAGGCCCCAGCGTCGGCGATTCGTAGGGGACCCCTGCCCGGCTACCACCTCCGGTTCGAGGGAGAGGGTGTCCGGGCCAGCGCCGGAAATTGGGAGGCAGGCAGCACGCGCCGGCTTGGTCTCGCGGTGAATGGCCTCGGTCGAGTTCCTTTGCGACCGATCTGTCGCCTAGACGGAGAGCGCGCGCTCCACCGACCAAAAGAGTCCCATGCCCGCAATTGCAACCGACGCGGGAATCGCGATCGCCGGTCGGTACCAACCCCGGGCGCGGACCCAGCCGCTGCACGCGAACGCCCCGGCAATCACTGCGAGTTGCCCAAGCTCTACGCCAGCGTTGAACGAGATCAGCGCCGGAACGAACTCGCTTCTTGGCAGCCCAAGCTCCGTCAGCACGCCAGCGAAGCCAAGCCCGTGCAGCAGCCCGAAGGCAAAGACCAGCGCCGGCCTCCAGGGGTGCATTTCCTTCGTGAGTAGATTCTCAATCGCCACGTACGCGATGGACGCGGCAATCAGCGGCTCGACCACTCGCGTCGGCAGCGAAACCACCCCGTACATGGAAAGCGCCAGCGTGAGCGAATGTGCGATGGTGAACGCACTGACCTGCCACAGCAGCGGCCGCAAGCGCGGGCTGAGCAAATACAGCCCCAGTACGAACAGGATGTGATCCAGCCCCTGGGGCACGATGTGCCAGAATCCGAGCACGAGATACTCGCCGGCCACCCGAAGGATGCTTGCGGCGTTGCGCGCCGACTCGTCCGAGCCGATTCGGTAGCCCGGGCTCTCTTCACCCTGCTCGAGCACGTGCCGCAAGCCGGAAAGTGTGGCCTGGTCCAGAATGGTCAGATGCACCGGGGGAAAACCGCGCGATGCGAAGAAGGTGAATTCCCGGGAGCCGAGCGGAATCAGGCCGACGAAGCGGGCCGTCGTGCCCAGCACCGACGGGAATCCGCGCCGCAGAGCTGCCGGCGTGCCGTAATCCGGAAAGGTGAGGGTCGGCTCTGACACCGCTCCATCGAAACGAATCCGCACACGGCGCATCAGCATGCGCTGAAGGTCGCTCACGCAGCGCTGGAACTCGTCGGTGGGCATGGCCTGGAGCTGCTGCATCAGCACGGCCGAATCCGCACTCGAATCGACCCCCAGCGCGAGCGCGTCCAGGTCGATCGACATGTCGACCTGGTACGTATGGTCCGTTCGGAGCAGGACCAACACTTCGTGCAGCTTGAAGTCGTGCGCCGCCGCGGTTCCCGAAAAGGCCGCCACCAGCGCGACGATTCCGGCGGCGCCGAAGCGGCCAGCCCGACGTCGGCGGATGGGGTTCGCGGATGTCATCGGTCGACCGACGCCTCAGAAGATCAGCGAGAGCAGCCACGGGACGGCATGGAGTCCGAACCATACCCCGCCGCAGAGCGCAATCATGGGCATGAGCGCGTGCCCGCTGGCGGCGCGGAGCAGGATGAACACGACGGCGATCGTGCTGAACAGGATCGCGCTGAGTGCGGTCGCTGCCGGGCTGCTGCGGACATAAAAGAGCATGCCCAGAGGGTAACCGGCCATGCCGAGCCAGAACAGGATGCGATCCCGGCGCATCACGCGCAGACTGGCCTGGTCGTCAAGCTGCGACGAGCGCGTGTCCGGCAGGCTAGCCGTCGTCAGGTCGAGGCCGCACTCGGGGCAGCGCGGCTCGCTGATGCCGTAGAGGTTGTAATCGCACTCGGGGCAGTGCGGGGCGTTTTCGGGCGACGGTCCAGCAGGCGGGTAGCGCGGGAACTCGCGCGGAGCCGGCGACTCCGGAACGAGCGGAAACACGTCATCGTGAGCGTCGGGGGCACTCATATCCGCAGGAGTGTATCGCGCTGCCTCGGCGGGGGAGCGCGGGAGGGCACCCTGCGGCGCGCCTCGGCACCGCGACCGGCGCCTAGAAGGCCCCCAGCACCTTGGCAACCAGCTCCATCGGCATGGCCTCGTAGCGAGACGGCTCCATCGAGAAGCTGGCCCGGCCTTGCGACAGCGAACGCATATGCGTCGCGTAGCCGAACATCGTCGACAGCGGAACCTCGCAGTCGATCACGTGGTTGCTGCCGCGCATGCCCGTGCCGGTGATGATCGCCCGGCGGCCCATCAGGTCGCTGTTGATTGCGCCGAAATACTCTTCCGGCGTGACGATCTCGGCCTTCATGATCGGTTCGAGCAGCACCGGGCCGGCCTCTCCGAGCGCCCTTCCGACCGCCATCGCCGCGGCGGTCTCGAAAGCCACCTCCGAGGAATCCTCGGGGTGCTCCTCGGCGTCGAGCAGGACGATGCGGACGTTGATGAGCGGGTAGGAGCCCAGCGGTCCGCTCTGAACGGCGCCGCGCGCACCCGACTCCATTGCGGGCAGGAAGACGTTGCGGATCTTTCCGGCCGGAAGCTGATTCACGAAGGAGACGGACTCGCGGCCGGCCTCGGCGACGAACGGCTCGACGCGAAGCCGAACGACCGCGAACTGGTTGCGCCCGGCGCCGGTCTGGCGAACGAAGCGGCTTTCGTGCTCCGCCGCGTGCGTGATGGTCTCGCGGTAGGCGACGCGCGGCTTGCCGATTCGCACCGCGACGTTCATGTCGCGCTCGAGGCGGTGGCAGATGACCTCGAGGTGCAGCTCGCCCATGCCGGAGATCAGCGTCTGTCCGGTTTCGTCATCAAAGCGGAAGCGGAAGGTCGGGTCGCTGCGGGCCATCATGTTCAAGGCCGACAGCAGCTTGTCGCGGTCCGCGGAGGACTTGGGCTCGATCGACAGACTGATGACCGTCTCGGGAAACTCGATCTTCTCCAGCAGGACCGGCTTGTGTGCGTCGCCGATCGTGTCGCCGGTGTAGGTTTCCTTGAGCCCGATTCCGGCGACGATGTCTCCGGCGCGGGCCAGGTCGACCTGTTCGCGCCGCTTGGCGAAGATGCGGAACAGCCGCGAGAGATTCTCTTTCTTCTTTCGGGCGACGTTGACCACGCGCGAACCGGCCCGCAGCGTGCCTGAGTAGACGCGCAGGAAGTACAGATCGCCGTGCGCGTCGGCCACGATCTTGAACACCAGCGCCGCGAGCGGCCCCTTGGGGTCGCAGGTGCGCTCGACGATGCGCGCCGGATCGTCGGGGTCGTGCGCGGCGATGGGCGGGACTTCGAGCGGCGACGGCAGGAAATCGCAGATCGCGTCGAGCACCGCATGCGTGCCCATGTACTTCAGCGACGATCCGCAGAGCACCGGTTGGCAGCGCAGGGCAATCGTCCCGCGGCGCAGACCGGCCTTGAGCTGCTCGTTGGTCAGCTCGCCGCGCTCGATGTACTCGGCCATCAGGGCGTCGTCGATCTCGGCGACGCGCTCTTCGAGCTGATGCCGGGCGGCGACGGCCCGGTCGTGCAGGTCTTCCGGTATGGGTCCGGGCAACTGCCGCGTCTGCTCGCCCGATCCCTCGTAGGTGACGGCCTGCATCTGGACGAGGTCGATGTGCCCGCGATACGTCGTCTCGAAACCGATCGGAAGCTGAATCGGCAGCGGATTGGCGTGCAGGCGGTCCCGGATGGTCCGCACGGCGAAGTCGAAATCCGCGCCCGTCTTGTCCATCTTGTTGATCAGGCAGATGCGCGGCACGTGGTAGCGGTCCGCCTGGCGCCAGACGGTCTCCGATTGAGCTTCGACGCCCTCGCGCGCGTCGAACACCGTGACCGCGCCGTCCAGCACCCGCAGGCTGCGCTCAACCTCGGCCGTAAAGTCAACGTGGCCGGGTGTGTCGATCAGGTTGACCTGACAGTCCCGCCACGGAAACGAGACTGCCGCGCTGTAGATCGTGATCCCGCGCTGCTGCTCCTCGGCGTCAAAGTCCGTGACCGTGGTTCCCTCGTCCACGTCGCCCATCTTGTGGATGGTCCCGCTGAAGAACAGCAGCCGCTCGGTGGTCGTGGTCTTGCCGGCGTCGATGTGCGCGGCGACGCCGATGTTGCGGATTTTTGACAGGTCGTCCATGGGCCGGTCCGAGGCGCCGGATTCCGGCCCCAGCGTGGAGCGGCAATCCGAGCAGGAGGAAAGACTATAGCGAGGGCCTTGCGCTTTAGCCAACGTCCGGAGGCCGTGCGGCGGGCTTGCGGCGCGCGTGAGGCCGCGCGGCACGTCGCATTCGCCGTTGGCGCTGGGAACAACCTGGCGGACTACTGCCGCGGAAGCGATCCGGTGGAGTCGAGCTGCTCGCCGGTGTCGAGCGAGACCGGAGCGGTGATGTTGACGTCATAGTCCGTCGCGATCGTGACGGTGAGCGTATCGCCGTCGACGCTCACTTCGACCGTCTGGGTGCCCGGGCCGCTCTGCGCCAGGTTGCCGAGCGTCTCGTCAAAGAACAAGTCGTAGACGATGCGGGCGGTGGTGGTGGTGTAGGTGGCCTCGGTGACGGTCACGTCGAGCGTGGCGCTGCCGCCGCTGATGGTGAGCGGAAGGGTCTCGGACTCGCCCACCTGGTTGACGGTCGCGACAGCGTCGGGCGCGGAGACGAAGCCGAGGATCGGAATCGCGAGTGCGACCCCGGCGTCGTCGAACTGGAACTGGACGGTGTGGTTTTCGTCGGCAGGGTCGGTGAAGGTGTCGCCTACGTTCTGGATGCTGGTGACGACGATGGAGCCGGCGAAGGTTCCGGCCAGCAGGGCGGAGCTTCCGCCGCCGTCGTCGCCGGAGCCGCCGTCGCCGGAATCGCCGCTTCCGTCGGCGGTATTGTCGTTGGTGTTTCCGGCGTCGTCGTCGTTGTCGTTTGCGTTGGAGCCGCCGTCGTTCGAGCCGCCGCTACCGCCGTCTGACGGCAGGGGTTCGGGTCCGATGGGATCATTGCTGCCGCCGCCGGTTCCGTCGGTTCCGCCGGAGGCATTCGAGCTGTTGTCGTTGGAGCCAGCGTCGTTCGAGCCGTCGCCGGCGGTCGGGCATCCCGCGATGGATGCCAGTGCGAGCAGGACGCAGACGAAACCGAGCGAATGCCGATAGTACATGGCCCATTTCCCCGCGCAGCGACGCAGCCGCGGTTGCCTTGCCGGCGCCCGCGCGGTTCGCTGCTGTAATCCTTCCAATACTACGATGTCAGGCAAGCCGCGGCCAGCGGAATCTCGTGCTCGTGCCGCCGGGTTATTGGGCCTCGAGCACGCCCGTGCAGTCGGTCGTCTCGCCGGTGTTGAGCTCAATGCCGGCGGCGGTCTGCACGACGTCGTACTCGACCGACACGGTGTACTCGATGGTGTTGTTGTTCAGGACCAGCTCGATGGTCTGCTGGCCGGTGCCTTCCTGCGTCAGCGCGCCGCCGAGCGCCGCGTAGTCGATCACGAGCTGGATAACGGCGGTGGTGTCGGTGTAGGTTGCGGACTGGACGCGCACGCCCTCGGTGATGGACAGTCCCGAAGCGCTCGACGTCAGGGTCTCGTGATCGCCGGAGCGCGACAGGGCGGCCGCCAGGTCGGGCGCGCTGGAGAACCCGAGGACCTCGACCTCGGTCGGGAAGCCGTTCTCATCGATGGTGATGGTGAAGCTGCGGCGCGTGGTGGCGGGGCTTCCGCCGGTGTCGCCGACGAACTGCACCGTCGAGCACTCGATCTCTCCTGACCAGGTTCCCGCCAGAGCCGTAGCACCGACGCCGCTGCCGTTTCCGCCACCTGTTGGGCAGCCGGCGAGGAGAAGACAGGCGGCTGCGATCAGCGTACCGAGCAAGAGACTGTGCCGATTCACGAAAGGCTCCTCGAAAGGGGCACGGACGCCGCGCCGGCCCGTGCCAGCCCGGGTTCGCCGGTGCCTTCAATCCAATCGTCTGACCCCTGGCATTCAATTAACACATTATGGGTCGGCGGGCAAGGCGCGAATCGTAACCTTTGCAAAGGCATGGGCTTGAAGCGAGTTGCGGTTCCGCTACGATTCTTCTGGCAGGCAATCGAGGTGCTCATGAACGTCCTGGCGGTAATTCCGGCCCGATACGGCTCGACCCGCTTTCCTGCGAAATGCCTGGCACGCAAGACCGGCAAATTCCTCGTTCAGCACGTCTACGAGCAGGTCCGGCGGGCCACGCGGATCGGCGTCTGCCTCATCGCGACCGACGACGACCGGGTCGTACAGGCGGTGCGCTCGTTTGGCGGCGAGGCGGTCATGACTCGCTCCGATCACCAAAGCGGAACGGACCGAATCGCGGAGGTGGTCGCGGCGCGCGGCGGGCAGCCGGACGACATCATCGTCAACGTTCAGGGCGACGAGCCCGAGATTGAGCCGGCGTACCTGGATCGGCTGATCGGGCGTCTGGAAACCGATCGCGAGGCTCCGCTGGCGACGCTGGCCTGCCCGTTTCCGCCCTTGTCGGACCCGAACGACCCGAATTGTGTGAAAGTTGTTCAGAATCGGTTGTCCCGGGCGCTGTATTTTTCGCGTGCTCTGATACCATATCCACGAGACAGCGCTGGTCAGCCGAAAGGCGAGAACTGGCTGCTGCATCTCGGCGTTTACGCGTATCGGCGCGCGTTCCTGCTCGAGTTCGCGAGTTGGAGCGCAGGCCTGCTGGAGCAAGTCGAGCGGCTCGAGCAACTGCGCGTACTCGAGTTCGGCTACCCGATCGCCCTCGAGCGGGTCGAGACGGCCTCCGCGGGCATCGACACTCCCGACGACTACGAGCGTTTCGTACAGCGGTTCCGATCGTGCGGCGGCAGGCAGGCTTGCGGTTCAGGCGCGTGTTGAGATCCCATGAGCAATGAGAGCCTTCTCAGTTCGGTTCGCACACAATCGGTGGACACCGAGTTCTACCTGCCGATGCCGGCCGGCTACAAGACCGGCCAGACGCGCTACGTGGTGGTCCTGGGCACGGTCATGAGCGGGCTCGGGAAAGGCATCTTCAGCTCGTCGCTGGCCAAGTGTCTCCAGGATCAGGGGCTCACGGTCGCGCCGCTCAAGCTCGAAGGCTACCTGAACATCGACTCGGGAACGCTCAACCCGTATCGCCACGGCGAGGTCTTCGTGCTCGACGACGGCACCGAGTGCGACATGGACCTCGGCACCTACGAGCGCGCCCTCGACCTGGACCTGACCCGGTTGAACTTCTGCACCAGCGGGCAGATGTACCACCGCGTGCTCGAGCGCGAGCGCACCGGCGGGTATCTCGGCCGCGACGTGCAGATGATCCCGCACGTCACCGGCGAGGTGAAGAACCGCCTCCGCGAACTGGCCGTGGCGACCCGCGCCGACGTGGTCTTCGTCGAAATCGGAGGAACGGTGGGCGACGTGGAGAACGCCTACTACATCGAGGCGATGCGCCAACTCGCGTTCGAGGAGGGGCGCAACAGCGTCTGCTTCGTGGCGCTCACCTACGTGCTCGAACCCTCGATCCTCGGCGAGCAGAAGAGCAAGGCCGCGCAGTTGGGCATTCGGCGGCTGCTGGAGTGCGGCATTCAGCCGCACGTGATCGCCTGCCGGGCGCAGAACCCGGTCACGCAAACCGTGCGCGAGAAGATCGCGTTGTTCTCAAACGTCCCTCCGGCCCACGTCATCAGCATGCACGACTGCGACAGCATCTACCTGATTCCGGACATGCTGCGCGGGGCCGGCTGCGATCGCGTGGTGATCGACTGCCTTGGCCTGGCTGAGCGGATCGACGAGGCCCGCGAGCGCAGCGCCCGCCAGGGCTGGGTGCAATATGTCAATCGACTGCGCGCCTCGACGCGACAGGTGAACATCGGCATTACCGGCAAGTACACCGCCGTCCGCGACGCCTATGCCAGCATCCTCAAGTCGTTTGAGCACGCGGGCGTGCACTTGGGCTGCCGCGTGTCGGTTCAGTGGATCGACACGACCGAGCTGTCCGACGGCGACGTCGAGCGGCGGCTGGCCGGGCTGAACGGGATCGTTGTGCCCGGCGCGTTCGGCACGCGCGGCGCGGAAGGCAAGCTGGCGTGCATCCGCTACGCGCGCGAGCACCGCCTGCCCTGCCTGGGTATTTGTTACGGCTTTCAGATGGCGGTGATCGAGTTCGCCCGAAACGTCTGCGGACTGGCCGATGCGAACTCGACCGAGATCGACAATGACTGCCGCTACCCGGTCATCACGCTGCTCGAGGAGCAGCGACAGCTTGAGGGGCTGGGCGGCAGCATGCGCCTCGGCGGGCACGACGTGATCATCCGCGGGGGCAGCCGCGCTGAGCGCATGTTCGGCAGCCGCGCGCGGCTGCGATTTCGCCATCGATACGAGGTCGAGCCGCGCTACATCCCGCAGCTCGAGGCCGCGGGCCTGCTGTTCTCCGGCACGACGCCGCGTTCCGGCATCATGAATATCCTGGAGCTGCCCGAATCCATGCACCCGTTCTTCATGGGCACGCAGGCGCACCCCGAATTGACCAGCCGACCGCTGCGCCCGCAGCCGTTCTTTCTGGGGCTGGTGCACGCGGCGACGAAGCACGCCTTCCCTGACTACGCCGAGCCGCTCGAATACCGCCCGTCGCCTACGGAGCCGAAGGCGGAAACGCGGGCGCCGCTGGCCGAGTCCCGCGGCTAGAGTGTCTTCAGAAATGATGTCATGAATAGGGCCGCACGGGCATCTTGCCCGCACAAAGCGGGCTGGCAGCCCGCGCTCCCCGCAAGGCAAGCCGTCGAACACGGTCAGGTACGGCGGCGAACCCACGCGCCGGCAAGGCCGAGCAGGAGCAAGCCGACGCTGGCAGGTTCGGGAACGACGCTGGGCAGTGGCAGGGTGTCGACGGCCAATGACGTCGGCAGCGTGTCCACTTGCTGGGCCGCCGTCGCGTCCGCCGCCGTCATGGTCAGGCTGTCCGCGTCGTTGGTGAGCGTGATCCCGAGCACGTTGGCCTGCCGCTCGAGCGCGCTGCGAATCTCGTCGTCAATGCGGTCGATCGGCGACTTGGGGAAGATGCTCTCCAGGCCGGTCGTATCGACGCCGACGCTCGTGAGCAATGCGGTCGCAAGATCGAAGAAGATGTTGCCCTCGACGGTGATGGGCCCGACGTTGAAGTCGCTGTCGCGCGCGTCGTCGACCGCGATGCCGTCCAGGGTGAGCTGCGAGTTCGCGTTCTCGACTTGCAGCGAGAGCGTGTAGAATCCCAACTGGTTGACTTCGAAGTTCTGGGACGCGTTTAGAGTACCGGAGAGCGTGGCGTCCTGGGCCCCGGACTTTCCACGGACGCTGTAGTTCAGGTTGCCGGCCAGCACCTGAGCGCTGAGCGTCGGAATCGGGGTGGTTGTGATGCCGAGGGTAGCCTGGGTGGCGCCGGAGAGCTGGAGCTCAAAGCTGCCGAGATCGAGCACCTCCGGACGTCCGCGGCTGTCAAGGCCGAAGGTACGGTCGAACTCGAGGTCGTAGCCGTTGCCGGGCTGGTTGGGGACGATCCTCAGCCGGCCGAAGCGCTCGCCGTTCTGCTGGCCGCCGCCGGTGGCAGCCGTGACCGGGGTGCCGCTGGGCGTCGCCAGCACGCCCAGGCCGAAGTACAGGTCTTCCCAGATGCTGGCGCCGGCGGTGGATGCTCCCGCCAGCGCGATGAGCAGCCATCCGGACCAGCTCGTGTACTTGCGCATGACCAAAAACCCTCCGGCGGCGATTCCGTCCGAACCGCCTGCCGTCAGCATAGATCGCGAATGGACGCGGAGCAAGCACCGCGCACTTGCCCCTGTTATCGGCGTACGGCGGGGCGTGCTTCAGGTTCGCGCGCGACCAGTATTTCGTGCCCGGGTGAGGCCCATAATCGGTCGCTGGGTATAATGCTGCGGGTCCGGTGCCGCACGCCGACGGGCTGCACGGAACCGCGGGCGGATGAGCGCAGAGAGGTCGTCATGATGCGCTGGCGAGCCACAGCCGTGCCCCGGACGGTACGGGGGTTGCTCGCCATTGGATTGGCGATTCTTGGACGTCCGGCGGCCGCCCAGGCTCCCGATTCGCCGGCCACCACCACCTCGGCACCGGCGACGGCGCAGCCCGCCGCGGAGGACCAGAAGCGAATCGCGGACCTCTTTGCGCTGCTGGAGGAGTCCAATCCTCCCGCGGCGCGCAAAATTGGCGCGGGCGAGTTGCTGCGCCTCGGGGCGGCGGCCGAGGCGCGCCTGGTGGTTGTCTTGCGGAGCACGAACCACCCGGCGCGGATCGCCGTGGCGTCGGCACTGGCCGAGGCTCCTCATCTGAGCCGCCCGGCGTTCCTGGATCCGCTGCTCGAGATGCTGATCGACGAGGACGCGGACGTGCGCGCCGCCGCCCGCCAGGCCGTCGCGGTGGCGCGCGACCCGAGCGTGGTTTCGCGGCTGGAGGCCCTTCTGAACGACAGCGCTCGTCCGCTTGCGCAACGTCGCTCCGTAGTGGATGCGCTGGGGATGACCACTCGGTTTGAGGCCGTCGCGGCGCTGATGAAGATCGTCGAGACGCCCGGTTCGCCGCTGCTGTCCGCGGCGCTCGACGCTCTGGGCAGTGCAACCGCCCAGGATTTTCGAGGAGATGTCGCCGCCGCCCGGC
Organism: uncultured Planctomycetales bacterium; assembly: GCA_964465125.1. GTDB lineage: Bacteria > Planctomycetota > Phycisphaerae > UBA1845 > Fen-1342 > CAYOHG01. The sequence continues at coordinate 36,676 of CAYXIO010000008.1, read as the reverse complement.
AGTGGTGGGAGGAAACCCGGGTCCTGCCGCGCGAAGACTGGCTGCGCCTTCAGATCGACCGCCTCGTGCGACAGAATCGGCTTTTGCGATCAGGCGTAAACGACGTGGAGGCGCGCCTGGTGGCCATGGAGCGCGAGGCGCTGCTGCGGGCGCCGGAGGCCGAGCGCGCCCAGCTCTTGAACGGATTCCTGACGGACGGGCTGTCGGCGGTCCGACTGCTTGGGCTGGACGAGGCCCAGAACTGGCTCAGTACGCAGCACGGATTGCCGGCCGACGCCGTGGCGCGCCTGCGCGTGCTGCTTCAGGACCCGGAGCCGAGCGTGCGCGCCTCGGCGGCTTCGGTGGTTGCGACGCTGCGCGATCCGCAGGACGAGGCGGTGTTTCTGCAAATGCTGGAAAGCGAGCGCGCGGCCGTGGTGCGCAAGGCGCTGATCAACGCGCTGGGCTATGTCGGAGGGAACGCGTCGGTCGAACGGCTGCTGGGTGAAACACAGGACGTGCTCTCGGAGACGATCCGCGAGGCGATCGCGTCCCTGGGGCGCTTGGCCGAGCGGGGCGTGCTCGATGCCGCGCGGCGGGAGCGCATTGCGACGGCTCTGCTGGAAGTCTTCCAGCGGTCAAGCCCCGAACAGCTTCGCCTGCGTGAGCAGACGCTGTGGGCCATGAGCCGCGTGGGCGACGCGCGCTTTGTCGACGTGGCGATTGCGGCCATGGCGCCCGGCGTGCCCACCGTCGTGCGCATCGCGGCGATCCGATGCGCCGGGGCGCTGGCCGAAGCCGAGGCGGCGCAGGGGACGCGCGCGATTTCAAGCGCCCCCGCGGGCAACAACGGCAACGGCGCCGGCGAGCCGGGCTTGCGGCAATGCGCCGAGCGCGTCGCCGAAGTCCTGACGCCGCTGTTGTCCGATCCGGATACGCCGGTGCGGCGTTCCGCGATCGAGATGATCGGGCGGCTGCCGACGAACGAGCGGCGTCTCGCGGCGCTGTGGGAACGGTCGTTCCCCGCGACCGAAAGCGATGAGGAGGCGCGCGGCCTGGCGTGGAAGGCGGTGACCGGGCCGTTGGCGCGGCTTTCGCCGGACGCGCTCGACCGGTGGCTCGCACGCATTCCCGCCGACCTGCCGGCGCGCGACCAGATGTGCGTGCAGTTGCTCTCGCGGGCCGAGGCGCAGGTCGCCGACGGAGGCGCCGAGCCCGACCTGTTCGCGATTCGCATGCGGCTGGGGGCGGCGTACGCACGTCTGGGACGCAGCGCCGATGCCATCCGAACCTATCTTTCGGCGTTTGATGACGCCGCAAGCCTGCCGGCCGAGGTTCGCAAGCAGGCCGGGTTTGAGGCGGCGCATGCGGCGGTGCTGGCGGCGGCGGTCGACGACACGCTGATCACGGCGCTTTCGCAGCGCGGCGCGCTGCCGGACGGGGCGGCGCTCTGGAGCGTCCTGCGGCCGGAGCTGGAAGCGCGGTTGACGGTCGACACGCCCGCGGCTGTCGCACCCATCCTGGATTCGTTCCGGGCACATTTCGGCGCGGGATCGGCGCCCGAAGTACGAGCTGAGGTCGAGGGGTTTTCGAGGCAGGTGCGCGAGATGCAGGGCGCGGCCGTGCCTTGAGCCGAGCGGGGCGTGCGTCGGGCGGCTCGCGGCGCAGGCGAAGTCGGTGCGGGGGCGTGGGCCCCGGCGGCTCTTCGATTCAGCCCGGGGGAATCCGGGTCGGGGACAAACGCGCGTGAGCAGCGACGCCATCAGCGTGCCGGCCCGCGAGGATGGCGAGCTGCTTTCGGCGGATTTCATGAGCCGCCTGGACCGGCTCGAGCTGGTCTCGCGCAAGATTTTCGCCGGCCGCGTCAAGGGCGAGCGCCGCAGCAAGCGCCGCGGCGAGAGCGTTGAATTCGCGGACTACCGCAACTACGTCGTCGGCGACGATCTCCGCTTTCTGGACTGGAACATCTACGCGCGGCTCGAGCGGCTCCTGCTGAAGCTGTTCATGGAGGAGGAAGACCTCAACGTCAGCGTGCTCTTCGACGTCTCCGCGAGCATGGATTGGGGCCATCCGCACAAGGGGATGTACGTCAAGCGGACGACCGCGGCACTGGCGTACATCGGGCTGGTGAACTACGACCGGGTCAACCTCTACGCATTCTCCAACGTGATCGCCCGCGACATGCGCGCGATCCGCGGTCGGCGGATGGCGTCGCAGATGATCCACTTCCTCGAGCAGATTCCCCTGGCCGGACCATCGTACTTCGCCGCCGCCGCCAAGCGCTTCGCCCTGACCCACCGCGGCAAGGGCGTCGTGATCGTCATCAGCGATTTCATGGACAAGGGCGGCTACGCCGAGGGCTTCCGCTACCTGCTGAGCCGCAACGTCGACCTGTACGCGATTCAGATTCTTTCGCCGGACGAGATCGAGCCGGCGCTGGCGGGCGACCTGAAGCTCGTCGACGTGGAGGACGCGGACGTTGCGGAGGTCACGGTCAGCGCGCCCTTGCTCAAGAAATACAAGCAGATGCTGACCGCGTACTGCACCGAGCTGAAGGACTATTGCACGCAGCGCGGCATTCTCTACCTGTTCGCCAGCACCAAGGTGCCGTTCGATGCGCTGGTGCTCTCGTACCTGCGCGAGCGCGGTCTGCTGCGCTGAGCGGGGGCTGCACGTCCGCCGGCCGGTTATGATCTGCCGCCGGCGCCTTGTCCTGGCAGCGTGGATCGAATGAGCTTTCTCGCCCCGGTGGCATTCTGGTTCGCAGCGGTCGCCATCCCGGCGCTTCTGATTCTGTATTTCCTCAAGCTGCGGCGGCGCGAGCAGCGGGTCTCATCGACGCTGCTGTGGCGGCGGGCGGTGCAGGATCTCCAGGTCAACGCGCCGTTTCAGCGGCTCCGCAAGAACCTGCTGCTGTTCCTGCAACTGGCGGTCCTCCTGCTGGCGATTCTGGCGCTGGCCCGGCCGATCGTCTTCAGCGAGCTGCGCAACGACGAGTGCGTCGCGATCCTGGTGGATCACTCGGCGTCGATGAACGCGATCGAGGACGGCCAGACGCGGTTGGAGCTCGCCAAGGAGCAGGCCCGACGGCTCGTTCGCACGCTGAATCGAAGCGGGGCGGCCTGGTGGCAGTGGTTCGGCGGGGCGGCGTCGCCGACGCGGGTGATGCTGATCGCATTCGCGGACCGCGCGACGATCATCTCGCCGTTCACGTCGAATCTCGCCGAGCTCAGCGCGCGGGTGGACGACATTCGCGCGAGCGACGCGCCGACCAACATTCGCGAGGCCCTGGACCTGGCCGAGGCGCACCTGACGCAGACGCGCGTGGACGCCCGGCCGGCGGATGCGATCACCGATCTGTCGGGCTCGCGGATCGTGCTGCTTTCCGACGGCGCGATTCCGGACCTGGATCAGGCGACCGTCCGGACCGGACAGGTCACGCTGATTCCGATCGGAAAGACCGAGCAGAACGCCGGCGTCACCTCCCTGCGCTGCCTGCGCGACTACGAATCGCCCGACCATCTGGCGGTCTTCGTTCAGGTTGCGAACTTCGCCGCAGAGCCGGTGGAGACCGAGCTCTCGTTTTATCTCGACGGCGTGCTGCGGCGCGTCGAGAAGGTCTCGCTGGGGCGCGTGCGGCGAGCCAGCGAGGTGGGCGGCGAGGATTCCGGCGAAGCCGCGCCCGCGGTTCAGTCGCTCGAATTCCGCGCTGAGCTTCCGACCGCGGGCCTGCTCGAGGTGCGCCTGGCGCTGGACGACGCCCTGACCTGCGACAACCGCGCATCCGCGGTGATCCCGGCCCCGCGCCGCCTGCGGGTCCTGCTGGTCAGCGAGCGCAACCCGTTCCTCGAACGCATGCTCCAGCAGCTCCCGCTCGTCCGCTTCGACTATCGAACGCCGGAGCAGTTCGCGGCGATGCCCGCCGGACAGTTCGAGCAGAACGGGCGTTGCACCTACGACGTGGTGGTGTTCGACAAGTTCGCGCCGGCGAGCCTGCCGCGCGGAAGCTACGTCTTTTTCGGTGCGGTTCCGCCTGTGGAGGGCGTGGCGCTCAGCGAGGATGCCGACCCGCACACGCTGGTCTGGTGGGATTCGGCGCACCCGCTGCTGCGCTACGTCGAGCTCGAATACGTCGAGGTGTATCGCGGCGGCACGCTGACGCTGCCGAAGGACGCCGAGGTGCTCGCGGAGGGGCCGCACGGGCCGGTCCTGGGACAACTCAGCCGCGACGGCCGGCAGATGCTGATGTGCGCGTTCGCCGTCGAAAGCAGCAGTTGGTGGGCCAAGCTCGGCTTCGCAGTGTTCATGTACAACACCTTCAACTACCTGGGCGGCGGCGGCACGGGCGAGCAGCGGACCGCGTTGCAGCCGGGGGATTCGATTCGGCTTGAGCTGCCGTCCGGCGTTGAGCAGGCCGTCGTAACCCGCCCCGATGGCGGACGGCAGACGATGCGGCTGGACAGCCCGGATGCCTTGCGATACGCGGCGACCGAAACCGTCGGGCTCTACCGCGTCGAGCCCGCCGCGCCCGGCTCCGAGCGCTTTGCGGTCAACCTCGAGAACGCCGCGGAAAGCGACATCGCCCCGCGCGACGCGCTGGCCGTCGGCGGCCGGCCGGTCGAGCTCGGACGCGCGATCGAGACCGCCACGCCGGAGGTTTGGCGCTGGTTTGCGGCGGCCGCGTTGGCGATCGTGCTGCTGGAATGGTATATATACAACCGTCGCGTCATGATTTGAGCGGCGTAAGCAGCGGGCCGTGCCGAATGGGTGGGTCGCCCGCGGCGGGTCGCGAGTCGAGACAGTGATACACCATGCCAGAGATTGACCTGAAGCCGGGACAGAAGGTCCGCATCGTTCAAGCGATCGATCGGCGCGAGGGAAGCTGGAGCCCCGCCGTCGTCGGCACCGTCCTTTCCGTTCAGCCACAGAAGACCGGTTCGTGGTTCGCCCACGGCGCCGACGACAAGCTGTGGCTCTATCGCATACTGCTTCAAAAGTCAGACGGCGAGATCAGCACGCTGACCGTGGATCAGCACACGCGGATCGAGCCGGCCGACGCCCATCCCGCTTCATGAGCCGCGAGCTGATCTAGCCGCGCCGACGTGCCTGCCCGTTCGCCGCGGCCGGCGTCGCGGCTGGCACTTCGAAGCTGACCCGCGAAATCAACCGATAGAGTCTGATGGGGCCCTGTCCTGGGCTCCGGAGGACTGCGCATGAATCCCACGTCAGCGGCCCAGACAGCATTCCGGCACACCCGTCCTTCGGGGCGGATGATCCCGGCCGGCGCGACCGACGAATCGCATGGGCGGCGCACGGAGCGCCGCGTGGCGTGCCGCCTGCCTTGCCACCTGATCCTGCCCATCGATTCGCAGCAGAAGCTCACGACCACGGGTGAGACGGTGAATGCGTCCGCGGACGGCATCGCGGTGCAGGTCGGGCTGCCGCTGGAGCGCGGCTCGACCGTCGAAGTGCTGCTGTCGAGCGCGCGGACGCGCATGCGCGGCGAGGTCGTTCACTCGCGGCGCGTGGCGAGCGGCACCTACCAGGTTGGCATTCGGCTGCTGGATCGGTCCGGCATCGGCTAGCTTCACCTCCGCCGCGACGCATTCCAACTTCCGGCGCGATTTCGAATGCGCCGCTTGCGCTTCTCAACTACAATGCCAGCACGAGCTCACGGCGACGCCGAACGGCCGCAGGCGTGTTCCGGGGGCGATGCGCGGGCGCCACATGTCGATGCAGGAAACCCGAACGGTGATGCTGACGTTGGTGAGCGGCGAGGCGCCGCAGCCGGTCGAGGTCCCGCCGCGCATCGAGTCGGTGAAGCTCGGGCCCAAGCTGGGCGAGGGCGCCGCCGGAACCGTCTTTCTGGGCTTCGATGAGTCCCTCTCGCGGCGGGTGGCCGTGAAGCTGCTGCACCGCGGAACTGAGGCGGGCAGTGCGGCGCGAGAGGAGCTGATTCGCGGGGTCCGCGCCGCGGCGGCGCTGCGTCATCCGAACATCGTCACCGTCTACTCCGCCGGCACCTCGGGCCAGCTTGGCTACATCGTGATGGAGTTCGTCGACGGCGTTTCGCTGCGACAGCTCATCGCCGAGCCGGAGCAACTGGACACGGGGCTGGCGCTCCACGTGCTGCGCGACTTGACGGATGCGGTATCGGTGCTGCACGAGCAGGGGCTGCTACATCGCGACCTGAAGCCGGGGAACGTCGTCTTCGACCGCGCGGGTGAGCTGCGCTTGTGCGATTTCGGGTTGGCGTGCCCGGTCAGTGTCACCGCCGGCGCCGCGATCGCGGGAACGCCGCTCTACATGGCGCCGGAGCTCTTCGACGGTCAGGCGTCCTGCGCGAGCGACGTTTACGCGCTGGGGGTAATTCTATTTGAGCTGCTGAGCGGGGAGCCGCCTTTTGTGGCGGAGACCCTGACGGACCTGAGGGCCCAGCACCAGCAGCGGGAAGTGCCGGTCGAACGGCTGCTGGAGCGTCGGTTGGCGCCCGAGCTTTGCGAGGTCGTGGTGCGCGCCCTGCACAAGCAGCGCATGCTGCGTTACAAGTCGGCCGCGCATCTGCGGCGCGCCTTGCACTCGCTGGATCTGCCGGGGCCCTCCGCCGAGACCGCCCGCCGATTGCTGGCGGAACTCGTCGCGCGGCACGCCGGCGGGCCGCGCACGTCCCCAGCCGAATCCGGCACGAGCCCGTCCGCCCAGACGACCTTCGACCTGGTGGCCCGCCGGGCAGAGCAGAAGCGCGCCGCGCGCGGCGACCCCACCGGGGACTCAAGCCTGCGTTAACATGCCGGAAGCCCGGGCCTGGAGATCGCGATGGACCGCGATTTGCCCGAGCCAGCGAGAGCGACCATGAGCGAGTCGGTAGCGGGCGTGCGCACCTGGAGTGCGGCGACGCAGCAGTTGGTGGACCTGGCGATCGGCGAGGACCTGGGGGAGCGCGGCGACGTCACGTCCACGCTGCTTCCTCCCGGGGGCGAATCGGTCTGCGGCGCGCTCGTGCCGCGCGCCGGCGGCGTCATCAGCGGGCTGTCGCTCGCGCCGCTGATCTGTGAGCGATTCGCGCGCCGGTTGGCGGCCGGGCTGCGTTTCGACGCTGTCGCCGCGGACGGTCAGGCGGTGGTCGCCCGCCGCTCGGTCGGACGGCTGATCGGGGCGCGGGCCGCGGTGCTGGCCGTCGAGCGCACCCTGTTGAATTTCCTGGGCCGCATGAGCGGCGTAGCGACGCTGACGCGCGCCTTCGTGGACGCGGCGGTCCGGGCGCAACCGAGCGTTCAGGTGCTCGACACACGCAAGACCCTCCCGGGCTGGCGCGAGCTGGACAAGTACGCCGTCCGCTGCGGCGGGGGCGTCAATCACCGGCGGGGTCTCTACGACGCGATCTTGATCAAGGACAACCACCTCTCGGCGATTCCGCTTGAGCAGTTGGCGGCGGAGTTGGGAGCGATGCTGGCCCGTCGTCCGAAGAGCGGCGTTTCCTTCGTCGAGGTTGAGGTCGATCGACTCGAACAACTGCGCGAAGTGCTGCACGTTCCCGGCATCGACGTGATCCTGCTGGATAACTTCAGCGTTGCCGATATGCGCCGGGCGGTGCGCATGCGCGAGGCCGCCGGCCAGAAGCCGACCGTGCAGCTCGAAGCCAGCGGCGGGGTGACGCTCGCCAGCGTGGCGGGCATCGCGGAGACCGGTGTCGATCGCATCTCGGTCGGGGCCTTGACGCATTCGGCGGTGAACCTCGACCTCGGGCTGGACATCGACGGTTGACGCCCGCGCGCCGGCATCCGCCGCAGCGTCACGTCCCCGCCGCGCGACGGACCAGGATGGCCGTCAGGTCGTCGGCCTGGCTGCGGTCCTGACGGAAGTCGCAGACGGCGCGATGCAGCTCGGCGATGACGTCGGTCAAGGCGCGGTCGCGATGCGTGCGCAGCAGATCGGTGGTGCGCGCGTCGCCAAACTCCTCGTCGCGCGAATTCATCGTCTCGTAGAACCCGTCCGTCAGCAGCGCGAGCAGATCGCCGGTCTTCAGCTCGAAGCGCTCGAGCTCGGCGCCGGCGTCGGGGACGATCGCCAGCGGCAGGGCGCTGGCCCCGCGCATGTCCACGGCGTCCGCGGAGATGTGCAGCAGCGGGCCCTGACCGTTCGAGATGTACTCGACGCAGTGCCGGCGGGGGTCGAGCACCCCGAGGAACGCGGTCACGAAACGGTTGTCCGTCAGGTCGTCGCAGAGCAGCCGATTGACGCGGTCGACGATGGCGGGAAGATCGTCGGTGACGCTGAACATCGCGCGAATGAGGGATCGGCATTGCCCGATGATCAGCGCCGGGCCGATGCCGTGCCCGGTCGCATCCGCGAGCAGGATGACGAGCCGTCCGTCGGGCAGGGGGATGAAGTCGTAGCAGTCGCCGCCGGTCTCGTCGGCGGGCCGATTCCAACCGGCGACGTCGTAGCCGAGGACCTGCGGCTGCTTGCGCGGCAGGAAGCCGCGCTGAATGTCGCGGGCGATGTCGAGATCGCGCGCCATGCGCTGCTTGATCGCGTATTCCTCGATCAGCCGGCCGCGGTCCAGCGCCACGCCGGCCTGCGCGCTGAGCACGCGGGCGAGCTCCTCGTCGTCGACGGAGAAGGCGCCGTCGCGCTTGTTGAGCGCCTGAAGCACGCCGATCAGATCGCCGGCGAGGTTTTCGAGCGGAAACGTGAGCAGGTTGCGGGTGCGGAAGCCGGTCGCGCGGTCAACCTCGCGATTGAAGCGCGCGTCTTCGTACGCGTCGGGCACGTTGACGACGATGCGCCCTTTGGCCGCCGCGCCGGCGATGCCGCGGCTGGCCGGAAAGCGGATGCCCGCCATGCCGCGGGCCACGCGGCTGAACAGCTCATCGCTGCCGGCGTCGTAAAGGAAGATCGTGGCGCGTTCGCAGTCGAGCACCTGGCAGGTCGCATCGACGATGACGTGCAGCAGCGCATCCAGATCCGGGGTCACGGCCATTTCGGTCGCGACGGCGAGGATGCGGCGGAGCTTCTCATTTTCGCGGGACGGATCTCTCATCGTCTCTGCCCGTCTGCGCGACGTGGAACAGCTCAGGGCCGGAGGATCGCACGCTGAATCGCGTGCAGGCCCCGTCCTCCTCGATACCCCAAGCGCGGTAGCGTATTCCGGGCGGCGGCGGCTCGCAAATCAGGTGGTCGGCGGGCACGCCGTCATTCGTGCCGCTCGATCCGCTGAACCGGCGCGTGGTCGAGAATGAACGTCTTTTCGCCATAGACCGGAAAGCGGATCGCACCGCGGGTCTGGCCCGCGCTCGGGCGAATCCACAGCAGCTCCCCCGTGCCGTAGTGCGTGTGCCGTACGAGCGTCCCCGGCTGCCAGTCGGCGAAGCGCGAATCGACCCCGCCGAGCGTGCCGGTCGGCTGATCGAACGAGATGACCGGCTCGTCGCCAAACTCGTTCTCGCCGCGTCCGAGCTTCCGCCGACCCAGCGTTCGCGGCTCGGCCGGCGGGTCTGCGTATTCGGCCGGCGTGCCGCGCTCCGGCCGGGCAACGCGCAGCGGCGCCGGCTCACCGAACCGCTCGCGCAGCACGCCCTCTTCCGGCAACTCAAGCAGAAACTGAGACGTCGAGCGCGGCATCAGCACGCCGCGCAGCACGCGCTGCCGCGCGTATGAGAGAAACAGCCGGTCCTGTGCGCGGGTCATGCCGACGAAGCATAGTCGGCGCTCCTCCTCGACGTCGTTGGCGCGGATGCTGCGCTCGTGGGGCAGCATGCCTTGCTCCAGTCCGACGATGAAGACGACCGGGAATTCGAGCCCCTTGGCGGCGTGCAGCGTCAGCAGCATGACGACGCCGGCGCCCTGATCAACCTGGTCCTGGTCGCTGGCGAGCGCGACGCGCTCCAGGAAGCCGGCCAGGCTGGGGTCGGGCGTTTCCGCTTCATAACGGGCCGCGTCGGTGACCAGCTCATCGACGTTCGCCACGCGGTCTTCGCCGGTCTCCTGTCCTTCCTCGCGCAGCAACTTGCGCAGACCCGATTCCTCGATCACGAAGCGAACCGTCTCGGCGACGGACGGATGCTGAAGGCTGCGCAGGCGCTGAAGCAGTGAGGCGAAGCGCCTCAGGCGCGGCACGGCGCTGCGCAGCTCCGGCAGCTCGTCCAGCCGCGCGAGCAGCGCGCTGACGGGTCTTGCGGAGGTCTGGGCGGCGGCCTGGAGCCGCTTAACGGTGGTGTCGCCGATGCCGCGCGCGGGCGTGTTGATGATCCGGAGCAGCGCCAGGTCGTCGGCGGGGTTTACGAGCGTTCGCAGGTAGGCGACCGAATCGCGCACTTCGCGCCGCCCGTAGAACGCGATGCCGCGCGCGATCTTGTAGGGAATCGCACGCCCGCGCAGGGCCTCCTCGAGCCCGCGCGAGACCGCGTTGACGCGGTAGATGATCGCCACGTCGCTGAACGAGCGCCCTTCGCGGCGAAGCTCGGCGATCGTGTCGGCGACGTGCTCGGCTTCGTGCTCGCCCTCGTCGAACTCCCAGACCCGCACCGGATCGCCCGACGGGCGCTGCGTCCAGAGCGCCTTCGCGCGCCGCCGGCGGTTGAAGCCGATCAGCCGCCCGGCCGCGGCGAGCACGTTGCCGACCGAGCGGTAGTTCTGTTCGAGCCGAACAACGGTGGCTTCGGGATAGTCGTGCTCGAATTCGAGAATGTTGTTCAGATCGGCCCCGCGCCAGGCGTAGATGCTCTGGTCCGGGTCGCCCGTGGCGCAGATGTTGCGGTGCGACTCCGACAGGTGCTTGGCGATCAGGTACTGGGCGTGGTTCGTGTCCTGGTACTCGTCGATCAGCAGATGCCGGAAGCGCGTGGACAACTGCTCGGCAATATCCGGCCGGCGGATGAGCAGCAGGGCGATCCGCATCAGCAGGTCGTCGAAATCGACCGCGTTGCGCTGCCGCAGCAGTTTCTCATAGATCTCGAAGACGCGCGCCAGCAGCCGTTCCTCCATGCGGCTCTCGCGGAGCGAATCCGGACCGCGCAGCTCGTTCTTCGCGCGGCTGATGCGGGTCTGGGCGTCGTCGGGTCTCAGTAGATCCGGGCTGACAGACGCGATCCCCATCGCCTCCTTGACGAGACGGAGTTGATCGTCCTCGTCATAGATCGTGAAGCCGGGCTGAACATCGACCAGCGGTCCGAGCTCGCGCAGCAGGCGCGCCCCCAGCGCGTGAAACGTGTAGACCCACATGCCGCGCGCCACGCCGAGGGCCTCGATGCGCTTGCGCATCTCCTCGGCGGCCTTGTTGGTGAAGGTGATCGCCAGGATGTTGCGCGGCGCGATCCCCGAGTGAACGAGACAAGCGGCGCGGCGCGTGATGACGCGCGTCTTGCCGCTGCCCGGGCCGGCGAGTACGAGCAGCGGGCCGTCGAGGTGCCGCACCGCGCGCACCTGCGGTTCGTTGAGGTCTGCCAGGAGCTCGTCGAGGTTCAGCACTTCCGTCCGCCGCTAGGGGGTGGGCTGCCGGGGCGTCGGCGCGGGCTTAGGCGTCGTCGGGCTTGGCAGCGGGTTGCGCTGCATGTCGTCGTAGAACACGTATTTCTCGACCTGCTCGTCGCTGGGCGCCGCACCGGCCCAAGCGGCGGCATACAGCGCGCAGAGCATGCCGGCGGCATCGGTCAAGCGTCCTTCGATGAAGGCCTTTCCTGTGGCCTCGCGCAGCGCGCCGCCTTTCTCGAGGCGATACAGCGGCTCGACCTGTGTGAAGGAGCGACGCAGATGCGCCAGGGTGTCGGGCCAGGGATCGGCCGCCGTCAGCTTGCGATCGTATTTCATCAGCGGACGCAGCGAGTCATAGGTAAGCTTGTGATGCTCGAGCACGTCGCCGTCGATCTGGCGGTGAAAGCTCTTGTCCGTGGTGTATTCGTGCGGGTTGGGGCCCACCCAGCCGTGATGATGGATGGTCGTGTGCAGGGGCTGGGCGGCGTCGGCGACGAAGTGGCTGAGCATGCCCATGTGATAAATGGCGTTCTCGCGTGCCTGGGCGAGCTGAAAGGCGCGCTGCGGGTCGTTCAGCCGCTCCAGGATGCGCACCTGGTGGAACGCGGACTGAAGCGCGGCGTAATGCTCCGCGATGGCGTACGGCAGGAATCCGGGCCACTCCTTCGTATGCGCAGGGTCGCCGGCGGCGTTGTACGGCTCAACCTGCTCGGGGTGAACGTGCTTGCCGACCGCCAGGGCGCGCAGATATTCGCCACGGAACGGCGGCAGCGTATCCAGCGTAAGGCCGAACGGGTCAAGCTGCTCGAGGTCGATGTAATGGTCCGGCTCGTTGATGTGGCCCAGCGTCAGCGATGCCCAGCCGCGCCGCCGATCGGGCTCGTTCGACTGAAACGCGATGCGGTCGCGAACCGCCGGGTCGCGCAGAAACGCCGGTGCGTCCGGCGGCAGCCCGTCGAGCGCGAGGTAGGTGACGACGCGGTGGCCGTGGGCGTTCCACGCCGGAGCAGGTGCGACACCGATCATGATCACGGCCAGCAGAGCGGCAGCGCGCGTGCGTCTCAAGGGACTCTCCTCTCTCAGCGTCCGTCGCGTTCGTCATGCGCCCGGTTCGGCGCGGATTCGCCAACGGAGCGGGCCTCGCGGCGGATCAAGCTCCCCAGGTGCAGGCGCAGCACGGCCTGAGGCGGTCGGTCGGACATTTCGTAAAATCCCGGGGGGCAGTCGCCGCCGAACGCATAGTACTCGCGGTCGCGCACGCGAACACGGTAGACGGCGAAATAGGCCTCATCGTCGATGCGGAAGAGGGCCGCAAGCTCCTCGGACTGCGGTTCGGCGCCGTTGCCGAACTGCCGCAGCGCGGCATGCAGCGACACCTTGGCTACCGGCGGTTCGAGCGACGGCTCGACGATGTGCAGCCGCGTTTCGAGCATGAAGCGCGTGCCGACGTGCACGCTGTAGGCCTCGTCGCTGCTCCAGCCGTACGCGGGGAAATAGCCGGGCGAGGTTTGTCCGGCGACGACGTAGTGCTTGCGCCGCTCGCGCGGGCACGGCCCCCCGCCGCCGAGCTCGAGCTCGAAGGAGAACACCATGGCGGCGGCTTCGCCGTCCAGCGGCTGCTCGTCGAATTCGCCTTCAAGCGTCAGAAAGCGCGGGGCGGCTTCGCCGAGCTGTTCCGCCAGATATGCGACCGCCTGTCGCTCGACTTCGCGCACGTCCAGAGTTGCCATGCGAAACCTCTCCAGGCGGATTGTACGCGCTATGCCGGCGGCCCAGGCCCAGCGGGGCGCCGCGGCGGCACGCGACGCCGCGAGGCGCGCCGATCTTCAGTTCAGGAGTGACGACTGGGCCAGCGCGGCGGCGCCGATGATGCCGGCATCCCCGCCCAGCGTCGCGAGCACGATTTCGGGCGCGTCCTTTGCCATCCGCCAGGTGAGTCGCTCGAAGTGCGCGCGGGTGGGCCGAAGCAACTGGTCGCCGGCTTCCGTCAGCCCTCCGCCGAGCACGACGCGGGCCGGATTGAGAATGTGCTGAAGGTTGACGCAGCCCTGCGCGAGGTACAGGCAGGTCTCGTCCCAGATTCGCGCGGCCAGCGATTCGCCCGAGCGCGCGGCAGCCGCGACGTCCTGACTGGTGATGGACTCGCCGCCGCGAACGCGCTGCGCCAGCGCCTCGGTCGGCGTGGAGCGGGCGTCCGGCAGCGCTTCGACGTAGCGCTCGGCGACGGCATTGGCGGAGGCGTAGCGCTCGATGCAGCCCGTCTGCCCGCACGGGCACGCACGCCCGTCCGGCACGACGATCATGTGTCCCAGCTCGGCCGCGGTCCCGAAGTGCCCGATCAGGACGCGACCGTAAACCACGATTCCGCCGCCAAGCCCCGTCCCGAGGGTCAACAGGACCATGTGCGGCGCTCGGCCGCCGGCACCGAACGCAAACTCGCCGTAAGCGGCGGCGTTGGCGTCGTTCTCCAGCACGACCGGCCGCTGGAGCATTCGGGCGAGGTCGTCGCGGATGGGAACTCGAACGAAACCGGGCAGGTTCGGGGCGCCCAGGATCATGCCGGCGTCGTGCGCGATCGGACCGGGAGCGCCGAGCCCAAACGCGTGCACCTCAGAGCGCGAAAGCTGCGCGCTCGCCAGAAGCTGGTCGATCAGCAGCACGATTCGCCGCAGGACGTGCGCATAGCCGGCGGCTGCCTCGGTCGGCAGCGACGCTCGCTTCAGCACTGCGCCGTGCTCGTCGACCACGCCGCCTTTGATGTTCGTTCCGCCGAGATCAACGCCGATGGTGACGCTGTTGCTCATGCGTGTCTCCTGCCGCTCGGATTATCGAGACCCGCGAGGGCTCGGCAAGCGCGGCACGCCGCAGAGCGTCCCGCGCGTGCTTGATTCGCAGCGCGTATCGCCCTAATCTTTCGGCGTTGTCGGCGTCGCGCCGATGTAGCTCAATGGTAGAGCACGGCTTTCGTAAAGCCGGGGTTGAGGGTTCGACTCCCTCCATCGGCTGTCAGAATTGAACGGCTTGTCGCGTGAAACGGGTTGCGGAATCGCCGGCCGCGCGGTAGTGAAGAACCCTGGAAGCGCACCCGCGCGGCGAAACAAGACGCATCGAACCGGTCGCGAACGCGACCGTGCATCGGATGGAAGGCTCTAGGCGCGCCACGGCTAGACCTTCCATCTTTTTTTGTGCGCACGCTGCGGCGTGCGACGCCGGGCCGCTCACCGGCGCCCAGCGCGGTTTCAGGCCAGCCCCTCGTACATCTCGGAGTCGAACCCGACGTAGAGCGTCCGGCCCTTGCGAAGCGTCGGCGCGCGCAGGTTGCCGGTCGGGCCGAGCAAGGCTTCGAGCAGCTCGGCGTCGTCCGGCGGCGCATGCTTCATGTCAAATTGGAGTCGCTTTTTGCCGCGGGCGACGACGATCCGGGTGACCGTTCGCGCCAGCGTCAGAGCCTGTTCGGCGCCGTAGCGCTCACGGCCCGCATCGACCTGCGTGGCGACGTGCACGTTGTTTCGCGCAAGAGACTCCTGCGCCCGGGTGCAGGACACTCAGCCCCGACGGTGATACTGCCAGTCGATCTTGCTCACGCAGACTCCTCGACGAGTGCCGCTCACCCGAGCACGCGTGCCCGGATCATACCGGCCAGCGGCGCTGCTTGTCGGCGATCGGGCGGCGAGCTACGATACGGGGCTGCGTCGGGGGGATGAACACCAGGGACCCGGACAGGCCAGCTTCCGCTAGAGAAGGAGCGCAAGGTGTCGAGCGCGCAAGATAAGCGTCGGTATCTGTTTACCTCCGAGTCGGTCAGCATGGGACACCCCGACAAGGTCGCCGACCAGATTTCCGACGCCATCCTCGATGCCATGCTCGCGCAGGATCCCACCTCGCGCGTCGCGTGCGAGACGATGGTCTCGACCGGCATGGCGGTGGTCGCCGGCGAGATTACTACGAAAGCCTACGTGGAGATCCCCGACGTCGTTCGAGAGACGATCAAGGAGATCGGCTACACGTCGGGCGACATGGCTTTCGATTTCGAGTCGTGCTGCGTGCTGACTTCGATCAAGCGCCAATCCCCCGACATCGCGATGGGCGTCGACCGCGAGGGCGCCGGCGACCAGGGCATGATGTTCGGGTTCGCCTGCCGCGAGACCCCCGAGCTCATGCCGCTGCCGATTCAGCTTGCCCATCGGCTGGTGGAGCGGCAGGTCTTCGTGCGGCGCGAGGGGATCATCCGCGGGCTGCGGCCCGACGCGAAGAGCCAGGTGACGATCGAGTACGAGGGACACAAACCGGTCCGCGTCGACACGCTCGTGCTCTCAACGCAGCATGACAAGAGCTGGAACGACTCGCAGGACCAGCTTGCCAAGGAGGTCGTGCAACACATTTTCCGGCCCGTCCTGGGCGAGTGGTGGTCCGACAAGATCAGGACCTACGTGAACCCGACCGGACGCTTTGAGATCGGCGGTCCGCACGGCGACACCGGGCTGACCGGGCGGAAGATCATCGTCGACACCTATGGCGGCCGCGGGCGGCACGGCGGCGGCGCCTTCAGCGGCAAGGACCCGACCAAGGTGGACCGCTCGGCCGCGTACATGGCGCGCTACGTGGCCAAGAACATCGTCGCGGCCGGCCTGGCCGAAATCTGCGAAGTGCAGCTCTCGTACGCGATCGGCGTGGCGGAGCCCACCAGTGTGCTGGTCAGCAGCGAGGGAACCGCGCGGATTCCGGAAGACCGCATCGCGCAGCTTGTTCGCGATCATTTCGTCCTCACGCCGCGCGGCATGATCGAAGCGCTGAAGCTGCGTCAGCCGATCTACAAGGAAACCGCGCGTCACGGTCACTTTGGCAGGAATCTCCCGAGTTTCACCTGGGAGAAGACCGACAAGGCTGACGCCCTGCGGAAGGCCGCGGGCCTCTGACGCACGCCGTGGAGCCGTGAGGGCGTGCCGGCGACGCGTGGCGCGTGCGGCCTGCCCGCAAGCTCGCATCCTCCCGCCGAAGGAGCCTGAATCGTGCCATTCGAGAACCCGCCGGCGACCCTGGCTGAGCTTTCCGCCCGCATTTGCGCGTTGCGGGACTCTCTTTGACCTGCCCGGCAAGTCCGCACGAATCGACGAGCTGAACGCGCGCATGACGGCGCCGGGCTTCTGGGACAACCAGGACGCGGCTCAGAAGGTCGTGGCCGAGCTGAAGGCGCTGCGCGCCATGGTCGAGCCGATGCAGGACCTGCTGCGTCGCGCTTCCGACGCCGAAGTGCTGATCGAGCTGGCGGGCGAATCGGACGATCCGGCCGCGGCCGCCGAGGTGCAGCGCGAGCTCGAGGCGCTGACGGTGCGGACCGATCGCGTCGAGCTCACGGCGCTGTTGTCGGGCCGCAATGACTCCTTGCCGTGCTTCTTCTCGATTCAGGCCGGCGCCGGCGGGGTCGACTCCTGCGATTTCGCCGAGATGCTGCTGCGCATGTACATCATGTACTTCGAGCGCAATGGGTTTCGGGCTGAGGAGCTGGACCGCCGTGACGGCGACGAGGCGGGAATTCAGTCGGTCACGCTGCGCGTGGACGGGCCGTATGCCTACGGCTGCCTGTCGTGTGAGGCCGGCGTGCACCGCCTCGTGCGGATCAGCCCCTTCAACGCGCAGGGCAAGCGCCAGACCTCCTTCGTCGGCGTCGACGTGCTGCCCGAATTCCAGGAGAGCGAGATCACCGTGGCCGAGGGCGAGTGCGACATCGAATACTTTCGCCGCGCGTCCGGCGCCGGCGGGCAGAACGTCAACAAAGTCGCGACCGCGGTGCGCATCCGCCACAAGCCCAGCGGAATCATGGTGGAGTGCGTCAACGAGCGCAGCCAGCAGCAGAACAAGCGCATGGCGCTGAGCATTCTGCAATCAAAGCTGGAGCAGATCGAACAGGCGAAGCGCGACGCCGAGCTGGCCAAGCTCTACAGCGACCGCGGCGAAATCGCGTGGGGGAACCAGGTTCGAAGCTACGTGCTGCACGGCTCAACCATCCACGTAAAAGACCACCGCACCGGCTTCACGGTCGGCGATCCGCAGCGCGTGCTGGACGGCGAACTACAGGGCTACATCG
Source organism: uncultured Planctomycetales bacterium (assembly GCA_964465125.1). Classification (GTDB taxonomy): domain Bacteria; phylum Planctomycetota; class Phycisphaerae; order UBA1845; family Fen-1342; genus CAYOHG01. Next base: position 19,140 of record CAYXIO010000008.1, on the reverse strand, counting down.
ATTCGCGGCTGCGCCAGCGGCTCAAGCACGGCGAGTAGGGGCGCGGGCTCAGTCGCCGGCGCCGGGCGCGGCCGATTCCCGCCGATCGCGGTAGCGGCTGCGGCGGGCCTGGATCATCCACAGGTTGCGGACGTAGATTCCCAGTCCGAGCGATTGCCCCAGCAGGATGACGGGGTCGTGATCGACCCAGCCGTAGATCAGCAGCATCACGCCGCCGGCGATGCTGAGATACCAGAACGCGTCCGGCACATAACTTCGGCCGCGCATCTCGGAGGCGAACCACTGCACGACGAAGCGCAGCATGAAGACGACCTGTCCGGCGAGACCGAACAGGACCAGCGGTTGCGTCAGCTTTTCGAACAGCCAGTTGCCAGGCACGTCCTTCGCTCGCTGTGTTTCTCGGGTGATTGAGTCCGGCACCTAGCCGCAGCGGGTCGAGTCCGTTGATTCCGATCACGGCTGGCGGCTTCGGCTGCGCACTCCCGTCTACTTGCCGCAGTAGTCGATGATTCTTGCGATCTCGCTGCGCAGGTCCTTGCGGTGCACGATACGGTCGATGAATCCGTGTTCGAGCATGAACTCGGCGCGCTGAAAGCCCTCCGGCAGCGTCGCGCGGATCGTATTGGCGATCACGCGCGGTCCGGCGAAGCCGATCAGCGCGCCGGGCTCGGCGATGGTCACATCGCCCAGGAAAGCGAAGCTCGCCGCCACGCCCGCTGTGGTCGGATCGGTCATGACGACGATGTACAAGCCCCGGGCGTCGTCCAGCTTCGCGATGGCGGCCGACGTCTTGGCCATCTGCACCAGCGAGACCATGCCCTCCATCATGCGCGCACCGCCGCTGCACGTGACCATCACGAGCGGGTGATTCTCGCGCGCGGCCCACTCGGCGGCGGCGGCGACCTTTTCGCCCACCACGGCACCCATCGATCCCATGATGAAGTTGGGGTTCATGACGCCCAGGATGACGGGGCGGCCCTTGATGAAGCCCTTGCCGACGATGATCGCCTCCGCCTCGCCGGTTTCGGTCTTCACCTTGGTGAGCCGGTCCTTGTACGTCATCCGATCGAAGAACTCGAGCGGATCGTTCGACTCGAGATCGGGCAGCGACTCCTCGAACGCGCCCGGGTCGCAGAGCTGGGCGACGCGCGTGCGGGCATCGACGCGATGATGCTGATCGCACTCGGGGCAGACGTTCAAGCTCTCCTCGAGAATGCGGCGGTAGTTCATGGCGCCGCAGTTGCTGCAGCGCAGCCACATTCCTTCCGGAATGTCCACGTTCCTGCGGGCGGGCGGCGGAGTCTCGGCCATGGTTGAATCCCTGCTCAGCGCTCGGTGTTTCGCGGCCTAGGGCCGGCGACGGCCGGCGGATCGACCAGCACCAGGTCGTCGTCCTGCTGGGCTTGCTCCCAGAACCGCGAGAAATCGCCGCCGCTCAGTGCGCAGCTCAGCAGCGCCCGGGCCAGCGGACGGAGCACGATGCCGACCGCCTCGCCTTCCCGGCGCGAGCGCAGCCGGCGACGGAGGCAGCCGAGCAAACGATCCAGCGCGGTGCGGAAATCCTCGCCTCCCGGCGCGCTGACGCTCAGCGGCGCTTCGCAAAGCTGGTGAAACGCGCTCGAATAACGCGCTTCCAACTGCTCGCCCGTCAGGCCGGCCCACAGGCCGACGTCGACCTCGTTCAACTCGGCCGCCGCCCGCGCTCGCACCCGCAGCGCCGCGGCCATCTTCCGGGCTCGATCCTCCGAAAGCTCGTCCGGAGCGTACAGAATCCGCGCCAGCGGCAGCTCGCGCAGCCGATCCGCCCATGCCGCGTGGATCGAACCCGCATCCTCGGCCGGAGGCAACTCGACCCGGCCGAGCACGCGCTTCTCGATCCGCCACTCGCAAGGACTGCACGGAATCAACGCCAGCTTCATGGAGACGATCCGGTGGATTCGCCGGCAGCCCGCCGGGCAGCCGCGCGAATCGCAGCCATCATCTGCACCGGGTCCGCTGCGCGAAACACGGCGTTGCCGGCCACAAGCGTGTCAGCGCCCGCGGCGGCAACCAGCGGACTCGTCTCCAGGTTGATTCCTCCATCCACCTCCAGCCACTGCTCGTCGCTGAGATGATCGGCGATGGTCTCGATCTTCGGCAGGCACTCGCGCATGAACTTCTGTCCGCCAAAACCCGGCCAGACGGTCATCACCAGCACAATGTCGACCTGCTCGATGATCTCGAAGATGGCCTCGGCCGGCGTGCCAGGGTTGAGCGCGACTCCGATCTTGACGCCCAGTGCGCGGATCCGGCTGACGGCCTCCGTGGGGTGCTCCACGGTCTCGATGTGGAACGTGATGCTCTTCGAGCCGGCCTCGGCGAACGCCTGGGCGTATTTCAGCGGGTCGCTGAGCATCAGGTGCGTATCGAGAAACAGCCTGGTGCAACGCGACACCGACTCCACCACCGGCACGCCGAACGAGAGGTTCGGAACGAAATGCCCGTCCATGATGTCGAGATGGAGGAGGTCGGCGCCGCCGTTTTCGACCAGCGCGACCTGCTCGGCGAGGCGCGTGAAGTCGGCGCCGAGCAGGGACGGAGCGATTCGGATCGTAGGCGCCTGGCTCATGCGGCTCCCGCTACTGGTCGTCGATGACGTCGAGGGTTTCGAAGCGTTTGCCCTCGAGGAACTCGAGCGACGCACCTCCGCCGGTGCTGATGTGCGACATTCGCTCCGCGAGGCCGGCCTGCTCGACCGCCGCGGCGCTGTCGCCTCCACCCACGATCGTGATCGCGCCACGCCGGGTGGCGTCGGCCAGAGCGGCCGCGATCGCAAGTGTGCCCTGGTCAAACGGCGCGGTCTCGAATGCGCCCATCGGCCCGTTCCAGACGATTGTGCCGGCGCCGGCCACCACGCGGCGGTAGCGCTCGATGGTCTTCGGTCCGATGTCCAGGGCCATTCGATCGGCGGGCACGTCGGTCCCGACCACCTGCGTCGCGGCGCCGGCCTTCAACTCCGCCGCGGCGATCGAATCGATGGGCAGGTGCAGCTTGTCGCCGGCCTGCTGGATCAGGCTGCGAGCCAGGTCGAGCTTGTCCTGCTCGCAGAGGCTCTTGCCGACCGTGTGGCCCTGGGCGGCGTGGAAGGTATACGCCATCGCCCCGCCGATCAGGATCGCGTCGACCTTGGCGAGCAGATTGCGGATGAGTTCGATCTTGTCGCTGACCTTGGCGCCGCCGAGCAGGGCCACGAACGGCCGCTTGGGCGAACGCACGGCCTGGTCGAGGTATTGCAGCTCCTTTTCGACCAGGAAACCAAGCACACGTTGCCCGGCCGGCAGCAGCTTGGGCACGTCGTACATGCTGACGTGCTTGCGGTGGCAGGTTCCGAAGGCGTCGTTTACGTAACAGTCGCCGAGCTCGGCCAGGCCACGGGCGAACTGCTCGCGTTTGGCCTGCTGCTCGGGCGCGAGCTTCCCATCCGGGTTCTTCTTGGCCTTGTCGATGATGGTTTCGGCCTTCTGGAAACGGACGTTTTCCAGCAGCAGCATTTCGCCGTCGCGCAGGCCGAGGGCGGCGTCCTTCGCCGCCGGTCCGGTGCTGGTCGGCACCAGAGCACAGGGGCGTGCCACGAGTTTGGACAGGTGAGCCGCGACCGGAGCGAGCGAGAAGCGCCCATCCTCGGCGGGGTCTCCCACCGGACGGCCCAGGTGACTCATCACGATCGCCCGGCCGCCGCGCTCCAGCACATGGCGCAGCGTGGGAAGGAATTGGCAGATACGTCGATCGTCGGTGATCTTCAACGCGGAGTCGAGTGGAACATTGAGGTCGGCGCGGATCAGCACGCGGCGTCCCTGGATGGACAGATCTCGGACGGATTTCTTGGCCATGGCTCCCAGATTCCGGAAACAACTCCGGCGGGGCCGCGGGTTGGACCGCGAAACACCCGCCGGAGGCGTATCGTACGCCCGCCCTGGGCTAAATCAAACCGTCGAGCCTGGCCATGTACTTGGCCAGGTCGGCCACGCGCGTGGAGTAGCCCCACTCGTTGTCATACCACGACACCAGCTTGAAGAAGCGCGCGCTGAGCCCGATGCAGGCCGTCGAGTCGTAGATCGACGAGTAGGTCGAGCCGATGAAGTCGCTGCTGACGACCGGCTCGTCGGTGAACCCGAGGATGCCTTTCATGCGGCCCTCGGAGGCCTGCTTGACGGCGGAGTGGATCGCTTCGAGCGTCGTTTCCTTCGACGTCCGCACGGTCAGGTCAACCGCCGACACGTCGGGGGTCGGCACGCGGAAGGCCATGCCGGTGAGCTTGCCCTTCAGCTCGGGGATGCAGAGCGCCACGGCCTTGGCCGCGCCGGTGCTGGCGGGAATGATGTTCTGGCCGGCGCCGCGGCCGCCGCGGAAGTCCTTCCGCGACGGACCGTCGACGGTCGGCTGGGTGGCGGTGACGGCGTGCACGGTCGTCATCAGTCCCTCCTCGATGCCGAAGGCGTCGTTGACGACCTTGGCGAGCGGCGCGAGGCAGTTGGTCGTGCAGCTCGCGTTCGAGACGACGGTGTCGCTGGCTTTGTTGAATTTCTCCTCGTTTACGCCCATGCAGAAGGTGGGGACGTCTTTGTCCTTCGCCGGGGCTGAGATGATCACGCGCTTCGCGCCGGCGGCGAGGTGCTTGCCCGCGTCCGCCTTCGCGGTGAAAAGGCCGGTCGATTCGATGACGTAGTCGACCTTCAGGTCTTTCCACGGCAGACTGGCCGGGTCCTTCTCGCTGAAGCAGCGCAGCTCGCGCCCGTTGATCACGAGCGCGCCTTCGCGGTGCGACACCTCGCCCTTGAATCGGCCGTGCGTCGAGTCGTACTTGATCAGGTACGCCAGCGCGTCCGCCGGAACCAGATCATTCACCGCCACGAAGTGAATCTGGGGATCGCTGCTCGCCGCGCGGCAAACCAGTCGCCCGATTCGCCCGAAACCATTGATCGCAACCCGGACCGCCATTGAGGGTCGCTCCTTCCTGGTGGAATGGCCGGCCGACGCTCGCAGGTCCTCGGTGACCGGCGACCGGCACAGCCCCTCTTCCGGCTACGAGACCGTCGCGGCCGGTGCGAAGGATTGTAGGTTCCGGCGGCGGATCGATACTGTCAAGCGGCGGGTTGCGCGCGTGTGCGAGCGGCGATCGGATTGGTCCGCGCGGTCGTGTCGGGGGCCAGACCGAATGCGGCTATGTGATCAGGCGGCGGCGTGGCTTGTGCTCGGCCGGCTTGTCGGTGGAGACGCGTCGCGGCTGGCGCGGTCGATCGATGACATCCGTTCGCGCCGCAGCGGCGTCCTGGGCCGCGCTTGCCTGCTGCGACGGCGCGCGACGCGGGCGACCGCTCTTGCCCGCGGCTCGAACGCGGCCGGCGCGAGCCGCGGCTTCCGCGACCGCCGCGCGCAGCGTACGCAGCTCATCGCGCCGCAGGGGCCGGCAGGCGCCGATCGGAAGCCCGCGCAGGTCGAGCGGGCCGATCTGGACGCGCTTCAGCTCGCGCACCTTGTAGCCCAGCCGCGCGAGCATGCGCCGAACCTGCCGGTTGCGGCCTTCCCGCAGCGTGATGCGCAGCACGCTGCGATCGCGGGCTCGATGCACCAGCTCGACGTCGGCCGCAGACGCAAACCCCTCCGAGAGATGCACTCCGCGGCGCAGAAGGCGGGGAAGCTCCGCGGTGACGTTTCCAAGGACTTCGACCCGATAGACCTTGGTCACGCCGAAGCTGGGGTGCATGATCTGCTGAGCCAGCTCACCATCGTTGGTCATCAGGAGCATGCCGCTGCTGTCGGCATCGAGACGGCCGACCGGGAACAGGTGCTCGCGGTTGGGCGGGAGCAGGTCATTGGCGCGCGGCCGACCGGCGGGATCGCGATTGGTGCAGACCACCCCCTTGGGCTTGTGCACCATGAAGTACTCGGGCGCTCGCGCGCGAATCAGGTTGCCCTGAACTTCGATGCGATCCTGCCGTGGGTCGACAAAGACCGGCAGACGCGTCACAACTTCTCCGTTCACCAGCACGAACCCCGCGCTGATCAGCTCTTCGCAGCGTCGCCGCGAGGCAACGCCGCAATCCGAGAGCAGCTTCTGAAGTCGCATCCGGCCGGCCGGCGGCGGCGCTTCCAGCTCGGAGTGCGATTCCCTGCGACTGGCGTTGCGGCGGCTCATGCTTCGTTAATCTCCCCGGCGGGCGCGCTCGGCTGGAGGTCCCCAGCGCGTTCGTCGTCGCTTGTCGCCGGCTCGGAGGTCGCCTCGGGCGCCTCCTCCGACTCGGGCCGCTCGGTCGGCGGGCCGAGCAGCTCTTCCACCGGCGTTTGCTCGAGCACCAGCCGAGCCGGAACCGACCCGTCACGACAGAGCGCGTCGAGCACCTGGACGACGTAGCTGTAATGCATGCCCAGTCCGCGGTACCCGCGGCCGCGCTCGGAAAGCGGCAGGTCGGCCAGGGCCGCGATCAACGCGGCGGCAACCGGCGGCACGCGCAGCTTGTCCGAGGTCTTGCCGCTTGGCGTCCGTCGCCAAAGCGTGACCTCTTTCGCATTCTCCTCGGCGTTGACGGTGACGGCGCCATCCGGGTGGGAATAGAAGACCGGCGGGATGATGCCGACGTTCTTACCGAAGACGGCGACGCGCGGCGCGTGCGTTCGGCGGACGTAGATCAGCGGGTGGTGGTTGCGGGTGACCAGGTCGAGCGTGAGGCTGGGCAGCTTCGGGTCGAGCGGGTCGGGAAACTCCAGGGTGCGGATGGCGGAGGACTGATGCTTGCGGAGCGCCTCGTAGGCCGCGACGCAGACCTGCTGATCCGTCGAGTCGAGCAGGGGGGCGAGATTCTCCGCAACGCCTCCGAGCGGCGCGTCGCCCAGCGCCCGGACGGCCTGCAACTGCTGGGGGTCGGAAGCATCGCCGGCGATCTTCGCCAGGATCGGGATGGCCGACGAGTCCTTGAGCGCCAGCCCGGCCCGCGCGGCGTAGAACCGCACCGCGGCACGCTCGTGCGAATAGAGCGCCTGAAGGGCTGGAATGGCGGGCTTGCCGATCGCCTCCCAGATCAGCGAGATACGCGCCAGGCGCGCCGTGTCGCCGCCAAGCGACTCGTTCAACGCGCGCAGCTTGCGCTCGATGGCGGCGGCGGCGTTCTCGAGATAGACGTGGGTCACCAGCTCGATGAAGTGCGCCGGCTCGTCGGCGTACGCCGGCGGGGTCTTCACCAGCACCAGCCCCTGGCTGATCGCTTCCGCGACCGGGGGCGTGTGCCCGAAACGTTCGTTGATGCGACGCTCGATCTGCCGCGCCATCGAGCTGGACGGCTGGGTCAACAGCAGCCTGAGCGGACGATCGCCCAGCGAGCGCCCACCGCTCAGCACGAGGCCGCGGCGGCGGTCCGCGCTGCCGCTTTCCGAGAACGGATTCACGAAGACCGGGCCCGAGGCGCGGGCCAGCGTGCGGCTGGAGATGATGCCCTGGGCCGTGCTGGACGTGCTGAAGACCTTCAGCTCGGCGGGAAGCAGCACCCCGCCTTGCAGCGAGCGGGTGCCCGGGCCGAGCGCCTCGACGTGCACGTCGAAGCGATCGCCGCGCCGCACGCCCGCCGGCACCTGCGCGTCCACCAGGACAATGGCGGAGTCGGGCTGGTCGAGCAGTTGCTCGGGGTTGGGCGGGCGCGGGCCGCGGGCGCTGGATTGCTCCGCCGCCATCTCGCGGTTCAGGTACTCGATCAGGTAGTCCCGCACGGCCGCCGGCGCGTCATTGCTGCCGTTTTCACCTAGGCCGATCACCACGCCGAAGCCGCGCAGCCGCATCGGTCCCGCGTCGCCGAGGTAGATCTTCTCCGCGACGATCCCGCGCGTGACGCTGTCGCCGCGCTGCGTGGTTTCGGGCTGCGGCTCCGGCGGCGTCTCGCGCTTCCTGAACGGATTCTCCAGGTTCATGTCGCCGCAGCCGGCGAGCAGTGCACTTGCCAGAATGGCGCCCGCAAGCAACCCGGCGATTCTCCGCAACATGCTGGTTCCCTCGCGTGGCCTCGCGCTCGCTGCCCAGCGGCCACAGGGTGGGCGGGGACTGTCCGGCGGATGGCGCGTAAGATACCATGTCGCGCCAGCGGGCGACAGAGCCGCGCCGGGGCCGCGCGGGCGACGCGGCGCCCGGAGCGTCCAGGATACCGGAGTCCTCCCCATGTCGACGGCGGCAGTCATCATCCCGGCGGCGGGAGCGGGCAAGCGCTTCGGCGGCAGCGTCCGCAAGCCGTTCGTTCAGCTCGACGGACGCCCCGTGTTCATCCGCTCGATCGAGTTGTTCATCAACCGCCAGGACGTGAAGCAGATCCTGCTCACGGTCGCACCGGAAGACTACGACGTCGTTCGCGAGAAATACGCGGCGAATCTCATGTTCATGAACATCAAGCTCGTGCAGGGGGGCCAGGAGCGGTTTGACTCCGTGCGCCGCGCCCTGGACGCGGTGGATGCGGAATGCGACCTGGTCTGCGTGCACGACGCCGTTCGTCCGTGCGTGCTGGGGTCGTGGATCGACCAGGTCTTCGAAAAGGCGTCCAGGACGGGTGCGGCGATCCTCGCGGCGCCAGTGAACGGAACGCTCAAGCGGGTCGGCGAGGGTTCAATCCGAGAGACGGTCTCGCGGGCCGGTCTTTTCGAGGCCCAAACGCCGCAGGTTTTCCGCCGGCAACTCCTGATCGACGCCTACGCGGCCTTGAGTGCCGATCGGCACCCGACCGACGATGCGCAGGTGGTCGAATGGGCCGGGCACCCGGTCGCCGTCGTCGAGTCGGATCACCGCAACCTGAAGCTGACGCACGGCAGCGACCTGACGCTGGCGCAAGCCGTCCTGAAGGACTTCGCCTCGGCCCGGCGTCCCAGCGGCGGACCGCGCGGCCCGTTCGAGGAAGCCCAGTGGTAGGGTGCGACGGCACGCGAATCCTGATCGCGCGCGGGCTTGGACCAGCGCGCTGGCCGGCGCGGGCTCGCGCGCATCATCCGCGCCGCGGGGTCACGACTTCATGAGGCCCGCCGGTCTGCGAAGCTGGTTCCCGCGCGCTGCGCGCGTGCGGCTGCTGCTGGCCGCACTGCTCGCGGCTGTGAGCGGCTGCCTGACGGGCGCAAGCGGCCGATCGGGCGGCGATGCGTCGGGGGAGCGCGCGTCCGGCGCCGAGGACTTCGGCGCGGAATCGTCGTTGCTGCCTGCGCCGGGCGAAGCGCGGCCGAGCAACCCGCGCGTGATCGATTTCGCGGTGTTCCAGGCGCAAGTGCCGGTCGAGGGCAACGCCGCGATGAAGGCCGCCTGGACGCACATGCGCGAGACGCTTTTCGACCGCGCGACTGCGGTCCGGCTTCACGAAAACGGCCTTCGCGTCGGCGTCGGGAACGCCGGCTGGTGGCCGGCGGTCAAGCAGGCCCTCGAGCAGATCGAGGGCTGCCGCGTCAGCCGCAGCGAGCCGATTCGCGTGCCGGTGGACTTTCAACTCAGCCTCGAGCTCGACTCCGAGCCGCGCGAGCAGACGCTGTTCGTGGTCGGGCGCGACGGCGTGCTGAGCGGAGGCACCTGGCCGGAGAGCCGCAACATCCTGCGCGTCGTGGCCAGTCCGCCGCGCAGCGACGGAAGCCTGCGGATCGACGTGACGCCCGAGCTGCACCAGCGGCTGGAGGGCTGGGAGACGGTGCGCTCCGAGTCCGGACTGTACGAGGTCCCGCGGCAGAACCGCGTGTCGTTCGACAGCGCCGCGTTCGCGCTCGATCTGGCGGCCGACGAGTACGTGCTGATCGCGGCGGAGGACGGCCGGCAGGGGGGGGTCATCGGCGGCGCGTTCCTGACGCGCGCGATCGACGGGCGTGCGTACGCCTCGTACGTCTTCATCAAGCCCTACGCGGTGGCGCTTGGCGGCCCCCATACGAAAAGCGATGCGGATGGACTCGACGCCCAATAGCCCGAACTCGCCCGTCGAACTGGACGAGGTGCAACTGCGACGGCTCTTCGCGGGCGCGCGGCTGGCCATCTTCGTCTGCGACCGCAGCGGGCGCGTGGTCTGCGGGAACGATCTTGCCGCCGGGCTGCTTGCCGGCGCCGGGCTGAGCGCCACCAGCGCTGAGCTGCGGCAGGTGCTGTCGCCGCAGGACCGGCCGCTGCTCGATGAAAGCCTGCGCGAGCTGCTGCGGACGCTGGAGCCGCTCGAGTTCCGCACGCGCATCGGCCCGAGCGACGTGCCGGTCGAGTATGCGGTCTGGCTGGCGCCGATTCGCGAAGCGAATGGCGAGGTGCAGCATCTGTCGGTGTGGTTCCATGACATCACGGCGCGCGCTCAGCTTCGCCGGTCGATGCGCAAGGCCGAGCGGCTGAACGCGCTGGGGCTGATGTCCGGGTCGGTCGCGCACCATTACAACAACATGCTCTGCTCAATCGCGACGTCGCTCGAATACGCGCTCAACATGAACACCATGACCGCGATGCGCCGGGCGCTGAGCCGCACCGCGGACGCGATCAGCCGCGCGACCCAACTGACGCAGCAGCTCCTGGCCTTCGCGAAGGCCGACTACCGCAGCCAGGACCTGGCCGATCTGACCGAGACCGTGCTGTATTTCTTCGACCAGAACGAAGCGCTTTTCACGCAGCACCAGTCGAAGCTCGAGCTCGACTGGCAGCCGATCCCGATCATCGCCGTCCCGCGCGAGAACATGATGGTCGTCGTACGGAATCTCGTGATCAACGCGGTCGAGGCGGGCGGCCGCGGCGGGCGAGTGCACGTGGTGCTCCGCCAGCGCGATGCCGACTCGGTCGTGCTCGCGATCACCGACTACGGGGCCGGGATTCCCGCCGAGCACATGGAGCGGCTTTTTGAGCCGTTCTTCACCACGCGCGGCGAGCTTGGCCAGGGCTACGAGCACCGCGCCGGGATGGGACTGGCCGTGGCGTATGGCCTGGTCAGCGAGCTGCACGGGACGATCATGGCGAGCAACGTGCCCGGAGCGGGAGCGCGCTTCGAAGTGATCCTGCCGATTCCGCGCCCGCGCGACGAGCGCGCCTGACCGCCTGGCTTCACGCGAATCGAACTACCAGCTCCTGAAGCGCCCAGGCCGCGACCGCGATCAACGCCATGCCCAGGATGATGTTCACGAACGTCAGCCCGCTGCGCCGCAGCACGGAGCCGAGCGTACGGGCGCGCGTTGCGCGGTACACCAGCGCGATGCAGGCGGCCAGCGGCAGGAACATCCACAGCCGCGCCCACAGCGGCAGCTCGATCGGATGAACGAAGAGCAGCGCCAGCAGCAGCGCGTGCGTCATGCCGGGTCTCCCGGCGCGCGACCGTCGGAAACGCTGGCCGGCGCCGCGTGGTCCGCTTCGTGCAGCTCGTGATGGAACACGGGCAGCCCGCGCGCCCGAGCACGCGTCATCGCATCCCGCACGGCGAGCATGTTGAGCAGACCCGCGATCGCAAGGTAGATCTGCGCGACGTCGGAGCCGGGGTAGGAGCTCAGCAGCCGGGCGGCGTTCGCTTCGGTCACCGCGCCGACCGCCTGGCTGACGCCGTAGAAGATCAGCGAATACGATCCGACGCACAGCTCAGCGAGAATCAGCCAGTAGTTCTCACTGACGTTGAAGGCCATTTTCACGCCGCCGAGCGCCATGCCGGTCATGAACGGCAGCGTGATCGCGACGAAGTAGAGGACCGCAAAACCGCGGTAGCCGAGCCAGAAGTGGCCCGCGCCTGGGACGAGCCAGCCCAGCAGGCCGGCGGCGACGGTGTGCTGCGTGAATTCGCTCTGCGATGCGCCTGCCAAGCCGTGCTCCGGAGCCGGGAACGGGTGAACGAATGCCGCAAGCGCCGCTCGCGCGCGGCTATTGGAGACTGCAAGGACCGTTCGGGTCGCCGCAGCGGCCGCAGCCGCCGGCGCGCGGCGCCGGCTTCGGGCTCGCGGACGCATGGGCCGAGAAGACGCTGAGTTCGCGCTTCACCTGCCGGCTACCGCAGGACTCGCAGGCGACCTCGGTTTCCTCGCGCTGGAACCGCACCAGCGTCTCGAATCGCGTTCCGCACTTCTGGCATACGTACTCAAAGATCGGCATCCGCGGCTCCATGCACTGCCCAGGGAGTATAGAGCGGGCGCAGCGGATTCGCCAACGCCGGCTGGACGGCCGAGCCATCGATTGCGCTTCCCGCGGCCGGTCTCACTGGCAGTTGTTGCCGAAGTCGACCAGCATCAGGGACAGGTCGTCGAGATCCACTTCGCCGTCGGGGGTTGCGCCCAGAACGGCGGGGTACACGTCGCCATCGGAAAACGACTGGCCGGACTGGCCGAAGTTCGAAAGCAGGACCGACAGATCGGTCAGGTCGATCTGGCAATTGGGCGGATCGGCCGGCGCGTCGCCGACGATGTCGGTGTTGCAGTCGGTCGGCAGGCCGCTGGGGCAGCGCGGCTGAGCGTGGGAGAGGACGAGGTAGAACTGGAAAAATGGCCACGGTGGTCCCGACGAGCTCCAGAATGACCCGATGAAGTTGCCGTTCGGGTCGTCCGGATCGATATCCGGCGCGAAGTAATCGAACACGTTCTCGACGCCGGTCTCCGGGTCGGGGTCTGGTGGATACAGTTCTCCCGGAGTCGAGATCGACGGTCCGAGCGCCGTCGCGTTCCCCAGGTGAGTTGCGTGGTATGTGTAGGAGAAATCCGCGCCAGCGATGCCGTCCTTGTCTGGCCCGGCGATCGTCGTGTTGAAGCCGCTGCCTGTCATGTCGACTGTGATCACCCAGCCCGCGCAGCACGGGCCGTTCGGGTCGGGCGAGCCGGGCAGGCCGGTGAGCACCAGGCCCGCGGGGTGGGCGGGATCGATCGGGTCGCGGTGGTAGTCATTGAAGCCGTTGTCGTCGGAATAGAAATTGACGGCATAGTCGATCGGCTGCGAGCCGTCGAGATAGTAATCGAACTCGAACTCGCCGAAGGTCTCGCTCAGCGTTGGCAGGTCGGCCCAATCGAGAATTGTCATGTCGTCCACTGAATTGAAGTACCCGGAATTCACCGAAGAATCGAAGATTTCGCCGCGCCGCAGCACGTCGAGCTCGCTGTGCGCGACGCGTCCGAACGTGCCGGTGGCGGGGCTGTAGGCGTAGCGCGCCCGGTAGGTCTTGTAAATGGGATGCAGCGTCAGGTCGGCGAATGCGGCGGCGGCGGCGGCGATCGCGATCGTCGCCAGAATGCAGATGCGACACATGCGAATCTCCTTGCGCGTGGCGTCCGGGTTGTTTCGCGCTCAGGCGAGGCGGGCTCGCCTCGGACACGGTCAGACGGTGCTGCGAGAGGCGGCGGGCGGGCCGGGTTGCGCCGCTCCCGCAGGCACCTCTCTGTATTATGGGGCACGATCGGGCAGTTTGCAAGACAAACCGTGGGGCGACCTATGAGTATTCGGCGATGGTTGGCCCGGGCGCGCACGGCGGCGTTTCGCGAACCGCTTCACCCGAGACCGTGCAGGGCTGCGGGGCCGGGACGGCCGTGGGCCGGGGGGACGTTCGTCGATGGGGTCGCAGGCACCGGTGTGCTGGCGGGTGGAGTGTTCCGGTGCGGGCGGCGGGCGGGTGACCATGGGCCGGTCCGGGTGAGCGGAAGTGGGAAACGCAGAACGCCGCGGAAGTCAACCCTCCGCGGCGTCCTGTTTGTTTCCGACTGACGGGTGGATCAACCACCCAACTCGGCCTCAACCGTCATTACTGGCAGTTGTTGCCGAAGTCGACCAGCATCTGGGACAGGTCGTCGAGGTCGACGTCGCCGTCCGCGGTGCCACCGAGAACGACCGGGTGCACGTCGCCGTCGAAGAACGTCTGGCCGGTCTGGCCAAAGTTCGACAGCAGGACGGACAGGTCGGTCAGGTCGATCTTGCAGTTCGGGGCGCTGCCGGCGGTGTCACCGACGATGTCGGTGTCGCAGTCGGTCGGCAGACCGCTCGGGCAGCCAGGGGCCGCAGCCGAGAGCACCAGGTAGAACTGCGCATACGGGGCCGGCGGGGGGCCGAACCAGAACGTACCCAGGTAGTTGAGGTTCGGGTCGCTCAGGTCAGGCGAGAAGATATCGAACGCGCTCTCGACACCGGTCACGGGGTCGGGGTCGCCTTCGGCTCCCGGAGGATTCGACAGCGACGGGCCGAGCAGGGTGGCGGCACCCGCGGACTCGCTCGTATAGGTGTACGAGAAGTCAGCGCCCGCGATGCCGTCCTTGTCGCTGCCGGCGATCGTGGTGTTGAAGCCAGAGCCGACCATGTCGACCGTGATCAACCAGCCCGAGCAGCAGGCGTTGGGGTCAGGGTTCGGCGAGCCGGGCAGCCCGGTGAACAGGATACCGCCGGTGTACGTCGCGTCGATCGGAACGCGATCGGTGTCGTTGAACCCGTTGTCTTCGGTGTAGAAGTTGACGATGCGATCGATGGGGTCGCCAGCATCCAGGTAGTAGTCGAAGGTGAACTCGTCGAACGTCTCGCTCAGGCTGGCCACATCACCCCAGTCGAGCCAAACGTCCCAGCCACCAAAGCCGTCGTCCTGAGACGAGAAGTAGCCGGTGCCCTCGGAGCTGTCGAAGATTTCGCCGGTGCGCAAGCCGTCGAGTTCGCTCTTCGCCACGCGCTCGAAGGTGCCGGTCGCCGCGCTATACGCATAGCTCGCGCGATAGGCCTTCTGGATGGGGTGCAGTGTCAAGTCGGCGTACGCCGCCGCCGCCACCGCCACTGCAGCAGCCGCAAAGACAAACCGCTTCATAGAGAACCTCCCTTGGAACATGCGTGCCGTTACACACGGACAACAAACCTGTCGAACCCGTACGAAATGAACTTTCCGGCAGACGGAGCCGCCTGACCGGCCGTACGGTATGAGCCCAGTACCGAATCGATCCTCGCCCCAACAACACTTGCCGCCAGGAGCTACGGCCAGTCAGAACGCAATCGGTCAGACCGAACCCGCGAAAGCGAGGATGTGCTTTGGGCTTTCCCTCCCGAACTTCCCCACTCTCCGCTAAACACTAGAGCATTGCGAGCGCGCTGTCAATACTAGATTAGCTCTGAGCCCTCGAAACCCTCGGCCCGACAACGCGCGAACGCGCTCCGATGACCTATAGTCTATTCCGCCTTTCGCCGATCCGCAAATGAATCTTGCGTTCATTTCGCCGGTTTCCCGGTTTTCTCGGCCGGCGCAACCCTTGCCGGTGAGCTCGTCGCCGCGCCGACACTCGACAGCGTGACGTGTTCCCGGAATACTAACCGAAGCGCCGTCGAACTCCTTCCCGGACGTTCTCGGCTCTCGACAGATTGCGGCAGGAATGCAGGAAAGTCACGACGGACATCACGGTGCTCGGGCGCGCGTCCTCGCATTGTTGACGCGTGCTCGGCAGATGCCGGGAGGTCCGAAAACCCACGGCTTCACCGCATCCCACCCGGGCGGCGCGCTCGGGCGAGGCGATCAGCTCCTTTTGGCGGAAGTCGCGCTGCGTGGGCTCGAAGGCACTTCAGTGGAGCAGAACATCGTCGTTATCGGTCCAACACAGGCGGGCAAAAGCACGCTGGTGAACCGAATCGCCGCCGCGGACGTGGTCGGCGTCAGCCCCCGGGCCGGGTTTACTCGCCGCGCGGCGCGTGTCCGCTTTGGCGGCTCCGAGGCGCGCGGCCTGATCGCATCCGCCGTTGCCGAGCCGGTGGACGATCCGAGCCGGCCGGCGCGCGGTCCGCTCGACGCGGTCTGCGTCGCTGCCCCTTGCGAGGCCGATTGGTCCGGGATCGCACTGTGGGACACGCCGGACTTCGATTCTCTCGCGGCACACGACTACCGCGCCAGCTTGCTTGGCGCGCTGGCGAGCGCCGACTTGCTGATCTGCGTTCTCACGCGCGAGAAATACGCCGACCTCGCCGTCTGGCAGCTCCTGGACTTCGTCGCGCCGCTGGATCGCAGGCTGCTGATCTGCTTGAACAAGATGACTCCCGACGTCGAGCCGGTGATCCGTTCCACCCTGAGTGAAAGTCTGGCGGCGCGCCCGCAGCTCGCGCGGACGGTGGCAGGCGTCATCGCGCACCCGCTTGAATCGCCGGGCGACGACGTCGAGCGGGCCGCCCGGGAGCTGCGCCGGTCGGCGCACGAGGCTGTGCGTGAGGCGCGCCGCGACGAGCGGCCGCGCGGCGTCGCGCGGCTGGTCCGCCTGCATTGGCGCGACTGGACCCGCGCGATTCAGGCCGAGCATGCGGCGCTGGACCGCTGGCGGGCGTGCGTGTCCGACGAGCTGGACGCGTTACAGGGCGCGTACGCTCGCGACGTGCTCGATCATCCCGATCGCAACGTCGCCTTCGCGCGGACGATTCAGGCGTTGCTGGAGCTGCTGGAGCTGCCGGGCCTGTCGCGGGTCGCCCGCCAGGCGCGCGCGGTAACGAGCTGGCCCTGGCGGCGACTGGCCGAGCTGGTCCGCCGGCGACGATCGACGCCGGGTGCGTCTTCGCGCCCGGGCGAGCCGCGCTACCTGTCGGAACTGGCGGAGCACCTGCTGCTGCGGCTGGAGCGTACCGCCGCGGGTCAACGAATCTCCGCCGAGCGAAACAACGTGCAGGCTGCCGAAGCGCGCGACGAAAACGCGGCTGGCTCCGCCTTCTGGATGCGAATCGAGCAGCGGCTCGCGGGTCGCGGCACGGAGCTTCGGCGGATGTTCCTCGATTGCGCGACGAATCTGCACGAGCAGCTCCGCGACGATATTCGCGCCGCCGCGGAGTCGCTGTATGAGCGCCTGCGCGAGCGCCCGGCGTTGCTGAACAGCCTGCGCGCGGCGCGCGTGACGGCGGACGCGGCGTCGCTGCTTCTGGCGATCAAGACTGCCGGGCTCGGCGCCACGGACCTGCTGCTTGGACCGGCGTTCTTCGGCGTGGTCAGCCTGTTGACCGAAAGCGCCGTCGGATCGTACGTGGGGAGCGTGGCGGCGGGGCTGCGACGGAAGCAGCTCGAGCTGTTTCGACGCCGACTTCTGGAGGATGTGCTGCAACCGGAGTTGATCGCACTGGCGACGGCGCCGTCAGCGGGCGAGCCGGCCCCGATCACCCCGGCGGAGTTGGCGGACGCGACCGCCGCCCTCGAGGAGTGGACCCGTGCCGTCGGCGAGTGAGGCCTGGCAGTCGGCCTTCGACGCGGTTCGCACCTGGGCCGAGCGGGCCTGCGCCGCGGGCTGGCTGCAACCCGAACTTGTGCCGCAGCTCGACGCGATCGAGCGCCAGACGCCCGCGCAGCTCTTCACGCTGGCTCGCCCGCTGGTGGCGGCGTTCTTCGGCGGCACGGGCGTGGGCAAGAGCAGCCTGCTGAACCGACTGGCCGGCGCGCCGATCGCACGCGTCGGCGTCCCGCGGCCGACCTCCCGCGAGGTGACGCTCTACGTTCACGAGGAGGTCTCCCTGGCCGACCTGCCCGCGGAGCTCCGCGGCTCGGACGTGCAGGTCGTGCGGCATGACGTCGCCGCGCGGCGCGACGTGCTCTGGATCGACACGCCCGACATCAACAGCACGGAGATTCGGAACCGCGCCGCCACGCTGAGCTGGCTGCGCCACGTCGACCTGCTCGTGTACGTCGTCAGCCCGGAGCGCTATCGCGACGACGCCGGATGGCGCGTCCTGCTCGAACGCGCCGGGCGTCACGGCTGGCTGTTCGTGCTCAATCGCTGGGACGAGGGCGTCGCCGAGCAGCGCAGCGACTGGTGCGAGCTGTTGCGGCAGGCTGGCTTCGACGACCCCTGGGTCTTCTGCACGAGCTGCGCGAGCGGCCGGCCGGACGGCCGCGCTGCGGATCCGCTGGACGAGATCGTGAACGCGCTTCAGCGCGAGCACGCGGCGCGCGAGCTGGAGCGCTGCGGCATCGCCGCCCGCGTCGCGGACGTGCAGCGCTGGCTGCGTGCCGCGGGTGCGCAGCTCGGCGACGAAGCGGCGTGGTCCCGGCTTCGCGACACGCTCGCACAGGCCTGGGGCGCGACGCGCGAGTCTCTCCTGCTGGGATGGCGCTGGGGGGTGGCGGGCATCGCGGCGAGCTGCGCGGCGCGACCGGGCGATGCCGAAGCGCTGCGCTGCGGAAGTCTGTGGGACTCGTGGTGCGATGCGCGTCTCTCGGACGTGCAGGACCGAGTCGAGCAGACGGCGCGGCGCGCCGGGCTCGCGCCGGCGCATGTCGACGCGTCGCTCGACGCCGCTCGTCGCGATGCGCCCGCGGCGCTGATCGGCAGCTCGGAAAGCGCGTTGCGCACCGGCCTGGCGCGGCCCGGCACGCCGCTGCGGCGCGCCCTGTGGCGCATCGCCCGGCTCGGCTCGCGGTGGCTGCCGCTGGCGGCGCTGCTCGTCGTGGCCTGGAACGTGGTGGCGGGCTACTGGCGGGCAACGACCGGTGCGGCGCCGTTTCCCGGGCTGAACTTTGCGCTTAACAGCGCGCTGCTCGTTGCGATCGCCTGGGCGTTGCCCGCCTGGCTGGAGCGCGTCCTGCGACCAGACCTCGAGCGCGCCGCTCGGCGAGCGCTCGAAACCGCCCTCGACCGGGCGCTGGACGACTTCGGCGCGCGACTCGTGGACGGGCTGGATCGAGCGCGGGACGCGGCACGCGCCCAGCGCGGCGAGCTCGAAGCGCTCGCCCACGCCCTCCGGCCGCTGGAAGGCGGGGCCCCGGACGCAGTCTCACCCGCCGTCAAGCGGTTGCTCCCGCGGCGCGATGCCCGCGGACGGCCCGGCGCGCCCGAATGATCCCCAGGCGACGATTCCGCCCGCGGCGCGTCGTCGGTTTCCCGGTACTCCCGGCGGTTGCGGTTGACCCAGGCCTCGGCGATGCGATGGCGGCCCGCGCGGAGCACAAGACGGACTTCATCGACGCAGAAGCCGGTCCAACTGCGGTGCAGATACAGCCGATCGTCTTTCAGGAAGATGAACCACTTGTCTTCCGTTTCGCGCGGGATGAACCCACGCGCGATTCCGGCGTACTGCTGGGGTGAATGCGACCGGACCGGCATGAGTCGGGCCCATGTTCGCGGCGGCGGCCTGGTTTTTCAGTGCTCGCGTCCGGCCGGTTCGGGTTGCACACGAATCTTCTTTGCGCGGGCGATGCGGACCCCTGGATTCCAGCGGCGCCCGGGGTCAGCCCTGCCGCCGCAGCCGAT
>CAYXIO010000007.1:60605-96914 GCA_964465125.1 uncultured Planctomycetales bacterium | reverse complement strand
CCCCCCCCCCCCCCCCCCCCCCACTCTTTCCCTCCACGACGCTCTTCCGATCTCAGGCCAGGGTCGATTACACTACCGGCCGCGGCCCAGCGCGCACTCTAGTGTTGCGGATTGGTCGCAGGCCAGGGTCGATTACACTCGTCGCGTCCATTCTGCCGCAGGCCCTTGTGTTGCGGATTGGTCGCAGGCCAGGGTCGATTACACTGACGACGGGGGCGACGATGAGCGTGTTTATGTTGCGGATTGGTCGCAGGCCAGGGTCGATTACACTGCCGCGCCCGCCACGCCGGCCGCGTTCAGCGTTGCGGATTGGTCGCAGGCCAGGGTCGATTACACTAGCATCCGCCGGATGCCGCCCGCGAAGCCCGTTGCGGATTGGTCGCAGGCCAGGGTCGATTACACTACCGCGGCCCGCCGCTGTTGTATTGCTGCGTTGCGGATTGGTCGCAGGCCAGGGTCGATTACACTGCGAAGCGGCTGCCAGTGTCAATTGCCAGTGTTGCGGATTGGTCGCAGGCCAGGGTCGATTACACTTACGCTGGCCGAGTGCATCGTGGACTCGACGTTGCGGATTGGTCGCAGGCCAGGGTCGATTACACTGCCGCTGCCCGTGGTCAGCGCTCCGCTCTTGTTGCGGATTGGTCGCAGGCCAGGGTCGATTACACTCGCTGTCGCAGCCTTAGTCCTGGACATTGAGTTGCGGATTGGTCGCAGGCCAGGGTCGATTACACTCGTCCACCGAGAACGTCCGAAGCTTGGACGGTTGCGGATTGGTCGCAGGCCAGGGTCGATTACACTGAATCCAAGGTGGACAAACTGCTCGAACGGGTTGCGGATTGGTCGCAGGCCAGGGTCGATTACACTGGACCCGGCGCAAGCGCCTTTCCGACGCCGACTTGACCGCCGAGCGGCCTAGAACAATTCGAGCTGCGCGGGTGGCGATTCGGGCGGCTTGCGGCGTTTTCCCCAGAAAACCCGCATCCGCTCGAATTGCTTGTCCGTGATCGCAAGCAGGCGCACCTCGCCGTCTTCGGGCAGGGCGCCCTGCACGCGCGCCAGGTGAACATCGGCGTTCTCCTCGCTGGCACAATGCCGGATGTAGACGCTGTATTGCATTCTGACGAAGCCGTCCTTGAGCAGCGCCTTGCGGAATTGAGCGTACGCGCGGCGGGCCGCGCTCGTATCCACCGGCAGATCAAACATCGCCACCAGCCACATGTAACGATAGCCGCTGAGTTGCATCGTGTGTCAGCCGCCTGGCAAGTCGGTCGCGCTCTCGCGAGCGGCCGATTCCGCGCCGGTCGGAACGGGAATCGTCAGGCGCGTCGCTTCGCCGGTCAGGCAGCGCACCAGCGAGGCGACGTAGCGGTGCAGCGCGACCATCAGCGGACCCGACTGCTCTCCGGTGCGCATCTCGTCGGTCAGCAGCTCGAGCAAGGACCGCTTGACCTGCGGGGTCAGCTCCGTCTGTCCGTCGCGCACCCATTGCGCGACGCGGTAATCCACCAGCGGGCGCAGCGGTTCGACCAGGTCATCCGCCAGGCAAAACGCGTTCGAGCGGTTGGCGTGGTGAATGCCGAGGGCCGGCAGCAGGCCCGCCGAGACGATCGCACGGGCGACGGCGGCGCGCAGCACGGCATAGCCGTAGTTGAGCAGGTTGTTGGGGGACGGGCCGTCGGGATCGCGGCGGAAATCGGCAGGTCCGGCGAGCCCGCTGCGCCAGGCGGACCAGTAGATGCGCGCAGCCTGGGCTTCGACGTTGGTCGGGTCGCCGGAGCGAACCTCGCGGGCCAGGGCCAGCAGGCGCGCGCGCGGCCCGGCGCCGGCCGGCAGGTTGGCGGCCTGGGCGCGGACCTTGGCGACGACGAGCTGCCGCCAGAGCTGCTTGCGAAGGGGCCGCGGCATGGCGAGCTGGTCGTGAATCCGCCAGACGACCTGGGTGTGTTCGCCGAGCGGCAGGAGCAGGCCGGCGGGCAGGTGGTCTCGGCCGCAAAGGACGACGGCGGCGTCGCTCTCGATCAGCGTCAGCAAGGCGGCGTGGGAGTAGGAGGTGCCGAGGTGCTCGACCAGCAGGAGGCCGACGTCCTCGCAGGGGACGGCACTGAGCAGGTTGTCCGGCCGGGCTGAAAGTGCGGTCGCGGCGTCTTCCTTGGCCAGCAGAAGAAGCTGGCGGTCGCGAACGGTCAGATGCACCGGGCGCTGCGAGATTTCGACGGTGCGCTTGATCATGGCCGATCTCGTCCCTTGTGGGCGTTATCGGCGGAGAGCACAGGCTTCGTTCAGTCGCGCTCCAGCACAGTCACGTCGCCCAGCGGGCCGACGCGGACCTTGACCGGCGGCCTGCCGGGTTCGGGTCCGCAGTTCTTGAGGTCGGCAGGGGTGAGGTCCCAGCGGTCTTGCTCGCTGGCCTTGCGGGCATCCCAGTGCGGCGCAAAGTGGATGCGGCAGGAATTTCCGGCCTTGTCGAGCTTGCAGACGACAAAGTAGCTGGGAGGCTCGTCGGGGCGGTCCTTGCGACGGGCGTGGATCATCTCGCCTTCGGCCAGGGACATCATGAAGCAGCTTTCATCATTGTCGGATCGATCGACCGCGTCGCGTTTTTCGATTCGGACGCGCTTGGCCGCCTCGAAGGTCGGAACGATTTCGCCGGACCATTTGCCGGTTTTGCGATTCTCGCGGATTTCGATGTGATGGTTATTGCCGCCGATGTAGACGCGGGTCGTGCGCGGGTCGTTGTCGGCAATCATCTTGTTCGCGACCCAGTCCCAACGCTTTCGGGTAATCCGAACGGGATCGGAGTTGGTCCGCAGGAGCACTATGCCCTTGATCGGAACTCCGCTGGCCATGGTGAGCTTGCCTTCGGCGATCAACTGCTTGATTTCGGCGGCCGCGAAGTCGTCGGGGTCGATGCCATTGGAGCGCAGGCACTTGCGGAGCCGGTCGCGCAGCGCGCGGTCGCGGACGATTCCCGATTTCCCGGGCGAGGGATCCTCCAAGGCGGCGAGTTTGCGGCGAATGTCCCGCTTGCTCGCGGGCGAGACGCGACCGTCGTCCAGCTTGGCGCTTAATTCGTCCCAGCCTTCGGTCACGCGCAAATGATTGGGTGTGAGCCGGTCGGCACTGATGCGGTTGGTGAAGAGAGTCGAAGCGTCCTCCGTGCGGTGCGGCGGCAGCGGGCCGATCACGGGGCCGTAGTGCGTCTCTTCGTGGAATGCCCCGACCAGCCGGCGTTTGACCGGGCGGCTGGCCACGAGGAGCTTGTCGAAGGCCGCGACGACATCGTCGTGGAATGCCTCTGGCGTAGGCCACGCGGGCGGTTGGGAAAGCGGCTTGCGGCGCGGTCGATAGCGGGTGCGTTCATAGTATTCGCGGTCCTCGCGCGCATGACGACCGACAACCGTGAGTAATTCCGGGCCCAGCAGCGCGGTGACGAGGGCATCAATCGCGTGGTGACGGTGGTCGCTACGGTCCTTAGGCCCCTTGCAGGCGCGTCGGGAGGATTGCTCCAGGTCCGGATCGGCGGCCAGTGCCTCAGTTGCCGGCGCGAGCTCCAGGCCGTGCGCCCGATCAATTGTACTTTCGTGCAGGCCCCAGTCAGCCCGCAGGCGCGAGGTGTACTCTCCTTTTGTCGTGAAGATTTTTCGCTCGCCGCCGCGTTCCGGAAGCCCCTGTCCGTCGAATAGCGCATCGGCGATGTAGGCAGCGACCTGGCGCGTGGCGTAAGCGGTGTCCGTCAATTGGGAGTTTCGAAAGCCAGCCTCGTCGGGCGTGGGCGCCTGCAACCGCTCCCACTTGACGCGATTGTCTTTGATGGGAGCGTTCTCCAGTCGCTGGAGCACGGCCTTGACGCCTTCGGGACCGAGCCAGTCCAGCGGCGTGCGCATGCCTTTGCCCCGATTGGCCTCGCGGTAGCACAGGACAAGATTGCTGAATGCCATCGTTCTGGTGGTGAGCGCCTCTGGGATGATGTGTTCGACCTCAAGTTCGCGCCCCTCGGCCGCCATGCGTTCTGTAATGGTCCTGTTCGCGTTGGAGCCCGTGAGGGAGAATGGGCAAATCCCGCTCTGCTCGCGGCAAAGTCGTACACGCAGAACAGCGCGATTCCAGTTTGATTCCGGTATGCCCCAGGCGCGCAGGCACTCCTCGATCCGTTTGCGTTCCTGCTCGCGCTCTCGGTTTGCTTTGAGTTGTTCGTTACGGCGCTTGGCGGTGTCCTGGACGCCCCGCGCCATCTCGATCACCACGCGGTCCGGCTTGCGGCGGAACTTGCGTAACCAGGCCACCAGGTGGCGGCGGACCTCGTGGATCGCCTTGCGCACGACCGGGTTCGAGAGCATCGGCGCCGGCGGCGGCTCGGGAATCGGCTTGCCGGCGGCGTCGCGGACGACCTGGCCGTTCTCGTCGCGGATCCAGTGCTTTTCGAGCCGCATGTAGTAGCGGTCGGCCGCGGTCAGGCCGAGCGCGCCGGTGTTGTAGCGCCGCGCCGCTAATTCGAACGCGCATTCGCCGGTCTGCTCGAAGCGCTCTTGCATCGCCTTCCCGTGCGCCTTGCGGGCCTCCTGCTGCGTCGGCCAGCGGTTGTTCTCCGCGTCGAAGCGCTCCATGTAGGGCAGCAGGTTCATGATCGCGCGGCGAGAGAGATTGAGGCGCTTTTCGAGCCTGGGGCGGCCGGTCCACGCGGTGACAAGCCGTTCGGCGGCCGCGGCGTCAAGATTCCACCAGCGCTGGGCGCCAGCGCGCAGCTTCCTGGCGTCGTCTTCGTGATCCGGGCCAAAACGTAGAATCGCCCGGTTGACGGACTCTTTCCTATCCTCCGGCAGCCCGTTCCACGCGGCTTCGCCGAACACGCCGTGCACGATTTCGCGATGGAACCAGTCGGTGTTGATCTCGCGGTCTTCGTCGGTCTCGACGTTCAGTTGTACCGGATCGTTCTGGCCCTTCCGTTTTGCCAAGCCAAGCGCTTTGCGGATTTCCGTAACGCTGACCGACGTTTTGGGCACAAGCTTACCCTTTTGCTTGCGCTGCCCGAGCGGGCCGCGCAACAAGGAGATGGCCTTCGCGCGCTCTTCGACGGTCAGGGGCCGCTCGTCCTGGCCGCGTACCACGATGCGGATGTTGTTGGCGCTCTCCACGACACGAAAGTAGCTGGCATGCCGGTCGGCTTGCGGTGCGCAGCGCTCCGTCGGCTCGAGCACGCAGCGGCCGAGCGTGCCGGTGTCCCAGTAGGTGCGGCGCTGACCGAAGAGCAGGCCGCGGTGCCGCCAGGTGTCGGTTTGTTTCGGATCATCAAGCTGTCGGATGAGTTCGTCCGTCAAGAGCCGGGCCAGCGCGGAGTCCTTGTGCGACCGCTGCACCTCGACGATCTGCTGAAACTCCCTGCGGACCAATTCGCGCCCGGCTAAGAGCAGCTCTTCTTCGGGTAGCCTATTTTGGCGATTGCGGACGGTAAGGGCGGGCGGGTACTGCGGCTTGCGCCGCCCGCGCTGGCGGCGAAGCTGAAGCGTCCGCCGGCTGCACGCCGCGTCGGGCAAGCGTTCCAGTGACTGGCGGCGGTGGTCGATGAGGTCGGCCAGAAGAGCGCCGACGGTCGGTGCGCGGCGCTCCTGCATCAGCTTTTCAAGTCGGTCCATGCCGTCCTTGACCATTCCCTCGTCCGGATTCTCGGGGTCGGTCACGACGCCAACCGCACCGCGACGTTGGGCCAGGTGAACGAGTACGCGGCCAAGCTCATGCGGCGTGAGCGGTTTGCGAAGCGCGTCGCGGCGAAGCTGCCAGGGGTCGAGGTTATAGAGCTTGCACAACTCGGCCGGTTCGGTGGGCAGCAGCTTGCGCTGGATGAGGAAGCGCGTCAGCGCGCGCTTTCGACGCGCCCGGCGGTCGATGGTGCGGCGTTGGGAGCGCGTCTGACGGCGGTCCTGGTTCTTCGGCGCGCCGCGCTTGTCCTCCTGCTCGTCCACGCCTGCAGGGAAGACGCTGGCAGCGACATGCACGTCGCGAGCGTCGGTGTCTACCCAGGCAGATCCGACCGAATTGGAGCCAATATCGAGACCGAGGTAGGAGGGCATGATCTCACCCGCTGCCGAAGACAACGCGAATGCAAATGGGGCACACGATCCTTGACCTCGATATTCGATTGGTGTATTTCTATGGTCAAGTGTAGTCGACCCTGTCCTGCGCTTTTTCGCAACAAGACGAAACATTCGCAGGCACCGCCGAAAGGCGACCGCCGCAGCTCGATCGACCATCGACCTGCGGCTTTTTTCTTGCGCCGCGGGCTGCATTTCCGCCGGGCGGCCAATCGGGGCACCCGGGCTGAGGAATCTGGGGGTTGCGGGAGGCGGGTCGTTCGACGGCCTTCCCTGCGCGTTTTTCCCCAGCCTGGTCGTGAGGTGGCGCGGCGGGATGGACTCCGCCGGGGCGCCGGCCGGAGTCGCCGGACGATGCGGCACGGGTCGCGCCATCGCCGTAACTGGCTGACGCTCAGGCGATTAGCTCTCGGATGAAGGCCGGCTCGGTCGCTTTGGCACTGCGTTTGCCAGTCTTACCCTTCAGCGACATGCCGCCGCGCGTGGAGGACACATCATGGCTGGCACAGCGGTACTGAACAAAGCCGCCGACCTCGTTGGGCCGGGCATTGGCACGTATGAGGAAGTCGAGAAGGTTCTGCCGGCGGACTACAAGCCGCTGCTGGATCGGCGCGACATGCAGCGGGCGCTGTTCTTCTCGAAGGACTACATCGAAGAGCATCTCTGCAAAGAGCTGAACCTGATGCGCGTCGTGGTGCCGCTGATCGTCGACGTCGACAGCGGCGTGAACGACTACCTGGACCGCGACGGTTCGCGCACGCCGATCCAGTTTCACGTCAACAACGATCACAATAAGCACCCCATCGATGCGCAGGTGGTGCAGGCCGCGACGAAGTGGAAGCGCGTGGCGCTCAAGCAGTTCGACTGCGCCGTGGGCGAGGGCATCATCACCGACATGCGCGCGGTGCGCAAGGATTACTTCCTCGACCACGATCACTCGGCCTACGTCGATCAGTGGGATTGGGAGCGCGTGATCACCGCGGACGACCGCAACCTGAAGTTCCTCACACAGATCGTCAAGAAGCTCTGGAAGGTGATCAAGGGCTGCGAGGTGCAGCTCTTCAAGAAGTTCCCCAAGCTGCATTCGCGCAAGTACGGCGAGCTGCCTGACGAGCTCACGTTCCTGCACGCCGAGGACATCCTCGACCACTTCCCCACCCTGCCGCGCAAGCAGCGCGAGACGGCGATCTTGCAGGAGCATCCGGCGGTGTTCATCTATGGCATCGGCTGGACGCTAAAGGACGGCTATCCGCACGAGATGCGGGCGGCGGACTACGACGATTGGGTGACCGAGACGAAGAGCACCGACGGTCGGCCGATGCACGGGCTCAACGGCGACATCCTGGTCTGGAACCCGGTGACGCGACGCCGGCACGAGCTGAGCAGCATGGGCATCCGCGTGACGGCGGAGACGCTGCGCAAGCAGCTTGAGCTGACCAACCAGACGGACATGCTCAAGATGCCGTATCACCAGGCGATCATGAAGAACGAGATTCCGCTGAGCATCGGCGGCGGCATCGGGCAGTCGCGCACGTACATGGCGCTGCTGCGCACGGCGCATCTGGGCGAGGTGAGCGTGAGCATCTGGCCGCGCGTGCTGAAGGAGATGTGCGGCAAGCGGAACATCCGCGTGCTGGAGTAGCGGATTCTCCGCGCGAGCCCGTGCCGGGCGCGGCGGCGGCTTGTCGCGCGGGTCAACTTCTGTGAGATGGGCCGGCGGTGCAAAGTGGCCGTCGGCCCGCGGCTTTCGATGCGAAGGAGGGGTCGCCGCCGGGCACCGACCATGTCGCGGTGCCGGAGCGGGCGGCGCTGCTACTCGAAATCCTCCGCGCCGGCGGCCATCAGCTCAAGCCGGGCGAAATACTGCTTCGCGCCGCGGGTTTCGCACAGCTCGCACAGCGCCGGATCGAACTTCTGGACGTACGCGGCGTCGAACGCCGGCGGCCCCGCCGCGCGTCGCTTGCCGGCGACGGGCGTTCCCTTCGACGTGTACACCTGCGTGAGGTAGCGCGACCAGGCGTCGAAATAGGTCCCGAACGAAGACGCGATCAACTGCTCGCCGTGCGTGCCCGGGTCCCAGCGGATCACCACGCCGTGCATCGGAGGCTGATCGAGCACCAACCAGTCGCGGCCGGCGGGGTCGCAGCGGATGGGCAGGACCTCCGGCGGCGGCGCGGGCGGCTGCGGGCGCGTCAGCGTCGGCAGAATGTCCTGCGTCGTGCAGAACTGCGTGGCGTAGCCCGCTTCGGCCAGGTTCAGATGCAAGCCGTCGCAGGCGGTCAGGAAGATGACGAGATCGCGCGGCAGCGGGCCGACGCGCGCCTCGATTTGCGCCAGCGTTGCCGCACTCGCCGGCGGACGCGCGATCAAGAGCTGCCCAAAGTGCCGCAGCAGCCGATTCAGCGACTTGTCGATGGTGGTTTCGCGGATCACGAGGCACCTCCGGCGCGGCCCTGCGGGCCGCCGAGCGACGCGGAAACTGCCTGGCGTGCGAAGGCGACGCCCGCCTGCATGGCCTTGAGGTTGGAATCGCGGTGCGGTCCGCGCAGAACAGCCCTGGCGGCTGCGAGCAGGTTTTCTTCCGTGATCCAGCCCTGCTCAACCACCGCGCCGGCCAGAATCGCCAGCGCGGCGCCGGCGCGCGGAGCGACTTTGATCAGCGCGACGAGCTCGAACGGCCGGACGGTTGCCGGCGTCGTCGCGGCCGTGAGCGAGCTCTCCATCCACACCGTGCAGGACGTTGGCAATGCGGCGAAACTGCCGAGCCGCCCGGCTCCATCGGTGCTCAGCACGATGAGCAGGTCGGGATGGTCGAGGCCGGCGTAGAGAATCGGCTTCGAATCGACGATCAGGTTGGAGATGGAGTGACCTTTGCGGACCGTGATCGGATAGTCGTCGTGCTCCGCCGCGAACAGCCCGCTTGCCACAGCGATGTCGCCCAGGACTCCGGCCGCGGAGCGAATGTGCTGCCCGGCCGAGCCGGCGATGCAGATTTCCGTGCGACGAGCCCAGGGGAGGCGCGGAGAGCTCTCGGGCGACTCGATCGCTGCGGGGGCCGCCGGGCCGAGCCTTTCGGCGCGCGCCAGACTTGCCCCCGTCGGCGTGCGCGCGGCATGCGTCGGCTCGTCCCATTTCCACACGCCGAACGGAAGGCCGATCTGCGTGGCCAGCTCGGGCAGGCGGGCGGGGTTGACCTTGTTTGCCGGCACGAAGTACGCCGCACAAAGCTCCCAGATGTCGACCAGCGCGAAGCCGGGCTCGCGCAGCGCGGTTTCGAGCAGGTCGGCGAGTCGCGGATCATGGGCGCTGCCGCGCGCCACGAACGACGCGCCCGCCACGCGCGCGGTGCCCGCGATGTCGAACGGCCGCTCGTGACAACCGGCGGGAGAAGTGGGCGTGAAAGCATCAGTCGGCGTGGTCGGCGAAGCCTGTCCGCCGGTCATGCCGAAATTGAAGTTGTTGCAGACGATCACCTTGATCGGCACGCCGCGGCGGGCCCCGTGCACGAGATGGGCCGTGCCGATGCCGCAGCCGCCGTCGCCCACCAGCACGATCGTGAGCAAATCGGGCCGCTGCCGGCGGATGCCTTCGGCGTACGTGAACGAGCGGCCGTGCAGGCCGTGAAACGTGTGGCAGCCGAAGTAGCGGTCGGCCGTGCCGATGCAGCCGATATCGGAGACGATGCAGACGTTCTCCGGCGGCAGACCGAGCCGGTTGATGGCCTCGCCGAGCCGCTCGAGCACCAGGCCGTGCGAACAGCCCGGGCAATAGCACATCTCATCGCGCAGGGTGTTCAGCATGGTCACGGTCGTGTCTCCGTCGGCTCGTTAGACGGGGGAGGTCCCTTGCGGACATGGTCGACGATCGTCTGCGGCGAGATCAGTCCGCCGTCGAAGCGGGTCAGTGATTCGACTGGAGCGCTGCGGATCACCCGGCGCAGCTCGTCGGCGTAGAGGCCGATGTTGAACTCGGGCATCACGACGCGCTCAACCCGCGGCGAAAGCGCGGCGCTCAGGGTCGCCTCGGGGATCGGCCAGAGGCTGTACAGCGTCAGGTGTGAGACCGCGACGCCCTCCGCGCGGAGCCGCTGAACGGCCTGCCGCGCCGCACCGTCGGCCGCACCGTAGGAGACAAGCAGCACGCGGGCGGCGGAGTCGAGATCGGCGTCGAAGTCTTCAATCCTGCCGCGCTGCGCGAGGATCTTCTCGCGCAAATGGACCAGCTTCCGCTCGATTCGGCGGCGATCGATGGTGAGCAGGCCGTCCTCGCCATGGATCGAGCCGGTGAAGCGGACACGTTGGGCTCCGCCGACGGGTGCGAACGCGGGGATGTCTTCCGGCGCGTCGATGGCGTACGGCTTGAACGGACCCGACCCGCTGTATTCGTGTCGGGGATGAATGGGGGGCAACTCGACCGCATCGAGGTCCGCGGTCTGGCGGGTGAGCGCGACATCTTTCGAGCTGAGCAGAATCACGGGCGAGCGGAGCTGCTCGGCGAGGTCGAACGCGCGGTGCGCGAGCTGGTACGCGGAGGCGGCGTCGCTTGCGATCAGCACGGGCAGCGGGAATCCGCCCGAGGTGATGTGCCGGGCGAAGGCGACGTCGCCCTCGCCAGTGGAGGTGGCTCCACCGGTGGCGGGCGGCATGCGCTGGCAGTCGACAATGACCAGCGGCACCTCGCCCATCTGGGCCAGACCGATGTTCTCGCTGTAGAGGCTCATGCCCGGGCCGGAGGTTGCAGTGAGGGCGCGGGCTCCGGCCATGGCCGCGCCGATGCACTGCCCGATGGCGGCGATCTCGTCCTCGGTCTGGACGGCGGTGCCGCGGCCGCCCGCGAAGGCCTTGACGAAGTCGGTCAGGATCGAGCTGGCCGGCGTGATCGGGTATCCGGCGAAGAAGTTGCATCCGGCCCGCAGCGCGCCGCGGACGATCGCCTGGTTGCCGGTCAGAAATTCCCGCATGCGCGTCTCCGGGTGAGGATGGCGGCCGAGCCAAGGGCCGCACGGGCCGATTCCACCGCGCGGCTCGCCGCGCATCGGGCGGTTCGGGCTGCACGGACGCCACGAGTGGCGCGGGTCGCACGGGTTGCACGGATTTTCAGGCCGTGCGCCTTCGTTCCCGGGACTCGGCAACGGGCCTGTGGCAAGATCAGTGCCACCGCCGACGGGCGAACGAAAAGTGGGCGGGTTTGGTTCGGCTGGTCGGACCGCTCGGAAGACGGGCCGGGCGGGACAGGCGCGGGCCCGGGCGCCGGCCGGTGCGCGGGAATGCGCAGCGGCTGAGGAGCTCCGCTGGGGCGGATTTTGGGGTGTCGCGGCGGGCGAGCCCGGTGGTATTCTCTCCGCTGACACGCACGTGGTAGGCCGGCGTCGATCCGGCCCCATGCAGAACAGTTTCCCTGTCGGAGAGGAGAGCAACCATGGGAAAGAGCAATGATCTGGTTTGGCTCCCAGGCTTGAGGGAGGCGGCCGTGCTGCTGGCCGGCCTGGCGGGCAGCGTTGGCCTGGCCAGCGCCGCCGACATCGAAGTGATTTACTCCAAGAAGGCGGGGCACCCGACCGCCAACATCCCCGGCACGCTGGATCTGACCGGAATGCCGGCGGCGAGCGACTGGCGCGCGCTGGAGGACTTCTCGCTCAGCCCGGATGGCGACCGCTGGATGGTCAAGGGCCGCACGCAGCTCGGCTCGGACCTGGAGACCATCCTGGTCTTCGGCTGCGGGACCGCCGGGAGTATGTACGCACAGGAGGGGCAGCCCATCGCCGGACTCGGCACGGGCGAGCTGTACGACTTCTTCGATTCGCCGTCGCCGGTGAGCTTCGGCACGGCAGCCGGCAACTTCGTCTATAGCTGCCGGGCCAAGGGCGGCGCGACCACTGACGACGAGAAGGTGCTCACGGTGGATTCGCTGGGCGTGCAGACACTGATCCTGAACCAGGGCGACCCGGCCCTGGGGCTGGTCGACAATCCGCCCGGCAGCAGCGGCGACGAGCTCTTCGGCAACTCGATCGGCTCCGTCTCCATCCTCGAAACGGCCGACCAGGTGCAGTTCGTCAACACGCCGATCACGAACCTGCATTCGTCGCGCTACCCGGCGCTGTTTCGCGGGAACACCTCGTACCGCC
The DNA here is from genome assembly GCA_964465125.1 of uncultured Planctomycetales bacterium. Lineage (GTDB taxonomy): Bacteria > Planctomycetota > Phycisphaerae > UBA1845 > Fen-1342 > CAYOHG01. Next base: position 84,704 of record CAYXIO010000007.1, on the reverse strand, counting down.
AGTCGGGCGTGAGCATGATCGGGTTCGAGGTGTGGGATTCGTTTGACTTGTCGGATTCGGGCAGCACGCCCGACGGTGCACACTGGTACGCCGAGGGCGACACCGAGAATCCCAACACCGCGATCGACAAGATTCTGGCGATCGACGACGTGGTCGTGTTGCAGGAAGGCTCGACGGTGGCGGGCTCGGCGATCACCCTGGCGGACATCTTCCAGACGCGGATGGCGGCGAGCGGCGCGTGGATTTCGCGCGGCGACGACCCGTCGGACAACGACTGGGTGGTCCTCAACGGCAGCCTGGTCGCGGCCACCGGCGACCCGATCACGAGCGGCGCGGGCGAGCACTGGGGCGCGATCGTCTCGGGCGTGGCGTGCAATTCGGCCGGCGACTACGTGATCGTGGGCAACACCGACGTCGGCGATCCAAGCATGGACGAGGTGCTGGTGTTCAAGGGTGAGACGGTCGTGGCCCGCGAGGGCGATCCGGTCGATCTCGACGGCAACGGCGCCTTCGACGACGACGCGTATGTCGGCCGCGGCAACAACACGCTGAGCGCGTTCGCCGCCAATGACGTCGCGATCACTGAGAACTGGACGATCTACTTCGTCGCCAACCTGCACGACGCGGCCGGCAATGACCTGACTTCGAGCCCGGTCTTCGGCACGCCGGACGCGTTCATGCGCGTGCAGTTGTGCATCGGCGATCTGAACGATGATCACGCCATCACGCTGGACGACCTGTCGCTGATGCTGGTGAACTTCGGCACGACCAGCGGCGCGAAGCCGAGCCAGGGCGACATCGACGGCGACGGCGACGTCGATCTCGACGATCTGTCGCTGATGCTGGTGAACTTTGGCAACGTCTGCACCTAGCCGATCCCGGTTAGGCATGCGATCTCGAACGGCCCACGGAACCGCTGTGTTTCGTGGGCCGTTTTATGCCCCACGGGCGCGCGCGACGCGCGTGTGGGGGAGCCTGCGCCCGTTCGAAGCGTCGCTGGCGCTTCACTCAAGCGACGACGCGCGGGCCGCGCCCGATTCAGCCGCACGCGGACGCGCGGCTCAATCGTCTTCGTCGTCCTCGTCCTCTCCAGACTCATCCACGCGCCGTGCGTCGGCGGTCAGCAGAATTTCACGCCCCTTGCCGTCCTTGCGGAACTTGATCTCGTACAGGTAAAGCGTCTTGCGCTCGTAGGCGACCTTGGCGTCCTTGCCCGCTTCTTTCTCGGCCAGGGCGCGAACCGACGAGGGGGCCTTCTCGGCCGGGATGGTTTCCTCGATCTCCACGACGTCGCCGGACTCGGTCACGAGCGCGTCGACGTTGTTGCCGTCGGGTCCCTTCCAGGAGCCCTCGTAGAACTTGTGGCCGTGCTCGATCTCTTCGGCGAACTCGGCGAAGGCCGCGCCGCCGGCAAGCTTCTGGAGCGCCGCCAGCGCTGCGGCGGGGACCTCGGCCAGCTTCACTTCGCGTTCCTGCTCCTTGGCAGTGGCCTTGCCGTTCTTCGAGTCCTGGGCCGCGACCAGAAGGGCTGCCAGGAGCACCAGCCCGCCGCCGGCGAAGGCGGGAAACGAACGATTCGTACGCATTTGCAGCTCCATTGCATGAGACCGAATCGCGAGCGGCGCCCACGGCGGGCGCGATCGCCCCGGGCGCGCCGCGTCACGGCCGGTTTGCCGCCGCGGCTCGGCGCGCGCCGGACGCTTTTTACCGCGGCGATCCCGAGACGACGATGAGAATTTGTGCCATCCTTCGAGGCGGTTCTCAGGGCGGCGGGCCGCCGGGCCGGCGGATCCGAGGGCCGCGGGGTGCGCCGGAGCCGCCTGCGTCGCGGCCGCCCTCGACCCCGCCGATCCGCGCGAATCGCTGGACAGGCAACCGGCCGTCACCTATAGTCATAGCCCAAGAGAACTTGGAGTACATGCCGTTCGTGTGTCCTGTGTCCCGGCGCGCTTCGCGCCAGCCACGTCCGAGCTGTAGATCCGCGTGAGAATCATGAATGACGTTTGAGAGCTTGCGGCTGGCTGAGCCGCTCCTTCACGCCGTGCGCGCCGCCGGCTACACCCGCCCCACCCCGATTCAACACAAGGCCATCCCGCAGATTCTCGACGGGCACGACGTGCTCGCCTCGGCCCAGACCGGAACCGGCAAGACCGCCGCCTTCGCGCTGCCGATCATCCAGCGCCTGGCCGAAACTCCCCCCAAGCACCGTTCGCGGCTCGGGCCGCGCGCCCTGGTGCTTTGCCCGACGCGCGAGCTGGCCCAACAGATCGACGAGAGCTTTCGCACCTACGGCAGTTACAGCGGAACGCGTGTCGCGGTGGTCTACGGCGGCGTGGGCAAGCGGCTTCAGGCGCGCGCCCTGCGGCTGGGAATTGACGTGCTCGTCGCTACACCGGGCCGGTTGCTCGACCTGATGCAGGAAGGCGTCGCGGGCGTCTCACCGGTCGAGACTCTCGTGCTCGACGAAGCCGACCGCATGCTGGACATGGGCTTCCTGCCCGACATCCGTCGGATTCTGGCGCGCGTGCCGCGCGATCGCCAGACGCTGCTCTTCTCGGCGACGATGCCGGAGGAAATGCGTCGGCTGGCGCAGGACATTCTGCACAATCCGGTCTCGGTGCACGTGGCGCGGGTGTCGTCCGTGGCGACGACCGTGGAGCACTGGGTTCACTTCGTTGAGCGGCGCGAGAAGCCGGCCCTTTTGGCGAAGCTGTTGCGGCGCAGCGGTCACAGCCGGGCGCTGGTGTTCACGCGCACCAAGCGCGGCGCGGATCGGCTGGTGCGCGATCTTCACAAGCTGGGCACGCACGCCGCGGCGCTGCACGGCGACAAGGCGCAGAGCACGCGCACGCGCATTCTTGCGGAATTTCGCGACGCGCGGACGCGGATTCTGGTTGCGACGGACATCGCCGCCCGCGGGCTGGACATCGACGACATTTCGCACGTCTACAACTGCGACCTGCCGCACGAGCCGGAGACCTACGTGCACCGCGTCGGCCGCTCGGGCCGGGCGGGCGCCAGCGGCACCGCCGTCTCGCTCTGCTCAAGCGAGGAGCGTTCGCACCTGCGCGCGATTGAGAAGCTGGTCGGCCGGCCGCTGCTGCGTGCGGAAGAGGCCGAGCGCGAGGCGGCGTCCGGGTACGGCAATTCCGACACGGCGACGTCGCACGAGGCGCACGGCCGCAGCGGGGCGCATTCGAAGCGCCAGCACGGCGAGCACCCGCCGCGCGGCGGCCATGCCAAGCCCGCGACGCAGCACACACGTTCGTATGAGCCGGCGCACGCCCGGCGGGGGGAGAGTCACCCGCACGGGCCCGTGAAACACGCGCGCTCACACGAGCGCCTTGCTTCCGACGGCGCGAAGCCGCATGAGCGCGTGCACGCGGAACCGCAGGAGCGCGGTCCATCGAAGCCGCGCGAGGCGGCGGTGTCGGCTGAGGCGCGCCCGGCGTTCGCGGCGGCGGATCCGGCCGCCGCTACGCAGCGCGGCTTCCGCCGGCTGCGGCGCGGCAAGGTGGTGCGCTCACGCTGGTAGCGCGCTGTTCGTCCAGCGCATCTTCGTCCCGTGGTGTGGCGGGGAGCGCGGGCTTCCAGCCCGTTTCTGCATCGCTGCCGCCCGCAAGCCGCTGATTAAAGCCGGGCCGCGCTACGCGCGCATGAAGCGGACGCAATACACCGGCGGAAGGTGATTCGAGACGGTCTGCCAGTTGTCGCCGCCGTCCTCGCTGACCCACAGCGAACCCGTCGTGCTGCCGAAAGCGAGCCGATCGCCGCCGGCGTCGATATCGAGCGCGTGGCGGAAAACCAGGTCGTAGGCGTGCTCCTGCGGCAGGCCGCGCTGTAGCGTTTCGAACGTCCGTCCGCCGTCGCGCGTGCGCGTCACGACGACCCTGGCGTCGACGGGGATGCGCTTCTCGTCCTTGATGGCGGGAACGAACCAGGCCGTGTCGCCGTTTCGCGGATGCACTACCACGGCGAACCCGAACTTGGACGGCTTGACGTTCTCAATCTCGCGCCAGTGGATGCATCCGTCGGTCGTGCGGAAGATGCCGTTGTGGTGCTGCGCCCAGAAATAGTCGGGCTGCGCGGCGCACTGCACCACGCGGTGCGGGTCCTGGATGCCTGGATCGTTGCGACCCTCGGGCGGCATGTACTCGGCGACCATGCCCTCGGCGCGGCAGTTCCAGCTTTCGCCGTCATCGCTGCTGACCCACACGCCGCCGCAGGACACGCCGAGGGTGATGCGTCTGGAATCGCGCGGGTCGACGCAGACGGAGTGAATTCCGGGCCAGTCGGCCCCGCCTCCGAACCAGCGTTTCCGGCCCGGGTGATCCCAGAGCGAGCGGACGAGCGTCCAGGAATCGCCGGCGTCGTCGGAGCGGAACAAACCGCCGGGGATTGTGCCGCACCAGATTCGGCCGGGCTGATCGGGTCCTCCGGGGGTGAGCTCCCAGACGAGTTCGAGCTTGTTGGGCAGGGGCTTGCCCTGCATGGGGTCGATTTCCTCGGGCGCGTCCTTGGGGCGTTCGGGGTAGGTCGGCACGCCGATTTCCCGCCAGCTCGCTCCGCCGTCGCGCGAGCGGTGCATCTTGCCGCCGAAGTGGCCATGGCTGAGCGCGGCGTAGGTTGCCCCGTCGCGCGGATCATGCAGGGTCATGGGGACGTTGTCGCCGGCGAAGGCGACGCGGGCGATGCTCCAGCGGCCGCCGGAGGCGCGCCGCACCGTGAACAGACCTTTCCGTGTCGCCACCAGCAATCGATCGCTCATGGAAATCCTCGCGTATTGGCGGAAGCGGATCAGCCCCCCGACAGAGCCTGCATGACATACACTTCGTCGGACGCGGCAAGCGCGTCGCACTGGCCGGCGCGGTCGCGAATGGGAGCGCCATTCACGAAGACCGTGATGTGCTTGCGGACGGCGCCCTGGTCGTCGAGCACGTAGCCGCGTAGTCCCGGGTATCGTTCGAAGGCGGCGCCGAGCGCGTCGCGGACGGAGTCGGCCCTGACGTCGCAGGGCGGGCAGACAATGTGCCGCTGCAAGTTCTGGGTGAATGTGACGCGCGCCACGAGTAGACTCCGCCCCGACGACTCGAATGCCGGGCCCGGCCGGGCCGGCTGGCGACATTCCGCCGCCAGCGGCGGCGCGTGTCAATGAACAAGTCGGTTGCGCGAGGAAGATTCCGCCGACGCGCGGGTCGCCGGAGCCGAGGGAGGTGGAGCATGGCGGCCGTGTTGAAGGTCCGCAGGAAGCCGGGCACGGAGGACCTGCCGCTGCCGCAGTACATGAGCGCGCATGCGGCGGGTCTCGATCTGCACGCTTCGAACAACGAACCGATTCAGATCAGCCCCGGCGAGATCAAGCTGATTCCCACCGGGCTGTACCTGGAGATACCCGCGGGCTACGAGGGGCAAGTGCGGGCCCGCAGCGGGCTGGCGCTGCGGCACGGATTGATGCTGCCGAACGCGCCCGGCACGATCGACGCCGACTATCGCGGCGAGTTGCAGGTGATCCTGGCGAATTGCGGCAAGGAGCCGTACACGGTTACGCGCGGCATGCGTTTCGCGCAGCTCGTGATTCAGCGCGTCGAGCACGTCGAGGTGCTGCCGGTCGCGGAACTGAGCGCGACGCAGCGCGAGGCGGGCGGGTTCGGTCACACCGGGCACTGAGGTATGCGGCTCGAGTACGCCGCGCTGCGCAGGTTGCCCGGCCGATACGCGCCGCCCGACGGCCGCTGGCCGCCGGCGCTGTCGTGCAAGCCGAAGGATGCGTCATGAATACGGGGCCGATGCTGGAGCTGTTCAAGCGCACCAAGCCGGTGATCGGCATGATTCACCTGGCGGCGCTGCCGGGCGCGCCAAGGTACGCGGGAAGCCTCGCCGAGGTGCGCGAGCGGGCGCTGCGCGACGCCGAGGCGCTGGCGCGCGGCGGCGTGCAGGCGCTGACGATGGAGAACTTCGGCGACGCGCCGTTTTATCCGGGGCGTGTTCCGGCCAGCGTGGTCGCCAACATGACCGCGATTGCGGGCGAGCTGCGCAGGCGATTCGACCTGCCGCTGGGGATCAACGTGCTGCGCAATGACGGCATCAGCGCGCTTTCGATCGCGGCGGCGGTCGGGGCGGCGATGATCCGCGTGAATGTGCTCTGCGGCGCGCAGGTCACGGACCAGGGTGTGATCGCGGGAATCGCGCACGACCTGCTGCGCGAGCGGGCGCTGCTCTCGGCACAGCACGTCCTGATCCTCGCGGACGTCGGCGTGAAGCACGCCACGCCGCTGGGGCTGCCGCGGCCGCTGCCGGATGAGGTGCACGATGTGGTGCAGCGCGGCGGAGCGGATGCGGTCATCGCGACCGGCAGCGCGACGGGCGCGGCTGCCCGGCTCGAAGCCTTGGCGGAGATGAAGCACGCCGCCGGCGACACGCCCGTGCTGGTCGGTAGCGGAATCAGCGCGTCGAACATCGGCGAATACGCGCGGCATGCCGACGGCTTCATCGTCGGTACGTCGCTGAAGGTCGACGGGGTGTCAGACGGGCCTGTGGACGTGCAGCGCGTGCGCGCGCTGATGGCGGCGGCGAGGCGATAGCTGGGGGCGACAAGCCGGCCGCGGCGCCCGGTTCGACGCGAAGCTCAACCGCGACTCACTGGGCGGACCCCGATGCCACGAGATCTCGGGTTGGATACCCGCGCTACCCGATCTCACGCGTGCTACCCGATTTCACCCGCGCCAATCATCCCGCCGGTTGAAAACCGGCGCCACCGGGCAGCGTGCCGCGGCGCTACAGCAGCGTGCCGCGCAGGAACAGCGTCGCGATCGAGAAGTAGACCACCAGTCCGCTGGCGTCCACGATCGTCGCCACCAGCGGCGCCGATGCGCTGGCCGGATCGAGCCCGCACGCGCGCAGTCCGAACGGCAGCATCGACCCGATCAGCGTGCCCCACAGCGCCACCGACAGAATGCTGCACCCGATGGTCAACGCGATCAGCGGGTAGTGCGGCCCGAACGCGCTCGCGTGGCCGCCCAGAACCAGCGCCAGATGCCACACCAGCACGATGCACGCCCCGCAAAGCCCCAGCGTTGAGCCCAGCGTCAGGCCCATCATCACTTCGCGGCGGATCACCCGCGACCAATCGCGCAGCGAGACCTCGCCCAGCGCCATGGCGCGCACCACCAGCGTCGAAGCCTGCGAGCCCGAATTGCCGCCGCTGCTGATGATCATCGGCACGAAGATCGAGAGCGCGGCGACCGCGCTGATCTCATTCTGAAACTCGAGCATCACAAACACGGCCCCCAGCCCCAGCAGCAGCAGCAGCGCCAGCCAGCCGACGCGCTTCTGGAGCAGCTCGCGGAACGAGACCTGGAGGTACGGCGCATCCAGTGCCGCGGTGCCGCCGATCTTCTGAATGTCCTCCGTCGCCTCCTCGACCACCACGTCGACGATGTCGTCGACCGTCACGATGCCCTTGATGCGGCCCTCGGCGTCGACCACGGGTATCGCATTGAGGTCCTCGCGGGCGAAGATCCGGCTGACTTCCTCCTGGTCCATCTCGTCCGAGACGGTGACCAGCTCGGTGCGCATCAGCTCGCTGACGCGCTTCTGGGGCTCCGCCGTCACCAGCTCGCGCAGCGAAACCACGCCCAGCAGGCGCTGATGCGCGTCCAGGACGTAGGCGTAGTAGATCACTTCCATCTGCTCGCGCGGCTGGCGGCGGAGGTAGCTGATCGCCTCGGCCGCCGTCACGTCCGGGCGCAGGCGCGGGTAGCGCGGGTTCATCAGGCCGCCGGCCTCGTCCTCCTCGTACGCCAGCAGCGCGTTGATCTCGGCCCGCTTCGGCGCGTCCAACAGCTCGAGCAACGACTCGCGCTGCTCGGGCTCGACCTCCTGGATCACGTCTGCCGCATCATCCGGATCGAGAAACCGCAGCCACATGCGTCTTTCCGGCGGCGGGAGGGATTGCAGCAGATCGAATTGTTCGCGCGCCTCCAGATCATTGAAGAGCTCTTCCGCGTCGACGCGCGAAAGCAGGCTGAAGCCCTCGCGCCGGTCCGCATCGTCCAGCAGCGGCCAGGCTTCGCGCAGCTCACTGTATGTCAGCCCGTCTTGCGGCATGACTGGGGCGCCTCGGAATTTCGCAAGGCCGCGATCGTAGCGATCCCGCTGTCCGCCGACCATAGCGGCGCCGGCGCTGGCACGGTGTCAGGTTGCGTTCCTGGGGGTCTCGCGGGCGACAGGCATCCCGTGGACAGCGCGGCGCGAAAACGGGCGCCGCCTACTCTTGACGAGTGCTATTCCGTCGGCTCCGGCGGCGGCTCGTCGGTTTCGATCATGATCTCGCCCTTGCGCGGCCGGCTGGTCTTGCGGCCCGTGGTGGCGCTGCGGCGCGACGGCGGCCGACGGCCCGTGATCACGTCCTGCTCAAACGCGCGCTTGCTCCGCAGCACGTGGTGATAGTGCTGCCCGAAGCGGTGCGCCTCGTCGCGGATCTGCTGAAGCAGCCGCAACGCATCGTGATTGCGCGCCAGCTTGTGCGGCTTGGATCGCGCCTGCACGTAGACCAACTCCTCACGCTTGGCCAGCGAAACCACCATCGGGGGCTTCACCGCCCGCGCGCCGTCCAGCTCCGCCGCCTGGGCCATGTGCTCAAACGTCTCCAGCGCCGCATGAAGCTGGCCCAGCCCGCCGTCGATCAGGATCACGTCCGGAAACAGCTCCTCCGCCACCGCGGCGTGACGGTATCGGCGCAGCAGCACCTCCCGGATCATCGCGTAGTCGTCCACGCCTTCGACGGTCTTGATGCGAAAGCGCCGATAGCCGCTCTTGAACGGCCGACCGTCGATGAAGCACACCAGCGACCCGACCGAGTCCTCGCCCTGGAGCGTCGCGATGTCGACCCCCTCGATGATCCGCGGCCGCTCGTCCAGCTCCAGGAGCTGCCGCAACCGCTCGAGCCCGGCGGCGGGGTCGATGAAGAAAACCTCAGGCTGAACGTCCTCCGTCACGTCCCCGGACAGCGACAGCGACTGAATCGCCTTGATCCGATCGCGCAGGACCGCGGCATCCTCGAACCGAAGTGCCTCGGCGGCGGCATCCATCTCGCGCTGCATCAGCCGCAGAACCACGCTGCGCTTCGACTTCAGCAAACGGATCAGCCGCTGGATGTCCTGGCGGTAGGCTTCGCGGCTGATCAGGTCGGCGCACGGCGCGGTGCACTGGTTGATCGCGTGCAGCAGACACGGGCGGAAGAAACGGCGCCGCTCGTCGCGCTCCAGGATCGGCAGCTCGCACGTCCGGAAGCGAAAGACGCGCTGGAGGGCGTTGAGCGCGTCCCGCAGCCCCGCCGCGCTGGTGAACGGGCCGAACAGCTTGACGCCTTTGCGCCGCGGCTTGCGGGTCGCATAGACCCCGGGAAAGTCCTCACCCGTGGTGATTTCGAGATACGGGAAGCTCTTGTCGTCCTTCAGCCGCTCGTTGTACTGCGGCTGAATATCCTTGATGAGGCGGTTTTCCTTGAGCAGGGCCTCGACTTCCGTCTCGCAAACGAGGAAATCGATGTCCTCGACCAGCGCCGCCATGTGCGCAATCTCGGGTCCGCGACTGGCCAGCAGGTCGGTCGAGTCCTGGAAGTAGCTTGCGACCCGGCTGCGGAGGTCGCGTGCCTTTCCAACGTAGAGCACGTGGCCGTCGCGGTCCTTCATCAGGTACACGCCCGGGCATTTCGGGAAGTGCCCGATGTGGTCCCGCAGGCGCTCGATCCGTTCAGCGTCAGGCGCTTCCATAACTAGCTGAATTGTAGCCACTTCCGCCTGACCCGAACTGGACAGCCGTTGCCTGGCATCGACCCGGCGATCTCGACGGAGGCCACCGCGGCCGGCGGGGGGAGGCATCCGGCTCAAAAGCGCCTACAATCTCCGTCGTGCTTATCGGGTATTGGCCAAGGGTGCCCGCGTCGCGCGCGGCAGGCATGGCAGCGGTCCGAATGAGGAGATCGTCATGGAGGAATACCAGCGCCTTCGCAAGCTCGTTGAGGAAATCGGCGACGACATCGAGAAGGCCCAGGGTGGCAACAAGGCCGCCGGAACGCGCGTGCGGAAGATCATGCAGGATATCAAGAACCTGGCCCAGGACATCCGCAAGAAGATTCTGGACATGCGCGAAACGGACGAAAGGCCCGCCTGACCTGACTCTTGTTCTCCCCACACCAGTGAGACGGCATGCCTCCACCGACCCTGCTGGATCCCGCGTCAATCGATCTGAGCCGCGTGGTGCTCGATCGCGCCGCGATCGAGAACCTGCTGCCGCAGCGGCATGAGTTTCAACTGGTCGATGCCATCGTCCTGCTCGAAAGGGACACCGGCATCTTCGCCGGCTACCACGACATCGAGCCCAACGCCTGGTGGGCACGCGGGCATGTCCCCGGGCGGCCGCTCTTTCCCGGCGTGCTCATGATCGAGGTCGCCGCTCAACTCTCCAGTTGCCTTTATACGTACATTTACGGAGCCGGGAGGTTCCTGGGCTTCGGCGGCGTGGACAAGGTCAAGTTCCGCGACACCGTGCAACCGCCGACCCGCTTCGTCGTCGTGGGCAAGGCGCTCCAGTTGAAGCCGCGTCGCACCATCTGCGCCGTGCAGGGATTCGTCGGCTCGACCATGGTCTTCGAGGGCGAAATCACCGGAATGCCGGTTTGACACGCGGGCAGGAGGCGCATGGATCAAGCCGCCGGACACGACGACTCGTCCGACGCGCCCGTCCAGGCGGTGTCTGATCTTGCAGTCGAGCTTCCCGAGCTGCTTCGCTGGAGCGGCGCGCCTTCATCCGCGGATTGGTCCAGGCTGCCGTCCACCCCGGCCGTCGTCGCCTTCCTGGGTGCGTCCGACCAGGTCATTCAACTCCTCACCACCCAGCATTTGCGCCGCGCCGTTGAGAACCGCCTGAGCGCTGCCGATCCGGCACGCACCCGGCGCGCACGGATCGACTCGATTACGCTAGGAGTGCGCTGGCGCGTCCTGCGCGGCCCGTTCGAGGGCCGCTGGTGCTTCTACCGCGCCGCGCGGCGGCTCTATCCGGGCGACTATCGCCAGCGGATCGGGTTCGGTCCCGCCTGGATGCTGCATGTCGATTCCGCCGCACCCATTCCGGATATCGAGGTGAGCGAGCGCTTCGGCTGTGAGCCGGGCGAGTGGCTGGGCTTCTGGCCCACGCATCGCGACGCGCAGTACGCGCTCGAAGACCTCTGGGACCGCTTCGATCTCTGCCGCTATCCAGCACAGGTACGCCGCTCTCCGGCCGGACAACGCTGCGCCTACGCCGAAATGGGTCGCTGCGATGCTCCCTGCGACGGATCGGCTTCGCTAAGCGCGTACGCCAGTCGTGTGCGCGCCGCGTGGACGTTTGCGGGCGGGCAGCGTCAGGGGTGGCTGGGGGCTGCGCGTACCCGCATGGCTGCCGCCGCCGCCGAACAGCGCTACGAAGCTGCCGCTCAGCTTCGCGAGATGATCCAGTCGGCGGCGCGCTGGGAAGCTCATGCGGTTGGCGGCGTTCACGCGATTCACCGGCTGCGCCTGCTGCTCGCGCTTCCGGTCACACGCCGCAAAGCCTGGAAGCTGTTCGTGTTCGATCGTGGCGATCTGTCTGAGTGCGCGATCGTACCTGACCGGGTGCTGGAGCAGCGCGCCGTCGAGCTGCTGGCGGGGCGCTTGCCAAGCGCAACGTCGGACGCGTCCGCGGACGCGAAGTCGTCTGTCGCGGTGACCGAACCGATCGTTCGAATGGAGCAAACCTGGCTGCTGGCCCACTTTCTCGGGCACAGCGAACGCGCCCGGGCGCTTGTCGTACCCCTGCCGGATGCCGTCGATGCGGAAGGACTTCGCCGACAGCTCGCGCTCGAGCGCCAGCGCCGTGACGCCGCCCGCGCTGCCCGTGCTGCCCGTGCCGATCCGGGCGCGGTTGCTCCAGAGGATTCGCCGGCAGCGCCGGACGACTGAGGCCGCGCCCGCGCGCTACGCCTTGACCACGTTTTTCTTCGCGCCCTTCACCCGCGCGGTCGCGTTTCGGCTGTCGATCACGAGCTTGGCGTTCTTGACCACCATGGCGTAGTCGATGTCCGTATGGTCGGTGGAGATCAGCACCGCGTCAAACGAGCGGACGCTCGCCGCCGTCAGCGGCACGCTTCTTAGCTGCGTGATGTTGTGCTCGCGCATCGGCTTGCCGGACTTGATGAACGGGTCGTGGTATTGCACCTTGGCGCCGCGCTGCTGCAACAGCTCGATCAGCACGACCGAGGGCGACTCGCGCACGTCGTCCACGTCCTTCTTGTACGCCAGCCCCAGCACGAGGATTTTCGAGCCCTTCAGGGCCTTGCCGCACTGCATACTGAGCGCTTCCGCCAGCCGCGCGACGACGTACTCGGGCATCGACGTGTTGATCTCGGCCGCCAGCTCGATGAAGCGCGTCGGCTTGCCGTATTGCCGCGCCTTCCAGGACAAGTACAGCGGGTCGATCGGAATGCAGTGCCCGCCCAGGCCGGGACCGGGGTAAAACGCCGAGTAGCCGAACGGCTTGGTCTTCGCCGCTTCGATCACCTCCCAGACGTCGATCCCCATCCGGTCGAAGACGACCTTCAGCTCGTTGACCAGCGCGATGTTGATGCAGCGGTAGACGTTCTCGACGATCTTCGCCGCCTCGGCGACTTCGCAGCTTGACACCGGCACGACCGTGTCGAGCGCGCCGGCGTACAGCGCCTCCGCCAGCCGCGCACTGTGCGGCCCCATGCCCCCGACGACCTTAGGAATCGTCCGCGTGGTGTGATCCGTTCGGCCCGGATCCTCGCGCTCAGGCGAGAACGCCAGGAAGTAGTCCTGCTCGAGCTTGAGTCCCGTGCGATCCAGAATCGGCTGACAGACTTCGCGCGTGGTGCCCGGGTAGGTGGTCGATTCGAGCACCACCAACTGGCCCTTGCGCAGCGTCCTGCTGATCGCCTGGGTCGTCCCGATGACGTAGCGCATGTCGGGATCCCAGTTTTTCGCCAGCGGCGTCGGCACGCAGATCAGGATGCAGTCGGGCTTGGCCAGCAGCTTCATGTCGCTCGTCGGGGTGAACAAGCCGTCGCGCACGAGCTTCTGGAAGTGATGACCAGGTAAGTGCTTAATGTAAGTTTTGCCGGCCTGGAGCATCTCGATCTTCCGCTCGTCCACGTCAAACCCGATGACCTGGAAACCGGAAGCACAAAACTCGCGCACCAGCGGCAGACCGACGTATCCAAGGCCCATCACGCCGACCACGGCTTCGTGATTGCGAATCCGGTCGAGCAGTTGCATCGCAAGTTTGCTCACGTTTCAGTCTCCGAAAAACCGCGCCCCAATGAATCGCCAGCTTGTAACCGAGGTGTCATTGGCCCGCAAGCAAACCGCCCGCTGGGCTTAGGTTGCCTGCATCCGACCGTCGGACGCCGGTGCTGGGCGCGATGCGGGGGCTGGTGGGTGCACCGACCGCAAGCCGGCTCGGCGCGTTTCCCATCGCTCGTCCGGCCGAAATCCGATTGCAGCCAAAAGACATAACGCTCTAGAATTCAAGAGGTTCGTGCTCCAGCGCCGGCATCCGCGCCGAAAGGTCGTCATGGGCTCCTTTCTTGTGAACTTATCGGTGACGGCGGCGATGGTTCTTGGAGCGGTCGCCGCCGCGGGCGATGACTGGCCGCAGTTCCGCGGTCCGAACCGGGACGGAACCAGTCGAGAAACCGGCTTGGTGCGCCACTGGCCGGACGGCGGCCCCCCGGTGCTTTGGTCGGTTGAGGTCTGCGAGGGCTACGCCGGGCCTGCCGTCGTGGCCGGCCGGGTGTACTTCAATGACTACGATGTTGCCAAGAACGAGTGGCTCTCCCGTTGCGTCACGCTCGATCGCGGCGAGGAGCTCTGGCGATTCCGCGAAGAGCGCCGCATCCGCCCGAATCACGGCATCACGCGAACCGTGCCCGCAGTGGACGGCAAGCACGTCTTTGCGCTCGACCCCAAGTGCGTGCTGCACTGCCTGGACGCGTCCAGCGGCACTCAGCTCTGGCGCAAGGACCTGGTCAGCGACTACAAGGCCAGGATTCCGCCCTGGTACAACGGTCAGTGCCCGCTGCTCGAGCCCGGCAGGCTCATCATCGCCGTCGGCGGCGACGCACTTGCGATCGCCTTCGATACCGAGACCGGCAACGAGATTTGGCGGACCCCCAATCCCCAGCTATGGGAGATGTCCCACGCCTCGCTCATGCCGGCCGAGCTCGGCGGCGTGCGGCAGTACCTCTACTGCACGCTCCAGGGGCTGATGGGAATCGCCGCCGACGACGGTCGTCTCCTCTGGCATTACCCGCGCAAGTTCAACGTCGCGGTCGCCCCGTCGCCTCTCGCGATCGACGGCGAGCGCATCTTCATGACCTCCGGATACGAAGCCGGCAGCGTCATGATCCGCGTCAAGCGCGAGGGCGATTCGTTCCGGCCCGAGCCGGTCTTCGAGCTCGGGCCCGAGGAGTGGAATTCCGAAGTCCAGACGCCCATTCTCTTCCAGAACCACATGTTCGCCGTCGGCAAGAAGCAGCGCGGACGCTTCGCCTGCCTCGATTTCGACGGAAAACGCGTCTGGGAGAGCAGCGGCGACGCCTCGTTCGATCTCGGCAACTTCCTGCTCGCGGACGGAATGCTCATCGTGCTCGACGGCCGCACCGGAACTCTGCGGCTGATCGACGCCAACTTCAGCGAATACCGCGAGCTCGCGCGGGCGAATCTGCTGTCCGGACCGGACGCGTGGGCGCCGATGGCGCTGTCCGGCGGCAAGTTGGTTCTGCGCGATCTCTCCAGAATGATCTGCGTCGACCTGTCCGCCGCGAATAGCGCCGCGAAAGCGCCGTGACGAGCGCGGCGCGCCTGCTGGTTAGGAGCACGGAACGATGACCTATCGACGCACGGGCACGATCGCGGGCCGAGGGGACGCTGCCGACCAGTTCTCCAGCGCGCTGCGCGGTATCGCGATCGATTCGAAGGACATGCTCTACGCCGTCGGCGATGGCTGCGTCAAGGTGTTTCAGACCGACGGCAAGTTCCAGCGCACCTGGCCCACCGCGCGCCCCGGCGTCAGCATCGCCGTTCGCTCCGACGGCGCCGTCTTCGTCGGGCAGGAAGGCCAGATCGAGGTGTTCGACGCCGAAGGCCGTCGCACCGCGCTCTGGAGCGACGCCGAGCGGCTCGGCCTTGTCACGGCGATCGCCTTTGCAAAGGACGACGTGATCGCGGCGGACGCGAAGGCCTGCTGTCTGCGCCGGTTCGATGCGGCCGGCAACTTCCGCAACGACATCGGAGCCGCGCCCGAGCGCCGCTCCTTCCTGATTCCCAACGGCGTGCTCGATCTCGCGATCGACGGGGCCGGCGTGATCCACGCCGCCAATCCCGGCAAGCATCGCATTGAGCGCTTCAGTCTCGACGGCGAGCGGCTCGGCCACGTCGGCCGGTTTGACGGCCGCGACCCCGCCGGCTTCCCCGGCTGCTGCAATCCGACCAACATCACCCTGGCGCGCGACGGCACGATCTTCGTCACCGAGAAAGCCAACCCCCGCGCCAAGGTTTACGCCGCCGACGGATCGCTGCTGGCCGTCATCAGCGACAACGACTTCGATCTCAACTGCAAGAACATGGATGTTGCGGTCGATTCGGCCGGAAACGTGTACGTCGTTGACACCGTCGCGCTGCATGTTTGTGTCTTCGCCCCGCAGACAGCTTCGACGGCCGGTCCTTCATCCCGGCCGAGCGCGCCGTAGGGAGAAACGCCATGTCCGACAGCGTCTCACGTCGCGACCTGATCAAGAACGCCGCCCGCGGCGCGGCGGTGATCGGTCTGGCGGGCGGTGCGGCCTACCTCGGCGTACGGTCGAGCCGGTCGCAGGTCTGGCAGTTGGATCCCGGCAAGTGCCTCAACAGCCGACATGGGGCCCTCGGCGTCCCGGCCTGCGACCTCTGCCGCACCGAGTGTGTCGTGCACCTCTCGGCAGTTCGCGCGGTCAACGACTGCGCCGACTGCGGGCGCTGCTACATCTGCCCGGCGTACTACAACGTGACCAGCGCCGTCGGCCCGGACGGTCTGCCCAGCGAGAAACTCTGCCCGCGCGACGCCATCCGCCGCACGCCGATCGGCTGGGTTGATCCGGCCGACCCGGCCAACAACTTCTACGAATACCAGATCGATGAGGCGCTCTGCGACGGGTGCGGCAAGTGCGTGATGGCCTGCAAGGAGCCGGCCGGACTCGGCTCCATCCGTCTCGCCGTTCGGCATGACCTGTGCGTGAACTGCAACCGCTGCACGATCGCCATCGCCTGCCCCGACGAGGCCTACGATCGCGTCTCCGCGGAGAAACCCACTTGAGCGAGTGTGGCAGGGGATCGCCTGACGACCGCACGGCCTGTCGGTGCGGGCCGCCCGGCCCCGGCCGCTGCCCGCGGACACGCCATCGCGCATCGCCGCGCAGCTTGTGGCTCGCCTTGCTGCTGCTCTCGCCCCTGCTGCTCTCGCAGACCAGCATCCAATACGAGCGCCCCGTGGACGTAGCCCCGACCGAGCAGACCATCGGCGGCGACTACCATCTTCCGGCCGTCCAGACGCCTCAGCCGCGCGCCCACTGGCTCGAACAACTCGACTTGCTGCTCCTGGTGATCGCGCTTTCGCTTTCGACCTGGGTCGTCCTGCGCCTGCGCAGCCGCGTCGCTGTGCTGGCGCTGACCGCGGCCTGCCTGGCCTACTTTGGCTTCTACCGCGAGGGCTGCATCTGTCCGATCGGCGCCATCCAGAACATCGCCGTCGCGCTGACCGACCCGGCCTACGCCGTTCCCTACGTCGTCATCGCCTTCTTCTTCCTGCCGCTGCTGTTCAGCCTCTTCGTCGGCCGCGCGTTCTGCGGCGGTGTTTGCCCGCTGGGAGCGATGCAGGAGCTGCTAGTGCTCTGGCCGGTTCAGGTGCCGACGAAGCTCGACCGCGCGCTCTCCTGGCTCAAGTACGTCTACCTCGCACTGGCGATCTGGTTCGCCATTCAGCCAGCCGCCACGCGCGACTTCGTCATCTGCCGCTTCGATCCCTACGTTGGCCTGTTCCGCCGCACCGGCTTCGCGCACATGTTCGCCATCGGCGGCGCACTGCTGCTGATCGGCCTGTTCGTCGGCCGGCCGTACTGCCGCTACCTCTGCCCCTACGGCGCGCTGCTGTCCTGGTGCGCGCGGCTGAGCCGCTGGGGCGTGACGATCACTCCGGATCGCGAGCTGGATTGCGGCCTGTGCATGAACGCCTGCCCGTACGGCGCGATCGAGAACCTGCGCGCGGTCCGCCCGGCGTGCCTGTACTGCGCGCGCTGCTACAAGGCTTGCCCGCGCCAGGTCGCTCATGGCAACCCGGCCGCCGCGGTTCCCCTGCCGCAGGCGGGTGCGCCATGATTCGGCGGCTGCTCAACCGCGCGGCGCCGTTTGGCGCGGTGCTTTTCGGCGCCGCGGTGTTGAGCATTGTGTCCGCGATTGCGTGGCTGCACGTTCAATTCACCCGCCAGGCGCCCTTCGACGTCGATCGAGTCGCGCAGCTCCAGAAGCTCGCCCAGCGCGATCCCGACGCCGCGACCAAGCTCGCTGCCGAGCAGAAGCGCCAGACTGAGGCTCAGCAGGATCGCCGGCGCCGTTACGACCAGCTCTCGCTTGCGCTGCTGACCTCGACCGTGGGACTCGTCTTGTGCGTCAAGGCGCGACCGAGTTTGCGTGCTCGAACGGCGCCTTCCCTCGCGCGGCTCGTGCAATTGCATCTTCCCGCCCCGCCTGAACGCCAACGCTCCTCGCGGCGCTTGGGCCGCGCCGAGCCCTCGCGCGCCGACGTCGACGCCCTACTGGCGGGGAGCGGCACCGGCACCGACCAGGCGATTCAGATTCTTCAGTCGCTGCAATCGCGCTACGGCTACCTGCCGACGCAGCTTCTGCTTCACGTCTGCGAGCACACCCGCATCACTCCGGCGCAGGTCGCGGGCGTCTCGACGTTCTACAAGCGCTTCCGCCACGCGCCGATCGGCCGGAAGTTCGTGCAGGTCTGTCATGGCACCGCCTGCCACGTCGCCGGCGCTCAGCCGATCACCGACGAAATCCGCCGGCGGTTCAAGATCGCGGATGGCGCCGACACCGACGCCAACCGCGAGATCACGCTCGACAGCGTCGCCTGCCTGGGCTGTTGCAGCCTCGCCCCGGTGCTGATGGTCGACGATCGCATGGCCGCCCGGATGACGCCCAGCGACGCCTGCGCCCTGCTCGACGCGGCCCCGACGGAGAAGCCCGCATGAGCGGTCGCACGACTGAATTCCGCGTCGGGCTGGGCTCGTGCGGGATCGCCGCCGGCGCGGCGGAGCTGCAAGCCGCGCTGAGCGCCTGCGTTCTTGACCTGCGCCTCGACGCGCAGGAGAAATCCGTCGGCTGCAACGGCATGTGCCATTGCGAGCCGCGTCTCGAAGTCGTCGAGCCAAGCGGGCGCCGCATCCTCTACGCCAACGTGCCGACGCAGCTTGTGCCGCGCATCGCCCGCCGCCACGCCGCGCCAACCAGCCTCGCTGCGCGCATTCGCAACGTGGGCCGTCATCTTCAGGACTGGCGACGCCGAGGGCGCGCGCAGCGCCCGGGCGGCGTGCCTCCGCGGCTCGACGCGCTCATCCTGAACGACACCACGTATCTTCAGCGACAGCAGCGCATCGTGCTGGAGAATTGCGGCGTGATCGATCCGCTGAACATCGACGAGTATCTCGCCCGCGACGGCTACCGCGCGCTGCAACGCTCGATTCAGCAGCGCTCGCCTGCCGAAATCGTCGCGCTCCTCTCGAATTCCGGGCTGCGCGGCCGCGGCGGCGCGGGTTTTCCCACCGGGCGGAAGTGGCAGCTCGCCGCAAGCCAGCCCGGGCCGTTCAAGTATGTCATCTGCAACGGCGACGAAGGTGACCCCGGCGCCTTCATGGATCGACTGGTGCTGGAAGGCGATCCGCACCGCGTGATCGAAGGCCTTGCCATCGCGGCGTACGCCGTCGGCGCTCGCCGGGGCTTCTTCTACGTGCGAACCGAGTACCCGCACGCGCTGCGCTGCATCCGCGCCGCGCTGGATCAGGCCCGCCAACGCGGATTCATCGGCCAACACGTCTGCGGCTCGGACTTCTCGTTCGACGTCGACGTCCGCGAGGGCGCCGGCGCGTTCGTCTGCGGCGAAGAGACCGCGCTGATCGCCTCTCTGGAAGGCCGCCGCGGAACGCCGCGACTTCGTCCGCCCTACCCGATCGAGCGCGGGCTGCACGATTGCCCGACGGTGATCAACAACGTCGAGACGCTGGCCTGCGTGCCGTGGATCGTCCGGCGCGGGCCCGAGGCGTTCGCCGCGCATGGAACCGGCACCAGCAAGGGCACCAAGGTGTTCGCGCTCGCGGGCCGGGTGCGTCGCGGCGGGCTGGTCGAGGTGCCCATGGGGATCTCCATCCGCAGCATCGTCGAGGACATCGGCGGCGGCATCCGCGACGGGCGCACCTTCAAGGCCGTGCAGATCGGCGGCCCGTCGGGCGGCTGCCTGCCCGCCAGCCTCGCCGACACCCCCATCGACTACGAAGCCCTCGGCCAGACCGGCGCGATCATGGGCTCCGGCGGGCTGGTCGTGCTCGATGACCGCAGTTGCATGGTCGATATCGCGCGCTACCTGCTGCGCTTCACCCAGGCCGAATCGTGCGGCAAGTGCACCGCCTGCCGCGTCGGAACCAAGCGCATGCTGGAGATTCTCGACCGGATCTGCGAGGGCGCGGCCCGGCGCGACGACCTCGAAAAGCTGGAAGAGCTCGCCGACCACGTCGGCCGCGCGAGCCTGTGCGGGCTCGGACAGACCGCGCCCAACCCGGTCCTCACCACGCTGCGCTACTTCCGTGATGAATACGAGGCTCATGCTCGCGAGCACCGTTGCCCTGCCGGCCGCTGCGCCAAGCTGATCCGCTATCAAATCAACGAACGCTGCATCGGCTGCACACTTTGCGCGCAGGCCTGTCCCGTCGACGCGATCGCGTTTCGCCCGTACGAGCGCCACACCATCGACGAGTCGGTCTGCACGCGCTGCGATATGTGCTTTCAGGTCTGCCGGGATGATGCCGTGGAGATTGTGTGACCCATGCCGAGCGTAGCCGCGCTCATTGACGGCCGGCCGGTTTCCGTCGCCCCCGGCGCGACGGTGCTCGACGCGGCGCGCCAGCTCGGCATCCACATCCCCACGCTCTGTCACGTTCCCGGGCTGGAGCCGTCGTCGTCCTGCTTCCTCTGTGCCGTTCAGGTCGAAGGCCGCCGCACGCTCTCGCCGGCCTGCGCGCTCCCGGTCAGCGACCAGATGGTCATCACGACCGACAGCCCCGACATCCGCCGCGCTCGGCGGACCGCGCTGGAGCTGCTGCTCTCCGACCACGCCGGCGATTGCGTGGCCCCGTGCGCGGTGCAGTGTCCGGCGGAGCTCGACATTCCCGCGTTCCTGGATGCGATTGCGCGTGAAGACTCACAGTCGGCGATGCGGATCCTCCTCGAGCGCCTGGCGCTGCCCGGCTCGCTTGGCCGCGTGTGCCCGCGTCTGTGCGAGCAGGCCTGCCGGCGCTGCGGGCACGATGAAGGTCTCGCGATCGCCGCGCTGCACCGTCTTATTCCCGATCACAACGGCACGTTCACGCCGCAAGCTCCGCCCGATGCCGCCGGCCCGCGAAAATCGGTCGCGATCATCGGCGCCGGACCCGCCGGCCTGAGCGCCGCGTTCTACCTCCTGCTGCGCGGCCACGCGTGCACGCTCTTCGACGCCCAGGCCGAGCCCGGCGGCATGCTGCGCTACGGCATTCCCGAGTATCGCTTGCCGCGCGCCGCGCTGAACGCCGAGATCGACCGAATCCGCTCGCTGGGCGCGCAGTTCCGATTCAACGCGCGCTGGGGCAGCGAATTCTCGCTCGACCAGCTCCGCCAATCGCATGACGCGGTCTTCATCGCGATCGGCGCGCAGAATGCGCAGCGCCTCGGCTGCGAGGGCGAAGAGTTGGCGCTGTCCGGAATCGAATACCTCGACTGCGTGGCGCGCGGCCATCCGCCGACGTTGGGAAGCGAGGTGCTCGTCGTCGGCGGCGGGAACACCGCCGTCGACGCGGCCCGCTCCGCCGTCCGCAACCAGCACATGGCCTCCGCCGGACGCCGCTCGCCGTCCGTCCGCGTGCTCTATCGGCGCAGCCGGCGCGAAATGCCCTGCTTGCTCGAGGAAGTCGAGGCGGCCGAGGCCGAGGGCGTGCGGATCGAGTGCTGTGCTGCGCCCGTGCGGCTGGAACGTAACGGACAACACACCATCCGCGTCACCTGCCAGCGCATGCAACTTGCCGAAGCGGACGCGTCCGGCCGCCGCACGCCCGTGCCCATCGCGGGGTCCGAGTTCGTGCTGGAAGCATCCACCGTCATCGCCGCCATCGGCCAGACGGTTGAGCGTTCGGTGGCGGAGCGCGAGGGACTGACCATCACCGCCTGGGGGATCGCCGCCGATCCGCAATCGCTCGCGACCAACGTGCCGGGCGTGTTCGCGGGCGGCGACGCCGTGCTCGGCGCCGATCTCGCCGTCCGCGCCGTCGCGGCCGGTCGTGTCGCCGCCGTCTCCATCGACCAGTTTCTTCGCGACGAGCCCGTGACCGGTCCGGCGGTTCAGCCCGGCGTGCGAATGACACCGATGGACGACGACGAACGCGCCGCCCTCTTCCGTGAAGTGGAACGATCGCCGCGCGCGCCGATGCAGGAGCTCGAACCGGCCGCCCGCATCCAGACGTTCGACGAGGTGTGCCGCGGGCTGAGCGCCACGCAGGCACGCGAGGAAGCGCAGCGCTGCATGGGCTGCGGCTGCCGAAGTGCGGAAGTCTGCGGCTTGCGGCAGCTCGCCGGCGAGCTCGGTGCCGACCCGGATCGGTTCACGGGCGCTCGGCGGCGGTTCGCACGGGACGATTCCAGCGCCGAGGTCGTCTTTGAACCGGGTAAGTGCATCGTCTGCGGCGCATGCGTTCAAGTCGCCGCCCGGCACGAGGAACCGCTCGGCGTAGCCATCGTCGGCCGCGGCTTTGACGTGACCATGGCCGTTCCCTTCGACCGACCGCTGGCCGAGGGCCTGGCGCGCTGCGCGACCGCGTGTGCGGAGGCCTGTCCCACCGGCGCGCTGGCGCTGCGCACCGCGCGCAACTGCGACCGCTGCGCCGCGCGCGGACCAGCGGGTCGTCCGGCGGCGGCGGCCGGTACCGAGCCGTTGTGCGCTCCGATCGGATCGATCGCGCTCCCAGTGGCGCAGCCCCATGCTCCTCCGCCGCGTCGGACCGGCGCGGGGCCCGCTTCGGAGTGAGTGGACGCAAGGTCCGAGAATCTCGCGCTGAAGCCCGATTTCGCGCGCCGCGATCGGGGTTGTTTCCGCCGAGGCGGCTCGGCGCTACCCAGTCGCCCTTGAACGCATCCTTGCCCCGCCGGTACATTGAGTCTGTCACGATCGATCGATGCGCTGCGGCTCCGACACGCATTTCAACCATCGACTCGGCCGTTGGTGACACGTCTCGAAGAGCCTGTCCGAAGGAGGACATTGAATGCGAGGTCTCATCGCATCGGGATTCGTCTGCGCGTTGCTTGTGAGTGCCGCCGGCGGATTCGCGCCGCAGGCTTGCGCTGATGAACAAAGCGCCGCGGCCCAATCGGGGGCCGCCGGTAGCCGCTTCGTCGCGCAGCCGGGGCTGCTCGAGTTTTCGGGCCGCATGATCGTGCGGCCGTTTCAAGACGCGGACTGGCAGGCGAACGGTCTCAACGCTCAGGACGTCGCTCAGCGACAGGACCTTGCGCAGGCCGCGCTCTCGGCTTACGTCGTCAACCGCTACGTGCCACAGACCGACGAGTACATTCTGCTCGTTCCGGCCGGCAGCGATGAGAACGCGGTCGCCGCGGACCTGATGGGCTCCGGGCTGTTCCAGTACGCGGAGCCCGACTGGGTGGTCTATCCGGTCGGCTGCCCCAATGATCCCGGCTTCGGCTCGCAGTGGCACCACGGCACGACCAGGATGCAGAGCTGCGACGCCTGGGGCATTCACACCGGAACCGCCTCCACCAGCGTCGGCATCTGCGACACCGGCGTGCTGACCACCCACCAGGACCTTCAGCTCAACCGCCTCGAAGGCTACAACGCCGTCGATCAGCTCTGGGAATCTCAGGGCGGACAGATCGGGCCGGTGCATTCGCACGGCACACAGACGACCGGCTGCGCGGCGGCGAACGGCAACAACGGCGTCGGCGTGTCGGGGGTCGGCTGGAACCTCAGCCACCGCATGCTGCGCGTCAGCAACACCAGCACTGGTTCCTCCAGCCTCTCCGTGCTCCAGCACGCCGCCCGCACCGCGGTCGAAAACGGCAACCGCGTGGCCAGCGTCAGCTACTCCGGTGCGGATTCGTCGTCCAACCTCACCACGGCCACCTACATCAAGAGCATCGGCGGACTGCTGGTCTGGGCGGCGGGCAACGAGAACCGCAACATGACCCTCGGCAACCGCGACAGCGACGACCTGATCGTCGTCGGCGCCACTACCTCCAGCGACGCCAAGGCCAGCTTCTCGAACTACGGCGTATTCGTCGATCTGGTCGCCCCCGGCGATCTGATCTACACCACCAGCTCCTCCTCCAACAGCAGCTACGCCTCGGTCAGCGGAACCAGCTTCGCTTGTCCGCTCACGGCCGGGCTCGTCGGCCTGATCTGGTCCGCCAATCCGGCCCTGACGCCCGATCAGGTGGAGGACGTCCTCAAGCAGTGCGCCGAAGACCTCGGAACCGCCGGCGTCGACAACACCTACGGCTACGGCCGCATCAACTCCTACAACGCCATGCTTCTGGCCGGCGGCGGCGGAATCACCGACTGCAACGGTAACGGCGTCGACGACGCCGACGATATCGCCAACGGAACCAGCCAGGACTGCAACGCCAACGGCGTGCCCGACGAGTGTGACCTCAGCAGCGGAACGGCCGCCGACTGCAACGGCAACGGCGTGCCCGATTCCTGCGACATCGCCAACGG
>CAYXIO010000007.1:0-60505 GCA_964465125.1 uncultured Planctomycetales bacterium | reverse complement strand
TCCTGCGACATCGCCAACGGAACCAGCAGCGACACGAACGGCAACGGCGTGCCGGACGAGTGCGATCCGCCGCCGGGCAGCTACGCGCTGTGGCTGACCTTCGATGCCAATACGAGCATCCCCGGCGTCGGCAGCGTCGAACCGCGCGACATCGTCGCCTACGACGAGTCCGCCGGTAGCTGGTCGCTGATCTTTGACGGCAGCGACGTGGGCCTGTCGAGCCTGACGATCGACGGCATGGCGCGTCTCAGCGACGGGTCGATTCTGCTTTCGTTCACCGCGGCCGCCACCATCACCGGCGCCGGCAGCGTGGACGACTCGGACATCGTCCGGTTCGTTCCCAGCTCGCTGGGTTCGACCACCGCCGGCACGTTCTCGCTCTACTTCGACGGCAGCGACGTCGGCCTGACCACCAGCGACGAAGACGTCGACGCCATCACCCTCACCAGCGACGGCCGGCTGGTCCTCTCCATGCTCGGCGGGTTCAGCATCAGCGGCGCCAGCGGACAGGATGAGGACCTGGTCGTCTTCAACGCGACCAGCCTCGGCGGCACCACCGCGGGCAGCTTCGCGATGTATTTCGACGGCAGCGACGTGGGCCTCTCGAGCAACAGCAATGAGGACATCGACGCCGCGGCGCTCCTACCCGACGGCGACCTGCTGCTGTCGACCGTCGGCAACTTCTCCGTGACGGGCGTCTCGGGCAACGACGAGGATGTGTTTCAGTTCTCGCCCAGCTCGCTGGGCAGCACGACCGCCGGCACCTACTCCATGCGGCTCGATCTTTCGACGCTTGGACTGACCGGTGACGTGACCGAAGTCGAGCACGTCGAGTAGCTCGAAGACCGACGATCGGCACGATCGAAAGCAACAATCCGCCGGGATGCGCGTTCGGCGCGCCCGGCGGATCGTGCCTTGTGCCTGGCCAGTCCGCTACGCGGGCTTCGCCAGCCCGATTGTGCGCAGCGCCGTTTCGATCTCTCCCAGGATGGCGGGATCGTCGATTGTCGCCGGCGGCTTGTATGCCTGCCCGTCGGCGATGCGTTTCATCGTGCCGCGCAGGATCTTCCCCGAGCGCGTCTTGGGCAACCGCTGCACCACCAGCGCCTGCTTGAACGAGGCCACCGCGCCGATCTTGTCGCGGATCATCTGCACGAGCTCTTTCGTGATCGCATCGCTCCCCCGCGACACGCCCGCCTTGAGCACTACCAGCCCGACCGGCACTTCGCCCTTCAGCGCGTCCGCGACCCCGATCACCGAGCACTCCGCAACGTCCGGGTGCGCCGCGAGCACCTCCTCCATGCCGCCCGTCGAGAGCCGATGCCCCGCGACGTTGATGATGTCGTCGATGCGGCTCATGACGAAGAGATAGCCGTCCTCGTCCTGATGGCCCGCATCGCCCGTCAGGTAGCAGCCCGGGTAGGTCGACAGGTACGACTGAATGTAGCCCTTGTCGTTCTTCCACAGCGTCGGCAGACATCCGGGCGGTAGTGGCAGCTTCACCACGATCGTGCCCGTCTTCCCCGCCGCGACCGGCTTGCCCAGTTCGTCCACAATCTGAACGTCGTAGCCCGGCACCGCCTTCGTCGGCGAACCCGGCTTCACCGGCAGCGCCTCCAGTCCGAGGCAATTGCCCGCGATTGCCCAGCCCGTCTCGGTCTGCCACCAATGATCGATCACGGGGACCTTCAGCCGCTCCTGCGCCCACAGCAACGTGTCCGGATCGCAGCGTTCCCCCGCCAGGAACAGCGCCTGAAACCGGCTCAGGTCGTACTTGCCGATCAGCTCCCCGCGCGGGTCCTCGCGCTTGATCGCGCGGAATGCCGTCGGCGCCGTGAACAGCGCCTTGACCCGGTGCTGCGAAATCACTCGCCAGAACGCGCCGGCGTCGGGCGTGCCGACCGGCTTGCCCTCGTAGAGCACCGTCGTGCAGCCGGCCAGCAGCGGCGCGTACACGATGTACGAATGCCCCACCACCCAGCCGATGTCCGACGCCGCCCAGAACACGTCCCCGGGCGCTACGTTGTAAATGTGACGCATCGACCAGGTCAGCGCGACCGCGTGTCCGCCGTTGTCGCGCACGACACCCTTCGGCACACCCGTCGTGCCCGACGTGTAGAGAATATAGAGCGGATCCGTCGCGGCGACCGCGACGCACGCGGCCGGCGCCGCCTTCGCCATCTCCGCCTGCCAGTCCAGGTCGCGCCCCGCGACAAGCTCCGCGCGCGCCTGCAGCCGCTGGAGAATGATGCACTTCTCCGGCCGGTGCGTCGCCAACTCGATCGCCTGATCCAGCATCGGCTTGTACGCGATCACACGCGCGCCCTCGATCCCGCACGAGGCCGATACGATCAGTTTCGGCTGCGCGTCGTTGATCCGCGTCGCCAGCTCCTTCGGCGCAAAGCCGCCGAACACGACCGAGTGCACCGCGCCGATCCGCGCACAGGCCAGCATGGCGATGACCGCTTCCGGCACCATCGGCATGTAGATCACGACGCGATCGCCCTTGCTCACGCCTTGCTCGTAGAGCACGCCGGCGAATTTCGCCGTCAGCTCGCACAGCTCTCCGTAGGTGTATTGCCGAACGGTCTGCGTGACGGGACTGTCGTAGATCAGGGCCGCTTGCCCGACGCGGCCGGCGGCGACGTGCCGGTCCAGCGCGTTGTAGCAGGTGTTCAACTCGGCGTCGGGAAACCAGCGATACAAGGGCGCCGCGGATTCGTCCAGAACGCGCGACCAGCGCCGCTGCCAGTGCACGGCCTCGGCGGCTTCAGCCCAGAACTCCGCAGGCTGTGTCAACGACCGCCGGTACGCCGCTTCGTACGCGGATACCATGACATATTCCTTGCTTGTCTGACCCAGCCGATGTGTATCGTACTCGAAAGCGCTGTGGGCAGGGTCAAAGCGTCGCGCTTGGCGCTCAGCCCGGCTGGCTAGCGACGGCAGGCCCGTTCCACCACGGTAGAAACTGCTCGAAGAACTCGAAGCCCAGGTAGCCGATCAGCGCGAAGAACGCCAGCGTGACCAGCAGCAGCACGTAACCGAGGATCAACGCCAGCCCGTCGCGCTCGACGATCCCCAGCGCCAGCAGCAGCGCCGCCCACGCCGGCACCGTGTTGGTCAGCGGAATCGGCAGCGGCGCCGTCAGCAGCAACCCGGCCAGCGCCAGCGCGCAGCCGTTCAGTCGGCTCAGCCCGACCGTCTGCGTGAGCACCGGCAGCCGCGGGCGGACCAGCCGCTCGATGCGCTCGAACAGCCGCGCTCCCGACGTGAACACCCGCGCGACGCGCTCGCTCGGCAACGCGCGATCCAGCAGCCAGCGCGGCAGGTAGGGCACGCGATTCAGCGCCACGCCGACGCCGACCAGCAGGATCATCAGCCCGAACGGTCCGCTGGTGCCAGGAATCGATACGGGCAGCAGAAAAGGCACCGTCGCGATCATGCAGAACAGCAGCATGCCTTGCCCGCCGACGCGCTCGAGCAATTCGCCGATGCGAATGCTCTCCGCCGGCAGCGTCGCGCCGACCTCGCGCAGCGTGCTCGACATCTTCTGCTCGATGCGCGGTAAGCTGACTCTCACGTGCGGCTCCCGCCTTGGATTGAGTGGCATACCTCGGACCAGGTGCCATGCAACGCCGTTAACCCGTTTCGCGGTTTTGGCGCTAGGTACCATGCCTCAAACCAGGTGGCATGCTCTCGCGGTACTCCGCGTGAGCATGCAGCCGGCCGCACTGCCACAGCGCCAACCTCCCGTCGCCCGCGGAGGGCCAACGCTACGCCATCTTCGAACGCGCGGCACGGCGAGCTCCGTCGCGTACCCATTCGCTCCGACGCGGTATCGGCCGATCGGCGGCATGATAGCGGCGTTCGCGCGGCGCGGCTGGCGTTCGCGCGGGGCCGCTGCGATATACTGGCTTGCGGAGCCTCCGATGTCGCCGCACGGCACTCTCGACGAATCCCAAACTCCACGCGCCAAGGCGTCCGCGGCACAGCCGCCGCCGATTCCCGACGAGGCACGCTGCCTCGGCTGCGGCTACGCGCTGCGCGAGCTCACGTCGTCGCGTTGTCCCGAGTGCGGTCGTTCGTTCGATCCGGCGGACGCGGCGACGATGCGGCTTGTCCGCGCCCCGAGCCGAGTCGCGCTCTGGTGGATGCGCCCGCCGGGATGGCCGCTCATTGGAAGTGCGGCGGTGGCTCTCCTGCTGACCGCTTATGCGCTATCGCCGCCCGGCACGTTCTTTGGTCTGCTCATGCTGCTCAACTTTCCTTGGTGTCTGATCGTGGTGGCGCTGCTGGTTCGTGCCGGGCTCGCGACGGCATTTTCGATCCTCTACCGCGACTCGCCCCTGCGGCGCCCGACGCCTTGGCTGCGCTGGGTGGTCGTGCCGGCGGTAATCGCCTTGGCGTTTGTGATGGCGCGGAGCGGCTTCCCGCGGCGGGCCGCCTTTGCTCTGTCGCGCCCCGCGCTGGATCGATTCGCGGCGCGCATCCTGGCCGACACGCAGCCCCCTCCCGAGGATGCCTGGGTTGGCCTCTACCCGGTTGAGCAGGTCGAGCGATTTCCGCCGGCATCGAGCGCCCGCGGCATGCGTTTCCTTGTTCGGGGCACGGGCTTTCTTGATCGCTTCGGCTTCGCGTTCAGCCCCGCTGCCCCGCCGCCAGACCTGGGTGGCGAGGACGGCTACACTCCGATCGGCGATGGCTGGTACGTGTGGAGGGAGAGCTGGTAGAGGAATGACAGGTGGATCGGGCGACGAATGCCGGGTGCCGAATGCCGGCTGCCACAGCGCCACCCGCCGCCTCCACTCGGAATCGTACTCCCAATTCAGCGTGGCGATGACAACCGTCCGCGGCGGCGCGAATTCGAGCCTGGCCCGCACGAAGGCTGCCAGCGGCGGCGGGGCACGACGCTCGAAGGCCACCATGCTTGCACGGGCATTCGATGCGCCGGCGGCCGGCCAAAGCTGCCGGGGGGGAATGGCCGCCTCCGCAACGTGCCCGCGACATTGGTACCAACGCTGCGGAACCGCGTGGACCGCGCTGTCGCGCAGCGCTCGCACCGACCGCTGGATGACGAAGCCGCCGCGTCAAACGCGACGTCGGTAGACACCGCCGCCCGCGGCGAGGTATGCTTCGCTCGGATCGAGCGCCTCGCTCACGCCAGCGGCAGTGCTCGTCCGCCCGCGATCGCGCGCTGAGCGCCCGTAGCTCAGATGGATAGAGCAGCGGTCTTCTAAACCGCGGGTCGCAGGTTCGAGTCCTGCCGGGCGCGTTGTCGCATTTCGTCGCATTCTGTCGCAACGATTCGCCTTGCTTCGCAACCGACGAAGACTTGCGCGCCGCGCCGTCGGCGTGCGAGTCCGTTACGCACGGGCCACGACAGCCGAGCGGCGCCTAACCCACTTTCTCGTAGATGGTTGTGCAGCCGGCTACGTGCTGCGCGAGCACGGAGCCCCCGCTGGCGGCAGAATCCGCGCCCGGTCAGCGCCGGGCCGCAGAGCCGTTCGCAAACGCGGCGTCCCGCACAAGGGCCGACACCGCCTGACAGGCGTCCCTGAAAGAGGATGGGTATCCGAAAGCCCATGCGAACGGCGTCGTTCATGCGGAACCGCCGACCCTTCGCTCCGCTGTCTCGGCATCGAGATTCGCTGAGCCGCACGCCGGGATCCGCTGCTTCCAGCCAACTCCCAGCTTGTCCATCCGCAGCGGCATCCAGATGCCGCCGATCACGCTGCGCGTGTGCATGCCCTTGGTGGTGCCATCGGTGGTTTCGTACCCATCGCTCAAAGGCACGCGGCTCGGCGGCGGCGCGGCGCGCGCCGCGCCGTACTGGCGGCCGGCCGAGCCGACGCCGCCTCGCCGCCTGGCCCGGTGATCTCCAGCAGATCGCGCGTCAGCGTGTCGCGCGGCAGTACGGACTGCACGCGCGCGAGAACGCGCGCCGCCGAATCGAACGAGCCGCGCTGGAACTCCAGGTAGCCCAGCAGGAAATAGACCTCGGCGCCTGCGGGGTTCTCGGATAGCCAGGCCTTCAATTGTCCGCGGTGGAGTTCGAGATCCGTCGGCTGGGGATACTGGTCGGCCAGGTGCAGGTCGGTGTAGAGCAGCTTGGGTTGAAGTTGGAGGCCGCGCCGCAGGGCCGCCGCCGCGGCATCGTAGTGCCCCAGCGCCAGACGGGCCTGGGCCAGGTGAATGCGCGAGGCTGGGTCGGCCTCGTTCAGCCGCGAGGCCATGGTAAGGGCGACCACCGCCTGCTCGGCGTCGCCGCGCTTGAGCGCGTCCAGGCCGGCCAGCATGGCGCGCTCCGCCTGGCTCAGCAAGCGCTCCGCCCGCCGCGTCATGTCCTCGCGGCTCAGGCGCTGGATCGCCGATCGGTACGACTCCCGGTAGAACGGGTCGAAGCGCGAGCGGTGGCTCCACTCCTCCAATCCGTAGCGAAAGGCCTGCGCGCCGTCTCCGCCATAGCCGTCCCTCAGGCGCGGCCCGTCATAAGGCGGAATCGCGCGATATCCCGCCGCCGCGAAGGGGTCGCGATATTCGACGTAATCCGGGGCGAGCCAGTAGGGCGGCCCCATCAGCCCGGCGTCGGCGGGGAACGGGGTCGCGGGCTCACTCTGCGGCAGCACGACGCGAACCAGCGGCTGGGCCTCGGATCGGGTCGTCGAAACGTTGACCCCCGCAGTCTGACCGGAGGCCTGCGCCGCAACCCATCCCAGCATGGCGAACCCGGCGAAGAACGTCGCGCGAGGCAACATGCGCATCTCCCCGTGTGGTTGACTCCCAACTTGCGGGCCGGGCGCCGTCCCGCCGGCTCGCCGCCGGCGGCGAACGCCCGCCTATGTAAGAATACACGCGCCCGGCCAGAGTTGCAGCAGAATCGTGACTCGCGCGCCGACCCGGCGCTGCGCAACAGGCGAAGTTTGCGGAGCTTACGCCGGCCAGTCGCGCGGGCCGCAGGACAGCAAAGCGCCCTCACCGACGATCGGGAACTCGCGCAGGTAGCCCTGGATCGAGGCCGCGCTGATCGCCTCAACCGCCGCGAGCCGTTCGTCGCTGCTGCGCACATGGTCGTGACTTTCCAGATCATCGACGACCTGCATCAGCCGCGTGCGCGGGTTCTCACCTTCGATCGCCAGTTGCGTCCGCCGACGGTTCTTGACGCGCTGCACCTCGTGGTCGCGGAAACCGTTCCGGCAGACGTCTTCAGCCTGCGCGCGTAATGCCGCCAGAATTTCCTCGCAGCGCTCGGGCTCGCCGTCGGCGTAGAGCGCCATCACGCCGCAATCCTGGTACGCCAGCCACATCGCGCCGGCCTGCGAGCAGACGCCCTTCTGCACGATGTTCCAGTAGCAGCGCGAGTTGAATCCGCCGAACAGCGACGTGAACGCCTCGATCGATTCCGCCCGCGCATCGGCTACGGGAACCGACCGGTACGCCGCGATCAGTGAATGCTGCTTGAACTGCGGCAGTTGCAGCTTGAACACCCCCCGCGGCGGCGGCGGGGGAGGCGCGAGATGGCGACCGTCGCCGCGGGAACGCACCCAGCGCTCGCACAACTGGCCCGCCGTTGCGAACACCGCCGCGGGCTCGACCTGTCCGGTCGCGATCAGTGTGACGTTGTTCGGCGCGTAGCGCGCCGCGAGATAATCCACCATCGTCTGCCGCGGCAGCTCCGCGATCGTGTCCTTCTCGCCGAGGATCTCGTGCGCCAGCGGGTGGCCCGGGAACAGCGTCTCGTGCAGGAAGTTCCAGACGTGATGACCGAAATTGTCGGCGTTCATGGCGATCTCTTCGAGGATCACCTTGCGCTCGGTCTCGTAGTCTTCGGGCGGCAGCGTCGGCCGCATCATGTCGGCCAGCAGCTCGAGCTGGTCCGCGCCGCGCGCCGCCGGCAGCCAGCCGTAGTAGAACGTGTGCTCCTTACCGGTGAACGCGTTGTAGATGCTGCCGAGATCATCGAAGCGAACGTTGATCTGCTCGCAGGTGCGCCGCTCGGTGCCCTTGAAGCACATGTGCTCCAGAAAGTGGCTGACGCCGTGCTCCGCGCCGGCTTCCCAGCGCGAGCCGGTGCGGATCAGGAACCCCATGGCGGCGGAGCGAACGCGCGGCATGGACTCGACCACGACGCGCAGCCCGTTGGGCAGGTAGTGCTCTTGGACGGTGATTGGCATGGGCGGATTGTAGATGCAGGCCCGCCCGCGGGCGACGGAATGGCCGGCGCGCGGCACTCTGCAGCAGGCCGCAAGTCGCTGTCCGCGCCGCCGGAAGTTTCGATAGAATGCAGGCTTCGGCGGCGGTGCGGCTTTGGGCTGTCCGCCAGGAGAGGCTCTATGGGAATTGGCTACCAGCCCGGCGAGGCCCTGACCTGCCAGCAGATCCGCGAGCTCGACATTCTCGCAATCGAGCACGTCGGCATCCCCGGCCTGGTGCTCATGGAGAATGCCGCTCGCGCCGTCAGCGAGTTCATTTACGGGCGGCTCTTCAACCCCTCCCGCGCCGCGGTCGTTGCGCTGTGCGGCCCGGGAAACAATGGCGGCGACGGGCTGGCCGTCGCGCGGCAGCTTCGAAACGCCGGCGTCGCCGTGACCGTCGTGCTGGCCGGCCCGCCCGACAAGTTCCGCGGCGACGCCGCCACCAACCTCGCGATCTACCAGCGCCTGGAGGCGCCGCTGATCGATGCACGCGACGAGCGCGGCCTGGCACAATGCCGTGCGGTCTGCGCCTCGGCGGACGTCATCGTCGACGCTCTGCTGGGAACCGGCGCCGGCGGCCCGCCGCGCGGCACGATTGCGGAGCTGGTGCGCATCGCGAATGATTGCCCGCGCGCCCGGCGGGTCGCCGTCGATATCCCGACCGGACTGGACGCGGACGAAGGCACGGTTTCCGAGCCATGCCTGCGGGCCGACGCGACCGTGACGTTCGTGGCGCGGAAGATCGGGTTTGACGCACCCGCCGCCCGGCCGGTGCTGGGCGAAGTCATCGTGGCCGACATCGGCGTGCCTAGGAATCTGATCCCCGGGCTGAGCGATTGCTCCCGGAGCGGTTGACAGTTTGGGTTTTGTTTGTATACTAACACCGTCGCTGATGGAGTCCTGTCAAATCAGACTGCGGCCGATTCGTATCAGGAGCCGGGCATGAGTGACGCTCGCGAAGACAACCGCCAGGAAGCGCTGCAACGCGCCATTGCTCAAATCGAAAAGTCGTTCGGCAAGGGGACGATCATGTTCCTGAACGCCGACCAGCACGCTTCGGTCGACGGCATCTCGACCGGGGCGCTCTCGCTTGATCTTGCGCTGGGCGGCGCGGGGATTCCGCGCGGACGAGTGATCGAGGTGTTCGGGCCCGAATCCTCTGGCAAGACCACGCTGACGCTGCACATCATCGCCAGCGCGCAGCGCGCCGGCGGATCGGCGGCGTTTATCGACGCCGAGCACGCCTTCGACCCGGCCTGGGCCAAGCGCCTGGGCGTGAACCTGGAAGAGTTGATGGTCAACCAGCCGAGCTGCGGCGAAGAGGCGCTCGAAATCGTCGAGTTGCTGGTGCGCTCCAACGCCCTCGACGTGATCGTGATCGACTCGGTCGCCGCGCTCGTGCCGCGCTCCGAGCTCGAAGGCCAGATGGGCGAGTCGCAGGTGGGCGTGCAGGCGCGCCTGATGAGCCAGGCTATGCGCAAGCTCACCGGCATCTCCGCCAAGAGCCGAACCAGCGTCGTCTTCATCAATCAGATCCGCGAGAAGATCGGCGTCACCTACGGCAGCCCGGAAACCACCCCCGGCGGACGCGCCCTGAAGTTCTACTCCTCCGTCCGCATCGACGTGCGCAAGATCGGCCTGCTCAAGGACGGCGACACGCCCATCGGCAACCGCGTCCGCGGCAAGGTCGTCAAGAACAAGGTCGCTCCGCCGTTCCGCGAGGCCGAGTTCGACATCCTCTTCGAGTGCGGAATCAGCAGCGAGGCCGACCTGCTCGACATGGCGACCGATTGCGGCGTCGTGCAGCGCAGCGGCACGTGGTACAGCTACGGCGACACGCGCCTCGGCCAGGGCCGCGACAACGCCCGCGTCTCCCTGCGCGACAACCTCTCGCTGTGCAACGAGATTCGCGCCAAGGTGCTTTCACTTAAGCTGCCGAAGCCCACCGCGGCGGCGGCGCCGGCCGCGGAAACCGACGAGGACGCCGCGGATGGCGTTGAGTCGGCGGGCCGCTCGAAATCGCGCGGTGCGGTCGGTGCGGGTTCGCGCAAGCGCGGTTGAAGCTGCGGAACGTGCGGAAAACGAGCCGGACCCGTGTTCCCGCGGCCTCACGCCCCTTGGACGTCGGGCGCGCCGGTGATGGCGCGTCGTTTCCGCAGCGACGACCGGCGAGCAACCGCTGGGGATGCGAAATCGGTCGAAGGATGATCCTGCCGTACCGCGCGGCGATCACGCATCCGGCTGGCGCGTCGTCGAGCCTTTGTAGACGCGCGTCTCCAGCGCGTTGATCCACTGCGTCCACTCGCTGCTCTCGTCCGGATCGGCCGCAATGGCGGTGAAGACCATGTTCAGTTTCGCGTCCAGGTTGTCGAGGTAGTGGACCATGAACGCCTCGGCCGTGGCCGGCAGCTTCGGACTGCCAAACTCATACTTTCCGTGATGCGCGACGATGATGTGCGTCAGGCGGTGAAGAAGGTCGCGCGGAAAGGCAGCGCCGCGATCGTCGGTAATCTCCCGAGCGCGCTCCTCGATCCAGATGCACGCCCGCACGATGTGCCCGATCAGTTGCCCGTCGTTGGTGTAGTCGAACCCCGCGTTACACGACAACTCGGCCGTCTTGCCGGCGTCATGCAGAAACAGCCCCGCCAGCACCAGGTCGCGATCCACCTGCGGATAACGCGGCAGCACGACCAGCGCCAGCTCCATCAGCGACAGGGTGTGCTCGAGCAGGCCGCCCAGGAAGGCGTGGTGGTTGGTGCGCGCCGCAGGAGCGCGCTTGAACTGCTCGGCGAACTCGCCGTCGTTGAGAAAGCGCCCCAGCAGCGCCAGCAGGTGCGGATTGCGGACCGTCCGCAGAATCTCCTTGACGCGCGTCCACATCGGCTCGATTTCGTGTTGGCTTTTGGGCAGAAAGTCCGTCAGGTTGACGCTGCCGGGCTCGAGCGCCCGCACGCCTTCCATGATGAACTGCAGCGCGCCCTTGTAGGTCTCGACGCGCCCGCGAACCGCCACCGGCGCGCCTTCCGGAATCGAGTCGAACAGGCCCTGCGACGCGTTCCACATCCGCGCCAGCATCTGCCCGCTCGAATCCACCAGGACGGCGTGAATGTACAGTCCGCCGTTGCTGGTCGTGCGCAGGGCCTTCTGCTTGATCAGGAAGACGTCGCCGTCGATGAACAGCCCGGCCGAAAGATCGGCGATGCGACGACGGGTAGCGCTCGCGGGTGCCGCCATGATCCCACCGTTTCTCCGCGGAATCGACACGTTCCGGATGACGCCTACGGCCCGCTCGTGCCCTCTTCGTCGGACGACGCCGACGTGGCCGCGCTCTGGCCTGCGGGCATCAGCGGACCGGCCTTCTGCATGAATTCCATGAATCTCGGCGTCATCTCGGCGGCGGTCATCATCATGATCTGCTGAAGCGTCGCGTCGTCGACCGTTTCGACTTCCCGCAGCTTCTGCGTGACCGAGCTGAGCGCGTCCTTCACCAGCACCAGGCCTTCCTTGATCACGGCGCCCTGCTCGGCGGTCAGGGTCATTTGCAGGTCGATGCGCCACTCGCCGTCGACCTTGACCATCGGAAGCTTCTCTTCCGCGCCGGCCGCTCCCGCCTGCGGGATGGACTCAAGCGGCCCCGCCGCCATCGGGTTCGCGGCCGAAATGGCGTTGATCAACGGCTGGGCCAGTTGCATCGCCTTGGCCTGGTCGATGCCGACCAGGGCGTGGTCCTCATCCACCATCTCGACGATCATCGCGCCGGGCAGGGCCTTGAGCAGGTTTGCCACGGCCTCTTCCAGCGCCTGCTGCTGGGCCGTGTCGGCGGCGGGCTTGTACTTCTCCTTCATCACCGCCAGGAAGGCCGCGACCGCGTCGGCGGTGTCGTACAGCGGTGTGCGGTCCTCGCGCAGCGGGGCGATTTGCTCCGGCACAAACGCATCGACGATTCCGTCGACGCTCATTTCCGTCATCGCGTTGAAGAGCGACTGAAGCGCCTGTAGCACCGGGCCGCCTGCTCCGCCGGCGCCAGCACCCCCTCCGGCGCCCGATCCGGAATACTCGAGCGGCTCGAACCTGGCCGGCTTGTACTGCGCCGGATCCTGAAGAATCCCCGTGTCGACGGCGTGCAGCCCGACCGGCAGTCCGCCCGAGCCCGCATCCACCGCGGTCGTGTGTCGTGTTTGCTCGGCGCCGTTGTCTCCGCAGCCAAGCAGCAAGTACGGAAGTGCCAGCAGCGTCGCGATCCGCCAGACAGATTTCACTCGATTTGCTCCCCAGGGCCAGTCGCGCGGTTGGGTCGCAGTCGCCCGGCTGAAAAGTAGGCGACCGCTGCGCGGCCGTCAACGC
The DNA here is from genome assembly GCA_964465125.1 of uncultured Planctomycetales bacterium. Lineage (GTDB taxonomy): Bacteria > Planctomycetota > Phycisphaerae > UBA1845 > Fen-1342 > CAYOHG01. The sequence goes on along the minus strand of CAYXIO010000007.1, from coordinate 47,969 downwards.
GTGCGTGTCGACGCCCGTCCGGCCGCACGGGTGGAAGTCGAGCCGGAGCTCTACCCAGGCTCCGTTTCGCCGCCGGACTGCGCGCGAAGCGGCCAGACAACCTCGGTTCGCAGCTCGCTCGGGTCGCTGACCCGGCTTGGGTCGACCCAGTAGACTTCCCACGGCAGGCCCGCCGCGACGTGACCTTCGCGGCGCATCCACGCCTCGAGGTCCGCGTAGACCCGAGGCAGCAACTCGAACGGCCCGTGGTGGATGACCGTCGCCGCCGGACCTCCGGGAAGCTGCGAGACCGCTACGCGGTCAGTCGGCGGCACATCCTCCTGAATCGGGAAACCGGCTTCGATTTCATAGCTTTCCTCGGCCCAGGCGTGGTAGCGCGCGATCGCCGGCCCCAGAGTTACGCTCGGAAGCGATCCAAGATAATCCCAAAGCTCAGTCAATAAATGACTTATCGTCGATCCGAGCTCGGTCGGCCGGACCTTCGCCCGAATCCCAGCGAACTTCGCCGGGCTTACGGATTTCACGCGAAAGCGGGCCTCAATCATGTAGGGCATGATAGTCGCTTTGGGCTGAATCCGCCCGGCGGCCCGAGGTCGATGCGCAACCGCCGCGCGTGCTGGAAAACGGTCGCGGGTCCACGCCGCTCTCGTTCCCGCCAGCCAAGGTCGTGGCGCTGGCGGATTTTCGGTCTGGAATGGCACCCTTGGGGCGCTTTTGTTAGCAGAACCGGCTACAATGCAGCGGGGTTTCCGGGGACGTTGCGTTCGTGGCACATCGGTCGTCCGGGGGGATGATCGTGCAGCGCAGCATGTGATTCAAGCGATTGCACTGTCGGTACTTGAATCCAACCGCCGCGCGTACGACCCGCCGCTGATCAACCACCGCTGTGCTTCGTTTCCGGACGGTTCCGTTGGGGGATTCCCACCATAAGCACCTGCGCTCCGCGACCGACGCCTTGCAGGCGACGATGGTGATAGACGGGTAAGGAACTTCGATTGGCCCCGCCTGCCGGCGAAACAGGGGCCGATCCGGGTGAGTGACGGCGACCATGGTGACGGCGTCCACGCCGATAATGTGTGAGGCTTGCGGGCGCTTTGCGCGCGTGACGCTGCTCTGCGGGTATCTCGCGGGGCGACCGCGCTTTCAGCAACTCTGCATTTCCTGCGCGGAGCACCCTCCCCAGACGAGAACCACGACCCAGTTCTGGACGCATCGGCGTCTGCTCTCGCTGGCAGGTCTGCTCCTCGGCGTCGGCGCGCTGCTGGCGATCGTCGCGTTGCTGGCGGATCACCTGGGTATGCATGGTGTGGCGGGATTCGGCGTTTACCAGAAGGGCGCGATCGGGCTCGGGCTGCTGCTGCTCGTGCTGGGTGCGGTGTCGCGCGTTCCGCTGCTGCTGGCATGCGGAGCGTTGGTCGCGGCCCTGTCGGCCAGCAGCGACCTGCTGCTGCTGAAGTACCGGGCCGGATTCGGCTGGAAACAGCAGGCCGTGGCCCTGGCCGCGGTTCTGCTGCTCGTGGCGGGGCTGCTGATCAAGCAGCGCGCACGCAGGATCGACCGCGCGGCGCGCGCCGAAGCCGCCGCCGCCGGCGCGGAGAGTCTGAATGGGGGGAGGGGTCATGAGTAGTCTGCGCAGCCACGTTCGCGTCGTGGCTGAATCTCCTCCGGCCGAACCGGAAGCGTCGGTACAGGCGGTGCTGCTGGCGGGGGAGCACGCCTGGCATGATTCACCGCTGGGATCGACGTTTCCGCGCTGCATGCTGCCAGTGCTTCAGGCGCCGTTGATTGAGCACGGGCTGCGGTGGCTTCGGGCGGGCGGGGTCCGCCGCGTCACGATCTGCAACAACCATTACTCGCGCTCGGTGCGGCGCTATCTCGACGACGGAGCGCGCCTCGACCTGGAGTTGAGCTACTACGAGGACCTCATTCCGCGCGGGCCGGCCGGGTGTGTTCACGACGCGGCGAGCGGAGGCGACGCCGACGCCGTCGTGGTGGTCGAATCGACCGTGTTGCCGGCCTTCGATCTGGCGGACCTGCTCGAAGCGCACCTGGCGTCCGGATGCAGCGCGACCGTCGTCGTGCGATCCATGCCGCAGGAGGAGTTCGGGCGGCGCCTGCTGGAGCCGGCGGGCGTGTTCGTCTTCAGCCGCGAGGCGCTGGAACAGATCGGCGAGAGCGGCTTCCACGACATCAAGGAGATGCTCGTGCCGAAGCTGCACGCCGCCGGCTGCGAAGTCCGCACCTACCGCGCGGATCGCACCAGCGATCGGATCACCGATTTCGGCTCCTACCTGCGAATCAGTGAATGGACACTCCGCGAACTGGATGACACCCTCGCGGCGCGGCACGGCTATCGGCCCTACGGCGGCGGTTTGGTGCACGAATCCGCACGGGTGGACAGCGGCGCGCGACTGGTGGGGCGCGCCGTCGTGGGCCCCCGCACGCGCGTGGAGCGCGGTGCATTGCTGATCGGACCCGCGATCATCGGCGGCGACGCCCGCCTGGGCGGCGGCGCGCTGCTTTCTCGTTCGGTCGTGCTGGACGGCGCTCGGATCGAATCGGACGCCAGGCTCGATCAATGCGTGGTGCTGACGGATGCACGCGTGGAGCGTGGCACTCGCCTTCACCGCACGATCCAGGTGTCCGCAAACCATGCCGAGATGCGCTATTCCGGCGCGCTCGCACTGACCGACGCGTGCCTCGCGCCGAGCGCGTTCCCGGAGCAATCCGCGGTCTGCTCATTGAACTCGCGAGCGCGGGCGGACGATTCGCCGATGCGGGCGGTGGCGCCCGCAAGGGAGACCTGATGAACCCGACCCAAACGAACGCCGGGATCGCGGGGCCGCTGGGTCTGTCGAGCCCTCCGGCTGCCTATAACGAGTTGGCGACCGAGTCTGTGCCGAGCTATGTGGGAACGGCGGGAGCCGCTCCTCGGTCGAGCTTTTCCGCGCAGGCGGTCTGGCGCTTCAAGTGGACGTTTCTGCTTGTCGCGCTTCCGTTCTTCCTGGCGGGTCCGCTGGTGGCCTACTTCGCCATCAAGCCGGTCTACGAGGCCACCTCGACCATCCTGGTCTCGCCGACCCAGGGGCACATTCTCTACCGCACGGAGGATGACTCGCGGCCGCGCTTCTTCCAGCAGTACCTCAAGAGCCAGGTCGGCCTGATCGAAAGCCCGACCATTCTGAATCGCGTGCTGGCCGATCCGCGCGTGCAGCAGACCGCCTGGTTCCGCGCGCCCGCCCGCGCCCTGCTCGGCCCGCCGCGGAGCGATCTCGAACGCCTGGGCGAAGCGGTGGACGTCAGCGTGATGCCGGGGTCCTTCCTGATTTCGATCACGGCCCGCGTCCCCAAAGCGCGCGACGCCGTCGTGCTGGCCAATGTCGTGCAGGAGGAATTCCTGAAATACTCCGCCGAAGCCGTCGGAGCCGATTCGCAGGTGGTCTTCAGCACGCTGACGCCCGAGGAGCAGAAGCTCCGCAGCAGCATTGACGATCGCGCGCGTCGCGGCGGCGAGACGCTGATGCAGCTTCGCGTCACCACGCCCGAGCACCTCGTCACCACGCGCGGAGCCCGCATCGAGGAGATGCGCGGCAAGCTTGAGGACCTCGAGCGCGCGATCGACGTGCTCAAGCAGCAGCGCGACCAGTTGCTGGCCCAGGAGGCGGCCGCCGGGGACGCCGGCAAGGTCGACGACGCGTCGCAGCTCTTCGCGGCCGACCGCGAGTGGATGCAGCGTCGCGCGGAGCTGCAGGAGGCGCGGCGCCAGTTGGATGACGCCAGGTCGCGGCTCGGCCCGCAGCACCCGACCGTGCAGTCGCTGGCGAAGCGCGTGGGTTCGGCCGAGACGCTGCTTCAGGAGCGCGAGGGCTTTCTGCGCATCAACCAGGCCCTGCGGACGGTGCCCGCCGCGGGCGGCGCGCCGGACGCGGCGCTGGCGCCGGCTTCGCTGACTCAGACCATCAGCCAGAAGGAATTCGAGGCCCAGCGCCTGCGCCAGGACCTTCAGCAGAGCGAAGAGGAGTTCCAGCAGGACTTCCAGCGCGCCCTCGAGCTGGCGCGCGACAGCGAATCGCTTGCGCAGGACAAGCAGAAGTACGGCATGATCCGGCAGCGTCTGGACGAGTTGCAGTTGGAAGGCGCCCTGGCGTCGATCCGCGACGCCGCCCAGGCGGCCCCGCCCACCTGGCCGGCCAACTGGAAGCAGCCCATCCTGGCCTGCGCCGGGCTGATGCTGCTGGGGGCGGGCTGCGGATTCGTGGCCGCGAACCGCCGGGCCGCGACGCGGCCGATCGCGCAGGACTTCGCGCGCGTCACGCACGCACCGATCCTCGGCATGCTGCCGCGCATTCGCAGCGACCGCCCGATGGCGCCGCGCGAAGCGCAGGTGCAGGCCGAGCGCATCCGCATCGTCCGGGCCGGCATCCTGCATCGGCTGGAGGCGGAGCGCGGCGGGACGATTGTCGTGACCAGCGCCGGGCCCGGCGCCGGCAAGACCACCGTCGCGATCATGCTGGCCCGCAGCCTGGCGCAAGGCGGAAAGCGCGTGCTGCTGGTCGACACCGATCTGCGCCGTCCGAACGTCGCGAAGGCCATGGGCATCAAGCCCGAGCTCGGGCTGAATCACCTGCTGGCCGGCGCGGCGCGCGACGAAGACGTAATTCTCGCCGCCGACACGCCCGGCCTGAACATCATCCCGATCGGCCCCGGCGTCGAAGTGCAGCACATCGAGATGCTGGCCAACGGTGTGTTCGGAACCTGTCTGAAGCGCTGGCGCGAGGCGGCGGACTTCGTCGTGCTCGACACCTGTCCGGTCCTGCCCGTCGCGGATGCGCGCATGCTCTTCCGTCATGCCGACGGGGTGTTGCTCGTGGCGCGCGAGGGCCGCTGCCGGCAGGCCGAGCTGGCCGAGACGCTGGCCTGCGTCGACAGTGCGGGCGGGCGATTGCTCGGGACGGTCTTTGTCGGAACGCGGCCGTCCGCAAGCTACGGCGACTCGTACTACGGCTATTGACGCCGGCATCGGGCGCTGCGAGTGCGATCCTGGAAACTGACGGGGACGCGCGATGACAATTCTGCCGGTCATCCTCGACTCGCGCCCCACCATGCTGGGCGGTGCGCCGGGCTCGCTCCTGACGCTGCCGCTGGTCGACGGCACCCTTCTGACCTACCTGCTGCATCATCTCGCGGCGCTCAGTCGGGAGACGCCCGTGCTGATCACGTCCGGCCGCGGCGCGGCGCATGAAGAATCGCTGCGATCCGCGGCGCGCGGCGCGCCGCTGCGCCGGGTCGAGCCGGAGAGCTTTGCCTCCTGGGTGGGAGCGGTTGAGCCGAGCGACTGGGTGCTGTTCATCGATTCGCGCTACGCCAACTTCGCACCGCATACGCCCGCGCTGCTGCCGCGCGCCAACGACGGCGCCGGGGCATCCTACGTCGTGGCGACCAACCTCCACGAACCCGCAGCGCGCGAATTCGTGCGCACCGACGAGCGCGGGCTCGTCCGGCGCGTGCAGCGCTACTACGGCGGCATCACGCACCGCAGAACTGCGGGCGTGGTCTGCGCGGTCGTGCCCGCGGCCGTGCTGCATTTCCTTCCGGGCGGAGCGCCGGCTTCGCTCGATGAGCTGCGCACGAGATTGGCGGCGGCCGGATCGGTCGGGGCCGACCTGCCCGCCGACGTCGAGATTCTCGACCTGCATTGCGTCTCCGAACTGCTCGCGTTTCACGAGGCCGAGCTGCGCGCCGTGCTGTGCGGCGGGCCGTCGGCGGCGCGGCCGCACGGCGGGGACATTCGCACCGGCGCGGGCTGCCGAATCGACCCCTCCGCGCGGCTGGTGGGACCGCTCGTCCTGCACGACAACGTGACCGTCGAGGCCGACGCCCTGCTGGTCGGCCCGGCCGTGATCGGCGCCGGCTCGCACGTCGGCGCGGGCGCGTCCGTCGTGCAGAGCCTGCTGGCGGAACGGTCGGGCGTGGCCCCGGGCACCGAGTTGCTGCACGCCCTGCACGCGGGCGGCGCCACGGACGAGCAGATCTTCCTCGCCGCCCACGTTCACCTGCCGATCGATCCCAACGCCGACGTGTGGCGCTACGCCGCCGACAGCGGCGACGAGCCGGCCCGCCGCGGTCGGGGACCGTACGTCCGGGCCAAAGTGGCGGCGGACATGCTGCTCGCCGCCGTCAGCCTGATCCTGCTCTCTCCGCTGCTGGCTCTGCTTGCGCTGCTGGTGAAGCTCGACTCGCGCGGGCCGGCCTTCTTCGCCCATGTCCGTGAGGGACTGGCCGGGCGGCGATTCTCGTGCTGGAAGTTCCGCACCATGCAGCCGGACGCGCACGCGCTACAGCGCGCGCTCGAAGACGCCAACGCCGTCGACGGCCCGCAGTTCAAGATTCAGAACGATCCGCGCGTCACGCGCGTCGGCCGCTGGCTGCGCGCCATGAACTTCGACGAGTTGCCGCAGTTGTGGAACGTGCTGCTCGGCGAGATGAGCCTGATCGGGCCGCGGCCGTCGCCCTTCCGCGAGAACCAGATCTGCGTGCCCTGGCGGACCGCGCGGCTTTCGGTGCGGCCCGGCATCACCGGGCTCTGGCAGGTCTGCCGGCACGACCGCGACACCGGCGACTTTCACCAGTGGATTCACTACGACATGCTCTACGTCCGGCACTTCTCGCCCTGGCTGGACCTGAAGATCCTGCTGGCCACCATCCTCACCCTGGGCGGCAAGTTCAGCGTGCCGGAATCGTGGATGCTGCCGCGCACCCGGCCCGTCGAGTGCGGGCGCGGTGCTGAGCCCAGCCCGCCCCCGGACGCACCGGTCAAGGGGAGCGCCAACTGGTCCACCGCGAACGGAGTGCGCTGACCTCATGAACCGCGCGGTCCAGCTCCATCCCGGCGGCGCGAGGCGCGACCTCGGGCTGGCACTGGTGGTCGTCGCCGCTCTGCTGTGGAGCTACTGGCCCACGCTGAGCGAGCTGGTGACCTTCTGGCAGAGCAACGACGACTACTCCATCGGGCAACTCGTGCCGTTCGTCGCCTGCTTCTTCGTCTGGATTCGCCGGCGCGAGCTGGCGACGCTCGAGCGGCGGGCCTGCGCCTGGGGGGGGGCGGCACTGCTCGCCTCTCAGCTCGTGCGCCTGGCCGGGCTCTATTACGACTACGCTTCGATCGAGCGCTTCTCGCTGGTCGCTGCGCTGGCGGCCTGCTGCTGGTTTCTGTACGGCGCCGCGCTGACCCGCAAGCTTGTGTGGATTCTGGCGTTCCTGCTGCTGATGGTGCCGCTGCCGAACCAGATTCACCGCGTCGTGAACGACAGCCTTCAATCGCTGGCGACGTCGTCGGCGGTCTTCTCGCTCGAGCTGCTGGGCTACTGGGTGCAGCGCCACGGCAACGTGCTGCTGCTCGACGGCCGCACCGAGGTCGCCGTCGAAGAGGCCTGCAACGGCCTGCGCATGCTGACGGCGTTCACCTTCACCGCCGGCACGCTGGCGCTGCTGGTCCGTCGTCCGCGCGTGCGCTCGACGATCCTGGTGGCTTCGAGCGTTCCGATCGCGGTGCTGGCGAACTCGCTGCGGCTGGTGGTGACGGTCATCGTGATGCATTACTCGCAGAGCGACGCGGCCAACCTCTTTTTCCACGACTTCGCCGGCCTGCTGATGATGCCGGTCGCGATCGTGCTGCTGCTGCTCGAGCTGCGGCTGCTGGACTGGGTTGCGACCGATCCGGCGGGTAAGCCGGCGACGGGCCGTCCACATCAGCCCGTCCTGGCGCACGCGAAGTGACGCGCGGATTCCGCGTGCGGCGATCTCACAGGAGCTGAACATGCCGGTCGGGAAGCCTGGGAATGAACGTCGCGGCGTGGCGCTGGTGGCCGCGCTCACGGCGCTGGGCATGCTGGTGGCCGCCGGCCTGGCGCACCGTTGGCTGCTGGCGCGGATCAGCGCGTCGGTCGAGCAGCAACTGCCGCCTGCGGCGCCGCTGGCCACGATTCCGCTCGAGTTCGGCTCCTGGCGCGGCGAGGACACGCCCTTGGACGAGAGCGTCGCGCGCGTAGTGCAGTTTGACGACGAATACCTCCAGCGCCGTTACGTGAACCCGTCTACCGGGCGCAGCGTCGGTCTGTTCGTAGGGTACGTCGGCCGGCCGCGCGTGCACCTGGGCCACCGCCCCGACGTCTGCTTCGCCGCGCACGGCATGGAGCAGACTGCGGCGAGCGAGCTGAAGCTCCCCGATGCGGGCCGCGACCCGGCCGCCGTGGTGCTGTACGAGTTTCACTCCGAGGGGTTGGTCGAGCAGCGCGTGTTGGTGCTGGCGATGTACCTGATCAACGGACGATTCAGCGCCGACCCGGATTCGTTTCGGCGCTACAACGCACGCGGAGCGGGCCTGCTCGGCGAACGCCGTGCCTACCTGGCGCGTGTGCAGCTTTCGATGAACGCCGGCGCGGATCGCGACGCCGACGTGGCGGCGCTGCACGACCTGGCCGGCCAGTTGCTCCCGGCGCTGCGCCGCGTGCTGCCCTACATGGGTGAGGAGAGTTCCGCTCCGTGACCATGCTGGAATCCGCCAACCTGCCGCAGACCAACGGCGTGGTCCACCCGGCCAGCGCGGGCATGCCGCCGGAGCCGGCCATGCCGGAGCCCGCCGCGCGTCCGTCGCTCCAGCGCCGCGCTGCGCACGGCGCGGTGTGGGTGCTGGGCGGATATACGACCGGCCAGCTTGTGCGCTTGGCCGGAAACCTGGTTCTCACCCGGCTGCTGTTCCCTGAAGCCTTCGGCGTGATGGCCATTGTCAACACGCTGCTCCAGGGCCTGCAAATGTTCTCGGATGTCGGCATCGGCCCCGCGATCATCCGCAGCCGGCGCGAGGATGCGGGGCTGCTCAACACCGCCTGGACGCTTCAGATCATCCGCGGCTTCGCGCTTTGCGCGATCGGCCTCGTGTTCGCCTGGCCCATGGCGCTGCTCTACGAGCGGCCCGAGCTCACCATGCTCATCGCCGCTTCGGCGGTAACCGCGGCGATCGACGGCTTCAACTCGCCGGCGCTCTTCACGCTCAACCGCGACCTGAAGATGAAGCAGGTGGTGACGCGCGATCTGGCGTCGCAGGTGCTGGGCGTGATCGTCATGATCGGTCTGGCGCTGATGTGGCGCTCGGTCTGGCCGCTGGTGATCGGCGCGCTGGTGCGCAGCGCGGCCAACATGCTCCTCAGCCACGGGCTGACGGCGCAGCGCGTGCGGCTGGCCTGGGACCGCTCGGCCCTGCACGAGCTCTACAGCTTCGGCCGCTTCATCTTCCTCTCGACCGCCGCGACCTTCGTGGCTCAGGGCGGCGAACGGCTGATTCTGGGCAAGTTCCTGTCGATGGAAGTGCTGGGCGTCTTCGCCATCGCGCTTTACTTGTCGCAGCTTCCCTGGCTGGTGGTGCAGCGGCTGACCAACCGCGTGCTGTTTCCGTCGTTCGCGGAGCTGTTGCGCAACGAGCGGGCGCGCGCCATCCGGCTGCACCGCCGGGCGCGGCTGGCGTTCCAACTCCTTTCAATCGGGCTGATGCTGGTCTGGCTGATGGGCGGACGCTGGCTGGTCGATGTGCTGTATGACCCGCGCTACATCGCCGCCGGTTGGATGGTCCAGTTCCTCGGGCTGCGGGCGGTCTGCGATACCGTGCGCTTCCCGCAGCAGAAGCTGCTCACCGCGGCCGGCTATCCGTACTACACCATGCTCGCCTCCGTCAGCCTGGCGATCTGCGTCTCGCTCGGGCTGATCCTCGCCTTGACCTACGGCGGGCTGGTCACCGGGCTGACGATTCTGGCCCTGTCGCCCCTGCCGGGCCTGTTCGTCCAGACCTGGGGCATGTGTCGTCACTTCCCGGAGGTGCGCCGCGGGGAGCTGATCGACGCCCTGATTTCGAGCCTCGCGGTCATCGCCGTGGTCGTCTACCTGAACTCCGCGGGAGCCGGTTCATGAACGCCTCGCTGCTGCACACGGGAGAATCGGTGACCGCCGCGGGCCGGACCGGGCCGCCCGGGCGCTTGGCGGATTTCGTACTGGCCGGCGCGATGAAGTCCGGCACGACCACGCTGCACGAATACCTGCTGCGTCACCCGCAGGTGTTCATGACGACGCCCAAGGAGCCGCAGTTCTTCAGCCGGGATGACGTGTTTGCGCGCGGCATCGGGTGGTATCGCGGCCTCTTCGCACAAGCCGCGGAAGGCCAGCTCTGTGGCGAGGCATCCACCTGCTACACGCGCAAGCTCGAATACCCGCGCGCCGCCGAGCGCCTCGCCCTGCACGTGCCTAACGCCCGGCTGATCTACCTGCTTCGACATCCGGTCGAGCGCACGTATTCGCACTACGGCCACCTGATGAGCGCGCGGCTGGCGCAGACGGGCGAGCCGGCGTGCACGTTTGAGCAGGCGCTCGAGCAGTTTCCGACCCTCCTGGACAGCAGCCGCTACGCCGAGCAGATCGCGCACCTGCGTCGCTGGTTTCCCGAGCGTCAGCTCCTGGTGCTGCTGCTGGACGATCTGAAGCGCGAGCCGGCGGGCGCGCTGAGTCGGTTGCAGGAGTTCCTCGGACTGCCTCAGGCTGACCTGCTGGCAACCGGCCGGGCGCATTCCAACGAATCCGGCACGAGCCTGGCCCGCAAGCGGGCCCGCGACGCCGCCCGTCACCTGCGCGAGCTGCCGCTGCTGCGCTGGCTGAAGCGCCTGCTTCCCAGCGCCTGGCGAAGCTACCTGCGCGAGGCGGCCTTTCAGCGCGCGTTGCGCTCGCAGGACGTGCGCGAGGCGCAGCGGGAGTTCCGTAGCTCGCTGAGTCCGCTGACTCCCGCGACGCGCGCGCGTTTGCTCGATCAGCTTCGCCCCTCGACGGAGGCCCTCGCAAACCTGTTGGCGCGTGACTTATCAGACTGGCAGCGCTAGAGTCCAATCAGCACGCGGGCGCGCCCGCATCGGAGCCGATGAACCGCATATGACCGCGCTCGTACCGGTAGCCCTGTTCGGCTGGTTTCTTGCGGCGCTGTTCATCTTTGCGCTGCTGCCGCCGCTGCGCGCCGTGCTCGTGACGCTCGTGCTGGGCTGGCTGTTCCTGCCGGAGTCCGGCTATGCGCTGAGCGGCCTGCCGGACTTCGACAAATCCAGCGCGACGATCGGCGCGGTGCTGCTGGGCATCCTGGTGTACGACCGCGATCGCCTGCTGATGTTCCGCCCGGGCGCGCTTGACCTGCCGATGGCGGTGTTCTGCGCCGCTCCGCTGTTCTCCTCCATCGCCAACGGCCTGGGGGTGTATGACGGCGTCTCCGCGGTGCTGGACCAGATCGTGCAATGGGGGCTGCCCTACCTGATCGGCCGCGTCTACATCCGCGGCTCGCAGCCGCTGCACGAGCTGGCGCTGGTCATCTTCGTCGGCGGGCTGATCTACGCGCCGCTGTGCCTGTGGGAAGTCCGCATGGCGCCGACGCTCAACCTCGACGTCTACGGATTCCACCAGTCGCCGTTCGTGCACACGCATCGTTTCGGCGGCTATCGCCCGAAGGTTTTTCTGCACAGCGGGCTGGCGGTGGGCATGTGGATGAGCGCCGCCTGCCTGACGGGCTTCGCGCTGTGGCGCTATGCACGAATGACTCGCTGGCGGGGCATCCCGATGGTCGCCCTGCTCGCGTTCCTCGCGCTCGCCGCGCTGCTGTGCAAGTCCACCGGCGCGCTGCTGCTGGGGCTCGGCGCCGTAGCCGTGCTGGTCTTCGCCTACTGGTTGCGGCAGCGCTGGCCGATCCTGCTGGTCACGATGGCGCCGCTGGTCTACATCGGCATGGCCCTGACGAACACGCTGCCGCGCGAGGTCGGCATCGAGATGGCGCGTCAGTTCGGCGAAGAGCGGGCGGCCTCGTTCCAGTCGCGCATGGACCAGGAGGCGATCCTCGTGCAGCGCGGGCTACAGCAGCCGATTTTTGGCTGGGGCGGCTGGGGCCGCTACCGCGCGATCGACGAGTTTACCGGCGAGGACATTTCCGTCACCGACGGCATGTGGGTGCTGACGTTCGGGCGCCACGGGCTGTTCGGCCTGGCAGGCTTCGTGCTGGCGTTGCTGCTGCCGGCCATGATCGCGGTGATGCACGTGCGTCCGAACGGCTGGACGCAGCCCGTGCTGGCCGCGCCGCTCGCGCTGGCGCTGCTGGCCGGGATCGTGATGGCCGATTTCCTGCTGAACGCCATGCTCAATCCGATTTTCATGGCGACCATTGGCGGCCTGACCAGTTGGGCCGCGATCCGGCGCGCCCAGCCGCGCCTCGCCGTTGCTCCGCCGCGGCGCGTCCATCCGGCGATGAGAGGTTCGACATGATCACCGAGGTCCGGCCCACGCCCGCGCGCTCGATCCGAGCGGAACCGGAGCAGATTCCGGTGCTGGTCGGGGCCGAGCGCTCCGGCACGACGCTGCTGCGGCTGATGCTGAATCACCATCCGTCGCTGTCGTGGATCAACGAGTTCGAATACGCGGTGGATTTCGTCGGCGACGACGGCGCGCTGCCGAACGTCGACGACTTCGCCCGGCGGATGGAGACCCAGCGCGTCTTTCGGGCCAGCGGCTTCACGATCGACCGCGGCCTGCGCTATCTCGAGCTTGTCCGTAGCTTCGTGCAGCAGCGCCGCGAGCGCAGCGGCCGCGCGCTGGTCGGGCTGACGGTGCACAGGCATTTCGACCGCGTGCTGAGACTCTGGCCGCAGGCGCGCTTCATTCACCTGATCCGCGACGGGCGCGACGTGGCGCGCTCCTGCGTCGAAATGGGCTGGGCGGGACACGTCCACCACGGCGTGGAGCGCTGGATCGAAGCCGAGCGCCTCTGGGAGCGGGTCCAGGCTGGCCTTCCGTCGCAGCGCTGGATCGAGCTGACCTACGAAGACCTGATCCGCGAGCCGGAAGTGCAGCTCGCGCGGCTGTGCGACTTCCTGGGCGTGGCCTACTCGCCGGCGATGCTGAGCTACCCCTCCGACACCACCTATGCTCCGCCGAACCCCAAGCTGGTCTTCCAGTGGCGCCGCAAGCTGTCGCCCAGGAACCTGGCGCTGCTGGAGGGGCGCATCGGCGCGATGCTGACGCAGCGCAGCTACGAGCTCAGCGGCGCGCCGCCCGCGACGCCCGGCTGGTTCGAGCGCGCCGGCCTGTCGCTGCGCAATCGCTGGGGCCGGATGCGCTTTCGGCAGCGGCGCTACGGCCTGGGGCTGTGGCTCGCGAGCCTGCTGGCGCAGCGGCTGCCGCTGCCGGGCTGGCGACGAAGCCTGCGCCTGAAGCTCAACGAGTTGGACGCGAAACACCTCAAGTGAGGCGATCATGGTGCGACCCGGCGACCTTCCCGTATTCGTGCTGTGCGGCGGCCTGGGCACGCGGCTCAAGGAGCAGACCGACCTGGTTCCCAAGCCGATGGTGCCGATCGGCAGCCGGCCGGTGCTCTGGCACATTCTGCACAGCTACGCGGCGCACGGGTTCAGGCGATTCGTGCTCTGCTGCGGATACAAGTCGGAGGTGATCAAGAGCTATTTTCTGAACTACGCGTCGATGAACAGCGACTTCACGGTCGAGCTGAAGACCAACAACGTGACCGTGCACTCGATCGATCATGAGCAGGACTGGCGGGTCACGCTGGCGTTCACCGGCGAGCTGACCATGACCGGCGGCCGCGTGGCGCGCGCCGCGGAGCGCTATCTCGGAGATGCGGAGCACTTCGCGGTCACTTACGGCGACGGGCTGACCGACGCCGACCTGGGCGAAGAGCTGCGCTTTCATCTGTCGCACAAGCAATTGGGGACGGTGCTGGGAGTGAACCCGCCCTCGCGCTTCGGCGAGATCGTGCTCGACGGCAGCACGGTACGGCGCTTCGAGGAGAAGCCCCAGTTTTCCGATGACTGGATTAACGGGGGCTACTTCCTGTTTCGCCGGGGGTTCCTGAAATATCTGTCCTCCGACGAATCCTGCGTGCTCGAGCGGGCGCCGCTGGTGCGGCTGGCCGCCGACGGGCAACTGGCGATGTATCAGCATCGCGGGTTCTGGGCCTGCATGGACACGCAGCGCGACGTGGATCAGCTCAACAAGGTCTGGGCTTCGGGAGAGGCCCCGTGGATGCGGCGTAGCGCGGCTGCCGCCGTCAAGTGAGGAAATCACCAGCCCGCCTGCCCGCAACCGCGACGGGCGGGTCCGAAATCGCGCGGCCCGCGTGGATCGCGCCCCGAAGGGAGACCGCCCATGCGCGTACTGGTTACCGGACACCGCGGCTACATCGGCGTGCACCTGGTCGAGCTGCTCAAGCAGGCTGGGCACCAGGTCACCGGCTGCGACATCGGCCTTTTTGACGGCTGCGGCTGGGCCAGGTTCACGCCCGCGGACCGCGAGCTGCGCAAGGACGTCCGCACGCTCAGCGAGGGCGACCTGGCCGGCATCGACTGCATCATGCACCTGGCCGCGATCTCGAACGACCCGATGGGCGAGCTGGACGGCAACATCACGCTTTCGATCAACCGCGACGCGTCGGTGCGGCTCGCGCGGCTCGGCCGCAGCGCGGGAGTCGGCCGCTTTCTCTTCGCCGGCAGTTGCTCCGTCTACGGGCAGGGCGCCAAGCTCGACCTGGACGAGAGCGACCCGCTCAATCCGCTGACGGCTTACGCCAAGTCGAAGATCGAGGCCGAGCGCGACATCCTGGCGCTCACCGACGACCGCTACGTCACCGCCTCGCTGCGCAACGCGACCGCGTACGGCTATTCGCCCATGCTGCGCATCGACCTGGTCGTGAACAACCTGCTCGCGTCGGCGCTGTCCTACGGCGAAATCCGCATCATGAGCGACGGCTCGCCCTGGCGGCCGCTGATTCACTGCCGCGACATCGCCCGCGCCTTCGTCGCGTTCATGAACGCGCCGCGCGAGGCCGTCGCCGGCCAAGCGCTCAACGTCGGCGCCAACGAGGAGAACCACCGCGTGCGCGACGTGGCGGACCAGGTCAAGCGGCTCATGCCGACGGCCAGCGTGGTCTACACCGGCGAGGTCGGCAACGACCCGCGCAACTACCGCGTCGCCTTCAACCGGCTGAAGGCCGCGCTGCCCGACTTCAAGCTCGAATACTCGCTCGCCAGCGGCATGGAGGAGCTGCACCGCAAGATGCGCGAGTTCGGCTTCGGCCAGACGCACTTCGAGGGCGACCAGTTCGTTCGCATCCGAACGCTGCGGCAGCGGCTGAGCCTGATCGCCGCGCCGCCGGCCGCCCACGCAATGGCGGCCTCACGCTAAGCCAAGATCGTCGACGCGCGCGAGCGCGCCGGGCTGCGCCGCGCTGAGCACGCAAGGAGAATCGCCGTGAAGTTCACCGAAACGCCCCTGGCCGGCGCGTTTGTCATCGACCTCGAAAAGCGCGGCGACGATCGCGGGTTCTTCGCGCGCGTCTTCTGCGAGCACGAGTTTCGCACGCATCACCTCGTGCAGCACTTCGTGCAGGTCAACAACTCGCTCTCCGGCGAGCGCGGCACCCTGCGCGGCATGCACTACCAGCTCCCGCCGCACGCCGAGACCAAGCTCGTGCGCTGCATCCGCGGGGCGCTGTGGGATTGCATTCTCGACCTGCGGCCCGAGTCGCCCACCTTCGGGCGCTGGTTCGGCGTCGAGCTCTCCGCCGAAAACCGCCGCATGCTCTACGTGCCGAAGTGCTTCGCCCACGGCTTCCTCACGCTGGCGGACGGCAGCGAGGCGTTTTACTTCGTCGACGAGTTCTATGCGCCCCAGCAGGAGCGCGGCGTGCGCTGGAACGACCCGACCTTCAAGATCCAGTGGCCTGGCGCGCCGACCGTCCTTTCGGACAAGGACCGCAATCATCCCGATTTCAACCCGGCCCATCACCTGCCGAAGGCGGGCGAGCTGGTGCGAACATGAAGATCCTCTTCACCGGCGCGAGCTCGTTCACGGGCGGCTGGTTCGTCCAGGCGCTGACGGCCGCGGGGCACGAGGTTACCGCGACGTTGCTGCGAACCGTGGGCGAGTACGCGGGGGTGCGCCGCCAGCGGGCTGAGCGGGTCAGCCGCGCCGCGCGGAGGGTCGAGACCTGCGCATTCGGCGAAGCGCGGTTCGTTGAGCTGATCGAGTCGGGACCGGCCTTCGACCTGCTCTGTCATCACGCGGCGGAGGTGACCCACTACAAGAGCCCGGACTTTGACATTCCGGGGGCGCTGGCCAAGAACACCCGCAACCTGCGGGCCGTGCTCGCCGCGCTGCGGAAGCGCGGCGCCCGCGGCCTGATCCTGACCGGCAGCGTCTTTGAGAACGGCGAAGGCGCTGGCTCGGACGGCCTGCCGGCCTTTTCGCCGTACGGCCTGTCCAAGGCGCTGACCGCGCAGACGTTCGCTCATTTCGCGGCATCCGCGGGCGTGCGGCTGGGCAAGTTCGTGATCGCCAATCCGTTCGGGCCGTTCGAGGAGCCGCGCTTCACGCACTACCTGGTTCGGCACTGGTTCGAGGGTAAGACGCCCGCGGTGAACACGCCGCTCTACGTGCGCGACAACATTCACGTTTCGCTGCTGGCGTCGGCCTACGCTGACTTCACCGCGCGCTTTGCCGCCGGCGAGACGACGCGTTCGGCTCCCAGCGGCTACGTCGAGAGCCAGGGCGACTTCGCGCTGCGCTTCGCATCCAACATGGAGTCGCGGCTGGGCCGGCCGTGCCCGGTTGAGCTGGCCCGCCAGAGCGATTTCAGCGAGCCGCGCATCCGCATCAACACGGACGCGCTCGATCCACAGCGGCTGGGCTGGAGCGAGGCCCAGGCCTGGGACGAATTGGCCGGGTACTATCGGCAGGTGTTCTCGGCTCATCGTCCGGGCGGGCCGTGAGGATCGGAAGCGCGGCCCATCGCGGGCGTACGGAGATCGCTGCCTTGAAGTCCGCGTTGCAGACCACGTCGGATTCCGTCCGCGGCGCCGCGTGCGCGCGCAGCCTCGATCTGCTGGTCGTGATCGTCTGCTACCGTGCCGCCGACCTCACCATCGACTGCCTGCGCTCGCTGGCGCCGGAGATTCGCGCGCTGCCGGGCGTGCGCGTCGCCGTCTGTGAGAACGGCACCGGCGGCGACTCGCGCCGACAGATCGCTGACGCCATCGCGCGCGAGGAATGGCACGACTGGGTCGAACTGAGCGAGATTCACCCGAATCGGGGCTTTGCCGGCGGCAACAACGCGGTGCTGCGCGCCGCGCTGGCGCAGCCCGATCCGCCGCGGAATTTCCTGCTGCTCAACGCCGACACGGTCGTGCGGCCCGGCGCGCTGGCCGAGCTGCTGCGCGCCGCGGAGCAAACCCGCGACGCCGGCATCATCAGCCCGCGCCTGGAGTGGCCCGACGGCGCGCCGCAACCGAGCTGCTTTCGCAACTGGCGCCCGCTGGACGAGCTGCTCGGCGCGGCGCGCTTAGGTCCGCTCTCGCGGCGGTTCGGGCGCGATGGGATCGCCCTGCCGGTGGCGGACGCACCCACCTGGCCGGAGTGGACCAGCTTCGCTTGCGCGCTCATCCGCCGCGAGGTGTTCGAGCGCATCGGCGTGCTCGACGACGGCTTCTATCTCTACTTCGACGATCCCGACTTCTGCCTGCGGGCGCGCCAGGCGGGCTGGCGCGTGCTGAACTGGCCGGCGGCGCGGGTCGTGCACTTGCGCGGCCGCAGCAACCCGCTCAAGGAAATGACGGCGCAGCGCAAGCGCCGCCCGCGCTACTGGTACGAATCGCGCGCCCGCTACTACGCCAAGCACTTCGGCCGGCTCGGGCTGCTGCGCGCCAACCTGCTCTGGTGGCTGGGCCGCGCCGTCTCGCTGCCGCGCGAGCTGCTGACCCGCAGGCCGAGCCATGTCTGCCAGCGCGAGTGGCTCGACGTCTGGATTCGCTCGCTCGACCCGCTGCGGCCCCCGGAAGCGAGGCAGTCATGAGCCGCCTGCCTGACTTCCTGATCATCGGCGCGATGAAGAGCGCCACCACGACGCTGCACGACCAGCTCGCCGCGCAGCCCGGCATCTTCATGAGCACGCCCAAGGAGCCCTGCTACTTCAGCAACGACGAGATCTTCGCGCGCGGCGAGCGCTGGTATCGCAGCCTCTTCGCCGGGGCGCCGGCCGACGCGCTGTGCGGCGAGTCGAGCACGCATTACACGAAGCTGCCGACCTATCCCGACACCGTCGCGCGAATCAAGACCCTGCTCCCGGACGCCAAGCTCATCTACATCATGCGCCACCCCGTGCAGCGGCTGCTTTCGCAGTTCGCCCACGAATGGAGCGAGCGAGCGGTCACCGGCGGGGTGGACCAGGCCGTCGCCGAGCTGCCGCGCCTGACCGAGTACAGCCTCTACAGCATGCAGCTCGAGCCGTATCTCGACGCGTTCGGCCCGCAGCGCATCCTGCCGCTGTTCTTTGAGCGCCTGACGCGCCATCCGCAGAGCGAGCTGGAGCGCGTCGCGAAGTTCATCGGCCATGCCGCGGCGCCGCACTGGCACGACGACGTCGCGCAGCGCAACGCCTCGAGCGAGCGGCTGCGCCGCAGCCCGCTGCGTGACGCGCTGGTCTGGAATCCCGCGGTCACCTGGCTGCGCCGAGCGCTCGTGCCGCAGCGGACGCGCGACTGGATCAAGACCTTCTGGAAGCTCAAGCGCAAGCCGAAGCTCGCGAGCGACGTAGAGCGGCGGCTGATCGAGGGGTTCGACCGCGACCTGGCCAGGCTCTCGCGCTGGCTGGGCGCCGAGTTGCGCTGCGACAACTTCGCGAGCGTCGCCGCCAGCCGCCCGTTCGATTTCTCCGGACTTCTCTGCCGGAGCGCGTCATGAGCGGCGCGAAGCAGCTCGGCATTGGCGCCGTGGCCATCGGCCGCAATGAAGGCGAGCGCCTGCGGCGCTGCCTGGAGTCGCTGATCGGTCCGACGGCGCCGGTCGTGTACGTCGATTCCGGATCGTCCGACGGCAGCGTCGCGTTGGCGCGCACGCTCGGCGCGGAAGTGGTCGAGCTGGACCTGTTGATTCCGTTCACCGCGGCGCGGGCCAGAAACGCGGGCCTGGCGCGGCTGGTTGCACTGCAACCCGCGCTGGAGCTCGTGCAGTTCGTCGACGGAGACTGCGAAGTGAACGCGGGCTGGCTTGAACGAGCCGCGGCGGAATTCGAACGACAGCCCATGGCCGCGGTCGTGTGCGGCCGACGGCGCGAGCGCCATCCCGACGCGTCTGTCTACAACCGGCTCTGCGATCTCGAGTGGGACACGCCCGTCGGCGAGGCGCGCGCCTGCGGCGGGGATGCCTTGATGCGCGTCGCCGCCGTGCGGGCCGTCGGCGGCTACAACGACGCGATGATCGCGGGCGAGGAGCCGGAGCTGTGCGTGCGGCTGCGGCTGGCGGGCTGGTCCATTCAGCGGATCGACGCGGAGATGACGCTGCACGACGCCGGCCTGACGCGCTTCGGGCAATGGTGGAAACGCGCGTTGCGCGCCGGACACGCCTACGCCGAAGGCGCCTGGCTGCATGGCCGCGGTGCGATGCGACACAACCGCGCGGCGGTGCAATCCGCATTGCTCTGGGGCCTGCTTGTGCCGCTGGCGGCGCTGGGGCTGGCCTGGTTGACCTTCGGGCTCTCGCTGCTGGCATGGTTCGGTCTCGCAGCGCTGCAAGGGGCCCGCGTCTCCGCTCAACAGCGCCGCCGCGGCCGGTCGAACCGCGACGCCGCGCTCTATGCGACCTTCGTGCAGCTCGGGAAGTTCGCCCAGGTTTGCGGAATCCTGCTGTTCGCCTGGCGGCGGCTGGCGCGGCGGCCCGCGCGCCTGATCGAATACAAGGGCGTCTCGTCCGGCGCGGTTCCGTCCGGCGCGCCGCAGGAGGCCACCTTCCATGGCCGCTGAACCGTGCATCCTCTACATGAGCGGCACGCTTCCGACGCGCTCGGAGACGTTCGTCTACCGCGAGATTTTCGCGCTGCGCGAGCGCGGCCTGACGATCCGCACCGCGTCCGTGCACGCCCCCGATCGAGACCTTGGCGATCCGCAACTGACGCAGCTTGCCGAGGAAACCAGGTCGGTCTACGGACCCGGCGCGGCCGCGCTGCTGCGCGATGCAGCGCTTGAACTGCTGGCGCATCCGCTGCGCGCCGCCGGCACGATCGGCTGCGGCCTGCTCGATGCTCTGTTTTCGACCGACGTTCCCATGCAGCGCAGGCCGAAGGTGCTGGTTCAGGGTATCGCCGCG
Organism: uncultured Planctomycetales bacterium; assembly: GCA_964465125.1. Classification (GTDB taxonomy): domain Bacteria; phylum Planctomycetota; class Phycisphaerae; order UBA1845; family Fen-1342; genus CAYOHG01. Next base: position 27,752 of record CAYXIO010000007.1, on the reverse strand, counting down.
CTGGCGCTGGCTTGGCGCGTGCGGCCCTGGAACGTGCGGCACATTCACGCGCACATGGCGCACGTGCCAACCACCATCGCGATGTACGCCTCTCGCCAGCTCGGCGTGCGCTTCAGCTTCACCGGGCACGCCAACGACCTGTTCCCGAACCGCACGCTGCTGCGCGAGAAGCTCGCACGCTCCGCGTTTACGGCCTGCATCAGCCACTGGCACCGCAACTTCTACCGCGGCATCGTCCCGCGCGACGACGAGCGCCGCCCGATCGTGCGCTGCGGCGTCGATACGCAGGCCCTGCGCCCCGCGGATCGGGTCGAGCGCGCGACGCTCCGCGTGCTGACCGTCTGCCGACTGGTGCCCAAGAAGGGCATCGACGTGCTGGTGGAGGCCCTGGCCCGCCTTCCGGCCGAGCATTCACTTGAATGCACCATCATCGGCGACGGGCCGCAGCGCGCGGCACTCGAAGCTCTCGTTGCAGCGCGCGGACAGCAGCAGCGCGTACGCTTCCTGGGCGAGCGCAGCAACCGCGACGTGCTCGAGCAGATGAGGCAAGCGGACGTGTTCGTGCTGCCGTGCCGCGTGGCGGGCTCGGGCGATCGCGACGGCATCCCGGTGGTGCTGATGGAGGCGATGGCGGCGGGCCTGGGTGTGATCAGCGGCGATCTGCCCGCGATTCGCGAGCTGGTGCGGCACGGGGAAACCGGGTTGCTGGTCGCGCCCGAGGATGTCGACGCGCTGTCCGCTGCGCTGGTGCGAGCTGCCACGGACGCTGAGCTTCGCGCTCGCCTGCGCGAAGCCGGCCGCCGGCGGATCGAGCAGGAATTCGACCTTCGGCTGAACGCCGGCCGTATCGCGCAGGCCCTGCGGCAAGCGTGCGGGCTGGGCGAGTTGGCCGGCGGGGGTCCGGTCGCGGTGGCGAGGAGTGCTGGGGTGCCGTCGTGTCGCGCCTCCACGGCGGACGACCGGCTGGGGAGCGACGCGAATTCCGGTGTGGGAGCACGCGCGAGGTGATCATGACGACCGAATCGCAAGCGCAGGCAGCATCGCCACCGACTCCCGGGACGATTTCGGCCCCGACCGCGAGGTGCGCATCGGCTTTGGCCTGTGCCGCGCCCGGGCGGCGCTACCTGCTGGTCACCCCCTGTCGCGACGAGGCGGAGTATCTGCCGGCGACGATTCGCACGATCGCGGCGCAGTCGCTCTCGCCGGCCTGCTGGGTCGTCGTCGACGACGGCTCCAGCGATGCGACCCCGCAGATCCTCGCGGAGGCGGCGCGCACCATGAGCTTCCTCAAGATCGTGCGGCGCGAGGATCGCGGCGTGCGCAGCGTCGGTCCCGGCGTCATCGATGCGTTCTATGCCGGCCTCGACCGCGTCAACCTCGAAGAGTTCGACTACGTCTGCAAGCTGGACGGCGATCTGGAGCTCCCGCCACGCTATTTCGAGGGTCTGATTGAGGCCATGGAGCGCGAGCCGCGGCTGGGGACCTTCTCAGGCAAGATGTACGTCCGCCAGCCCGACGGCAGCACCGTGCACGAGGAGCGCGGCGACGAGAATTCCTGCGGCCCAAGCAAGTTCTATCGCGTGGCCTGCTTTCGCGAGACCGGCGGATTCGTTCGACACGTCGGCTGGGACGGCATCGACGGCCACGTCTGCCGGCTGAAAGGCTGGATCGCCCGCAGCGAGGACCGCCCCGACCTGCGCGTCATTCACCTGCGCGCCCTCGGTTCGAGCCACAAGGGACTGCTGCACGGGCGCATGCGCGGCGGCGCGGGCAACTGGTACATCGGCATGTCGCTGCCCTACATGCTCGCGCGCACGCTCTACCGGCTCAAAGACCCGCCCTTCGCGCGCAATGCCTTCGCCGTGCTCTGGGGCTACCTCAAGGCGCGCTTCCGCGGAGAGCCCAGCTTCGGCGACGCCGACTATCGTCGATATCTGAGCCGATTCGAGTGGTCTTCGTTGGTGCGCGGCAAGAACCGCACGGTGCGGCGGCTTCATGACGAGATACGCACGCGCTACGGCGGGGGGAAAGGAGCAGCCGCCTCGGGCGGCAGCTTTCCGCGCCGGCGAATCCTCGCGGTAGCGTCCGGCGGCGGGCACTGGGTGCAGTTGCAGCGCCTCAAGCCCGCGTTCGACGGGCACGACGTCACGTTCGTCACTGTCAACGCAGCCTACCAGTCCGACGTCCCCGGCTTCGCATTTGAGACCATCCGCGACGCCACCCGCTGGAACAAGCTCGGGCTGCTCGTGGTGGCGTGGCAACTGTGGCGGCTACTGCGCCGGATTCGACCCGACGTGGTGATCTCGACCGGGGCGGCGCCGGGTTTCCTGGCCCTACGGCTCGGCCGGATGCTGGGGGCGCGCACGGTGTGGATCGACAGCATCGCCAACGCGGAGGAGCTTTCGCTGGCGGGCCGCAAGGCCGGCCGCGTGGCTGATCTGTGGCTGACCCAATGGGCGCATCTCGCGCGGCCCGATGGTCCGCACTATCGAGGAGCGGTGTTGTGATCTTCGTCACCGTCGGCGCCCAGATGCCGTTCGATCGCCTCGTGCGGACGGTCGACCAATGGGCCGGACAGCGCGGCAACGGCGCGGAGATTGTGGCGCAGATTCACGACTCGCAGGATCCGCCGAAGCATTTTCAGTCCGTGCGTTTCCTGAATCCGTCGGAATTCGGCGAGCAGGTCCGTCGCGCCGACGTCATCGTCTCGCACGCCGGGATCGGCTCGATCTTCGCCGCGATGGAGGCGCGCAAGCGGCTGCTGGTCATGCCGCGCCGTGCGGCGCTGAACGAGACGCGCAACGAGCACCAGGTTGCGACGGTGCGGCACTTCGCCCGCTACGGCGTGGGCGTGGCGATGGACGAATCGGAGCTGCTTTCCGGGTTGGATCGGCTGGATGATCTGCCGCCGGCCGGCCCGCTTCCGGAGGCCGCATCGGCCGAGCTGCTGGCGGCGCTGCGCGCGTTCATCGCCGCCGACATTGCGCGCGGCAGCGCACGCTGAGCGTCAGGCGCCGCCCGGCGAGACGGCGTGGTCGTCGCGTGGCTCGTCGCGCCTGCCGCGCAGCGTTCCGAGCATCCACGCTCCGCCGGCGAGGATCGCCGCGCCGAGCCAGACCGAGTCGATTCCCCGGTAGAGCGCCGCGGCCGCGAGCAGTGCCGGAAGCACGCCCCCAACGAGCGCGTTGTAGACGGCGTGATCGGGACCTGACTCGCGCGCCAGGGCGACGCGCAGCGCCAGTAGCGATACCGCCATCGCCACCAGCACGAGACCGGACGGCTGCTCAATCGCGACGCCCGGCAGCTCCGTCAGCCGCGACGCCAGCGAGAGCACCGCAAGGCACGCAAAGCCGGCACTGCTGCTTCGCCCCCAGCTCGATGCGTCGCGCACCAGCAGCGAGCCCAGAACGAACAGCGCCAGCGTCGTAAGTACGTCGAGCGCTCCACGCGGCGCCGACCCGGCGCTCGCGGCGTGATGCCAGATCTGATAGGTGCTCGCGCCGGCGGCCAGCGCCACCAGCGCGTGGCAGATTCTCCGGGCCGGTGCGATCAGCCGGCCGGTGCTCGTCCAGGCCCGTCCGGCGTGCAATTGCTGCTGCCAGAATCGCGACAGCCAGAGCATGTAGACGGCTGCGACGACCGTGCCAAACAGCCAGCCGCGCGTGCCGTTCGCGATCCAGGCGCGGCCGGCCGCGATCATCGCCGCAGCCAGCAGCGCCAGGCCGAACTCGCCCATCCCAACGGAACGCAGGTGGTGACCGCAAACCAGCGCGCCCAGCGCGCCGAAAAGCAGAGCGAACGGCTGCACCCGTGCGTCCGGACAGACCAGCACGCTGGCGAGCAGCAGGACGCCGATCACGATCTGCGCGGGCGCGAGGCCCGGCGCTGGCTCGGGGCTCGGGGCCGTCGCCGTCGGCGATTGCATCCATGCGGTCCGACGTTGCCACCAGCAGCGCAGCACGTCCGCGCAGCAGGCCAGCAGTCCGGCCGCTGAGGCGATCAGCATCAGCCAGGGCCACTGATCCGCAACTCCGGTCACCGGCGCGCGTTGGAGGGCTGCGATCGCCGCCGCGAGCAGACCGCCGGCCACGCAGTAGGCACGCGGGGTGAACCCGGACCAGGCAGGCATCACGGCGGCCGCCAATGCAACGACCAGAATGGTGGCCAGAAACCGCTCGAATAGCGGCTCGCCGGGGCGCTCGCCGGCGGTCTCGTACAGCCCGATCGCGACGCAGCTCAGCGCTGCAAACAGGCCGCCGATCAGCAGGACCTCCGCCTCACGGCGCGCCACCTCACGCGGGCGCGCCGGGGCGTCGGCGCCGATGGCCGTCGCCGCGAGCGCTCCCGTGGCGCGAACGGAAACGTACTGCGCCGCGAGAAAGCAGAACACGCCCAGCGCGCCGAGCGTGAACACCAGGCGCGACCGGCTCGCGGCATCGTCGACGGCGTGGGTCGTCAGCAGCAGCGCGGCGCTGGCCCCGGAGATGAGCGACCAGCCCAGGCCGACACCGACGGGGAACCGGCCGCGCAGCCCCCACGATGCCGCGCAGACCGCCAGCGCCAGCAGCAACTGGGTTTCGCGCGACAGCAGCGGCATGGCCGTTTCCGCAATCAGCAGAAGCACACCTCAGCGCCTCGCACTCGCGGCACTTGCCCCGAGGACCAATGCGTGGATGATAGGCGCATACGCCGCAACGTGCGGCAGCGCTCCGTTCCATCACTCCGCGCGAGAGGATGAAACGGCCGGGGCGAACCGTCGCCCCAGTGCGCGTCCGGTCGGGGAGCATCGCCTTGGAGAATCGTCAGGACGAGGCGTTGCGGCGGTTTCTCCAGCGCGTCTGGCGCGAGGACGTGCGTCCGTTGCTGGCCGGCAGCCATCCTGAGCACCGCCGCACCGGCGCCCGGCTCGGCGGGTCGTTCGGGGCGGCCGGGGGCATACTGCTCGACAAGCTCTTTCGCCTGCGCGGCCGGCCGTTCATGCGCGCGTTCACCGTCATGGGTTCCAGCCTCGGCGCATTGCTCCCGGACGTATGGGATTGGCGCTGGTTTCGCGGCGGCGCGGATGCCGCGGCAAGAGAGACGATCGCGCGCGAGGCGCAGCGGCGGGCGGCGGCGATGGAGGAAGCCGAGGCGCTGGAGTTGCTGGGGCTTGAACCGACCGCGGCGCGTGACGACCTGAAGCGCGCCTGGCGCCTGGCGTCGCAGCGTTGGCATCCGGACAAATCACCCGATGAAGCGTCCCGCGCCGAGTACCAGCTTCGCTTCGTCACGCTGCACGCAGCTTACGATCGGCTGATCCGCTCCTACGACACAGGTCGGCTGCCGCGCGCGTGAGACGGCGCGGACGGTGAGCGCGGTAGACCGGGGCGGCTGAAAAAAGAACCGGCCCCGCGCGGGCGGAGCCGGTTCTCAATCCGTCGAATCGAAGCTGTGCGGAACTACGCCATGCGGCGCTTCGCCCAGCCCAGCAGGCTCAGGCCCAGTCCGCCGAGGGCGAACGCGGCCGGGGCCGGGACGACGAACAACTGGTCCTGCCCGTTGTTGCCGGACAGATCCTTCAGGTTCATGATGCGGACGTTGCCGATCGCATCGGTGCCCCAGGCGTTCGCCACGTTGCTGTTGGCGGCGATCACGAACGGGTTGTTCGCGATCGGGGCGCCGTAGTCACCCGTGCTCTCGGCCATGAAGTGCCACAGCGCGTACTGCAGGTTGCGGGCGCTGGCCTGACGCTGCGCCTGCGTGCCGGCGTAGCTGTAGCCCGCCAGCGTGCCGGCGCGGAAGCTGTCGTACAGCCAGGCGGCGGCGTTGGTCAGCACGTGGTGCGTGCCGACCGTCTCGGTGTTGAGCTGCACCTGGTAGGTCGTACCGGGATAGAAGTACTCGTTGCGCTCGACGCAGAACGTCTGGAACGCGCCGGCGCCGGGCAGCAGGCCGGCCGAGCCGCCGAGCTGCGCGGTCGCGGTGAACTCGCCGCCCGAGCCCGAGCTGTACGAGCTCATGTCCATCCGGATGTGGTAGTCGAAGCCCGCCATCGCGGTGGAAGCCGTCAGAGCCAGAAACGCAATCGAAGCCAGGATCATCTTCTTCACGTGAATACCCCTCTGATGATGCGCCCGCTGACGACGTGCAGCAGGCGATAGAACCTATTGAATCCTTGTCCACGAAACGAACGGTACGACGCATGCGGTTCAGCGTGACCGCGGGGGGCCGCGCGTCGCATGGGCGGGCTGAAACGGGCTTGGCGAGGGTGTGGTCGCCGGCAAGTCGAATGCCTTCATCCGGACGGTGGGTTCATGCCGGCAAGGCTCGGTCGGCAGCAGCGCAACGGTCGCGATCGAAGGGTCAATCGGCATTCCGTTACCGGCTTGGCGGAAAGGCCCGTCGTGGTACCAGGAGCTCTCGAGGCCCGGCCCAACGCGGCGGGCGGCCCGGCCGAGCTGGGTCGCGCCAAGGCCGAGCAACCCGGAAAGTGCCATCGCCAGACTGTTGGAGCTCGAACTCGAACTCGGGCGCGCGTCGAGCGCCCCGGCGGGTTCGGTGCAGCCGAGCAATTCCGTCGCCGCGCGGAAGGGCGCGATTCGGCGAAGCTCGACGGCAAGGTTCAGGTCAATGTCGGCGGCGAGCAACTCGGCGGTCGCGGCCGACGGAAGTCCGGAGACCTGTCTGGGGGTGTTGGAGAAGCGGTCGGCAATGCCACCGTGCGCGCACGGAGCCAGCGCACAGAGCAAGCCGATAGCCGGGGCTAGTGCCCGTCTCGACAACAAGCTGGAATCCCCCCAAAGCCAGACTCTGTGATCTTACGCGGAACCTGGGCGGCAGGTCAATCGGTCTGCATCATAAAGCATTTCTGTACATCGAGTTACTGGACGCTGCGAGAACAAGAAAACGGGTATCGGACGCCGAGCGCCCGATACCCGTTGATCTGCTCCGTTCATCGTGCCAGCCGGCGGATTACGCCAGCGAGCGGCGGCGCAGCAGGCCACCAAGGCCCAGCGCGCCAAGCGCGAGCGCGGCCGGAGCCGGCACAATCACCAGGATGTCCTGGCGGGCGCCGCTCAGGTTGCCGAACGCGTCGCGGTACTTCCACAGATTGAGGACAGCGACGCCCTGCAAGCCGGCGCCGGGGTGCGCCAGCAGCCAGGCATCCGCCTCTGCGATCAGTGCCAGAGCGGCGGGGTCGGCGGTCGCGCCCTCGTCCTCGATCTGCCAGAGGGCGAGCTGAAGCGCGTCGGCCTCGGCGTCGGACGAGACCGTCGGCATGTACTTCTTGAACAGGTAGGCCGACCGCGGATCGAGCGGATCGGGGCTTCCGCCGCCGAGACCGCCCATGACCGCCGAGTCGCTCACTTCGACGAAGAACTCGACGTTGTTGCCGATGCTCTCGTTTTCCTCAATGCAGTACGAGTGGAAGACGTCGCCGACGTTGTAGATGGCGAAACCTTCCAGGACGGTGACGATGAACTCGCCGCCGTCGGTGGTGCCGTAGCCGCTCGTATTCACCCGGATCTGACCGGCCAGAGCCGGTGCCGCCGAAGCGGCCAGCAGCGTCAGGGCGACGCCGGTAATGAGCTTCTTCATAGTGCGATTCCTCCAGTTGCCCCTCAAAATCGCGAGACTCGCGTTCCACGTGCGATGCTGGGTTGCCGTTCAAAAGCAATCAGGCGACGAGTGAGGCAATCGGAGGGCCGCGCGGTTGAGCCTGCCAGCAGCGGCACTGCGCGCTCCAGCGCGTGGAGATTCCCGCCCAAGCGTAGGCGGCCGCGGGTGCGGCAAGCTGAAGATCCAGAGCAATAACGGCAGCCACCGGCCCGTGGCCGCGGTCGAGAACGCGCGGCGCACCGAACGGTGATGGGTGATACTCAGCGAGGTGATTCCCGGCCCCGTGACCTCCGGTGCGCCACGCGAGGCGCGAGAGATTCGCGGCCCCGAGTCCGAAGAGGCCGAACAAGGCGAGTTGGAAGCTCGTTGGCGGCGCGGGGATTTCAAACTGCGGGCTTGTCGAAGCCCGGGTTTCGCGCGGTGCGATTACGTCCAGCCGAAGTGCCGGCGCGGCGGCCCAGGGCCCGAGCGTAGCGCTCGTCGCGCGCGATGCACTTTCGAGCGAGATGATTGCTGTATTGGTTACGGCGCTGGCGTTCGGCGGCCCGATCGCGCTGCGATCAAAGGGACGCGTGGGGGCTGCATCGGCGCGCGCGGCGACACCGGCCACGCATAGCGCGAACAAGAAAACCGGCGATACAAGCCGCTGCGATGCAGACACGATGAGCGCCCCCCAAAGCACTCGCTGGATACCCGGATGTTATCGCGCGGGGGCGGCTGGCATCAAGCAAATTCTTCAACCCCGGATGAGATTGAATTCGACCGACAGCGGTTACTGGATGTGGACGCGTTGTTTTATCAGACCGCGCCCTGCTTCCGTCGAACGGTGTTTGCGCTTTCTAGGCTCACCTGAGCCTCCGCCTTGCCCCTTGGACAACTTGCTTTCGACACTATCCTGTGGACGGAGCCGGTGGCGTGGTCTCGTTCGACTGACGGCAGCAAGCCGATCCTCAGAGCGCGATTGCTCCGCACTTTGTGGTTAAGGAGAGAAGCGTGGGTCGTGCCTTCACGTCCCGGCGGGTCGGATTCTGCGCGCGGTGTTCGCAGCGAGTCCCCTGGGCAATCCTCGGCGTCGCGACGGCTATTCTCGGGTTGGGTCTGAGCCTCGGGGGATGCCCTGCCTCCGGCACCCTCACGAATCCCGGCGGCCAGGTTTCTGGAAACGACAACGCGGCGTCCACTGACGGCAGCGGGACCGTCGCCGGCGGCGGCGACTCCAGTCCAGGCGTCGTGCTCGGCACCGTCGTCGAATCTTCCTCCAGCGCGACCGATACGTCTTCAACGTCCATCTCCGCGAACGCCGTCAGCGCGGCGGTGGTCGCCGGCGACAGTTGCCTGGTCCAGCTAGCCGGACAGGCCGACGACGACCAGCCTCTGAGCTTCGAAGTGGTGTCCGGGCCGCAGTTCGGAGCGCTTGGCGCGATTGAGACGCTGGGCGACACGACTGCGCAGGTCCTGTATTCGCCGGCGGCGGGCTTTTCCGGCGCCGACCAGTTCACCTACGTGGCCAGCGCTCGTTCCGATTCATCCCCGGAGGCGATCGCTTCGGTCACCGTCTATCCCGAAGTCCTCTTCGACGTCGAGGTGATCGCCGAGTCTCCGCAATTGACGATTCGCACGTGGGCCTTTACGAACGATCGCGCCGGAGTGCCTGACGGCACGTACGTCTGGCATTTCGACGACGTCGAGGAATCCGGCCCGATGGCCACTCACGCGACCCGCGAGCACACCTTCGCCGGCAACAGCGGCACGCACGTGATCTCGCTGACGCTGATCCTGGCCGGATTGTCATCCCCGGTGAGCTGCTCGCGCGGCGTAGAGGGCGGCCCCAAGACGGCCGAGGTCTCCAGCGGGCAGAACGACGGCAGCGGTGACTCGTCGTCGCAGACCGTTCTCATCAGCGGGCGCGTGCTCGACGAGAATGCCGCCAGCGTGCCCGGCGTGACGCTGCTGGCCAGCGACGGGCGCAGCGCGGTCACCAGCGCCGCGGGCGATTATTCGCTTGCCGTACTGCAAGGTTGGAGCGGCTCGATTACGCCGACGATGACCGGACGGACGTTTACGCCCACGGTCCGGTCCTACTCCGACCTGGCCAACAACGTGAGCGGGCAGGATTTCACGCTCGACACGCTCGCCGGCGACGGTCAGGGCATTCTGCTGGTGACTCCCACGACCGACTTCAACGTCGCCGGTCCGGTCGGCGGCCCGTTTGAATCGAACTCAAAGACCTACACGCTGATCAACGCCGGCTCCGGGGCGATCGACTGGAGCGTCTCCAAGAGCGCCAACTGGGTGACCCTGTCGAGCAGCACGGGCGTGCTTGCGCCCGGCGGCGTCGCTGCCGTGGTGGTGTCGCTCGGCACCGGCGCCAACACCCTGCCGGTCGGGGCCTACGTGGACACGCTCGCGTTCCGGAACCTGACCAACGCCATGGGCGACACGGATCGCGGCGTCACGCTGACGGTCAATGCGTCGCCTGGGCCGGAGCTGGTGCTCGACGTGCCGGAGCCCTCGGCGTCGCGCCAATCGCCCGCGGCGGTCTTTGCATCCATCGACTTCGAGGCGTCCAGCACGCACGACGGCTCGACGTGGGACCAATGCCAGGTGTTCTGGACGGTCGAGCGCGCCGGCGGCCTGAATTCGTGGCCCGCGAAGTACCGCAACGTGACCGATCCTCGTCCGGGACATTCCGCCACCCAGCGCGACCTCAGCTTCGAAGGCCGCGGGTTCAACATGGCGTGGGTCCTGAGCGCCGGGACGTGGACGATTACGTGCACGGTGACGAACCCGCTCGGCGAGCAGACGACGGTCAGCTCTTCGCCGATCGTGGTGGCCGCCAACACGCGCAGCAAGTGCTACATCAACAGCGCGACCGGCTCGGATGATGTGTCGAGCGGCGCTGCCGCGAACGCGCCGTACCGCTCGTTGGTCTACGCATTGAGCCGGCACGGCGACACGAACAATATCGAGTACGTGCTGGCGGGCAACCACGTCGAGACGCTCAGCACGCTGGGCGCGATCGAGACCGGCGCGGTGGCAAACGCCTACATTCACTGGGACGGCGCCGGCGTTCGGCCGGTGATGCTGAGCAGCAATGCCGACGCGACCACGCGCGCCGGGCGGCTGGCCGCCGGCTCAACCGGCCAGGTGTGGGAAGGGCTGACGTTCGTGCCGGGAGCCGCGTCCGCCTCCGGCGCGGCGATCGAGCTGCGCGGCACGCACATGGCGCTGATCGACTGTCACTGCACGGGCAGCGATCCGGGCAACCGCTACAGCGACTTCATCCGGCCGGCCGGCAACGGCGGCCCGCTGCTGGTGCTGGGATGCACCTCCGTGCTGACGCGGGCCTACAGCATGTCGTGGGCCTCCGGCGGATCGTATGAGCAGGGCGTCGTGATGGGCTGCCAGTTCGGCCGAAGCGTCGAAGAGTCCATCGTCCGCAACACCGCCCCGACCTACATGCTGAACCTCTTGTTCAACACGCTCATCCAGGACACGGTCAAGTCCACGCTGCGGTTCACGCAGGGCGACTACTGCCACGCGTTCGGCAACGTGCTGGCCGACGGCGATCTCTGGCTGGGTAATCCCGCCGACAACCTCACGCTGTCGCAGGCCCGCATCGAGGCGAACTACCTGACCGGCGACACGTCCGTCGGCGGAAACATCTCGATCGAGCGCGACGTCAATCACCTGACGATCTGCAACAACATCTTCGAGCCGATCGGCACGGACGCGATCCGCATCCAGTCGAACCCCGCCGAGCCGGTCACCAACGTGAGAATCTACTGCAACACGATGCGGCTCGAGCCCGCGACGCTGGCGGTCTTCATCGGCACGAAATCCAGCGCGTCGATGACCGGCAGCGTGCGCGGCAACCTGATCGTCGCGTCGCCGGACACCGCGCTCTACCAGACCGACGTTTTTGTCGACAGCTTCGCGTTCGACAACAACGTCTGGACGCCGAACTCGAGCACGGACTCGCTCTTCTTCGCGCGCTACAGCGGGGCCGGGCTGTCGTTCGCCCAGTGGCTGAGCAAGTCATTCACGGGCGACGAGCAGGAGTCGCTGATGAGCCTGAACGGGAGCTACCAGCCCGCGGTGCCGGTGATGGGCCCGACGCCGCCGGGCGTGTTCGATGACTACTACGGCAATGTGCGCGGCGTGAATTCCGCCGCCGGTGCCGTGAACTGACCCAGCTTGTCGCGAGCTGCGTTCCGATTCGCAGCCCGGATTCGGCACTTGCCCCATCCGGGCCGCGTCGCGTCGCCCGATCGGATGAACCACAAACGCCGTGCGGATGGTTCCCGCCCCCGTTCACTCCTATAATACGGCCCGTTGGCGAGAGCCGGCCGCCTTCCACGACCAGGCCGTAAGGCGGCGCCGGCTCATTGCACCGTCCCCTAACGGAGCTGGCGTTCCATGGCAGATTCGAGCGGCGAGCTTCGACACATCGCGTGGCGCGACGCGTTTCCGGTGGTGCGGCTCTTTCAGGCGTTTTCGCATGCGCTCTGGTTCGCCCCGATGGCGCTGGGCTGGTGCGCGGTCGCCGCGCTCTACCTTCTGGGCCGGTTGGGCGACGGGGTCTGGACCGCGGCCGGCGGCGGAGTCGCGGTCGTCCCGCAAAGCGGGTTCGCCAGCGAGGTCGAAGCCTACGCCGTCCTCGATCGCGTCGGCTTCGAAGCGTTCTTGCGGCAGGCCGCCGCCGTGCATGCCGATGACGATGGGCCGGTCGCGCCGATCCATAGCCCGCTCGAGACGGCGCTGACCGAGCTTTCGCCGAGCACCGCGCCGATGGATGCTGCGACCGCCGCCCCGCTGCGCGCGCCCATGCTGGCTCGCGCGACGGAAATCCAGGCGCTACAGCGCGAATCCCGCGCGATGGGTCCGTTCGCCGCACTGCTTCGCCACAACGGACACTGCCTCGCCACCTGCGCACAGGCCGCCGTCGGGCTGCGGTTCGGCTTCGGCGATCTTCTGGCGGGCGAACCCGGGGTGCTGGACGGCGTCTCCTCGGCCCTGGCCGGCCTGTCCTGGTTTGCGACGCAGCGTCCGCTCTTCGCGATTCTCTACCTGCTGGCCGCGTTCGGCGTGCTCAGCCTCATCGGCGGCGGCATCGCCCGCTGCGCCGCGGTGCAAAGCGCCCGCGAAGAGGATCTGGGCTGTTTCGAAGCCCTCGGCTTTGCGCGCGAGAAGCTTAGCGGGCTGATCGGCGGGCCGCTGATGACGTTCGGGCTGGCGCTGCTGCTGGGACTCGGGCTCATCTTCGGCGCCGCGGTTCTCGGCGGCGTCGGCGGCATCCTCGGCGGCATCCCCGGCGTGTCTGCGGTGCTCGGCTGGGTCGACGAGCTGCTGGCGGCCTTCTTCTTCCCGGTGGCGCTGTTCCTGGGCGTCGGCGCGGCATTGCTTACCGTCTGCGCGCTGTTCGGAACGCACCTCACCTGGGCGACCATCGCCGTGGAGGGCTCGGACGGCTTTGATGCGTTCCAGCATGCGGCCAGCTACGTCGGGCAGCGCTTCGGGCGGCTGGCCGGCTACATCCTCGTCAGCCTCGTGCACGGCGCGCTGTGCTTCGTGATCCTGCGCGGGATCGTGCTGCTGGCGCTCAAACTCACGCATTTCTGCCTGGGCGCGGGGCTCGGCTTCTTCGGCCTCCGCAGCGCCAACGAGCTCGCCAACATTCCCAAGATCGAGACCGTCTGGCACATGCCGGCTTGGACCGATCTGCCCTGGCTGCCGGGCGCTCAACCCGCTCCGCTGTGGGGCTGGTTCGGGCTGGGTCCGCTCAGCGCCAGCGAGTGGATCCTCATGGTCGTGATCATGCTCTGGGTCTTCGCGCTGGTCGGAGTGCTGGCCGCGTTCCTGCTCAGCTATTTCTTCCACGCGTCGGTGCAGATGTACTTGCTGCTGCGCCACGACATCGACGCGGTCGATTATTCCGAAATCTTCTACGAGGAGCCGGACGACTCCTTCGGTGGGCCCGCCGCGCCGCCGGCGCCGGAACCCGGCTCCGGACCGTTGGGTACACCGCTGCCGGTGGTCGGGCCCTGAAGATTGGCGGCGATTTTCGGCCCTCAAGTTGACCTTGCCCAACTCCCGCGAATAATTGGCGGGGGGGGAGTATGACCATGTCGATTCGCCTGTTGTCGGCCCGGGCCGGCTTGGCCGGTGTCGCGGTCCTGTTGCTGATCGGTTCTGCCTCGACCTACGCTCAGCATGGTGCGGGCACGGCGGGAACGCTTCAGCCCGTCGACCCGCCGGCGGCTACGGCGCCCAGCGCGCCCGCTACAGCGCCCAGCGCGGCGGGCGAGCAGCCGATCCGCTTTCGCGTGATCGAAGTCAACGGCGACGTGCTCTACGGGCCGGCCGACGGCGACGCCAAGACGCCCTGCAAGTTGAACGATGAGTACCCAGCCGACACCAAGATCCTCACGGGCATCCGCGCGTCGATCAAGCTTCAGGTCGGCGAGGAAGAGCCCTACACCTGCCTGCTGATCGAGTCCTCCGGCAAGACCTATCTCAGCGAGGCCTACAAGACCCAGGAATCCAAGAACGTCCGCATCGGCGTGGGCTACGGCCGAATTCGCGCCGGCGTCGCCGAGGGGGGCCTGAAGAGCAGCTTCACCGTCGACTCGCCCGTCGCCACGCTTTCGAAGCGCGGCACCTGGGGCTTTACGATGTACTACGAGCGCGACACCGACGCCTTCGAGATCGGCCTGACCGACCGCGGGCTGGTCGAGGCGATCAACCAGGTGACCGGCCAGCGCCGCACCGTTCCGCCCAAGCAGCTCGTCACGCAGGCGATGCGCCGCTGGCTGGACGAGTCCGCCGTCCGCAACAACATCCCCGTCGCCGACTTCCTTGGCCAGAGCGACGTCGACATCGCGTTCAACCAGCTTCGCTCGTCGGGCCTCGGCGTGATCAGCCCCGGCCAGGGGCGCGAGGTGCTCATCAACCTCAACAGCAGCTCCGCGCGCGATGAATTCTCGCGGCAGGTCGAGCAGGTGCTTCCCCCGCCGGTCGCGCCGATCGTCGACAACTCGAACCGCTTCCGTCCGGAAGGATTCTTCGGCACGGGCCGCGGCGAGGATCTGATCGTGATTCTGATCGACGCGAACAACCCGCTGGCTCAGCAGGGGCTGGCCCGACCGGGGCGTTATGTCTTTCCGCGCCGGGTCGTTGAGAACTTCCTCCGCGGCAATCAGCCCTGAGGTCGCTCATGCCCCTGGCCTTCACGAAGATGCACGGGCTGGGCAACGATTACGTCTACATCAGCACGTTTGACCAGACGGTGAACGACCCGGTCGCACTCGCCCGCGCGATCAGCGACCGGCACTTCGGCGTCGGCGGCGACGGGCTGATTCTGATCGTTCCGCCTTCGTCCGGCTCGCCGGCCCACGCCCGCATGGAGATGTACAACGCCGACGGCTCGCGCGCCCAGATGTGCGGCAACGGCATCCGCTGCGTCGCGAAGTTCGTCTGGGACGGCGGCCTGGCGCGCGTCAACCCGCTTCAGATTGAGACGGACTCCGGGGTGCTCCGCCTGGAGCTGTCGCTCGACGGACATCAGCGCGTGTCGCGCGTGCGCGTGGACATGGGTGCGCCGCGGCTCGAACCGGACCGGGTTCCGGTGAGGCTCGCAGGCGCCCGCGCCGTGAATGTCCCGTTCGAAGCGCTCGCGCAGCCGGCGGCGCTGGCCGCGTCGATCTTCGGCGCCGCCGGCCCGCGCATGACGTGCGTTTCGATGGGCAATCCTCATGCCGTGTTCTTTGTGCAGGAGCTCGACCGCGTTCCGCTGCCCGAGTGGGGGCCGTTGGTGGAGTGTCACCCGCTGTTTCCGCAGCGCGTCAACGCGCATTTCGCGCGCGTCCTGCGCCGCGATTGCATCGAGATGAAAACCTGGGAGCGCGGGACCGGGCCGACGCTGGCGTGCGGGACGGGCGCGTGCGCCGTCGCGGTCGCCGCGGTGCTGACGGAGCAGGCCGACCGCGACGTGACGGTGCGGCTTCCGGGCGGCGAGCTGCGGATCGAATGGGACCGCGCAGGCGGCCACGCCTTCAAGACCGGCCCCGCGATCGAAGTCTTCAGCGGCATCTGGCCGGACGCGGGCGCGACGTAGGCGGGCCTGGGCATCCGGCGAAGGGGTCATCGGCTTGGGTCGCCGGGCGGGGTCACATCACCTGGCCGCCTCCGCGAGCCGCTCGTAGCACGCGAGAATCTGCTCGCTCGTGCTTTCGCCGACCCGCGTCGGCCCATCCTCGCGGAGCCCCTGAAACGTCGACAGGACGTATTCCACGTCGCTGCGCTCGAGCCGGTACAGGTGGAAATACGCGGCATCCAACTCGGCCCGCAGCGTGGCGCGCTCCTCGGGCCGCCACTTGTGCACCTCCGGTTCGAAGCCGGCTGCCTTCGCCAGCGGGATCATGTCGTTGGCGGTGCAGGTGAGCCTCAGCACGCGGTCGCTCACCCAGCGCTCCAGCGTCTGACGCTTGTTCCAGGGACAGCGCTCCGCGTAGCGGTCGGGGGGCAGCGTCGGCAATTGCTCGACGATGAAGAAGTTCAGATGCACGCCGCCGACCTTCTGCCGAGCGACGAAATCGTAGACGTGGGAATTCAGGTTCGCGAGCAAGCAACAGGCCGGCCGTGGCGCAATGCGGTCATCAGGCAGAATCAGCGGCGCGGAGTTCACGACCGCCGACAGCGGTACGAGCGCCGCGATCATCGTGCGCTGGTTGGTCGCGCTGGTGACGTCCTTGTACGCCAGCAGCGCCGGCGGTGCTTCGACGCCGAGCAGTCGGGCGACTTCGCCTTTCTCAACCCACCAGCGCGGCTCGACCGTGAACTCCGGGTTCTGATGCTGCACCAGGCTGGTCGGCGCGGTCTGGCCCTGGCGGACCCAGTTGCCCTCTTCCAGCACGACGCTCGCCGCGCGGTGGTCGTAAGCCTGGATCATCTTGGCCTCGTACAGCGGCAAGAACCGCTGGCGGCCCTTCTTCCAACGGTTGCCGTCGGGCTTGAGACCCAGCTCTTCGAGCTGCGCGCGCGTGTGGAACAGCTCGGCGTCATTGGTCTGATCGAACATCCGCACGAACCGCACGCCCCACGGGTTGCCGCCGGAACGGCGCGTCCGGTCCACCAGAATCGGGACGTTTCGATAGATGGATCGCGTCAGGTCGGCGTCGCGGCGGCTGCGAAAAATCGGGCAGGTGCGCGTGTTAGGATTCAACAGCCTCAGGTCGGCGGCGGAGAGCGGAATGTGCCGCTTCTTCGGCTCCAGGTCTTCCATCTGGTGCGCGAAGAAGACGAAATCGGCGGAATCGTGGCGGCGCGCCGCACCGCCGAAGACCAGTGTGCAGAATTTGAAGCGGTTGTCGACGTCCGGGAAGGCCCGCCTGCGATTCTCGAAGTCGTACATCAGCTTGAGGGCGCCGCTTTCCACCAGCGCGGCGAAGTAGTCCTTGGTCGTTTCATCGGTTGCGATGCCCGAGGGCACGAGCAGGCCGACCATGCCCTGCGGCGCGACGATCGCGCGCGCGGCCTCGGCGAAGAGCATGTAGGTGTTCACGTCGCCGTGGCCCGTCAGCGGAAACCGGCCGGCGTCGCGCGCGTACATCAGCGCGCGGTCGGCCTGCTGCTTGGCGCTCTGGTAGCGCTCGAACAGGGGGCGGTTCTCGCCTTCGAGCTTGGCGATCATCGCGCGGCGTTGAGCGGCGCTGACGCATGAGGCAATCTCGGGCGCGGCGAGTGAAAAGAACTCGCGCTCCTGGAGCTTGAGCCGTTCCCAGGGTGGGTTGCCGATGACGCAATCGAACCCGCCCGCGTCGCGCTCGAAGATCGCGGCGAAGCGGTGCCGCCAATCGAAGGCGACCGGGTCCACGTGCGGATCGTCCACCAGGCTGTTGCCGCAGAGGACGTGCTGGGACAGGTCCGCCAGGGTGCGTCCGCGCCGGGCCGAGCGGATCCAAAGCGCCAACTGGGTGATTTCGACCGCCTCCGGGGACAGGTCGACGCCGAAGAGATTGTCCTTCAGGATGAAATCGCTGACCTGGGCGCGCAGGGCGGCGACTTCGTCGGCGGGCTGTCCCAGACGGTCGAGCCGCTCGATCAGATCGAAGTAGCGGTCTTCGAGCAGGTCATAGGCGGCGATCAGGAAGGCGCCGCTGCCGCAGGCCGGATCGACGATCTTCAGGTCTCGCACGGCCTGGAGACAGCGCTGGACGAATTCGATGATCGCTTTGCGGGCCCGAGGTGGCGTGGGCGCGTCGGGCTCGACGTTCAGTTCGGCCGCCAGCGCGGCGCAGCGTTCGTCGATCAGCGTGCCGGCAGTCTGCTGCACGAGGAAGCGCGTGAACTCGGGCGGCGTGTAGTAGATTCCGAAGCGCTTGCGCTGGGCGGATTTTGGCATTCGCGCGCCGGCGCCGTCCGCGTCCTCGCCTTGAAAGAAGCCGCCGACGCGCAGCCGCTCCAGCTCGGTGACCGACCGTTCGAACAGGTTGCCGAGGACGTCGACATTGACCTCGGCCTGGAAGTCGTATTCACCAATGTCGCGGAAGAAGTCGGTCCAACTGTCGTCCAGCTCGAGGTTGTCGATGGTCTCGTCGGGCTTGAAGAGGTTGCCGTTGTAGCCGTGCGGAATGCCCAAATCGCCGTGCCCCACGTCGACGGCGCGGAAGAGGTTCAGGAAATTCTTCCAGCGCGGGTTGGTAGCGCGCTGATAGAGGGGGATGCTGGCGTGGGCCTTTTGCAGCGTTCGCTGGGCGATCAGGTCGCGGCTCTGGCAGAACGCGATGAACACGATCCGGTCGATCAACCGCTGGGCGATGCGGATCGCCTCAGGCAGCGGCTGCTTCAGCCGGGCGTGCAGGTGGTGGATCAGGTCGCGACGCTGAGAGCTGTAGCGCTCGTATAGCTCGTCGCCGACCTCCCGTTGCCGCTCGCCGGTCTCGCGCAGTAGCCTGTCGGCGTGCGGCTCCCGGTCGGCTCTCGGCGGCAGCAGGCCGTCGCGCGAGAAGAGTACATAGAACTCGTCGAAGCGCTGGCGGTTGCGGCTGAGCTCCTCCAGCGTGAACAGCTCGAAGGCGCGCGGGGTGTGGTCGCGATGGTAAAGCCGAAAGCTGACGTAGTTGCAGACGATCCCCCACCGGCATTGCGGGCAAAGGTTGAGATAGTCCCAAAGTTGCTGAACCGGGGTGCGTCCGCAGCCCGCCGGTCGGTCGACATCGACGGTCGGCCCTTTCAGCTCGATCAGCACGCGCGGCTCGCGCGCCTCGCCCGCGAAGCGACCCAAGGCCGCGTCCGCTACGCCGCCGTTGACCGCTAACTGCGGCTGCAGCTCGTAGTGCTCGGCGTGGTCCGACACCAGCGCGTAGCCCAGCGCCTGACCGAAAACCTGCGTCAGAAACTCGGCCTGGAGCTGCGTCTCGCTGAGCTGGCGCAGCTTCCCGGAGCTTTCGAGTTCGCCCCAGCGGCGGATGATCTGGTAGGACCGCTCGCGCGCCGCCGAATCGAGCGGAACCTGCGTGACGGCACGGCTCAGGCGACCCGGGATAATCAGGTTCTGCCGGCGGCGCATGGCCGACGATTCGGCGGCGAGGCGCCCGGACGAAAACAGCGCATCCTTGGACACGTATCCGGCTCCGCCGAGATCAAAGACAGCGCAGACGAACGACGCGAATCGTAGCGGTGGATCGCGCGCAAGCAACATGGTTGAATGGTGTTCGGTTCGAGGGCTCTCTTGACACCCCCACCCGCGAATCTAGAATTCGCCGCGCATTGGGCGAGATCTCGGGATGTCCGCGCGACGATCGCCGCCGAACCGCCGGCGCGGGTGCGTTGGGTGACTGGGCGAGGGCAGGTGGCGGCCGGCGCGGGACGGTTACGCTCCGCCGCCCGGCGCGGATTTGGACCGGATACCGGCGGCAGGGCGGTCCACGACCCATCCCATGATGGTGGAACGGCGAGCTCGACGCTGGGACGATCGCGGCGAACGGAACGCGCTGCCCGGCGAACCTCGGGAGCGGTTGCGACCCGCCGTTAGACGACTCTCCACGCGGAGGTAGGTCCGTGATCGAAGTACGTGATCTGACGAAGTACTACGGCAGCTACTGTGCCGTGAACAAGATCGCCTTCCACGTGCACGAAGGCGAGATTGTCGGTTTCCTCGGTCCCAACGGGGCCGGCAAGACCACCACCATCCGCGTTCTGACGTGTTTTCAGCCGGCGTCGTCGGGCTCGGCGTCGGTCGCGGGCTTCGATGTCTTCAGCCAGTCGATGGACGTCCGTCGGCAGGTGGGCTACCTGCCTGAAGCCGTTCCGATGTACCCCGAAATGCGCGTGCGCGAGTACCTCGACTTCCGGGGCAAGCTGCATGGGCTCGATCGGGCGGCGCGGCGCAGCGCGATCGGGCGGGCGTGCGAGCGGAGCTGGATCACGGACGTCGTGAATCGGCCCATCGGGCAGCTCTCGAAGGGTTATCGCCAGCGCGTCGGGCTGGCCGACGCCCTGCTGCACAACCCGCGCGTGCTGATTCTCGATGAGCCGACCGTCGGGCTGGATCCGACGCAAATCCGCGAGACGCGCTCGCTGATCCGCGAGCTGGCCAAGGAGCACACGGTCATGCTCTCCAGCCACATCCTGCCCGAGGTCGAGGCGACCTGCCAGCGGATCATCATCATCAACAAGGGGCGAATCGTCGCGTCCGGAACGGTTGACGAGCTGCGCGACCGGGTGACCGGCGAGTCGAAGCTGATCGCCGAGCTGAAGGGGCCTGCCGCAAGCGTGAGCGAGCAGATCCGCAAGCTGCCGGGCGTGTCCGATGTCGCGGTCGCGTCGGTGGACGGCTGGTCGCGGGCCAGCGTGGCGACGCGGCGCGACCTGCGCGAGGACATCTACCGCCTGGCGACCCAGCAGGGCTGGCCGATCCGCGAGCTCCGCCGCGACATCGCCACACTCGAGGACTTTTTCGTCAAGATTGTCGCCGGCACGCGCGACACCGAGTAACGAGACACGAGAGGACCGGGCCGCATGCGAAACGCACTGGCCATCATGCAACGCGAGCTGCTGTCGCTTTTTTTCTCGCCCATCGGCTACATCGTCATCGCCGGCTTCCTGCTGCTGACCGGCGTGATCGTGCTGGTGACCGAGAGCCTGGCGCCGGGCAAGCCGGCCACGCTGCGGCAGTTCTTCCAGTTCACCCCGTACGTGCTGACGATCATCATTCCGGCGATCACGATGCGGACGATCGCGGAGGAGTATCGCAGCGGCTCGATCGAGGCGCTGATGACCGCTCCGGTCTCGGACGCGCAGATGGTCCTAGGCAAGTACCTGGCCAGCACGATCTTCTACGCGATCATGCTGGCGGGAACGCTGGTGTACCTGGCGGTCATGCTCCTGTACGGCTCGCCGGACCTGGGCGCCTCGCTGTCGAGCTATCTCGGCCTGCTGCTGATCGGGGTCTCGTTCTGTGCGTTCGGGGTCTTCACGAGCTGCCTGACGCGTAACCAGATCGTGGCGTGGATGGCGGCCACGATTCCGCTGATGCTGTTCGTGTGGTTCGCACAGTACATCGTCTCGGTCGCGAGCGGCGGGCTGCGCGAGGCGTTCCAGCGTGCCAACGTCGTGCGGCACCTGGATCAGTTCAACCGCGGGCTGATCACGCTCGAGAGCGTGGTCTTCTTCCTGACCACCGCGGCGCTGTTCATCTTCCTGTCGGTCAAGGTAGTGGAGTCGCGGCGATGGCGGTAAGCGCATCCATGAACGCCGGCCAGCGGCGGCTGGTCTTCGGCCTGAACGTGCTGATCAACGTGCTGCTGGCGGGAGCCGTGACCTTCTTCGTGGTCTGGGCCGCGGGACGCTTCGGCGGGCGCGTCGACGTGACCAGCGCGCGCGTGAACAGCCTGAGCCAGGCGACCGTCAAGCTGGTGCGGACCCTGCCGCAGGACGTCACGATCACCGGCATCTACACGAGCTTCCTGAAGGAAGCGCGTCCGCACGCCGAGAAGCACCAGAACATGGTGCGCGATCTGCTCGATCTCTACGAGACGGCCGGCAAGGGCAACGTCCGCACGCAGATGGTCGATCCACAGGAGAATCCCGGCGCGGTCGACGAGATGCTGAAGCGCCTGGCGGAGAAGCCGGCGTACAAGGGCGAATCCGCGCCGCACGAGGAGGCGCTCAAGGCGTTCCCCCCGCTCGAACGGAGAATCTCGGACTTCGCCACCGCCGAGCTGCACTCGCTCGAAACCCTCGCCGGTAAGAGCCAGCAGCGCGAGCTGGTGATCATCGCCCGTAACCTGGACGCCACGGCGCGCGCCGCGCAGGAGACCGAGCAGGACATCGCGCAGCTCACCGGCGAATCGGTCAAGCGCTACGGCCGCGCGATTCAGCGCGTGCGCGAGTTCCTCACGCAGACCGCTTCCGTGCTCGAAGACGCCGGCAACTGGCTGGCTGACAAGTCCGCCAACGTGAGCGGTCTCTCGCCGGACGCGATCGCCAGCTTCGAGCAGGCCAAGTCGCGCTACCAGCCGCTGATCGCCGAGATCCGGGCCGAGCTTGAAAAGACCAAGGACCTCAAACCGGTCAAGCTGGAAGATCTCTACGAGACCCTCAAGCGCGGCGAGAACATCCTGGTCGAGACTCCCGAAGAGGCCGAGGTGCTCAGCGAGATGACCGTCTGGCAGCCGCGCAAGCCTGATGCGCCGCCGCCGCCGGACGGCGATCCGCAGGACTTCGCCGGGGAGCAGGCCATTTCGTCCGCGCTGCTGCGCCTGACGCGCAAGGAAAGGACCGGCGTGATCGCGGTGCGGTTCGGCGGGCAGGCGCTGCTGGAGTCGGAGTTTCCGGCGTTCAACCCGATGCAGCCGCCGCCCGAGGCGCCGATGAGCGTGCTCAAGACGCTGCTCGAGGAGGAAAACTTCGTCACGGCTGAGTGGGACGTGAAGACGTCGGAGACCCCGCCGGCGCTCGAAGACGTCAAGCGCTCGATCTACATCGTCTTTCCGCCCGAGCCGCCGCCGCAGGCCAATCCGATGCAGCCGTCGCGCGAGCCCGGGATCACCGACGCGCAGAAGCAAAAGGTCCTGGATGCGATCGATCAGACCGGGATGGCGATTTTCCTGACGGGCTGGATGCCGCCGCAGGGCTTCATGCCCGCGCCGACGCACTACGAGTACGCAGATGCGCTCAAGTCGGGCTGGGGGATCGAGGTCAAGTCGGATTACCTCGCGGTCGCGTTCGGACCGCACCCGGAAAAACCGGACCTGATGCAGCCGGTCGGCTGGCAGCGCGAGGGGCCGGTGCTTCAATCCGGTGGTCCGGAACACCCCCTGACGCTGGGCAAGCACCCGCTGCTGGAGCCGGTGAGCTCGTTGCCGGTCGGCCTGCTGCTGGCGGCTCCGCTGGCGATCGCCGCCGACAAGCCCGCCGGGGTTGAGGTCACCCCGCTGATCCTGGCCCGCGACTCGTCGGATATCTGGGCGGTTCACGACTTCAACCGGCTGCGGACCGATTTCAGCGAGAAGATGGGCACGAAGCGCTATGACGACGACTGGCCCGCGCCATTCCCGGTAGCGCTGGCGGCGACGAACGAGAAGGACCAGCGGCTGATTGTCTTTTCCTCGGTCGGGGCGTTTACCAACGCGGTATTCAACGCCGGACGCATGGAGTTCATCGGCAACGCGATTACGGTGGTGCCGGTCTTCCCCGGCAACGCCGAGCTGATCGTCAACGCCATGCACTGGCTGACCAACGATGCCGACCGCATCGCGGTTCGGCCGCGCGGCAGCGAAGTTCCGCGGCTGAAGTTGAGCGAGCAGCAGAGCGTGGCCGTGCGGGTCTTCCTGGTGGGCGTCTGGCCCGCGATCGCCCTGCTGGTTGGCGCGGGCATCTGGCTGATTCGGCGGAGGTAGCAGTCGATGAACTTCAGGACGACGGCGATCCTGGTAGTGCTGGCGGCGGCGGGCGCGGCGCTGTGGCTGATCAGCGGCGAGCTGACGCCGGCCGGCGATTCCGGCGAGAAGCCCAAGCGCGAAACCACCTACGTGCTCGACCCGCGGCCGGAGAGCGACTCCCTCCGGAAGATCGTCTTCGAGCGGGCCGATCAGCCCAGGCTGGTGTTCGAGCGCACGGACGCCGGCGACGGCGGACCGGCGGCGAGCGAGTGGCGGATGGTGGAGCCGGCCAACGCCCGCACAGAATCCTACCTGGTTGACGGGCTCGGCCGCATGGTCGGCGGACTCGTGTCGCAGAGCACCCTGCGACTGGGTGAGAAGGGGCTGACCGCTGCGTCCGCCGGCCTCGAACCGCCGCGCGCCACGCTCAGCGTCACCGACCAGGACGGCAAGGAATTCAGGCTGCTGATCGGCAAGAACGTGGCCCTGAGCAACGACACCTATGTGCGCGATCCGGCCAAGGATGAAGTGCACGTCGTCCGCCGCGGCTTCGACACCGAGATTCAGCGCAAGGCCGACGACTACCGCGCCAAGCAGCTTTTCAAGCTCGGCCGCCAGAAGCTCAGCAAGGTCGAGCTGGAGTACGACGGCCGCACGTACGCGATCCAGCGCGCCGGCGAGGACTGGGTGATCGATTCGCCCGTCAAGGCCTACGCCGACACCGCCAGGATGCAGGCGCTGGTGACGGCGTTCGGCGGCGTTTCGGTCAAGGAGTTCATCGAGGATGCGCCGGAGTCGCTGGACAAGTACGGCTTGGCGAAGCCCTATCTTTCGGTGCGGCTCACGACCCAGCTCGAAACGAAGCCCGATCCCGCGGACAGCCAGCCGGCGGACTCGCAGCCGCAGATCGAGGAAAAGCACTACACCCTGCTGGTGGGCGATTACTCCGAGATGGACCGCAAGGCGCGCTACATCAAGCTCGCCGACGAGCCCTGGGTCGCCAGCGCGACCGAGGAGGCGCTCGACAAGCTCATTCCGAAGCTGGCCGAGTGGCGCGATTCGCGCGTCACTCGAATTCCGCCCGGCAGCGAGACACAAATCGAGCTGCACGTCGGCGACGCTCAGACCACGCTGCGGCGCGACGGCAACGTCTGGCGCGGCGTCGGGGACATCGCCGACGCGGACCAGGAGGCCGTCCGCGGGCTCGTGACGCTGATCGAGGATCTGCGCGCCCTGGACTATGTCGAGTCGCCTGAGAACCTCGGCGCGTACGGGCTGGACGCGCCCAAGGCCGAGCTGCGCGTCACCACCGCGGGTGCGGTCGAGCCTTTCGTGCTGCGGATCGGCGGACCGACCTCCAGCGGTCGCAACACCTACGCGCAGGTGGGCGGGCAGACCGGCCTGGTCGTCATCAGCGCGGCCCAGGCCGAGCGGCTGATGCCCCATCCGATGAGCCTGCGCTCCAAGGTGATCACCGACTTCCCGATCGATCGCCTGAGCCGCATGACGGTGCAGCGCGGCGAGCAGCAGATCGAGCTGACCCGCGGCGATGCGAAGTGGCGGATTACGGCCCCGATCGCGGCGCCGGTCGACGACGCCTCGGTGCGCGAGCTCACCAACACGGTCGTGCGTCTGCGGGCGCGCGAGCTCGCCGGCAAGGACGACTTCGCCTCGTTCGGCCTGGACCACCCCGCGATTACGGTTCAGTTTGTCCTGGACCCGCCCGCGCCGACCAGCGCTCCCGCCAGCAGCAGCGCGCCGGCCGAGGAGCCCGCGGCGGAGGCCGAAACGCACACGCTGGCGTTCGGTCGCGCGCGCAATAAGACCTTCGCACGGCTCGATGATCAGCCCTACATTCACGAGCTGGATGAAACGCACTGGCCCGTGCTCAGCGGCGAGTTGATTCAGCGCAAGCTGTTCGATTTCCGCGGGGACCAGATCCTCGGCGTTCACATCCAGGCGCCCGGCGGCACGCTGGATTTCGCCAGGAAGGACGGAACCTGGAGCTTTGCGCCCGAACCTTACGTGAAGCTCTCGCAGAAGGCGCTCAAGCAACTGTGCGACGACCTGGCTGCGATGCGGGTCGAGTCATACCTGGCTTATCAGGACGGCGACCTGGCCGCCGCCGGTCTGGAGGAAGCGCCGGTGACCGTGACGCTGGCCGTCGCGCCGGGAGCGGGCGAGACGGGCGCCGCAGAGCCGGCGACCCAGGCCACCACCATCACGCTCAAGTGCGACCAGGTGGAGCGCGGCGAGCTGCCGCGCAAGGCCGCGTGGGTCGAGCAGAAGCGGATCTTTCTGCTGCGACCGGCCGACATTGAGCGGCTGATGCGCGGGCTGGACGCTTATGTCATGCCGGAGGGGGGCGAGCCGGAAGACGACTCGGCTCCACCGGCCGAGCCGTCGCCGTTCGTTCCGCCGGGCTGATCCAGGGGAGCTTCGCGCACTCCGGGCGGCGGGCGGTCGTGCGGGTTATCTGCACGTGGCGCCCCGCGCGGACCCCGCTGTGCGCGCCTCCGACGCCGGGGTTGCCGAGCGCCCGCACAGCGCCGGAAGCCCGTACGCCCGCTATACTGCTTGCGTTCGAGGCACCAACCCCCGGGGGCGAGCACGACCACGTTTATGGACCGCAGCAAGATCCGCAACTTCTCGATCATCGCCCACATCGACCACGGCAAGAGCACGCTGGCCGATCGGCTGCTTCAGCTCAGCGGGGCGGTCTCGCAGCGCGAGCTGAAGGAGCAACTGCTCGACAGCATGGACCTGGAGCGCGAGCGCGGCATCACGATCAAGGCCAGTGCGGTAACGCTCGACATGGTGGTCGACGGCCAGACCTACATGTTCAACCTGATCGACACGCCTGGGCATGTCGACTTTCACTACGAGGTCGACCGGGCGCTGGCCGCGTGCGACGGCGCGTTGCTGGTGGTGGACGCGACCCAGGGCGTGCAGGCCCAGACCGTGGCGAACGCCTACGCCGCCGTCGCGAATGACCTCGACATCGTTCCGGTGATCAACAAGATCGACCTGCCGGGCGCGCGGCCGGAAGACGCGGCGCTTGAAATCGAGCATGTGCTGGGCATCAGCGCCGAGCACGTGCAGTTCGTTTCGGCCAAGACCGGGATCGGGATCGACGAGCTGGTGCGGGCGATCGCAAAGCACCTGCCGCCGCCTTCGGGCGATCCGGCGGGGCTGCTCCAGGCGCTGATCTTCGACAGCGAGTACGACGACTATCGCGGCGTGGTCTGCTACGTGCGAGTGGTCAATGGCACGCTTCGCAAGGGTCAGAAGATTCTGCTGATGGGCCGCAGCCGGCATTACCTGGTCGGCGAGCTGGGCAAGTTCCGCCCGCGCATGACCCCCTGCGAGGCGCTGGGCGCCGGAGAGACCGGCTACCTCGTCGCCAGCATCAAGACGCTCAAGGATGTAACCGTCGGCGACACGATCACCGACGCGTTATCGCCCGCCGGGGCCGCGCTGCCCGGCTATGCGCCGCCGGCGCAGATGGTCTTCTGCGATTTCTACCCGTCCAGCGGCGAGGCGTATGAGGAGCTGCGCGACGCGATGGACCGGCTCAGCTTGAACGATTCGTCGTTCACGTTTCATCCGCAGCACTCCGACGCGCTGGGGCACGGCTTCCGTTGCGGCTTCCTCGGGCTGCTGCACATGGACATCGTTCAGGAGCGGCTGGAGCGCGATTTCGGCGTGGACGTGGTGCAGACCGCGCCCAGCGTCACGTATGAGCTGCTGATGGCCGACGGCGCGGTCAAGTACATCGAATCCGCCGGCGACCTGCCCGACGTCACCAAGGTGCAGGAGCTGCGCGAGCCGATCATCGACATGCAGATCATCACGCCGGCGGATTCGGTCGGCGCGATCATGCAGCTCGCCGAGCAGCGCCGCGGCACGTTCAAGAAGACCGAGTATCTCTCGCAGCAGCGCGTGATCCTGAGCTACGAGTTCCCGTTCAACGAAATCCTCTATGACTTCTACGACAAGCTGAAGAGCATCACGCGCGGCTACGGCACGATGGACTACCACCTGATCGGCTACCGCGCCAGCGACCTGGTCAAGATGGACATCCTCGTCAACGGCAAGCCGGTCGACGCGCTCAGCGTGATCCTGCACCGCTCCAACGCCGAGCGGCGCGGCCGCAAGATTCTGGTGCGCCTGCGGCAGGAGATCGCCCGGCACATGTTCGAGATTCCGCTACAGGCGGCCATCGGCGGGAAGATCATCGCCCGCGAGACGATCAAGGCCTTCCGCAAG
>CAYXIO010000006.1:11920-101855 GCA_964465125.1 uncultured Planctomycetales bacterium | reverse complement strand
GAGCGACTTGCGCGGCAGGAAGAGGTCCACCCCGATCAGCACCATCGCGACGCCGATCGCCGACAGCATGAACCAGAAACGCAATTGCCGGCTGGCGCCCTCGTCGCCGACGACGGAGAACGCGACGGCGGCGATCAGGATGACGAAAACCCCTCGCAGGCCCCAGAGCAGCATTGCCAATCTCCTGCGGCTGGACAGCCCCTGCCGGGGCGCGGCCCTCGGCCGGCCCGCTCCGCGAAGCCCCCGCTATCCATTATCTTACCAGCGTCCGTCCAGTCGGGAGAATGGCAATTGGTGAATCTGTCGACCCTTCCGGGCGACCCGCTCGCCGCCCTGAGGCGCGCCCGTCCAAGCCTGGCGCCGCTGGTGCGGCGTATCGGCCCCTTCCAGCTCACCCGCACGCCCGACACGTTTCGGGCCCTGCTGGGGTCGATCATTCATCAACAGATTTCGATGGCCGCGGCCCGATCGATCCAGCGTCGCCTGGCCGTGTTGGCGGGTTCGACCGGCCTCACACCCGCGCGGCTCGGACGGCTGACCGACCCCGAGCTGCGCAGCGCCGGAGTCTCGCCCCAGAAGATCGGGTACATCCGCAGCCTGGTGGACCACTACCGGCGCCGGCGGCTCTCCAACCGCATTCTTCGCAGGCTCGACGATCAGGCCGTGATCGACGCCGTCACACAGGTGCGCGGCGTCGGTCCATGGACCGCGCAGATGCTGCTGATCTTCAGTCTCGATCGGCCGGACGTCTGGCCCTGTGACGACCTGGGTCTGCGGCGGGCGTTGCAGGTGTTCCTGGGCATGGCGCAGCTCCCTTCCGCGCGGGAGGCCGAGCCCCTGGGCGAACCCTGGAAGCCCTATCGCAGCCTGGCAACGTGGTATTTGTGGCGAAGCCTGGAGAATCCGATCGCGCCGGCGATCTCGATGAGCGACGGCCGGCGCGAACGAAAAGCGCGCGGCGGGCGTCAATGATCGCCGGCGATCGCGGCGCAAACGCCCGGCGGATCAGGGGCTGCCGGAGTGCTGATTAGGCCGGAATTCAAGCGGCTCGACGGGGCCGACGTAATCCCACGGCTCGACGAACCAGATGAAGTGCTGCACTTCGCGCTGCCACAACGCCACGCGCGGTCCCTGGTCGCCCATCGGACGGTAGTCTTCGAGCAGATCGAACCAATAGGCCGGCGTGGAGGGCAGAGCCTCGGCATGTCCGTCGACGAAGACGCCGGGCCGGCGCTGCGCGCGACCGTGGCTGCCGTGGTTGTCGCCGCAGCCGCCGCCGTCGGGAATGTTCGCAACTTCGCAACTCAGCCCGATCTCCTCGCGTGCCTCGCGGTGACCGTGAGCTTCGTTGAAATAGTTGACGTTGTCGACCATCGCGATGATTTGCGTCGGGCGCCGAATCTGGTCGACGCGCCGCCAGCCGTTGCCGCCGAACCGCGCCTGCCAGCCGTCGAGGGCATCGCTCTGCACGCGATCGCCTTCGCAGTCGGGCCCGTCGAGGCAGATGTCGTTGTACAGCCAGGTATTCGGCGCGAAGTGGAGGATGCCGGAGTGCGTCCAGCGCTCGGTGTAGTCCTGATACTCGCTGATGTCCGGACAGCGAAAGACGCCGCTGGGATGCGGAAACTGCTCGCCCGCCGACGGGACGAAAGGCTGATCCAGGAATCGCGCCAGGATTCCGTCAATCAGCGACACCTCGGGCTTTCCGTCGACGATCTCGTACACGCGTTTCGGCGGAAAGCGGCCGTCAAACAGCATGGTGTAGCGTTCCAGCGTTACGCCCTGCGAGCGCAGGTTGGAAAGACACACCGCCAGCCGGGCGTGGTCGCGGGCCACCTGGATCGAAGGCAGCAAGATTGAAATCAGCAGCGAAATAATCGCGATGACTACCAGAACTTCGATCAGGGAAAAGGCACCCCGCCCCGGCCGGCAACGCCGGTCATGGCACGCGAAGCTCTCCTTCATCCCAATCCCTCCTGCAACGCCAGGCGTTTTCAGATGACGCGCGAAAGCGCGTTGCTCCCGCCGCTTGAAGTGAGTTGCGGCAAAACGCCTCTCTAGTTTACCACCCGGCGGGGCGGAAAACAGCGTCCGAGAGAAAAAACAGGCAAAAAACGCGCGGCTCCAGGGCGGTAGACCAGGGAAACTGCTTCTCGGACCCGCGCACGGGCCGGACCCACGCCAAGCCGCGGCTTCGAGGTCCGGGCGGCGTCGGTAGTCTCCTTGCCGCGCGGCTAAAAGTCCAGACCGCCCTTCAGCGGGCGCTTCTTTTTGGCGACCGAGGCGACCACCGGTTCCGGTTGGGCGGCGCGTGACGCCGCCTGAGCGTGGGCGGCGCGATCGACTTTCGGGCGCATCGAGAGTGAAACGCGGCGCTGGGCTACGTCGACGCTCTTGACGCGCACCTGAACGACTTCGCCGACCTTGCAGACGTCGTCGGGCTTGTGAATGCGCTTGTCGCTCATCTCGGAGATGTGCACGAGCCCTTCGACGCCCTCCTCGAGTTGCACGAACGCGCCGTATTCGACCAGGTTGGTCACGCGGCCGGTGACCTCTTCGTCGGGCTTGTAGCGTTCGGCGGCGGTGGTCCAGGGATCCGCGCTGAGCGCCTTGAGGCTCAGCGTGATCTTGCGCTGCTCGGGGTTCAAGTCGAGAATCGCGCAGCGCACCGGGTCACCTTCCTTGAGCACGTCGCGCGGGTGGCGGACGCGCTGGACCCAGCTCATCTCGCTGATCGGGATCAGCCCCTCGACCCCGGGCTGAAGCTCGACAAAAGCGCCGAAGTTCTGCAGGCTCAGGACGCGGGCATCGACCGTCTGGCCCGCGTGGTAGTTCGCCGGCACCACCGTCCAGGGGTCGGGCTGAAGCTGTTTCATGCCCAGCGAGATGCGATCCTTGATCGTGTCGACCTTGCGAATCTGGACGGTGATCTGGTCGCCTTCCTTGAGCGCTTCGCTCGGATGCTTGAGACGCCCGTAGCTGATGTCGCTGATGTGCAGCAGGCCCTCAATGCCGCCCAGGTCAACAAACGCCCCGAAATCGGTCAGCCGCCGAACCACTCCCTGGTGAACCTGTCCCTCGGCGAGCTCGCCTCTCAGCTCTTCGCGCTGCTGCTCGCGATGGCGCTCGAGCACGCGGCGCCTGCTGACGACCACGCTGCGGCCGCGGCGGTTGACTTCGGTGACTTCGCACTCGAGCGTGCGCCCGATGAACGGTGCGAAATCCTCGATGCGCTGCAAGTCGACCTGGCTCCTGGGCATGAAGCCGCGCAGGCCCTGGCAGTTCAGCTCGAGCCCACCGATGTTCACGCCGGTGACCCGCCCCTCGACCACGTCGCCGATGCGGACGGTCTCGATGTCGGCGCCGATGCGCACCTCGCGCAGGGAAAGCCGCATCAATCCGGAATCGGCATCGAGTCCGTGCATGACGAACTCATAGGGCTCGCCGGCGGCGGGGCGCCGGTCCTCGGGGAATTCGTTCAGCGGGAGAAACGCCTCACTCTTAGACCCGATGTCAACATAGACCGTGTCGCCGCGAATCTCGACGATGCGGCCCTGCACCTTGCCGTGCTCATTCTCGCGCGGCCGCAGGACCGGACGAACGTTGGCGATCTTCTCCATCTCCGCGGGCGTCAACTCTCCCAAGGCGCGTTCCATCTCGAGATTCAGACGGTCGCCATCCAACGCGTGCGGATCGAACTGTGAAGGGCTGCTGCTCACGACGTCACCGTGTGTTGCTCGCGATGCGAAGTAGATGCAGGGCCAGATGCCCGCGAACCATGCTGAATCGTATCGTCCGGCGAAGTCGCCGTACAGCCCGAGTGGGCGGGGCGGCGCCGCAGGGCGTACAGCCGGAACATCTGGAAAGCGGCCCAGGCAAAGGCCGCGGACGCCGCCAGGAGCGGGACGAGGAACGATCCGCTCGCGACGTAGAGGACCACGCCTATGCCCTGGAAGAGGATTCCCCGCACCCCGACCAGGGCCGCATGAATGGCGACGTACTCGGACACGCGGGCGGGGGTCGGGGCGAGCGACACCGGCCCGAGCATCCAGCCGTGCTGCACGCCCGCCAGCCCGATGCCGAAAAAGACGCTGGCCGCGGCCAGCCCGGCCGGCCCGCCGGCCAGCAACAGCCCCGGCGGGTAGAGCGCCAGACACGCGAATGCCAGTGCGGAAATCCGCTCCGCGCCCAGCCGATCCATCACCAGCCCAAGCGGGAGCACGCAGAGCAGCGTCAGCGCCTGCCGCGTTCCGTGCGCGGCGAGCGCCACGTCTTCGTAGCCCAGGCCCAAGCGGGTGGTCGCCAGCAGCGGCAGCAGCATGTCACAGATCATGTATCCGGCGCCGTAGGTCATGAACGCCAGCTCGTAGCGTCGGAACAAGACGTCTTCCCGCAGCGTGGTGCGCATCCGCAGAACCGGGGCCAGGACGCCACGTAGGCCGCCCAGCGCCGGAGAAGGCGCCGACGCGCGCTCCCATCCGCGGCCGAGCCGGCCTACGATCAGCATCGCGACGCCGTACGCCGCGGCAAGGCTCGGGAACATCCAGATCATCGCGGCGTCGTGCCGTTCGAGCAGCCGGCCGCCCAAGATCACCGCAAGTGCACCGCTGGCCGTCGCCGGGATCATGAGCGTGCCGAAGGCTCGCCCGCGCAGCGAGGCGGGATAGAGCCGGTTCAGCAGCTCGCCGTTAAGCGGCGACCACCCTCCCAGACCGACGCAGGCGAGCACGTGCAGCGCCAGCAACTGCGGAAAGCTGTGAGCGAAGCCGAGCCCCGCGACCGGCAGCATCGTGAAGAGCCAGTGCAGCGCGATGTAGCTGGGCAGCGGAACGCGTCGCAGCACGTCGTTCCAGACCAGCGAAAGAGTCATCAGCGCGGGCGGCGCGACCATGACGAGAAACAACTGCCATTCGTTCGCGCCGAATCGCAGTTTGGCGATGAGCGGGATCATGCAGATCCAGAAGCTCATTCCGGCCGACACGAGCAGCGTGGCGGCCAGATGCAGGGCGAGCGATTTGCCGTGGAGCGCGGGGGACATGACCGCCAGGGTATGCAAGACAAACGCGTGAGCGGGCTGGATCAACCCGCTCACGCGCCAAGCACTTTCCTACGCCTCAGTGTTCGCTCAGGTCTACGGAACGAGGTACGAATCCGTATTCACGAGCGGAGCCAGCGAGGTCGCACCGCCACCAATGCCGGCGGCGATGCCGAGCATGTACTTCACCGGATTGATGTAGTCATCCGACGCGGTGAAGATGTTGTCGTTGTTGATGCCCACGATCGGACGGTTGGCGAACTCGACGTGGTTGTCAATGAAGCTGACGTTCTGACCCTCGCCGCCGTGGTTCTGGCTGTTGTAGGGCCGCCACATCTCAGCCGACTTGGCCAGAATCTCGGCCTCGGTCGTGCCGAAAGCCGAGCTAGGCGGGACCTGGGCCGCGGTGTTGACCGCGTCCGCGACGGTGCCGTCATTGCCGCCGCCGGCGGTGAAGTACGGCCCCTTGTCCGCGTTGACCGGCATGTTGCTTTCCATGCTGGCGCGCGGGCGGCCGCGGCGACCATAGTTCATCTGGTAGCCGTAGCTGTAGTAGGTGTAGCCGCGGAAGTCGAAGCGGTTGCGGCCGGGCTGCGCCGCCGACTCGGTTCCGGTCGACGAATCCGCACCGCGGTTTCGCATGTCGTCCTCCGAGTCCGCCGAGCTCGGGCAGTAGAACGAGCCCGCGGTCTGCTGACCCCCGGTGACCAGCAGGAACATCGAGCGGCTGGGATGGCTCTTGTTGGTGGAGTAGCCGGCGTCCGAGCCGCTGGCGCCGCGCGTCTCCTTGGAGATCTGCACGGTGCCGTTGCTGCCCATCATGCCGATGAAGGTCATGCCGGACGTCTGCGGCTTGGCGCTGACGCCCGAAAGCGTGGGGGAGAAGTAGTGGTGCGGGAACCACTCCTTGCTCTCGTTCGCGTAGATCACGCAACCCTGCCCGATGCCACGCAGGTTCGACGAGCAGACCGAGCGCTTGGCCAGCTCGCGAGCACGCGACAGAGACGGCAGCAGGATCGAGATCAGCAGCGCGATAATCGCGACCACCACCAGGAGCTCGATCAGTGTGAATGCGCGTTGCTTTCGCATACGCAACCTCCCAAAAAGTTTCCCACGCACCCGAAGACTTGATCGCATCGGCTTGCGACCCGCGTCGCTCCTACCGGCCGTCGTGCAAGCTTGGATGAATAAGGCCCGCTTGCCGGTAAGCTCGTCGGGTCGTCCGCCGGAGACGACCCCGTCCATGCCCAGGCGATCGACTCGAACGCTCGAGTGCAACCGCTTCGAGCGCGTGGGGGCCGCTCGAAGCACAGACGGAGAAGCGCAAGCCCGAAGGGCTCACGCCGCAGCGCACTCAACGACCCTCTCGTTGAGTTCGCTCCCGGTGCGTTAAGCGGTGCAGGTTGGGTTCCAAGGGCGGGCAGCCAGCTCGCTGGCGAATGAATAAATGATTGCAAGTCCGTACGATCGGCGTAAATCGTGATCCGATGACTTGCCCGGCTCGGTTCCTACCTGTACTCCTTGCGCATCGTCCACTTAGAAGTCTACGACATCCCGCCCGCATGTCAAGCTGAACGCGCTTAACGGATTCGGATTCGTGCGCGCGCACGAGCACGACGGAATCGTGCGCTCGCGCGAGGCGAAGGGAAGCCCGGATCGGGCGACGATCGCCGGGTTTCAGCTCGACGCGAGGAGCCGTTGCCGGTCCACCTCGGACGGCAGCCAGCGGCCCAGCCCCAGCACCGCCGCCGAATCCAGGTAGGCGACCTTGATCGAGCTGTCGAGCTCGTGCTCGTGGCGGACCTCGGACAGAATGGACCGGCCGACCCAGTCGATCGCCAGCGGATCGAAGGCCAGCAGGACGCTGCCGTAGCTGAATACATCCTCGCGGGTCGCGTCCGGCCCGTTGCGGGCCACCACGCGGATCGCATTCAGGACGTTCAGACGAAGTCGGCCGGCCACCGCCGGCGCGCCGATTACCTGCCCGACGAACGGCGAGCAGCCGTCAGCGTGATACAGCGCCGGACGCCGCATCAGCGCGTGAGAGAGGTTTTTCATCA
The DNA here is from genome assembly GCA_964465125.1 of uncultured Planctomycetales bacterium. Taxonomy (GTDB): domain Bacteria; phylum Planctomycetota; class Phycisphaerae; order UBA1845; family Fen-1342; genus CAYOHG01. The sequence continues at coordinate 94,760 of CAYXIO010000006.1, read as the reverse complement.
CGCCGGACATGCCGGCCATCTGGTGCGTCTTGAGCAGCCCGACGCTGATGATCGCGTCGGCGTCATACAGATACTGAGCGAGCTGCTCCTGGCGGCCGCCGACCGTGATCGGCGCACCCCAGCCGGAAGCCGCTCGGGTCGTGCGCAAATCCACCGCGACGTAGGCGGGCGTCTCGATCAGCGCAACCTGCTCGGGCGGCCATCCGGCATCCCCGAGGCTCTCGACGATCACCCGCGCCAACGGCTCGTTCGTTCCGACAATATCCGCCGCCACCGAATTGAACTTGACGACGATCTTCCGGCGTTCGCCCAACGCGGCGCGCCAGGCGGCGGCGGAGCTGGGGCTGTCTGTGAGCTGCCTCAACCCCATGTCGAACGTATCGCGGAGCAGAATCGGATCGACCTTGGGTCCGTGCAGCACGTCCGGCGACGCGACTTCAACCACGCGCGAGCGAGGACCAAGCTCGGTCAGCCACCAGGGGGGAGGATTGAGCGGTTCGAGCGCAGGACGCGACTGTGCGTCCGGCTTCGGCTCGGTCGCCACCGACTCCGGCGGCGGTCCGGCTCCCGCCAGCAGCCCGAGGGTCGCGGCTCCGGCTGCCGCCAGCACGCCTCTGCGGCTGATCCGTCCTTCCTCGCCTTTGACCGGATTCTCGCGCATCGCTAGTCTCTATCGGCTTGCTGCCGGCCGTGCGTTGACGCGCCGAGGACTCCCGATGACCACGCATTACGACCGATTCCAGGCCCATCAGGCACGGCTGGAACGCCACGGCCAGAGCCATGTGCTCCAGTTCTGGGACGCGCTCAGCGACGCGCAGCGAACCGAGCTGCTCGACGATCTCGACCGGGTCGACCTGGACCGCTGCGCCCCGCTGATCGAGCGTCTGGTCCGATCCAAACCCGCGCCGCCGACCGCGCACAAGCTGCTGCCGCCCACGACCTTCGCGGAGACCCCGGCCGGCGACAAGGTCGAGCTTTACGCGCGCGCCCGGGCGGCGGGTGAGACGGCGATCCGCGCGGGCCGCGTCGCCGCCTTCACCGTCGCGGGCGGCCAGGGAACCCGCCTCGGCTATGACGGACCCAAGGGTGCCTACCCGATCAGCCCCATCCGCAACGCGCCGCTGTTTCAACTGTTCGCCGAATACCTGCTGGGCGTCGAGCGGCGGTACGGCCGCCATGTCCGCTGGTACCTGATGACCAGCTCCGGCAACGACGCCGCCACGCGCGCGTTCTTCGAGCAGAACGGCTTCTTCGGGCTGCCGCGCGAGAACGTGCGGTTCTTCCAGCAGGCCGAGATGCCGGCCTTCACGCCCGACGGACGAATCGCGATGACCGAGCGACATCGCGTCGCGCTCTCGCCGGACGGGCACGGCGGGAGCCTGCGCGCGCTGGCGGCAAGCGGCTCGCTTCAGGACATGCGCCGGCGGGGCATCGATACGATCAGCTACTTTCAGGTCGACAATCCGCTGGTCAAGGCGATCGATCCGCACTTCCTCGGGCTGCACCTGCTGCTCGAATCGGAAATGTCCAGCAAGGCGGTGCACAAGTCCGACGACTTTGAGCGCGTCGGCATCTTCGCGCTGTCCGACGGCAGGCTAACGGTGCTCGAATACAGCGACCTGCCGGATGAGCTCGCAACGCAGCGCCATCCCGACGGCAGCCGCCGGTTCGACGCAGGCAGCATCGCCGTTCACGTGCTGGACCGCGGCTTTGTGGAGCGGCTGACGACCGCCGGCTCGCAGGTGGAGCTGGGCTGGCACCGCGCCGAGAAGAAGGTCGCGATCATCGACTCGAGCGGCGGGCGCGTCGATCCGCAGCGCCCCAACGTCATCAAGCTGGAGCAGTTTGTATTCGACGCGATACCCATGGCGAAGAACCCGCTCGTGCTCTACACCCGCCGCGAGGAGGAATTCTCGCCGGTCAAGAACGCGGCCGGCGCCGATTCGCCCGCGACCACGCGGCGTGACCTGATTTGCCGGGCGGCCCGCTGGCTCGACGCCGCCGGCGTAGCGATTCGGCGCGACGCGTCGGGCGAGCCCATCCGGCCGATCGAGATCAGCCCGGCGTACGCGCTGGACGCCGACGACCTGAAAGCGCGGCTGAGCAGCCGCGCGCTAGGATTCCAGGATGCACCCTTGCTGCTGCTCTAGCCCGATTCGTTTGGCGGCGGCCTGGTTCGCCACCGCGCGCCGTGTCGGCCTGCTGGTCGCTTTGTGGCTGATGCCGCCGCCCGGCTTGGCGCAAAACGCGGACGTGACGATCACCGGCGGCGCCGACGTCACCGGGCAGAACTACACCTGGACGATCACCAACCAGGGCGCGCTCCCGATCGTCGCGATCGAGTTCCCGCACTACAACGCCGACACGTTTCACTACCCGCCGGGCTGGACTCCCGATTGCACGAACCTCCAGCAAGCCGGCGCGCGGGACCTGCCCGGCGTGTGTCGCGCGACGGTGGAAACCGGACGAAAGGGAATCGAGCCGGGCGCGTCGGCGGAGTTCGGCATGCGGCTCGCCAAGGTCGGAGCGCTGCGCCGCGCGGGGAAAGTCACCGTGCGATTCAGCGACAACAGCGAGCTCATCGTCGGTGGAGTCGAGCTTCCCAGTCCGCCGACGCGCTCGGAGCAGTATGAGCTGCTCGTGGGGCTCGCGCTGGTCTTCGCGCTCCTGCTGGGAATCCACGCGTGGCGGAGACGCCGGGCCGGCACGGAGCGACCGCCCGGTCGCGATGCGGCATGAGTCCGATTGTCGTCCGCGAGCTGCGCAAGCACTACGGCGCCGTCGAGGTGCTGCACGGCATCGGGCTGGAAGTGCCGCGCGGCGCGCTCTACGGCTTCCTCGGCCCCAACGGGGCCGGCAAGACGACGCTGATCCGAATTCTGACGGGTCTGCTTCGAGCCACGGCCGGCGAAGCGCGCGTGTTGGAACAGGACGCCTGGCGCGCGGGTCCGCTCATTCGGGCGCGCATCGGCTATCTGCCCGGAGATGTCCGCTTCTACTCCCATCTCACCGGCCGAAGGACGCTGGAATTCTTCGCGGAAGCGCGCGGCATCGACGCGGGCGGCGCGATCCGGCGGCTGGCGGACCGGCTCGACCTGGACCTCGACAAGCGCGTCCGCAATTACTCGCGCGGCATGAAGCAGAAGCTCGGCCTGATCCAGGCGCTCATGCACGATCCCGAGCTGCTCATTCTCGACGAGCCGACCACCGCGCTCGACCCGCTGATGCAGGCCGCGCTGTATGCCGAGCTGCGCGCGTTCGCAGAGCGCGGCGGCACCGTGCTCTTCTCGAGCCACACGCTCGGCGAAGTCGAGGAGCTTTGCGACGAAGTGGCGATCCTGCGCGACGGGTACGTGATCGAGCAGGCGCGGATCGAGGTGCTGCGCGCCCGGGCGGTGCGACGAATCGACGTGCAGCTTGATACGGCTCGGCCGCGGACGGCCCCGCCGGCGGGACTGCGGCTGCTGCACGAGAATGACGGGCGGATCCGCGGGGCGTGGACCGGCCCGCTGGCTCCGCTGCTGAGCTGGCTCTCGCAGCAGCCCGTCACCGATCTGTCGATCGCCCCGCCCGACCTCGAGCAGCTCTTCCTGGCCTACTACGCGGACGAGGCCCAGCCATGAGCCTGATCAAGCCGGCGCTCGTCCGCCAGGCGCTGCGCGACAACGCGCTGCTCATCGGCATTGCGCTGGCCGCGCTGTTCGGGTTCGAGCTGCTCTACACGCAGGCGATGCACGACCTGTCTGCCAGCCTGCTCAAGTTCTGGCAGGAGATTCCGTTTCTGCGCACCCTGCTGATGACGCTGGCCGGGCTCGATGTCTCAGGAGAGATCAGCGCCACCACGCTGATGTCGCTCGGGCTGGTCGCGCCGTTCCTGATCATCGTCACCTGGGGCGTGATCGTGACCGTCTGCACGAGTCTGCCGGTCGGCGAAATCGACCGCGGCACCGCCGACCTGCTGTTTTCGCTGCCGATCTCGCGCGCCTCGCTGTATTGCTCCCTCTCGGCCACCTGGCTGGCGCTGAGCGTCGCCATGGCGCTGACCGCCTGGGGCGGACTGGCGGCCGCGGAACGCCTGGTCGGCACCGCCGAGCCGCTCGATCACGCCGCGCTGCTCCGCGTGGTGGTGAACCTGATGCTGTTGTTCGCGGCGGTGTGCGGGCTTTCGCTGCTGGTGTCGAGTTTCACCAGCCGGCGTCCGGCGGCGGTCGGTCTCGTGATCGGGACGCTGGCCGTTTCGTTCATGCTGAACTTCCTCGCGGCGTTTCAGCCCAGCATGCGCGCCGTCAGCTTTCTCGGAGTGCTCGACTATTACCGTCCGGTCGACATCGTGCGCGGCCCCGGCTGGCCCCTGCACAACATGCTCGTGCTGGCCGCCGTCGCGATCGGCTGCTGGTCCGTGGGACTCTGGCGCTTCTGCCGCCGCGACATTCCGGCGGCCTGAACGCGCGGCGCCGTGGCGCGTCGGCCGGCCGCGCCTACACTGTGCTCATGCAGATCGTGCACGATGCCACGCTGGTGCGGCCGAGGCTCGACAGCTTCGAGGTGCTGCCGCGACACAGCCTCATCTTCGATGAGCAACAGGTGCACGACGTCGTTCCGGCGGCCGCGGCTCGCATGCGCATCGAACGCGGCGAGTTTGAATTGGTTGTGCCCGGCGCCGATCGCCTCGTGATCCCCGGCCTGATCAACACGCACCACCACCTGTTTCAATCGCTGACGCGTGGTCTGCCGGCGGCGCAGAACGCCCAGCTCTTCGAGTGGCTCACGCGCCTTTATCCCCACTGGCGGCGCCTCACCCGAGACGCCCTGCGCGCCGCGGCACGCGTCAGCCTGGCGGAGCTTCTGCTGCACGGCTGCACCACGACCAGCGATCACATGTACCTGTTTCCGCCCGGACAGGACCTCCAGGCCGAGATCGTGCTCGAAGCCGCGAGCGAGCTTGGAATCCGCCTTCATCTCTGCCGCGGAAGCATGACGCTGGGGCGCGCGCGCGGCGGACTCCCGCCCGACGACTGCGTCGAGAGCGACGAGGACGCGCTGCGCGACAGCGCCCGGATGATCGATCAGTTTCACGACCCGCGGCCGTATGCCATGCGGCGGATCGACCTGGCCCCCTGCTCGCCCTTCAACGTCTCACGCGAGCTGGTCCGCGACACGCTGAGCTTGGCGCGCACCCACGGCGTCTTGCTGCACACGCACCTGGCGGAAACGCTCGACGAGCAGCGCTATTGCCTTGATGGTTTCGGCTGTCGACCGCTGCGCTATCTGGAGGAGCTGGGGTTCCTCGGACCGGATGTGTACCTGGCCCACTGCGTACACCTTTCCCGGGACGAGATCGCGACGATCGCCGCCACGCGAGCGGGCGTTGCGCACTGCCCGACCTCCAACCTGCGCCTGGGCAGCGGGCTGGCGCCGGTCCGCGAGCTGCTCGATGCCGGCGCGCGGGTGGGCATCGGCGTCGACGGAGCGAGCAGCAACGACGGCGGAAACCTGCTCGCGGAGGCCAGGCTGACGACGCTCGCGATGCGCCTGCGGCAGGTGCTCGCCGAGCCGGAGCAGGGCGCGCTGGCGCTCGAACCCGCTGTCACGGCACTGCGCCTCGCAACCGTAGGCGGCGCGAGCGTGCTGAACCGAGAGGAACTCGGCCGGCTTGATCCGGGCAGTGCTTCCGACTTCGCGATCTTCAGGACCGACGATGTTGCGCTGGCGGGTGCGGTCGCACACGATCCGGTCGCCGCGCTGGTGCTCTGCGACGCGCCCCGCGCCGAAAGTGTGGTCGTGTCCGGGCGTTGGGTCGTGCGCGACGGACACCTGACCGGCGCGGACGAGTCGCAACTCGCGGCGGAGCTCAATCGGCTGGCGCGGGCGCTCCCCTGAAGCAGTCCGCAGCTACGGCGATCGACGACGAAGCTCCTCGACCCGGCCGCGGATCGCCGCCGTGAATGGATGACCCGCCGGCAGGTCGCGTTCGATTCGTAGGAACGCCTCCAGCGCCGCGTGCGTGTGTCCGTTTGCGGCAAGCGCTTCCGCGAGGTTGATGCGCACGCGCAGGTCATCCGGGCGAAGCCGGGCGGCGTCCTGGGCGTGGGTCAGCGAGGCGGGCGGATCGGTCTCAGCCAGCAGCGAGCTGAGATTCGCATGGGCCTCCCAATCCGACGGGTCCAGCAGCAGCACCCGCCGCAGAATCTCGATCGCCGGTGCGGACTGCGAATTGAGCATCAGCGCCTGAGCTTCGAGCCGCAACGCGGCGGGATTGCGCGGCTCCAGCTCGGCGGCGCGCCGCGCAGGTTCGAGTGCGGCGACCACGTCGCCGGAGCTGAGCAACGCTTCCGCCCATCGCATCTGAAGCGCGGCGTTGTCCGTATCGCGTTTCGCCGCCGCCAGATCAGCCAACTGCGACGCGGGCTGCGAATCGGGCTGGCGCAGGCGCAGCAGCATGCGCTGCGCGATGAAGTCTCTCGGATCGAGGTTCAGCGCCGTCTCGATGTACTGCCGGGCGCGATCCGGGTCGTCGGCGAGGTAGAAGACCTCGCCGCGGGTGCGCAACGCCGCCGGGAATCGCGGCCACGTCTTCAGCGCCCGATCCAGCGCCGTTGCGGCTTCCTGCAAGAGCGCGGCGTGGCTGGCTTGATCGCGGGCCTGGTAGATTTCCGGCACCAGCAGCAGGCCCAGCGCGAAATGGAGCTGCGCGCTGCGCGGCCAGACGGCCGTGTCGGCCCGAAAGAGCGTGAGGTCGTCCTGCCAGTCGGTCGCACGCAGCATGCTTCGTGCCGCCAGCGCGAGCAGCACCAGCCCGCCGCCCCAGGCCCAGACCGGCGACCGCGCGGCGGCTGTGGCACCCACGACCCGACGCCAGCCGCTCACGATCGCAACGCTGGCCGCGGCGATGGCGAAGACGCTTGGCCAGTAGAAAAGTCGCTCGGCCGCGGAGACGCCGATGGTGATCACGAGGTTGGAAATCAGCGTATAGCTGAGCAGGAAGCACGTAACCAGCAGCGCGACGTTCCGCCACGCGACGTGCCGGCTGCGCCCGCCCAGCAGCGCGGCGCCCAGTGCAAGCACGCCGACGATGCCGACCAGGAGCATGGGATCGGACGGATCGTGCGGATCGATCACACCGAGCCCGTAGTCGCTGCTGAGCACGTTGGGAAGGACCAGCAGGCGCAGGTAGTGACCGAAGATGATCAGAACGCCGGCGACGTAGGACCCGCCGGCCGCATCCACCAGCGGATTGAACACCAGGCTGTAGGGCGAGTGCCGCAGCAGCGCGCCTTCCAGGGCCATCGCGCGCAGCGAGAAGTAGGCCGCCATGGGGGTCAGCATGGTGAGGATGCGGATCACTTCGCTGCGGGCCGTGCGTTCTCCGCCGCGCGAGCGCCAGAACAGCAGCAGCCAGCCGATCACGGGAGCGCTGACCGCCGACTCCTTGGACAGCAGCGCCGCCAGGAGGCTCGCGGCGGCGAGCACCAGCCGGGCCGGCCCGGGGGAGCCGCGCGCGGGCAGCAGCGCGTCCAGCCCGAGCAGCGCGAAGAGCGTCGCCAGCAGTTCGGCGCGCCCGACGATGGTCGAGACCGCCTCGACATGCACGGGGTGGACGGCGAACCAGGCCGCCGCCGCCGCCGCGATCAGCCGGTCCCCCAGCAGCCGATGTGCGAACCGCCAGACGAGCCCGCAGGTGGCCGCGTGCAGCAGGACGTTGACGAGATGGAACCCGAAGGGCCGCAGCCCGTGCAGCGCGTGGTTGCAGGCGAACGAGAAGAGCGTCAGCGGGCGATAGAGCAGGTCGCGCGAGGGATCCGACGGCGCGCGTCCTGGCCCTTCCGGAGCCCGCCACCAGTCGCTCAGCCAGATGCTCTGAACCTCGCCCAGCGCGCGGATGCGCGGGTTTTGCTCGACCATCGGGATGTCGTCGTAGTTGAACCCGTGACCGAGCGTGGTGACGTAGCAGAGCAGGCCCAGCGCAAGGGCCGGCCACGCGGACGTGAGCAGCTCGAGGCGGCGCGCTGCGGCGTGGTTACCGGACGAAGCAGGCGGCGGCGTGCTACCGGTTCCCGGCCGCATCGCTCAGCACAACGTTGTTGTATTCCAGCAGCGTGCCCTTGGCGCGTTCGAGCGCGGCCATCGCCACGTTGTAGTCCATGATCACCTGTAGGAGATTCCGGCGGGTCGTGCCGATCTGCTGGACGGCGTTCAGCTCGGTCTGCAAGAACGCCGGCGAGATGCTCTCGGCCCGCGCCTGAAGCGAGCGCAGGTTGCGTTCGGCGGCGATGACGGCGTCGAGCGAGGGCGGAATCGTGACGTAGCTGACGATCATCTCCCGAATCGCGTTGTTCACTTCCTGCACGACGCCGTCACTCACGCGCTGAAGTGCGATGATCGCCTGCGTCTCCTCCATGCGCGAGCGGCGATAGGCGGCCTCGCGGGCCCGATTGCCGATCGGCATCTCGAACGAGACGCCCACGGTGTACGAGCGGAAGCGATTGGTGGTCAGGCTGTCAAAGCTGGTGTCCGCGGACAATCCCAGCCCGCTCACGTCATAGCTGAAGTTCACGCTCAGGTCGGGCATCGTGTCGTTCTTGGCGCGCGCGGTCTTGACGCGGGACTGCTCGATCCGCAGCTTGGCCTCGCGAAGCTCGCTGCGCCGCTCAATCGCCGTGCGGACTTCGGCGAACTGATCCAGCGTCAGCGCCGAGACGAACGGAATCTCCTCGGGCACGATGTCGATCGACTTGCTCAGCAGCAGCTCGGGGTCGTTCAGCAGGTACTTGAGCGAATCCTCGGCGTCGCGCACCGCTTTGACCGCGTTCGCGAACCCGACTTCGCTGGTCTTCCATTGCGAAAGCGAGTTGTTGACCTCGACCGGCGTCGCATCCAGCCCCAGCCGGCCCACGACGTATTCATACGTGACGTAGTTCTGGGCAGTGGTTTCGGCGGTGATCAGCACGAGCCGGCGGACCTGCGCCAGCAGCCAGTACGCCCGCTCGACTTCGAACAGCCGATCGCGCACGCTGCGCGTGAACTGCTCGCGCGTCGCCTCGAAATCGAGCCGCGCGATCTCGATCGGCGCCCGGTTGTAATCGAGGCCGAAGCCGCGCAGCAGCGGCTGCGAAAACGTGGTGACGAAGTTGGTGTTGTAGGCTGGGTTGAGGGTCGCGAACTGAAGATCGGTGAACGAGCGGGATTGCTTGAGCTCGGTCTGAATGCGCGTGCCGGTCGGCATCAGCATGCGAAAGCCGCCGCCATAGCTTCGCGCGTCGCTCTGATTGGCGGCGAGCTGAATCGCGGTGGCCTGGTCGGTGTTGGCCCAGTTCGCATCCAGGAAGAAGACCGCGTCGAACGCGGCTTCCGCTTCGACCAGGCGGGTGCGCGCGATCGCGGGCGAATAGGCGTCGCCGCGGATGGTGTAGTTATTGGCGAGCGCGCGCTGAATGCATTCCGACAGCGACAGGCGCACCTGCTCGGGACGCTCCGCCATCTTGAGGTACTCGCGCGCCTTGTCGATGGTCCGCTGGTAGGAGAGGACCACGCGCTCGTCCTGCGGCGCCACCAGCGCCTTGAGGCGGGTCATGCGCAGCTCAAAGGCCTTGTCGGCGTAGACCGGGTCGGGAATCTCCGCCAGCACGCTGTCCGGCGCCGGCGCCGACGACGTATACGGCCCGGCGACGAGCGCCTGGCGCTCGACCGGTTCCTGCCCGCCGGGCTGGTTCGCGCGAATGACCGGCGCCGGACCCGGCGTCGGTGGAACACGCGACGAATCCGCGGCGACCGGCTGAAGCTGTCCGAGCAGCTCCACTCCTTCAGCAAACGTCGGCTTGCGCGCGGCGAACAGTGCCGCCGCCAGCACCGTAACGACAGCGAAAAGCCTCGCCGCGGGCCGCGGACCGGTCAACGACCCCGGAACGCGCGGAGTAATTCGTGCGAGCCCCACAGTTTCTCCCGGAAATGAGCCGCGCCGTGGTCGGCAAAAACCCAGGGCGATCATAGGAATGCCCTCCGGGGGTGTCAATCTGGGCGAAGGTACGAAGGGAGACAGGGACGCAGGAAGACCGCCACGAGGCTATGCTCTGCTGAAGAACCTCATTCGCCCCGGAGACGCGCCATGACGCACGACACGCTGCTGCGCGAGTTCTGCTCCAGCGCCGTCCGCAAGCTCGAACAGGACGCCGCTCAGATTGCGCGCTGCGCGGGGCTGCTGAGCCTCGATGAACTCTGGTCGCGACCCAACGAGCACTGCAACAGCGTCGCCAATCTCGTGTTGCACCTGACCGGAAACCTGCGCCAGTGGATCGTCAGCGGCGTCGGCGGCGAGCCGTTTGGCCGCGATCGGCCTGCGGAGTTCGCGGCGCGCGACGCCAGGCCGGCCGACGAGATTCTCCCGCCGCTCTTGCACACCGTCCGCCGCGCAGGCGAGATCCTCGCCGCGCTGTCCGCTGAAGCGCTCGGCCGCCGGCACGCGATTCAGGGGTATCACGTCAGCGCCATGCAGGCGGTCTTTCACGTCGTGGAGCATTTCAGCTTTCACACCGGTCAGATCGTTCACATCACCAAGGCCCTGAAGAACGTGGACCTGAGCCTGTACGACGAGCAGGGACGTCGCCGGGCGCCAAGCCAGCGCCCGTGGTGACTGTTCCGGCGGCGCTTGTGACAGAATTGACAAGGCCCAGCAAAGCGCGCGCAGCTTCTTCGCGAACCCATCCGCCTGGGGCGGGTGCCGCCCCACCCCGCAAACCACGAACAAACAGCCTATCAACACCACAACCTGCCTCGTTCCAGGGGGTTGCGACGCTCTTGACAGCTTTTCACCAACCGCGCAGCCGCATCGACCGTATGGCCTGCCTCGCTCACGCCGCCTCCTCGGCGCGCGTTCGAATGGCGCTTCCTGTCAAACGCGCGGCGGCACGCTTTGACGCGCCGGCACAGCGCCTGCTAACGTTGCTCGGCTTGGGCTTGGCCGCTTCCACGCGCGGGAACCGAACCGGGTTGCGCTTGTTGTACGCGCGCTGGACGCGTTCGAGCGGCACGGGAGGATGGAACTTGGGACTCTCCGCCGGCCCCGTTTCGTTTCAGCGCTTCTATGTCCGCGGGAAGCTGGCGACTTCGGTCACGGATGCCTTCCTGAATTCGCTTCAGGAGCGCGGCTTCGGCCGCGTCGCTCCCAACAACAATCGCCAGGTCGGCTGGATCGGCCCGCGGCATCTGTTCGAGACGGAATTGGACGCGGCGATGATCGCGGTCGGACGCTTCGCTCACCTCGCCGCGCGAATCGACCAGTTCGCCGTTCCAGGCGCCGTGCTCCGCAGCTACGTGCGCCAGGAGGAAGACGTCACGCGAAAAGCGAGCGGACGGGAGTTTCTCAGCCGCGGCGAGCGCAGGAAAGCGCGCGAAGTCGCGCTGGTGCGTGCGGAGCAGGAGGCGCGGGCCGGGCAGTTCCGACGCATGGCCTCGGTCGGAGTGCTGCTCGATCTCGAACGAAAGTGCGTCTACGTCGCCAACACCAGCGCCAAGGCGGGCGAGATCGTCGCGCAGCTCGTGGCGGACACGTTCGGCGTCACGCTGGAGTCGGCGGAGCCGGGCCGCGTGGCGCATGAGCTGCTTCACGCAAGCGGACAGGCGCGCGGACTGGAAAACCTGACCCCGATGCCGCTGGTGCGAGCGCCTGCGGGCTGGCAGGAGCCCGAGGCCTGGTCGGCGCGCGACCTCTCGTTTCTCGGCAGCGAGCTGCTGACCTGGCTGTGGTACCGCAGCGACGCTGATGAGGGCGCGCTGCGACTTCAAGGCGGCAACACCGTAACCGTCGCGCTCGACCGCGTGCTGCAAATGAAGTGTGACTTCGGAATGAACGGCACCACCGCCATTCTTGCCGACGATCCCACGCAACTGGCGGAAGCCCGCGCAGCGATTCGCACCGGCAAGCGCCCCGTTCGCGCTGGGTTAGTGATCGGCGGCGCCGGCGGCGAGTCGCGACTGACCTTCGCCGCACGCCAGTTCGCCATCTCGGGGCTGGCGGTGCCGGATTCGGAGGAGCGCGACCCGGCGGCGGCGCGGGCCGAGCGATTCGAGCACGTCAGCGACGTCGCCGCGGTACTCGACGCCCTGTTCGAGCAGTTTCTGCTTCTGCGGGTTTCGCGCGAGTGGCGACAAGAGCACCGGCGGCTCAGCAACTGGGCGTCCGAGTCGGTCCCGGAACCGGTTCTGGCAGCGCCAAGAGCGTAATCAGGCAAGAATCCAAGGCGGATTTGTGAATCAATCTTGACTCGCGACTCCGCTTGTGCGATACTCCTGTTGATTGATATATAAAACGCATGGACCGCAACCAAAGCACATGTCCATGTGAATCAACGGGGCGCGGCAATGCTTCTAACCGATTCGGTTGACGGGCGGCTCGTGCGGGTCGTAAACGTGCACGGCGATGGCGCGACTGGCCACCGGCTGATGGAGCTGGGCTTCATCCAGGGTGCCTGCGTCGAGGTGCTCGGCCGCGCGCCATTCGGAGACCCCCTGCGGGTCCGCGTCGGCGAATTCGATCTTTCTCTGCGCGCGCGCGACGCGTCTCGCGTGGTCGTCGAAAACCCGTAGTCTTTCGCCGTGAGGCGCGCGACTCGCGCCGGTTCACGAAACCACCCGCTTCGGCCCGGCCGACCCATCCACCATGGCCGCATCAGGCTGCTTCGGCTGTTCGCACGCTGGCTCGAACGACGGCGGGGCGCCGCTGCCCCTCCACGCGCAGGGCGGGGCGGCGATCGTCGGACTGGTGGGCAATCCGAACACCGGCAAAACCTCGCTTTTCAACACGCTCACCGGCTTTCGCAGGCACGTCGCCAACTACCCCGGCGTTACCGTCGACCTGGCACGCGGACCCATTCGCGGCGCCAGCCGCGCCATGGAGCTGCTCGATCTGCCTGGAACCTACAGTCTCACGGCGCAGTCGCCTGACGAGCGGGTCGTCTGCGACGCGCTCTGCGGACGCATCGATACAGCGCGACGGCCTGACGTGATCCTCGCCGTCCTCGATGCATCCAACCTGCATCGCAATCTCTACCTGCTGAGCCAACTGCTCGACCTCGAGCTGCCGGTCGTCGTCGCCCTGAACATGGTCGACGTAGCGCGTGCCCGCGGGATCGGCGTGGACGCGGAGCGGCTTTCGCAGCGGCTGAGCGTTCCCGTGATCCCGGTGGTGGCGTTTCAACCGCTGACGGTGCGTCCGCTGCTGACCGCCCTGGTCGCAGCGATCGGCAGGCCTTCCAGTTCCCAGACCCGCGCCTGCCATCCGCCGACCGGCGAGCGGGCGAGCTCCGAGCTGCGGGCGGCCAGCACGAGCGCCGACGGCGATCCGGGCCGCGCGGAGGTGCAGGCACGCTACGCCTGGGTCCGCGCGATGCTTGACGGCGTGATCACGCGGCCGACCGTGCCCGTTCGAACATGGTCGGATCGGCTCGACGCGGTCCTGACGCACAAGCTATGGGGCGGGCTGCTGCTCGTGGCGGTGCTCTTCGCGGTGTTTCAGTCGATTTTCGTCTGGGCAAACCCGCTCATGGGCGTGATCGAGTCCGCGTTTGCAGGGCTGGCGACCTGGCTCGCGCCATCGTTGCCAGCCGGGGCCGCTCGCAGCCTCTTCACCGATGGCCTGATCGCGGGCGTCGGCGGCGTGGTCGTGTTCCTGCCGCAGATCGTGATCCTCTTCGCGCTGATCGCGCTGCTGGAAGACTGCGGGTATATGGCCAGGGCGGCGTACATGATGGATCGTCCGCTGCGCGTGGCCGGGCTCAGCGGGCGCAGCCTGATTCCGCTGCTCTCGGCCTTCGCCTGCGCGGTACCCGCGATCATGGGCACGCGGACGATCGCGGATCGGCGCGAGCGGATGGTTACGATCCTGATCGCGCCGTTCATGAGCTGCTCGGCGCGGCTGCCGGTGTACACGCTGCTGATCGCGGCGTTCGTGCCGGAGGATCGCTACCTGGGCGGCTGGGTCGGGCTTCAAGGTCTCGTGATGATGGCGATGTATCTGGTCGGCGTGCTGGTCGCGATCCCGCTGGCGTGGCTGCTTCGCCGAAGCGCCTTTCGCGGAGACGACTCCGGCTTTCTGCTTGAGCTGCCGAGCTACAAGATGCCGCGGCTGCGCGCGGTCTGGCAGCGCGTCTTCGGCGCCGCGCGCGAGTTTCTCACCCGCGCCGGCACGGTCATCCTGCTCGTGAATCTCGCGGTCTGGACCCTCAGCTATTTTCCCCGCCCGGAGGCGATCCGCGCCGCGGTCGAGGCACGCGCCGCAGCCGGCGGATGGACCGGCGAGCAAGCCGAGGCCGAGCTGGCGGGCGAGTACCTGCGCAACAGCTATCTCGGCTCCGCCGGCCGATTCATCGAGCCCATGGTGTCGCCGATCGGCTGGGACTGGCGCGTCGGCGTCGCAGTGATCGCGTCGTTCCCGGCGCGCGAGGTGGTCATCGCCACGCTGGGGACGCTCTACAACCTGGCGAACGTCGACGAAGAGTCGGCACCGCTCCACGATGCGCTGCGGCAGGCCAGGTGGGCGGGCGAATCGCGGCGCGTCTTCGACCTGCCGGTGGCACTGTCGCTGATGGTGTTCTTTGCGCTGTGCGCGCAATGTTCGAGCACGCTCGTCATGATCGGGCGAGAGACGCGCTCCTGGCGGTGGCCGCTGGCGTCGTTTGCGAGCATGACCCTGATCGCCTACGGCGCCGCCTGGCTGACCGGCCTGCTGTCCCGCGCCGCCGGCCTTTGAGGCAATCCGGCCGTGAGGCGTTACAATCCCGGCCCGATGCCCGCGCCTGCGGGTAACCGTCTCGAGGGCTCACATGCGATCACGCAGCAACGACTTTCTGCTGGGAACGGTCGTCCTCGCGTTCGTGACGCTGTTCGTGGCGACCGTGATCTTCTTCACGCCCGTGTATCGGGCCAAGACTCGACCCGTGCGGATCGAGTTTGAGCACGACCGCGGAGTCGCACCGATCAAGGTCGGCAGCCCGGTCCTGCTCAGCGGGGCGCTGCAGATCGGCAAGGTCACGAATGTGACCACGCAGACGCGCGACCTGACCACGCCGAGCGGCCGCGAGCGCCACCTCATCATTGTCGTGGACACCGAGATCGACGACGCGCTCGACCTGTTCGAGGACTGCCAGATCACGACCGACCAGCCGCCCGTCGGCGGAGGCGGGGTCGTCGTGATCCTGACGATCGGAAGATCGCCCCGCCCGCTCGTGGCCGGCAAGATCGTCACGGGCTTGCCGCCGCAGAGCTTTGCGGCCGCGATCGGCGGACTTTCGCGCGCCCTGCTGGGCCCCGGCGGCCTGGTGGAAAAGCTGGATCAGCAGCTCGACGCGACCGCCGACGGATCGGTGATGAACCGGCTGGTGGCAAGCCTGGACGACGTCAACGGGATCACCTCGGAACTGCGGATGCAGCTTTCGGCGAGCGAGCAGCAGACGCTGATGGGCAAGCTGCTGACGATCGGCGAGAACGTCAACGCGCTGACGGCCTCGCTGCGCGACCAGATGCGCTCGGACGACCAGGCCGCGCTGCTGGCCAAGGTGCACGTGGCACTCGACCATCTCGCCGCGGCGCTTCAGGAAGTGAACGGGATGATCGGGGAGAACCGCCCCGCGCTGGCGGCCATCACCAGCAACGTCTCGGAGGTGACGAGCACGCTCAGCGGCTCGGTGGCGCCGGCGTTGGCGGCCGAGTTCCGCCGCGACGACCCGCAGTCGCTGCTCGGCAAGCTGCATGCGAGCATGGATGGCGTGCGCAAATCGACGGCAGACCTGGCGGAGATGACGGACGCCAGCCGCATTCTGCTGGTCGGCAATCGGCCGGCCTTGCAGCGGACGATCGACAATCTCAAGAGCACGAGTGATCGCTTGCGCGTGGGCGTGTCCGAGCTGCTGCTCGCTCCCTGGCGTCTGGTGCAGCCGCCCGAGAGCCAGCTTCAGCGTCTGGACATCTTCGAGGCGGCGCGCTACTTCGCCGAGGCCGCCGCCAATCTCGACGACAGCGCCGAGCGCATGGAGGCCATCCTGGCTGCCTCGAAGGATGGCAAGCCGATCGCCAGCGAGGCGGATCTGCGCGAGATTCAAGGCAGTCTGAAGGCGGCGTTCGACCGCTTCCAGCAGGCGGAGACGTTCCTCTGGGACAAGATGAAGTAGGCGGACGACGTTCTTGGCGAAAAGCGCGGGCGAAACACTGGACTTGCTGATCGTCGGGGCCGGGCCCGCTGGAACCGCGGCCGCGTGCGCCGCCCTGAAGCTCGGCTTGCGCGTGGCGCTGGTGGATGCCGCCGGCTTTCCGCGCCCACGGCCGTGCGCGGGCTGGATCGGTCCCGCCGGGGTCGAGCTGTGCGAGCGGCTGGGCGTTCGCGCCAAGGACTTCGGCGCGGCGCGCTTTCGGGGCGTTCAGCTCCGCTCGTGGGATTTCAAGCGCACCACGGAGGTGTCGCACGCCGAGCTGGCTGGCTGGATCGTTCCGCGCGAGACCTTCGACGAGCACCTGCTGAAGCTCGCAACGGCGTGCGGCGCGGCCTGGTTCGCGCCGGCGACCCTTCGCTCACTCCGTCTGGGCGAGGACGGCGTCGATGCTGAGCTTCAACCGGCAAAGTCGCTTCGGGCACGCATCCTGATCATCGCCGACGGGGCCGAGTCGACCACCGCCGGCACGGCGAACCTCGTCCCCGCCGGACACTCGCCCGACGCGGCGTCCTGCCTGTTTCTGGAAGCCAGGTCCGGCAGCGCCGCGGATCGCCTCGACATCGTGCTTGGCAGCGGGCGCCCGGCCCAGGTCGCGACGCTGGTGCAGCGCGGGCGCAGCCTGAGGCTCTCGCTGGTGACCCGCGCGGCGCTGCCCGAAGCGCAGGCCGGTTTCCAGTCGCTCTGCCGCAGCGCCGCGGAGGCAGGCGTCCTTCCCGCGGGGGATGCGGGCGCGCCGCAGCGAGTCGTCAGCCCGGCTGGTGTCGGGCTGGGGATGGACGCACACGTCGGCAAGCGCTGCCTGCTGATCGGGGATGCGGGCGGGTTCGTCGCCGCCTTCAGCAACGAGGGCATCTACCCCGCGATGCGCTCCGGCGAGATTGCCGCGGAGGTCGCCGCCCGCGCGGTCGCGGCGCGCGTGCCGCAGGATGAGCTGGCCACGTTCGACGGCGCCTGGCGCAGCAGCCTGGCCGAGTATCTGCGGCTTCCCAACACCGATTTATCCCTGCTGCTGCCGCTGGTGTTCGGCAACGAGCAGATGTCGCTCCGCGTGGCGCGTGCGTTCGTACTGGGCCGGACCTTCTGAGCACGTGGCGGCGGCGTGAAATCGGCTTCCCTTCCCCCCGCGCGACGATTTCGCCCCCCCCTGCGAAGGATCGGGCCTCAGACGACTACAGCACCGCGGCGAAGCCGATAGAATTGGATGAGACCGACGGCAGCGGCAGCCCCTGGCGGAGAAACTAGCGTACGTGAGTGAGAAGGTCGAGCAACTGACGATTCTGGATTACCCCGCGCCGTGCCTGCGCAAGGTCGCCGAGCCGGTTCGCGAGTTCAACGGCGACCTCGCGGCGCTGGCCCGCCGCATGATCGAGCTGATGCGCGCGGCGCGCGGCGTCGGCCTGGCCGCGCCGCAGGTCGGCGTGCTCAAACGGCTGTTCGTCATGAACGCCAGCGGTGAGACGAAGGACGACCTCGTCCTGGTCAACCCCGAGCTCCTGGCCGGGGAGCGGCCCCGCGAAGCCGAGGAGGGCTGCCTCTCGATCCCTGATGTGCGCGTCAAGGTGCGGCGCTACTTCCGCTGCCACATCCGCGCCTTCGGGCTCGACGGCGAACCGTTCGAGCTTGAAGCCGAGGATCTTCCGGCCCGCGTCTGGCAGCACGAAATCGACCATCTCAACGGCACGCTGATCATCGACCGCATGGGTCCGTCTGACCGCATCGCCACCCGCAAGCGGCTTCGCGATCTCGAAGCTGACTATCGCGAGCAGCACCGCCACTGAGCCCATCATGCGCCTGTTGTTCCTCGGCACTGGCGAATTCGGTGTGCCCGCGCTGCGGCGACTGGCACAGAGCGGGCATTCGGTGCAGCGCTGCATCAGCCAGCCGGACCGGCCGGCCGGCCGCGGCTTGCAGGTGCAGCCCACGCCGATTCGAGCCGCCGCCGATGCTTTGAAGCTGGAGCATCTCGCCGTGGACGACGTCAACGCGCTTTCGCCCGAGCTGTTCGCGGGCGTCGACCTGGCCGTGGTGGTCGCGTTCGGACAGAAGATCGGCGAGCGGCTGCTGGTGATTCCGCCGCGCGGCTTCGTCAACCTGCATGCGTCGCTGCTGCCGCGCTACCGCGGGGCAGCGCCGTTTCAGTGGGCGATTCTCGAGGGCGACCGCACCACCGGCGTGACGCTGTTTCAGCTTGACCCGCGCTGGGACGCGGGGCCGATCCTCGCGTCGAGCGAAACGCCCATCGGCGACACCGAAACCGCCGCGGAGCTGCACGATCGGCTTGCGCTGCTGGCGGCGGATCTGCTGATGGAGTCGCTCGAGCGGATGACCTCGGGCACGCTCGTGCCGCGTCCGCAAGACCCCGCGCTGGCCTCGCGCGCTCCAAAGCTGCGCAAGGAGGACGGGGCGATCGACCTGGCGCAGCCCGCAGCGCACGTGGTGCGGCGAATCCTCGGGCTGTGGTCGTGGCCGGCGGCGGCCTGCGTCTATGACGATGGCGGCGGCACGGCCCAGCGCGTTCAGCTCGCGCGTGCGAAGCTGCTCGACGATTCGACGCTGCCGGACGATGTCTATCCTCCCGGCGCGTTTCGGCCCGACGGCACGATCCAGGCGTCACCGGGGCGCTGGTCGCTGCTGGAGGTCAAGCCCGCCGGCCGGGCGCTGATGTCCATCGACGCGTTTGGCCACGCGCGCCGCACGACGCCGCCGGCGCGCCTGCTGAGAATCTCAAAGTGACGAAGAGCGGCCAACCCACGTCTGAAATGACGCTCAGCGGTCGCGCCGCCGCCGCCCAGGCCGTGCTGCGCGTGCTCAACGGGCGCGGATTCGCCTCCGAGCACCTGCACCGGCTTCGGTCGCGCGGAGCCTTGAGCGGCCGCGAGGCCTCTGAGGCGACCGACCTGGCGATGGGTGCGATACGGCACGCGATCACGCTGCGGAGTGT
This sequence comes from uncultured Planctomycetales bacterium, assembly GCA_964465125.1. Lineage (GTDB taxonomy): Bacteria > Planctomycetota > Phycisphaerae > UBA1845 > Fen-1342 > CAYOHG01. The sequence continues at coordinate 75,623 of CAYXIO010000006.1, read as the reverse complement.
GCTGCGCTCGACGGCGTCGGTGGATGAGCAGCGAACCCCGCCTGAGCTGCGCGCGACGCTGCTCATCGGCGCGTACGAGTTGATCTGGCGCGCGGATGTTCCGGAATACGCCGCCGTCCATCAGGCCGTGGCGCTGGCATCCGAGCGGGTCCATCGACGGGCGGCCGGCATGGTCAACGCTGTCCTGCGAAACCTGGCGCGCGCGATCGAGCAACGCCGGGCGGCGTGGCGGCGCTGTAACCCGCACCATGTCCGCGTGAATGCGGATGAGGCCTGCGTGTTCGATCGCCCGGTGCTGCCCGTCGCCGAAGGCAAGTCGCCCACGATCGCGCACCTGGCGGCGGCGACCGGCGTGCCGGAGGAGCTCTTCACGCGCTGGGCGCGGCACTACGAGCTGCCGGCGGCGGAGGCGATCGGCTGGGCGTCTCAGTGCATCCCGGCCCTGATTCTGGTGCGCAACCGCCTCCGGATTTCAGCCCGCGAATTCACCGAGCGCACCCGCGCGGAGTTCGGGAGCGACGTGACCTTCGGCGACAGCGGTGCAGCTCGCGAACCCGCGCCGGAAGGCACTCACGATCTCGCGTTTCTCGCCCCCGGCAGCCCGGTCGGCGAATCCGCCCTGCTGCGTGAGGGGCTGGCCTACGTGCAGGACCCGACCGCGCTGAGCGCAATCGACCTGGCCGACGTACGCCCCGGCATGCAGGTGCTCGACCTGTGCGCCGCACCCGGAGGAAAGACCATCGGGCTGGCCGTTCGCATGCGCGATCGCGGCGAACTGGTCGCCTGCGACGTCGACGCGAAACGCATCCGGCAGATCGACGACAACGTGCGGCGAGCGGGGCTGACGTGCGTGCAGACGCGGCGGATCGACCCCGACGCCGATCTGCCCAAGGACTGGCGCGGCCATTTCGATCTGGTTCTGGCCGACGTGCCGTGCTCCAACACCGGCGTGCTGGCGCGCCGACCCGAGGCGCGGCTCGGCTTCACGACCAGGAAGCTCGGCTCGCTTCAGCGTCTTCAGGAGACGCTGCTGCGGCGCGCCGCGCAGGGGGTCAAGCCGGGCGGTTCGCTGCTCTACAGCACGTGCAGTCTCGAACCGGAGGAGAACGAGCATCGCGTGGCGAAGTTCCTGCGCGCGCATCCCGAATGGTCCATCCGCGACAGCCGCTGCACGCATCCGCGCGGCGGGCCCGCACCGAGCGACTGGCGCGACGGCGGGTTCGTGGCAGGCCTGGTTCGTGAGCAGCCCGCGCACAAGCCCGACTGATGCGCAGCCTTCGCCGGGAAGTCCGCTAGGTCGGCATGCGGCTTCGACTCGAAGAGCCGCCGCGATTCCGCAGCGCGTCGAGCATGCGTTGCGGAATCTCGTCGGGCGCAGCGCTGAACTGTACGGCTCCGAGCTCGCCGGCCGCTTTGGGCATGCCGAAGACCGTGCATGAGCCGGCATCTTGCGCGATCGTAAGCGCCCCCGCACGCCGCAGCCTCAGCAGCCCCGCGGCTCCGTCCGCCCCCATGCCGGTCAGCAACACGCCGACCGCGGCGTTTCCGGCGGCGGCGACGGCGGAATCGAACAGCACGTCGACGCTCGGACAATGCAGGCTGACGGGCACCTGGTTCGTGTAGCGACAGGCGAAACCGCCGGCGCCGGCCTGCACGGTTAAGTGCGTGTCACCGCGGGCCACGACGACCTGTCCGGAGACGAGCGGCTGTCCCTGGACGGCCTCGCGGACGGACGCGGGGCAGTAGCGGTTCAGTCGCTGCGCGAAGCTGCTGGTGAAGCTCGCGGGCATGTGCTGCACGATCGCGATGGGCGGAAAATCGCACCCGATGTTCGCCAGGAGCACGCGCAGGGCCTCGGTGCCCCCGGTCGACGCGCCGACGACGATCAGGTAACGGCGCGGATCAAGCCCCGCGACGCGGAAGCTCGGCCGCTCGTCCACCAGCTTCGAGGGCACGAACCGAGGCGGCCGACCGCAGCCCGCGCCGCCCGGCAGCACCGTCACAAGCGTGTCGCACAGCCGCCGCCATCCTTCGGCATCCGTCGGCGCGGGCTGCTCCAGCACTTCCAGTGCGCCGCATTCGACCGCCCGCAGCGCGCGTCGGCGATCACCGGCGTCGGGCCCGGCGATGACCAGGATCGGAACCGGATAGTGCTCGCGAAGCTGGCGGATCAGGCTGAGCGGATTCACGCGCACCGCGCCGATATGCAGGAGAATCGCGTCGGGATGCTCCGCCAGCAGCATGCCGCGCAGGTCTTCGAGCGAGTCGACCGCGCCGACCAGACACACCTCAGGCCGGCGGCTGAGCGCGCGGCGCAGCGCCAGCCGCAGCAGCGGAGCGTCGTCGATCAGCGCCAGGCGCAGCGCGTCGCAACGAGGTGAAGCGCCGGTCCCGGAGTTGAGCGGTCGCACGGCGGCATCACACCTTCTGGTAGATGGTCGGAGCGACGTATCGCAGGGGCTGAGACAGGTTGTGCAGGCTCTCCGAGTGCCCGATCAGGAGAATTCCGCCAGGCGCCAGGCAACGCGCGAACCGGTGAATCAGCCCCGCCTGCGTAGCGGCGTCGAAGTAGATCATCACGTTTCGGCAGAAGATCACGTCGAAGGGATTGCGGAACGGAAACGTCGGCGTCATCAGATTGAAGCGCGCGAACGTGACGCAGCGCTTCAGCGCGTCGGAGACCGCGACGCAGTCCTCGCCCTCGCCGCCGCGAACGCGGTTCAGGTAGCGCTGACGAAGCGCGGCGGGCAGGTTCGCTGCGCGATCGATCGGATACACGCCGCGGGTCGCCTGATGGAGCACGCGCGTGGACAGGTCGGTGGCCAGGATCTTGGCCTGGAGCCCCTGCTGCGCGCGGATCACGTCGTCGACCACCATCGCGATCGTGTAGGGCTCCTCGCCGCTCGAGCAGCCGGCGCTCCAGATTCGCAGGCAGCGCGGGCTGGGCCGCCTGGACCATTCCGCAACCCGCTCGCGCAGATAATCGAAGTGCTTGTGCTCGCGATAGAAGTGTGTCGTGTTCGTAGAGATCAAGTCCAGCAGTCGCGTCAGCTCGTCGCCGGACTGATCCGCCTTCACGTGCTCGTAGTACTGCCCAAAGCGGGTGAAACCCAGGGCGCGCAAGCGCTTGCCGAGCCGCGCCCGGACGAGCTGCATCTTCTGATCGCCCAGGTTGATGCCGCATTGCGCGTACACGTGGTCGCGCAGCAGGCGGTACTCCTGGACGGTCAGCTCCTGCGTATCCTGATCAAACACGGCTGTAATCGCCTCGCGGTGACCGGCTGCTTGCGACGCGCGGCTCAGGTCGGCGTCAACGACTTGTGCTCGCAGATCAGCGGCGTGCGCTCGACGTACAGCCGGCAGCGGCCCTCGGCGGCGTCCAGGCGGGGAGACGTGAAGCACTCGCTCACCTGCGGGATCGAGAGCGTGAACACCGCCGTCTTGCCGTACCACGCGGTCACCAACTGTCCGCAGACGATGTTCATGAACTCGCGCAGCGCGTCCTCCGCGCTGTCGGCCGCGTCGGCGTCGCGGATGTCCAGCCCCAGCACGTTGGCCGCCACCAGCACCGCGAACTCGCGCGTGCACCAGCACGTCAGCCTTCCGCTGGTCGGACCGCGATACTCGACCAAGGCCTCCAGCCACTCCGCGTCGCCGCGGACAGCGCTGGCCTCATCGTCGTGAAGAAGGAACGCCAAGTCGCTCAGCACCTCGCTGATCACAACAGCGAGCTCCGGGCGCGCAACGGCCTCGTGCGTTTCACCTGCCATGTCGACGACTCCTGCCAAGCCTGCAAACCGACCCGCGCCGCGATCGCGCGATGGCGCGACCGGCAGCCGCGTGATGGGCCGCTTACCGCCGATATCGGCCTGAACGAAACGACGGTTCAGCGCGGACGGACCGGCGGCCGGCCGACTGATAAGAAGGTCGAAATCGACGCGGTGAGTGCGAAGAGACTGGCGGCGGCCAAGCGGCTGGGCGCAGCGCCCGGCCGTCGAGGTCAGCCCAATCCGGCCTGGATCAGGTCCATCAGCCGCAGCAGGCCCGCCGGCCGATCCTGGTCATCGACGACCGCCAGGCTGGTGATCTGGCTCTCGCGCATGATTTGCAGGCAGTCGATCGCCAGCCGCGCGGGGCCGACGGTGGAGCAGCGCACCGCCGGCGCGTCGGGCGAGCGGCGGCTGCGCTCGAAAGCGGCCCGCGCGTTCAGTTTCATCGGGTTGTCGACGCGCTCGAATATCCGCCGCAGATCGCCGTCGGTGAACGTTCCGAGCAGCACGCCGGCGCGATCGACGATCAGCGCCAGGCCGAGCTGCTTGCGGGTCATCTCCGCGATCAGGTGCTTGAAGGGTTCGTGCTCAGGAACGATCGGCAGGTCGGCGTCGCGGTGCATCAGGTCCGCCGCGCGCAGCAGCAGGCGGCGTCCCAACGCGCCTTCGGGGTGATACTGGGCGAAATCCTCCGACTCGAAGCCGCGCGCCTGGAGCAGCGCCATCGCCAGCGCATCGCCCAGCGCCAGCATCATCGCGCAGCTCGTGGTCGGGGCGAGATTCAGCGGACCCGCCTCGGGAAGGTCGGGCAGAAACAGCGTGTGCCGGCAAAGCTCGGCCAGACGCGCGCCGCGGCCCTGCGTCACGCCGATCACCGGGCCGCCGAGCCGGCGAAAGTGCGTCACGAATCGCAGAATTTCGTCGGTGTTGCCGCTGCGCGTCAGTGCCAGCAGAGCATGCCGCTCGGTCACGATGCCGAGGTCGCCGTGCAGGGCTTCGACCGGATGCATGAAGGTGGCCGGCGAGCCGGTGCTGGTGAGCGAGGCGGCGATCTTGGTGGCGATGTTGCCGCTCTTGCCCAATCCGCTGACGATGATCTGCGTGCCCGGGCGAATCAGCTCGGCCACGACCGCTTCGAAGGCGGTCCCGAGCGACTCCGCCAGCGCGGCAAGCGCGGCGGCTTCGTCGGCGACCACCCGGCGGGCGATTTCGAGCGGGGACATCACGGCGCCGCGCCTTTCGACTGCTCCTCGGCCGTCGGCGCGGGCTGCGCCGCCCGCTTCGCGGCGAGCGCCTCAAGCTTGGCGCGAAGCGACGCGATCTGGCGCGCGGTCCGCGACGTGGGCGGATCGGGTGGATGCTCCTCGAGCAGCCGCAGCGCTTCCGTCCAGGCGCGCTGCGCCGCGGGCACGTCGCCCAGCCGATACTCGGCGTCGCCCAGGTGATCGAAGTTGACCGCGTCGCGCCCGGTCGTCAAGCGCGTCGCCCGCGACAGGAACTGCCGCGCTTCCGCGAAGTCGCCGCGCTTGTAATGCGCCCAGCCCATGCTGTCGAGAAAGGCGGCGTTGAGCGGCTCGTGGATTACCGCCCGGCGGATCATCGCGGTGGCACGTTCGACGTTGCGGCCGGCGTCCACCCAGGAGTAGCCCAGGTCGTTGTTGATGCCGGGGTCGTCCGGCTGCATCTGGAGCAGCACTTCCATGACCTGGATGTACTCTTCCTCGCGTTCGGCCGAGAGCAGCAGGGCGCGCTTGTAGGTCAGGGCTTCGTAGCGCAGCGCGGGGTTCGCGCTGCCCGCTTCCTCGCCCCAGCGGTCGCAACGCTGAATTCCGCGATCGACCTGCCCGGCCTTGCGCAGCGTGTCGATCAGGAGCAGCCGGGCCCCGCGGCGCACCGCCTCGGAAAGGCCGGCCTCGGCCAGCAGCGCGTCAAGCTCGGTCTCGGCCGCGTCGAGTTCGCCCAGCGCGGCGCGGGCCCGCGCGGTCCAGAAGCTGCGCATCGGCCCCACGTCGCCGGTGAAGTCGCGCGCCACCTGCATCGCCTCATCGGCGCGCTTCTGCTCGATCAGCAGCGTCACCAGCTCGTCGGTCAGGACCGGATCGACCGGCGACAGCGTCAACGCGCTGCGCACCATCTGCTCGGCCTGCGCCAGCTCCCCGGCCTTGCGGGCCGTGTCGACGAATTGCTCGCGCCAGGCCGGCGTGACCACGTCGTCGCCCTGCACGCGCGCGCGGACAAGCTCGAACGCCTGGCGGTTCCGGCCGGCGTCTTCCAGAATCGCGATGCGGGCCAGCAGCACCGCATCGTGGTCGCTGTAGCGCTGCTCCCACGCGTCCAGCACCCGCAGCGCCTCGTCCGACTGGCCGAATCGCACGTACGATTGCAGCAGCGCTTCGTGCAGCGGCCCGAGCTCGGCGGAGTCTTGGTGCGCGTCAATCAAGCGGCTCCACAGCGCGCGGGCGTCGTCCGGTCGGAAGTCAAACACGTACGTGGACGCCAGCAGCTCGAGCACCTCGCTGCGGTTCGGGTAGTCGCGCGAGAGCTGCTCGAGACCGTCGACCGCGGCCGCGAACTCGCCGCGCCGACGGTCGATGTTCGCCCGCAGCATGCGCGTGCCGAAATCGGTCGGGTCCGTCGCCAGCAATTGGTCCGCCGTCCGGCGCGCCTCATCGAGCCGTTCCCAGAGGAACAGGCCCGCGGCATAGAGCCGGCCGGAATCGACGTCCTCGGGGTCGCGGGCGAATTGCGCCTTGAGCGCTTCGAGGTGCGCCGGCTGGAACGGCTCGTTGGCGAACTCCAGCGTGATCGAGGCGCGGCGGGCCGCGTCCGGCGGCACGCTGGCGCGGAACTGGCGAAACTGCTCGCGCGCCAGGGCGAGCTTCCGGTCGCTGACGTAGCTCTGGATCAGGGCGTCGAAGGCCTCGCCGCAGGAAGCATCCGCCGCCAGCGCCGCCTGGTAGTAACGCTGGGCCGCCAGGGTATTACCGTTTCGCTTGTAGTGCCGGGCGAGAAGCAGGTTAAAGCTCACCGAGTTGGGCGCCAGCTTGATGGCCTTCTTGAAGCAGTCGACCGCGTCGTCATTCTCGTCCAGCCCGTCGTGGGCCTGGGCGAGGATGCTCCAGGCTTCCGCCGAGTCGTTGTCCAGCTTGAGCGCCGCGCCGGCCGCGGCCTTGGCGTCGTCCCATGCGAAGCGCGGCAGTGCAAACTGGCCGCGTGCCAGATGCGGTCCGATCTCTCCCGGGGCGCGCGCTTCCCACTGCGTCAGAATCTGCTCGACCAGCAGGGGCTGATCCGCCGCCGTCGCCGCCAGGCACAGCACCTGGTCGCTCGCGGCATCCGCCGAATCGCGCAACCGCAGGGCGGCGACCGCCTCGACCAAGGCGGCGCGCGACTCGGGCGAGCGCAGCCAGCGCGACAGCGCGGCGGGAGAGTTCAGCGACGTGCGCGGATGGCGCCGTGCAAACTCGATCAGGTCTTCCAGCGAACGCTCGGTCTTGCGCTGCGACAGGCGTGACTCGGCCAGGAGCAACGCGGCCGAGACGTCGTCCGGCGAGAGCTCGCCGACGAGTTCGGCCACCGCCTCGGCCTGCGCATGCGCGCCGGCACGAAGCAGGGCGCGCGCCAGCCGGCGGGCAAGCTCGGGACGCTGCCCGCTGCGCACCGCCTGCATCCATTCGGCAACCCACTGATCCAGCCTGCCTGCGCTTCGCCCTGCCTCCACGGCGAGCGCGACGAGCAGGCCGTCCGCCGGACCGTCCGCGAGGCGCTGCCGGCACAGCTCGAACGCATCCGCCGCGCGGCCGTAGTCGATCAGGGCGCGGATGCGCAGCTCGACGATCTCGGGATCGTCCGGCCACTGCGACAGACCCCAGCGCGTCAGCCGCTCGATGCCCTCCGAATCGCCGAGGGCGCGCCGCAGCTCGACGCGCCGTTCGAAGGCCCCGCGCGGCGAGGGCTCGAGAATTTCGGCGATCGCCGGAGCATGACGCTGCTCGGCGTGCGTCTCCCAGATGCTTTCGTCAAAGCGCGCCAGGGCCTCCTCGGCGGCGCGCGTAGCGCCGCGCCGCGCCAGGCAGTCGCCCAGCCAGTACCAGGCCAGCGTCACGTCGGTGCTGTTGGGCTCGCGCTCCTCGGCCAGCGTCGCGGTGCGGAACTGCGCAATCGCCGCGTCCAGATCGCCGGCGCGGCGTGCGGCGGTACCCAGAAGAAAATGGACTTGCGCGGAGCCCGGCCGCAGCGCCGCCGCGGCCGCCGCGGACTGCTGCGCGAGCGCCCACTGGCCGACCCGGCTCGCGGCGCTGGCCAGCAGCGCATGCAACTCGAAGACCGGTGCGGGCGCGGCCTGAATCGCGGCGGCGAGGACGTCGACGGCAGCAAGCTCCTGCTCGTCGTCGATCAGCCCGCGCGCTTTCTCATACGCCGCACGCGCCTCGGGCAGCGCGTCCAGCGACGGCGCGCTCGTCGGCCCCGATGCGGGAGCCGGTACGCCGGCAACCTCGGCGAGCGGCAGGTCGGCCGGCCACGCCGGCCGCGTCGTCGACTGCCCAGGCGCCGCGGGCGACGCCGCGGCGCAGAGGATCGCTGCAATCAACCAGGACGGCGAGAACGACGATGGGCGCGGCCGGACCGGCAGTACGCGTATCACCCGGATCTCACCTTGGCGGAGCGAGCGCGCTCGCGCTTGGGCGCGGCGCGGCGCTTGGAGCTGGACTTCGGAGTCGCCTTGCGCTTGGCTGCGGACGCGCGGCGCGCGGATTTCTTGCGAACGGGTGCGGCGGGGGCGTTCGGGGCGGCATTCGAGCTTCCCTCCGGGTCGATCGCCGCGCCCATGTCGGAGTCGACTTCCGCCAGCGCACCAAGGGACTCGTCGATCTCCGAGTCGGCGTCTTCAACGGCGCCGGACGCCGCCGCGGCGCTGACCGCGCGGAGCATGTTGCGCGCGGTTCGATCGGGCGGTACGCTGAGAATGCGCTCGACTTCGCGCTTTCGAACGGCCGTCGCCATTTCGGACCAGGCTTGCTTGCGGAGCAGGGCGACGAACTCGGGCCCGTCCTTGGCCGGAATCTGGCGCTCCATGAACGCCTGGGCCTCTTCCAGGGTGGCGCGCTCGTCGACGTAGCCGCCGCGCCGGGCCAGCGCCCACATCGCCTCATCGAGCGGAATCGCGTGCTGGCGCAGGCCGAACTGGCGAATGCGGGCGCGGGTGTACGGTTCGAGCCCGTCGATCCCGTTGAGATACGCGACGGTTTCCTTCATGGAAGCCTGCGCCAGGCGATCAAGTGAGACGGTGTGTTCGATCGCGAAGATGCGGTTCAAGGCGCGCGAGAGGTCTTCGCATTTGAGCCGGGCGTCGGAATAGTCGCCCACGACCTCCACCAGTTCGAGCGGCGGAATCACGCGCAGCTCGTTGTAGTCCACCACCACGGCGCGCAGCCGGTCGAGCACGTCGTTCGCCTTCGCCTCGGGCGCGTCGCGCGTGAAGATGCCCAGGATCAACTGCGAGATCGGATCGCCCGAAGGCAGCGGCGGAGCCTTGCCAAGCCGCGTGCGAAGCGTCTTGAAACCCTGCTTGAGCTTCCTTGCACAAACCGTCGCCCCACGCATGGAATCTCACTCCTCTCCCGGCGGCGGTCCATTCACCGTCGGTTCTGCCGCGCCCGGCGCATCCGCGTCCGCGGCCTCCGGCGAAGGCGGCGTGAGCTCGCGGTCGCCGGAGCGGGCGGCGTCGGCCTCCCACTCGAGCGTGGGCCCCCCGGTCAGACGGTCGAGCGCTTCGACGGTCTCGATTCCGCGCTTCAGGGATTCGTCCAGCCGGAAATGCAGCGTGGGCACCTGGCGCAGCTCGACGTGGTCGCGCAGCCACGCCCGCAGACGGCCGGCGGCGCCGCGCAGCGCCTCGACGCCCAGCTTCTGGCGCGGCTCGGGCGCCATGATGCTGACGTACACCGAGGCGGAGCTCAGGTCCGCGCTGACTTCCACGCGCGTGATCGACGTGAGGCGCTCGATTCGAGGGTCGCTCAGGCGCGTGCGGATCGCGTCGGCCAGCAGGTTGCGGATCAGGTGTCCGACTCGTTCGGTTCGTCGCGACAAAGGACCACCTCATCCCGGGCCGAGCGCTAGGCCCAGTCGATCGCGTGCTGCACGACGCTGGCGCGCGGCTCGCGGCGGATTTCGTCGAGAATCCGACACAAGGCGCTCTCCACGAACCGCGCATCGTTGGAGATCATCGCCACGCCCAGCGTGGCCGCCTGACGGTGGTCGAGATCGTCCACTTCGGCCACGGAGACGTTGTGACGTCCGGCCAGACGGTCCTTGAGGCTCTTCACGATCCGGCGCTTGTCCTTCAATGACTGCGCTTCGAACATCACCAGTCGTACCTGGAGGATTCCAACCACCATGCTCCCGTGGTCCGTGCCGCCAATTGGGCTGCTCACGTCAGCTTCTGGGCCACCTGGACGACCTCGAACGCCTCGAGCACGTCGCCGGGCTTCACGTCATCGAACCCCTCGATGCGAACGCCGCACTCCAGGCCGGCCCGCACTTCGCGCGCGTCGTCCTTGAAGCGCTTCAGCGAGCCGATCGCCGCGTCATCGACGATCACGCGGCCGTCGCGCAGCAGGCGGACGCGGTGCGAGCGGGCGATGATGCCGTCGACCACGAAGCAGCCGGCGATGCGCCCGACGCGCGTGATGTTGAAGACCTCGCGCACCTCGACGCGGCCGCGCGCCTGCTTGGACTCGATCGGCTCGAGCAGGCCTTCGAGGGCCCGCTGCACGTCATCGAGGACTTCGTAGATGATCTTATACTGTCGAATTTCGACGCCGGCCCGCTCCGCCGCCTGGCGGGCGCGCTCGTCGGGAACCACCCAGTAGGCGATGATGACGGCGCTGGAGGCCCGCGCCAGCTCCACGTCGGCCTCGGTCACCTGGCCCACGCCGGAGTGCAGGATCCGCAGGCGCACCTTCTCGCTGGGGAATTCCTTGAGCTTCGCGTTCAGCGCGTCGATCGAGCCCTGCACGTCGGCCCGGACAATGACGCTCAGCTCCGGCACCTCCGACTCGCGAGTGCCGCGCAGCAGCTCCTCCAGCGTCTGCGGCTTGGCGCGCGAGACGAGCGCCGCCTGACGGGCCTCGATCCGCGATTCCTGGGCGATCTGCTTGGCCTCGTCGAGCGTCTTGACCACGAAGAGCGCGTCGCCGGCGGCCGGCAACTCGTCGAGCCCCACGACTTCGACGGGAGTGCCCGGTGTGGCCGCGTTGACGTGCTTGCCGCGATCGTCCACCAGCGCCCGCACGCGGCCGGCGCCCGGCCCGCAGACGATGAACTGCCCCGGCTTGAGCGTTCCTTCGCGCACGAGCACCTGGGCCACGACGCCGCGGCCCGGTCGCATCTGCGCCTCGATCACGACCGCCTGCGCCGGCAGATCCGGGTCGGCCTTGAGGCCGAGCAGGTCGCTCAGCGTGCTGAGGTGCGCCAGCAGTTCGTCGATGCCGACGCCGCTGGTGGCGCTGGTCTTGAGCACGTCCGTCTCGCCGCCCCACTCGGTCGGAGTGAGGTTGTGCTCGGACAACTGTCCGAAGACCTTGTTGGTGTCCGCGCCGGGCAGGTCGATCTTGTTCAGCGCGACGACGATCTGCACGCCGGCGGCGCGCGCGTGATTGATCGCCTCGACCGTCTGCGGCATGACGCCGTCGTCCGCCGCCACCACCAGCACCACGATGTCGGTCAGGTTCGCGCCGCGCTCGCGCATGGCAGTGAACGCCGCGTGACCCGGCGTGTCCAGGAAAGTCACGTGCCAGTCGCCGCGGTCGATTCGATAGGCGCCGATGTGCTGCGTGATGCCTCCGGCCTCGCCCGCGGCGACGTGCGTCTGACGAATCGCATCGAGCAACGAAGTCTTGCCGTGGTCGACGTGTCCGAGCATCGCGACCACCGGGGGCCGCGGCTGGAGGTTGGTGCGCTCCCGGCCGGCGGCCTGGCTGCGCAGACGCTCGCCGGCGCTCATCGCGCGCGTGATCTTCACGGTGATTCCCAGCTCCATCGCAACCAGTTCGGCGGTCTCGGCGTCGATGCTCTCGTTGATGCGGAGCAGCTTTCCGCCGGTCTCGGCCAGCTTCTTCGAGACGGTGGAGAAGGGCACGCCCACCGCGGAGCAGAAATCCTTCACCGAAAGCGGCGCGACGATCTCCGTCTCGGCGCGGCGCAGCGCCCCGCCGGGCGCAGGCAGGGCCACCTGCCGGCGGCGCTCCGCCGACCGGCGCGCCCGCAGACCGAGCCCCGACGCGCTGGCCAGCCGCTCCTTGCGCTCCAGCAGGTCCTGATCGCGCCATTCCTTGAGCCGCTCGATCACCAGGTCCACGGTGCGGCCCTGCCGGCGCGGGCTGCGCGATCGGGCGTGCAGTTTCTCGCGCTCTTCCTCTTCGGCCGTCCGCGGCCTGCCGCGAACTCCGACGCCGGGCGACGGCGCGACCCCGGAGCGATCCGCGCCTGACGCCGCCGGGCTCAACGGGCCGCCCGGCCGAGGCCGCGGCGCGGGAACCGAGTCCGGCCGCTCGATGCGGACGACGCGCGGCCCGCGCAGCTCGGCCGGCTTCGGAACGTGGCGCGGACCCGCCGGCAGCACAACCTCCGGCGGCCGCGGCGGCGTGTGTCGCACACCGGCAGGCACCACCGGCGCGGCCGGTTTCTCGACGGTTGTCGGCGTGCTGGGAGCCGCGTCAGGCTCGTCGGAACGAGCGGCAATCGCCGGCGGCGCACTCGACGGCTCGGGGGCTTCGACCTCGGCGACCTCGGCGACCTCCGCGACATCGGCTTCCGCCGGTGCGGACGCCGAATGAACCACCGGGGAAGTCTCGCGAGCCGGTTCCGGCGCCGCCTCCTCGGCAAGCCCCAGGTCAGGCGCCTGCGGCGGATGGTCGGCCGACGTCTCCTCGGTCTCCTCAAGCACTTCAACGGCCGCAGACTGATCCTCGGCATGATGGCGCTTGCCGCGCGACGTTTCTCGGATTCGCTCGAGCTGATCGAAGTCGACGCGGGAAGCGACTTCGACGGTGGTGACGTCGTCGCCGGCGCTGAACCACTCGCGGATCGACTCGGCCAGTCCGAGCGGAATCGCGGCCATGTGGTTCTTGATCTCCACACCCTCAGCGCGACATTTGTCGATGATCAACTTGCTGGGGATGCCGAGCTCTTTGGCAAGCGTGTGTAGCCGTAACGTCTTAGCCACCCAAATCCTCCAGGAGGGGCTCACGCGCGACCGGCGTCGGCGGAGTCTCCATGCCCCTGAGCTGGAACCGAATCACTCGGACCGGCTGTCGGGTACAGGCACGGACAATCCCCCTCCGCGCGGACCGATCACCCGTGACCGTTCCGCAGTCGAAGTCGGACTCCTCCATAGGATAACCCGACTGGGGCGATTCCGCCAGCCGGCAACTCCCGAATTCCGTCCGTGCCAATCGCCGGAAGTCATTCCAACACAAGCGCTAAGCGAGCGCGATGCGCCCGGCTTCAAGCGCCTCCACGAACGCCAGATTGCTCGCCAGCACGTTCGGAAGCCGCCGAAGCTCCGCCAGGCTGCACCACCGCAATTCGTCGACTTCCTGCGGATTCGCGGCCAGATCGCCGGCCAGCAGGTCGGCTGACCACCAGTGCAGAACGAGTCTGTTCGCCGGCAGGCTGAGCTCCCATACCTTCCGAACCGGGCTGACCGAACCGGACACTTCTTCGGCGAACTCGCGCACGACGGCTTCCGCCTGGCTTTCGCCGGGCTCGATCGCGCCGCCCACGAAGCACCAGGCGCCGCCCGCCAGGATGTGGGCCGCGCGACGAATCACCAGGAACTCGCCGTCGCGCTGTACGACAACCACGACACCTTCGCGCATGGTTGAGATCGTACCCGTCGATCCGCGCGACCGCGATGCAAGTTCGGACGCGTGGGACTGACGGCCATTCACGATAGCATTCCGCCATGCGTGCGCGCGCCGCGATCGGACTCTCGTTCCTCCTGCTGCCGGGCATCGTGCTCGCGCCGGTGTGGTGGCTGGCGGGTCTCGGCGCGTGCGAGGACGACATCCTCTACTACCTGCCGACGCGGAGCCTGTTCGGGGAGATGGTCGCGCGCGGGCAACTGCCGTGGTGGCAGGACTGGACCGGGCTGGGCCGCCCGTTTCTCGCCGACCCGCAGACCGCGGTGTTCTATCCGACGACGTGGCTGTTCGGCATGCTCCCGCCACTGCCGGCTTACGCGATCTCACTCTGGGCGCATTATTCGCTTGCGGCGTGGGGCGCCTATCGGCTGCTGCGGGCGCAGCCGATGGGGCGATTGGCCGCGTGGTTCGGCGCGCTGGTGTTCGGGTTCGGCGGCTTCATGCTCGCGCACCGGGCGCATTTCGCCATGCAGCACGCCGCCGCCTGGCTTCCCTGGGTTGTGTGGCGGCTGAGCCGCTGGCGCGACGCGGGCGGCTCGCAGCGGCTGACCGGCGCGGCGTTTATTGCAGCGCTGCAATGCTTCGCCGGCCACGTGCAGATCGCGGCGCTGACGGCCTTGGGATCGCTTGTTCTGATTCTGGCAGCGAAGCCCCGCGAGCACGTGGTTGGCTTCTGGCGCTGGACGTCGGTGTGGCTCCTGGCCGGATGGATGTTCGCCGTCCAGTGGATACCGACCGCGGCCTACGTGCGCGAGTGCACCCGCGCGCAGCGCGGCTACATGGCGTTCGTTGAGAACAGTTGGTACCCGCAGAGCGCGATCGGCTTCGTGCTGCCCATGCTGTACGGGCAGCGCACGCCGAATCTCTTCGCCAGCGCCTATTGGGGACCGTCGCACCAAGTCGAGCAGTTCAGCTATCTCGGCATCCTGCCGCTGGTGCTGGCTGCATTCGCACTCCGCGGCTGGCGTTTCGATTGGCGCCGGCGCCCCTGGGTCATCCTGTGCGGCTTCGCGGTGCTGCTGGCGCTGGGGCTGTTTGGACCGATCTGCCCCCTGCTCTACTGGATTCCCGGCGCCAGCCTGTTCCGCGTGCCGGCGCGGGCCTTGCTGCTGCTGCAACTCGCCGTTGCGGTGCTGAGCGCGCACACGCTGAACGAGCTGTCCGGTCGGCTTTCTCCGCGGCGAGCGCAACTGCGCGCCGCGCTGGAGTCCTTCAGCGGCCGCCCGATCCGGCAAATCGTCTGCTGGCTGGCGATTCCGCTGCTGATGTTGCTGCTGGCCGCTCCGTTCCTGCCGGGCGAAACGAGGGCGTCGCTGCTGGCCTCGCTGCGCCCGCTCAACCCGGCCCTGTGGCTGCCGCTCCTGGCGCTGCTCGCGAGTCTCGCCGTCGTGCGCATCGTTTTAACCGGCTGGAAGAAGCCCGCGCTGCTTCTGCTGATTCCGGCGCTGACCGTGGCGGACCTGAGCGTGATCGGGTGGACCCTCGACGTACCGGCCGGCGCGCGGAGCGCCGCCGACCTGGTTCAGTCGCCCGATCGAGGCGCGTGGCGTGCGGCGCTCGGCGACTCGAGCGAGCGCCTGTGGGTCGTAACGTCGCGCAGCGGCTGGCTGCCCGGCGAGTACGTCGATTCGATCGGCCGCGGCGTCGCCAACACCGGGGTATTCACCCACGTGCGCACACTGACCGACTACGGGCCGCTTCAGCCACGCGCGATTCGCGAAGCGTTCGGGTTCGAGCCCTGGGGCGAGTCGCTCCGGGCGCGCGAGTTGCTGAATGACCCCGGGTGGATGCAGTGGCTCAACGTGGGCTGGGTGCTGCTGTGCGATCCGTCGCTGCCGGCGCCGCGCGACGCCGACCCCGTGCTCGTCACGCCGCGCGGGAATCGCCTGTTTCGCTATCCCGCGGCGCGCGGCTCAGCCTTCGTCGCCGACGCGACGTTTCCGGCGGCCGTTGCGCACACCGAGACGGCACCCTACGCGATGCGAACCCAGGTTGCGGTGGGCGGGCGCGGGACCGCGCCGACCGAGCCGCTGCGGGTCGTCGTCGCGAAGTACGCCGCGCCGGGATGGCGCGCGACGCTGAACGGCCAGCCCGTTCCGATCCTGCCCTGGCGGTCGCTGCTGCTGTCGGTCGAGGTTCCGGCGGACGCATTCGGGCGGACGCCGGAGCGCGCCGCGCTGATTGACTGGCGTTTCGAGCCGCCGGGTCTGCGAAGCGGAGCGATCGTGTCGCTGACCGGAGCGCTCTCCGCGCTCGGGCTGGCGCTGACGGGTAGAACCGGACCGATCAGGCAGACGGTGCGCGCCACGCGACGCAGAAGCGCGCCCCGCTCTGCTCGAGCGGCTCCACGCTGAGGACGGCCCCGCATTCGCGGGCCAACTCGCGGCACACAGCCAAATCGAGTGATGTCGACAGAGATTCGGTGTCCAGCGCCTGAGATCCGGACAGAAAAGCGCGGGCCGCGTCGGCGCTGGCCCGGCAACGAAGGTGGCGGATCTCGATGACCAGCTCGGCGTCGCGGCGGACTTCAATCTGCAACATGGCGCCGCGCGCGGCGGGTTCGCGGACGGCATGCACGAGATGATGGAGCAATTGCCGCAGAAGCACCCGCGGGGCCACGACGCTCGCGTCGGCGGAGAGAGTCAACGCGACGGCGACACCGTCCTTCTCGAACGAGCGCGGATGCGCCGCAATCGCCTCGTCCAGCACTTCGGCGATGCGGCACGTTTCGGCGCGGTCGTTGCTCCCGTTCGACAACAACGTGGCACGCCGGGAAAGCTCGATCACTTCGCGCGCCTGCCGCTGGCAGACCTCCAGGGCGCGGCGCATGACCTCCGCGTCGCCGCGGGCCAGAGCATCTTCGGCGCGGAACAGGACCGCAGTCATGAGGTTGTTCAGCTCGTGCACGCAGACGGCGGCGTGCCGGCCGAGCGCGGCCATCCGCTGCGCCTCGAAGTGTCGCGCCCAATCCTCGCGAGAAGGACCAGAGTGTCCGGCCGAGCTCATACCAACAACCCCACCCGGGGCGGCGGGAAGCCGCCGCGCCGCCTCCTCAACCTCCATCCTACCTTTCCCGACAGCACGGATCAAATGGGCGGTCCGTCCTCCGCCTTGAGCGGCCGGCTCATCAACTGCGTGATGGCCTCGAGCGGAGGCATCCTGCGGAATAGTACCTCATGGACAGCCTGCGTAATGGGCATTTCCACGTCCAGCCGGTCGGCGAGCCGGAGCACCGCCTGGGTGGTGGGAATGCCCTCGATCACGGCGCGCGAGGAAGCCAGGATGCTTTCGAGACTTTCACCTGAGCCGAGCCGCTCGCCGGCGGTCCGGTTGCGCCCGAACGGGGAGACGCAGGTGGTGACCAGGTCGCCGACGCCCGCGAGCCCGACAAAGGTCGCCGGCCGCGAGCCCATCGCCACCCCCAGCCGCGTGATCTCGACCAGTCCGCGCGTCAGCAACGCGGCCTTGGCATTGTCGCCCGCGTGCAGGCCGTCCAGGATGCCCGCGGCGAGTGCGATCACGTTCTTCAGCGCCCCCGCCAGCTCAACCCCCAGCACGTCCGGGTTCGTGTACACCCGCATCCAATGCGTCGTGAGCAACGATTGAATCAGCTCCGCCGTCCGCTCGGACGCGCTCGCCGCCACGACCGTGCACGGCAGGCAGCGGGCCATCTCGGCGGCGATGCTCGGACCGGATAGGACCGCCAGCGGCGATTGCGGCGCCAGCGACGCGATGATCTCGGTCGGGCGGGTCAGCGAGCTCGTCTCGATCCCCTTGGTCGCGCTGCACACCGGCACGCCGGCGGGAACGTGCATGCACAACCTCTCCCACATCGATCGCACGTGCTGGCAAGGGATCGCGGAAAGGACCAGCTCCGTGTTGAGCAACGCCGCGCGGAAATCGTCGGTCGGCAACACACGCTCATCGAGCCGCACGCCCGGCAGATGCTCGGCGTTTTCGCCGGTCATGCGGATCGAATCGACCAGCTCGCGCCGTCGGCCCAGCAGCGCGACGTGCACGCCGTTGAGCGCCAGCACGTGCGCCAGGATTGTGCCCATCGCGCCCGTGCCGATCACCGTCGCCTTGGTCAGCATGTCCATCGATCCTCACCCGCCTGTCGCAACGCCGGCTCATTGTCCACCAACGAAGTCGCGCGGGAAAGTGTCCGCGGGTCAATCGCCACGTCCACGCAGCGCCGCTCGCAGAGATAGATCAGCACCGCGCGGCGAACCGGGCGCCCGAACGCGGCCGCGGCGGCGACCGCATAGAGCTGAAGCTGAAGGCCGTAAGATCGATCGCGCGCCGCGCGGTCATTCGCGTCGCGGGGCCGGTCCGTCTTGTAGTCGACCAGCAGCAGTCCGTCGGGCCGATCGACGACACCATCGAGCACGCCCCGCAGCAGCGTCGGCTCGTCGGAGTCGCCCGGAAGGCCGCACGCGAAGGCCACTTCACGCCTCAGCTCGCCGGCAGCACAGCGCAGCTCGACGCCCAGCGGGCTCGCCGCGAACCACGCGATGTCCTCGACCGGCAATTGACTCGCAGCGTCCGGCGCCAAGCGCCCGGCGGCGACGAGGCGCTCCGCCTCTGCCCGCACCCCGCCCGCATTCTCCAACCGGCTGAGATCGGCGTGCTGAAGAAACCGGTGGACCGCGGTTCCGAACGCACGCCCGTCCACGGACGTTTCGCGCGCGAATCGCGGCGAGGCGGCGGGCGCGGGCCGAAACACCACCGCCGCTTCCTCCGCGGCAAGCGCCTCGGCACGGCGCTGCTTGAGCGTGCTCACGGAGACGACCGCGGGGCGCGCAGCCAGCGACACATCCAGGCGGGCCGCGAGCAGCGCCTGACCGCGACGTACCCACTGCTCGTCGGATTTGCTCCACCGCGCGGATGGCGCCTCGTCGCGGCGCGGGGCGGCGGTCGGGGGCTTGTCCTCGGCCTGAACGACGTGCGCCTCCCCGCTCGGCTCCAGCTTGCCGGCCTGAATCGCAAGCAGCAGCCATTGCAGAGCGCTCTGCGCCGATTCGCGGGCGATCCGCGGCGGAACGTCCGCTCCCTGCCAGCGCGGCAGCACCGACGTCAGAAACCGATCCTCCACGTGGCCAACGACGCACAGCAGCTCACGCGCCCGCGTCGCCGCGACGTACAGCAGCCGCAGCTCCTCGTCCGTCAGGCGTGCGACGGCGCGGTCGCGCGCCGCCGGCCAAGAGAACGACTCGATCCGCCGGCGCAAGACGCGGTCCACGGCGCGGATCGACAGGCCCAGCTCGGCATCGCAGATCAGCCCGCGCATTCCGACGGGTCGATTGAAGCGTGCGCCCGCGTTGGCGAGAAAGACGATGGGGAATTCCAGTCCCTTGGCGGCGTGGATCGTCATCACGCGGACGCGGTCGGCAGCCGGCGCCGCGCCGCTGGCCGGACGAAGGTCCTCCTCCGCCAGCGCGTCGAGAAACTCGACGAAGTCGGATACGCCCTGGCGTCCGCCGGCGGACGCGTCAGCCGCCAACCCGTGCAACGCGTCCAGCAGCGCCAGTCGCTGCGGTGCTCCGGGAAGCGCCTGCACGAAGCCGCGCAGCCCCGCGTCCGCAAGCACGTGCCGCAGCACCGCCGCAACGTCGTACTGCCGCGCGAGCGTGCGCCAGCGCCGAATGCGCGCCAGCGCCGCACGAACGCGGGCGCGCAGCGGTTCGTCGGCGCCGCTGCGCGCGAAACGAAGCACGGCGGCCCAGAACGGCCCGCTCGACGCCGCCCGCAGCGCAGCCAGCTCCGGCTCGACCAGCCCGACCATCGGGCCGCGCAGATACGCCGCCAGCGGCAAATCCTGCCGCAGATTCGCGACCAGCGCGAGGCCGAATCTCAAGTCGCCGACTTCGAGCGCATCCAGCAGCGATTCGCGTCCGTCGGCGGCCGCGGGCACGCCCAGCTTGCGCAGCGCGTCGGCCAAGCGCGGGGCAGTCTCCTTCGCGGAACGCAGCAGCACGACCACGTCGTCCATGCGCAGCGGCCGCAGTCTCAGCTTGCCATCCGGCGCGCGCTCAGGGATCTTCAATTCCTGCTCGCGGAACTCGTCGATCCGGCCGGCGATCACGCGCGCCTCGCGCTCGATGCGCTCGAGCAGCCGCTCTTCATCGTCTCCGCTGGCGGACTCGTCGCCGGAGTCTTCGCTCGACGACGATGGCGCGGTCAGCAGATGCACTTCCAGACGGGCGGCCGAATCCAGCACCGGGTTGGCTATGTCCTCACGACAGCCGCGCAGCCGCTCCTGCTCCCGGTAGGCGCTGCCGCCGAAATCCACCTCGAAGAGCCGCTGAAACACGCCGTTCAGCGCAGCGAGCAGCGTGGGATGGCTGCGGAAGTTGTCGGCCAGACAATGGGTCTCGCCGGCTTCCCGATGCTGGTCGAACGCGCGCGCCTGCTCGATAAACAACCGGGGCTCGGCCAGCCGGAAGGAGTAGATGCTCTGCTTGATGTCGCCGACCATGAACCGATTGGCGGCCTGCGGCGCCTCGCGCGTCACCAGGCCCAGCAAGGCTGCCTGCATCGGGCTGGTGTCCTGGTACTCGTCCACCAGGATGTGCTGGTAGCGCTGCCGCAGACGCAGCGCGGTCTCGGTCGGCTCGAGCCTGCCGTCGGCGGTCGCGCGTCCGAGCAGGTCCAGCGCCATCCGTTGAACGTCGGCGAACTCGCAGGCGTGCTGGCGACGTTTGAGCTGCGAAAGCCGATCCTCGAAGGCCTGCTCGCAGAACAGCAGCGTCCGCAGCCGCCGGCCGATTACCGGCACAACGTCCGGGATCGCCGTTGCCGCCTCTGGGGTCCAGCGCTTGCGCAAGCGTGACTCATACCAGCGCTTGACCTCATCCAGCGCGGGGCGATCCGGGCTGCCGGTCGAGGTTCGGGCGAATCTGAACTCGGCGATGCCGCCGAGAATCCTCGGCAGGTCGGCGTCGCGCGACAGCGCCACGCTCCAATTGCGCAGTGCGCTCGCGTAGGCGTCCAGGGCCTTGCGGATCGCGGGGTCGGCGATCGTGCCGAGCAGCGCCGCGAGCCGCTCTCGCTGCCCGCGAAGCTCGTCGCCCACGTACCCAACCAGCAGCCGCCGCTCATCCGCGATCAGCTCCTCGTTGGGCCGGCTCCATTGGGAACGGCGCGCGTCGAGCCACGACCCCGGCGACAGCAGGTGCGCGCGAAACGAATTCAGCTCGAGAATCAACTCGCGCAGAAAGTCGTCCTGCGGAGAGAGTTGCGCTTCAAGCCACTCGTGCACCTGCCGCGCTTCCGGCGAGCCGCCGCGGTAGAGCGAGCTGAACAGGTCATCCATCGCCTCTCGTCTCAGCAGTGCCGCCTGCTCCGCCGACAGCACGCCGAACGACGGATCGACGTCCAGCAGCTCGAAGTGTTCGCGCACGAGCCGGCCGCACCAGGCGTCGATCGTGCCGATCTCGGCGGTATCGAGCAGCAGGACCTGCCGCTCCAGGCGCGCGGCCGCGCGCGGATCGTCGCAAGCTTCGGCGCGCTTCTGAAGCTGATCCGCGATGCGGCCGCGCAGCTCGGCGGCGGCGGCGCGTGTGAACGTGACGACGAGAACCTGATCCACGTCGCAGGGATCACCGGCATCGGCCAGCAGGTCGACCACGCGACAAGTCAGGACACCGGTCTTCCCGGAGCCGGCTGAGGCCGAGAGCAGCAGGCTGCTGCCGCGCTGCCGGACGGCGGCCTCCTGCGATGCCGTGAGCTTCATGGCGCATCTCCGGTCGCGGGATTCGGCGCCGAATCGTCGGGCTCAACCGACGGAAGCACCTGCTCCGCGATTCGCGGAGCATTGAAAATCGACTCGAAGCGGCAGACGGGGCGGAAGTCGCACCGGCGGCAGGCCAGCGCGCGATTCTCGAACAGCGGCGCGACCGAAACGTCACCGTCCAGCACCTGGCGGACCGCAAGCTGAAGCGTGGCGCGCACCTGGCGCAGGCGCGCGTGAAACTCCGTCGCAGTCGCCACGTCGCCAGATTGACCCGCGTGGAACCCGCCGTCGTTCTTGAGCCGCATGGCCGCCACCGGGGACTGGAAGCACCCGAGGCGGGTGTCCAGGAGCGGCGCGAACTCCGCCGCGAAGCATCCGCGGGCGCGCCACGGAATCAGGGCCGCGGCGTCGCGATCGTCGGCGGCATCTTCGCCGGCGATCAGCTTCTCGGCGTTCGGGTAGATCGGAACGAGCAGCCAGCCGGCCAGCCGGGCCTGATCGGTGAATCGCTCGGCGACCGCCAACGCGTAGGCCCACAATTGCAGCCGCTGGCCGGTCAGTGCCGCGCCGCTGAGTGCATAAGCGTTCGACTTGTAGTCGAGAATCAGCAGCACGCGGCCTTGGTCGGTGTCGGCTTCGTCGAGCCGGTCGATCTGCCCGCGGATCAGCACGTGGCGCCCGTCCGGAAGCTCGAGCCGCCAGGCCGGCCAGCCGTTCTCGGCACGCTCGCGCCCGAACGCCTGCTCGACGGCAATCGGCCGAAACGTCCCGCGCCTCATCCGGATCAGGTTAGCGCGCAGCGTGTCGCGCAGCCGCACGGTCAACTGGCGAAAGAGCGCTTCGCGGCGAGAACCGCTCCAGCCCGGTTCAGCCGCAAGCTCGGGTTCCAATTCCCCCACCGCCGCGTCCAGCGCCGCGAGCCACGTCTCGATCGGCAGCTCGACCTGGGCAGCTCCGGTCGGCAGGGCGGGGCGTGAGACGGACGCGAGCATGCGGTGTGCCCATTCGCCCAGCTCGGCGCGCAAGTCCTGCGGGCTGCGCGGCAGGCGCAGGCGCAGGTGATAGCGCATGAAATGCTGAAACGGACAGGCGATCGCCGTTTCGAGCTCGCTGACCGTCAGGGCGCGCGGCGGCGGGCTTTCGCCGGCGGCGCCGCTTGCGGGCAGCGAAACCGCCTTATTGCAATAGCGCTCGCCACGCAGCAGCCAGGCCAGTCGCTCGGCGGCAGCCGAATCGGTCGCGACGATGTCGATCAGACGTTCGGCGCGCCGCCGCACGAGGCGCAGGGCGTCGGCGGTGGCCTCCGCGCGCGTGCTCGTTCCCGCCAACCGCGCGCGGGCCAGTTCCGCCAGCGTGACCGGCGGCGCGCCGCCGTCGGCCGCTTGCTCAGGCAGGTTCGGCACAGCCCGACGCAGCCAGCCCAGCAGCGTGGAGGGAATCTGCTCGTCGCCGTCGGGGCCGATGCTCGCGTAGCTGATTCGCACGCTCTGCGACGCGCGCGTCAGGGCGATGTAGGTCAGCAGCCGCTCCGCGAACACGTCGTCGGCGCGCGGCCCCAGCCCGGGCAGGCCGCGCTGGGCCAGCGCCCGCCGCTCGCGCGCCGGCAGCAGCCCGTCATCCATCGGCGGTCTGGGAAACTGCCCCTCGTTGAAGCCGAAAATCCAGGCGTGGCGGATTTCGGGATGTCGGCTCCGCTCGATCGAGCCGACCAGCACCTGGTCGAGCGTCGGCGGGGTCAGTCCGACGCTCTCGCTGCGCAGCGACTCGACCACCAGGTCGGCCACGTCGGCAAGACCGAGCGCCGTGCCTGCCAACGCCGAGTGCAGGTCCTCCAGCACACCGCACAACGAAGCCCAGGCCTGCCGATGCAGCTCGGCGGCTTCGTAGTCTTTCTCGGCGGCGCACTGCGCGCTCCACCCGTGCAGCCGATCGGGCACGCGCAGCCGCTTCAGCGTTTCCAGCAGCGCAACGGCCCAGGCCTGACCGTCGGCGGGCGGTTCCTGGCGCATCAGGCGCAGCATCGGGCGCAGTCCGTGGAGCAGTCGCCGGGCGAAGCGCCCCAGGCGGGCCAGCATGTCGGGACTGCCCGCCGCCGGGTGCCGCCGAGCCAACTCTCGCCAGCGCGCGCGCCCGCCGAGCTCGGTTTCGCGGAGGTGCTGCTCGATTTCCTCGGCGTCGATTCGGCGGATGGGCAGCAGCTCGCTGCGCAGCAGGTGCGCGACGGCGCGAAACGGGAAATCCGCGCGCAGCGTCTCGAACAGACCGTCCAGAAACCGACACAGCGCGTGGGCGGCGAGGCCGCGGCGCTGATCGAGAAAGTGCGGCAGCTCGTATTCGTCGAAAACCTCGCGCACCAGCTCGGCGAATGGCGTCAGGTCGCGCGCAATGAGCGCGAAATCGCGAAAGCGCAGCGGCTGCCCCGCCGCAGACGCATCCGCCATCGTGGCTCGAATCCAGCGGGCGGCTTGGCAGAGCTCCTCGCGATGCGTCGGGCAGGCGACTACGGCGATCTCATTGGCGTCCGGGCGCGCCGTGCCGATCGAGCCCGTCACCGATGCAAGCCGAGCTTCGAGCGCCGTGAGGCCCGCCGCCTGGCGGAATCGCGGAACGCTCGCGGAGGAAATTCGAACCGGCGGATTGAGCGACACCCCTTCATCGGCCAGCCGCCGGGCGAGCCGATGATGGGTCTGCTCGGTACGGCTGAAGAGACGCGGCGCGGCGCCGGGGTCGGCCCGCGCCGGCACGTCGTTCGGGTCGAGCAACAGCGTGATCGTCAGATGGCGCGCCTGCCGGGCGAGGGTGACGAGCGTTTCGAGCTCCTGGCCGGTGAATCCGGCGAAGCCATCGACCCAGACGCAGCACTCGCTCAGCCAGGCGCTGCGCTGTAAAACCTCGCGCAGCATGGCCAGTTGCTGAGCCGGATCGGCGCGCCGCGGACCCAGCCAATCCAGGTAGGCTTCAAACAGGTCCGCCAGCGCTACGCTGCGCCGCGCCGAGCGCGGGTCGTCCAGGCTCGCCGCAGCCGTTCGCAGCGTCGCGGGGTCGGCGTTCTCCCGCAGCAGCTCCTGAATCAGGCTGGATAGCTGATCAAGAAACCCAGGGGAGAGTCTAGACTTCCCGAACGCGGCCTCCGCGCCGGCGTGATGCGCAAGCACGTGCCGCAGCCCCATCCGCCGAGCCGCCGAGGAAATCAGATCAGGCGGACGTCCAACCTGGTCGAACACGCGGGCTGCCAGACGTGAGAAGCTGAGCACCTCGGCCCGCCAGAACGCGCGCCTGGGCGTCTGTCGCAGCAGCGCCCGCTCCATCTGGAGGGTGGCCTGCTCGGGCACGATGAGCAGCAGCCGCTCCGCGTCGCGCGGGTCCTCCAGGCGAGCCGCGATCGAGGCTAGACAGCCGTGCGTCTTGCCGGTCCCGGCCCGTCCGAACACGAAGGTGACTGCCATCGCGTGTGCCGCCTTCCGCAATTGGAGCGGCGCCATGATGCTCGGCGAGCGCGATTGCGTCAAAATAAGCCCGCGCGGAACGCGGGGCCGCTGCGGCGGCGGTCCGCATTCCGGGGGCGAGTTGGCGTGAGCCCGTAATGATGCCCGACGAGCGACGCGTCATCACGATTCTCGGCTGCACGGCCTCCGGCAAGGGCGCGCTGGGCCGTGCGCTGGCCGATCGGCTGGGCGGCGAGATCGTCAGCATCGACTCGATGAAGGTCTATCGCGGCATGGACATCGGCACCGCCAAGCCGGACCCTGCCGAGCGCGCTGCCATCCCGCATCACCTGATCGACGTGGCCGATCCGTGGGAGCCGTTCAGCGCCGCCCGATTTGTCGAACTGGCGGATGAGGCGGTTTCGGGCATTCACGCCCGCGCTCGGCCGGTCATCGCGGTGGGCGGCACGGTGCTGTACTTCCGCAGCTTCTACGAAGGGCTGTTCGCAGGACCGGCAGCCGATCCGGAGTTCCGCGCCAACCTGCGCGGCCGCGCCGAGCGCGAGGGACTGGATGCGCTGCATGCCGAACTGGCGCACGTCGATCCGGAGGCGGCGGCGCGCATTCACCGCAACGATTTGCGCCGCATCGAGCGCGCCCTGGAGGTCTACCGGCGAACCGGCGCGCCGATCAGCCGCCTACAGCAGCAATGGGACCGCATGATTCGCCGGCCCGACTGGGATTGGCGGCTGCTGGGCCTGCGACGCGAGCGCGAGGCCGCCAACCGCCGCATCAACGAGCGCGTCCGCCGAATGGTGCGCGACGGGCTGGTCGACGAAGCCCACCGGCTGTGGTCGGATCCGCGTGGCGTGGGGCCGCAGGCCGGACAGGCGGTCGGTTACGCGGAGCTATTCGAGCACTTCGCGGGGCGTTGCAGCCTGGAGGATGCAGTCGAGCGCATCAAGATCAACAGCCGCCGACTGGCCAAGCAGCAGCGAACCTGGCTGAAGCGAATGCCGCGCGTGGCGTGGCTCGAGACCAGCGACGATGAAGGAACGGACGCGTTGACGGCGCGCGTGCTGGAGACGCTCGATTCGCAGACTGCCTGACCGAACGCACTCGCCAACGCATGCTCATGGCGCCGGCAACCGGAATGGCTTGCCGGCCGCGTAGAGCGCGCGATGCTCGCGCAGCGCCGCGACGTTTCCGCCGCGGGATTCCACCGACTGAATGGCCGCGTCGACGGCTTTCAGGGCCTCGTCAAACCGGCCGGCTTCGGCCAGGGCGGCGGCGCGTGCCTCCAGCGCGCGCAGCGGCGCGGGGGCGGCCGGATCAACCGAAGCCGTCAGCTCGAGTGCCTCGGCGCCGTTGCGGAGCGAGTCGATCGGACATGCCGCCAGCACCCAGGCCAGCCCCTGCGTCAGCGTGGGCTCGCCGGGCAGGCTCTCCAGGCCCTTGCGGTACGACGTGATCGCCTCCTCGTAGCGCCGTGCGCCGACCAGCACGTCGCCGAGCAGTTGCCAGCCTTGCGGCATTTTAGGGTCGAGCTCGATGGACTTTCGGAGACTCTCGATCGCCTCGGCCGGCCGCGCGAGCGTGAGCAACGTCATCGCGCGCCCGCCGTAGCTGCGCGCATCCTGCGGGTTGGCGCTCAGTGCGGCGTCGAACTCGCTGAGCGCTTCCTGGGGCCGGCGCAGATTGAGCAGCAACTGGGCCAACCGGCCGCGGGCCTCTGAATCCTGCGGCGAGTGCCGCAGGACGGTGCGGTACTCCTGCTCGGCCTGCTCGACCCGCCCTTTCTTCAGCAGCAGACCGGCCAGATCGACTCGAGCGGCGGAAAACTCTTCGTCGATCGTCAGCGCGGCTTGCTGCTGCGCGATCGCGTCATCGACCCGGCCGGCCTTCGCCAACGCCCGGCCGTAAAGGTTGTGCGTCTCCGCGAGCACCGGGCCGTGCTTGATCGCCAGATCGAACTCGAGCAGCGCTTCGTCCATGCGGTCGAGCCGAGTGAGCGCGTCCGCCAGCTCGCCGCGCGTGGCGTTGTCAGTCGGTCGGGCCTGAAGCGCCAGCCGGAAGTGCGCGATCGCCTCATCGTCGCGCTGCTTGAGCACCAGCACCTGGGCCAGCGCGAGGTGCGCCCAGGTGAACGTCTCCTTGCGGTCGGAGGACTCGATCAGCGCGCGCAGGGCCGGTTCGGCCTCGTCCAGCCGGTTGTCGCGGATGGCGTCGACGATGATCCGCATTCGGCGGCCTTCCTCGATCTGGTCACGCGGCTCGGGACCGACCGGGTCGAAGAGGTCGAGCTCGCTGGCGGGCGCGTCGTCCTCCCCGGCGCCGGAGACGTAGCCCAGCGAAAGCAGCGCCTGGCGCTCTTGCGAGCTGATCGCCTGGCGTGCTTCCTCCGCGGAAACGGCCGGCCGGGCCGCGGCGACGTAGTCGCGCAGGTCATCGCGCAATCGCTCGGAGCGGGCGGCATCGCCCCCGGCGAGGTTGCTCAGCTCCTTCGGATCGCCGGCCAGGTCATACAGCTCAGGGCGCAGCCCATGAATGTACTTGTACGGGACCTCGCGCCAGGCGCGGTACCACGCCAGACCGTAGGAATACTTGGGATAAAACGTCTCCATGTATGCGGGCCGCGGTCCGTCGTCGTCGCGCGTCAACAGCGGCCGCAAGGAGCGCCCGGCGGCAGGCCCCATCGGCGGCAGTCCGAGCAGTTCGACGCAGGTCGGGGCGAGGTCGATCATGCGGGTCTGCGTCGCGACCCGCCGGCCCGCCGGCACATTCGGCCCGCGCAGCAGGAACGGAACCCACATGGTCGCGTCGTAAAGAAACACGCCGTGCGTGTCCTCGCCGTGCTCGCCCAGGCTTTCGCCGTGGTCGGCGGCAATCGCCACCAGCAGGTTGTCGCGCCCGACGCGCTCATCCATCTCCTTCAGCAGCCGCCCGATCTGGGAATCCATGAACGCGATCTCGGCGGTGTACGGCTCGGCGAACTGCGAGCGGAACGGCTCGGGGGCGACATAGGGCGAGTGCGGGTCGTAATAGTGAACAAACAGGAAGAACGGCCGCGACGGGGCCGCCTGGAGCCAGTCCAGGGCGGCATCCGTCACCGCATCGGCGGTTCGCTCGGCCTTCATCGAGGCACGCGAGAGCCCGCGCGCCTGGTTCGCGGAGAAATTGTCGTCGTAGCGGTCGAAGCCCTGATCGAGCCCGTACTCGCTTCGCAGAACGTGTGCCGAAACGAACGCGGCCGTCTGGTAACCGGCGGTCTTCGCATGCTCCGCGAGCGTCAGGTTGTTCGGATGCGCGTGAAACACCGCGTTGTCACGCACGCCGTGACTCGGCGGATCGACGCCCGTCATCATCGTGGTGTGGGCCGGAAGCGTGATCGGCGCGGTGGTGACGAACTGCTGGAACAGCGTGCCTTCGGCGGCGAAGCGGTCGAGGTTGGGAGTGGCACCCGAGGCGCTGCCGTAGCAGCCCAGGTGATCCGCGCGGGTGGTGTCCATTGAGATCAGCACGAAGCTCGGGCGCGGGCCGGACGAGGCGGGCGCGTTCGACGAAGGGGCCGGGCTTGCGGGCTGCGCCGGCGCTGCCGCCGGTCCACGGTCGCAGCCGGTCCCAAGCAGCAGGCCCAGACTTGCGACGCACACGAGCGATCGATCCCACGGACGGAAACGACGGCTGCCTCTGCCCACGCGCATGACCACACTCCCGCGAACCGTCCATCAAGGCCGCATCGGAATCGCAACCGGAGACGACGCACGGTACATGCGTCCGGGCCGGATGGATATGATACGCACAAATGACTCACGGCTCCCGCCCGGCGAGACAACCCGACGCACGCTGTAGCGGCACGTTTACCGCCGTGCGCCGGCTGGGAAGCGCCACGGGACACCGGCGCGTCGGGCTGCGGCTCTTGCTCGCGCTGCTGCTTGCGGCCGGCGCCTGCCGCGAAGACGAGCCGCCGCGCCATTTCAGTGTCTTCTCGGGGACCGTTCAGTCCGTGCAGGTGGACGCCGGCGGGCTGACGGTGCGCCTGACGAACGCGCCGGGGTCGACCGACGCGCCGGCGAACGACTTGAGCTGCGTCGTGACGCGCGATTCGGAAATCTACGTGAACGACCGCTGCGCCGGGCTGGCGGAAATTGCGCCCGGCGACGAAGTCGAGCTGATCGGGCACTCGGACCTGAACCCTCGACTGGAGCGATTCATGGTAAGCTTCGCCTACGTGGACCATCCACTGCCGCCGGCGCCGATCCCCGAGCTGATGCCCGAGACGCGCCCCGCGGCGGAAGACCATGCGCAGCAGGAGCCCTAGATGGCCGGCACACGCTCGATCGAAACCGTCCTGGCGCGCGAAGTGCTCGACTCGCGAGGCAATCCCACCGTCGAAGCCGAGGTGATCCTGCACGACGGCTCGCGCGGCACGGCTGCGGTCCCCAGCGGCGCCTCCACCGGCGAGAACGAGGCCGTCGAGCTTCGTGACGGCGACAAGCGCCGCTTCCTGGGCAAAGGCGTGCAGAAGGCCGTCAAGGCCCTGCTTGACGTGATCGCACCGGCGGTGCGCGGCATGGATGCGACCTGCCAGGAGCAGATCGACGCGCGCATGATCGAGCTGGACGGCACCCCCAACAAAGGCAAGCTGGGCGCGAATGCCATCCTGGCCGTCTCGGTCGCCGCCGCCAAAGCCGCCGCGGCTCATTGCGGACTGCCGCTCTACCGCTACCTCGGCGGCCCCTCCGCTCACGTCCTGCCCGTACCGATGATGAACATCCTCAACGGCGGCAAGCACGCCGACAACAACGTCGACTTCCAGGAGTTCATGATTCAGCCCTGGGGCGCGCCGAATTTCCGCGAAGCGCTGCGCTGGGGGGCCGAGATATTCCACACGCTCAAGCTCGTGCTGCACGACCGCGGGCTGAACACCTCGGTCGGCGACGAGGGCGGTTTCGCGCCCAGCCTCAAGAGCAACGACGAGGCGCTGGAGGTGGTCGCGACCGCGGTCGAGAAGGCCGGCTACAAGCTCGGCGAGCAGGTTTTCATCGCGCTCGATCCGGCCAGCAGCGAGATGTGGGACAAGGCCACCGGCCAGTACCGCTTCTTCAAGAGCCAGAAGGACCGGTTGGTGAGCAGCGACGAGATGATCGACCTGTGGACCCGCTGGTGCGACCGTTTCCCGATCCGCAGCCTCGAGGACGGGCTGGCCGAGCACGACTGGAAGGGCTGGGCCAAGCTGACCGAAAGGCTGGGTCAGCGCATCCAGCTCGTCGGCGACGACCTCTTCGTCACCAACGTGCAGTTCCTCGCGCGCGGCATCCGCGAGAAGAGCGCCAACGCGATCCTGGTGAAGATCAACCAGATCGGCTCGCTGACGGAGACGTTCGCCGCCGTGAACCTGGCGATGCGCAGCGGCTTCGCCGCGGTCATCAGCCATCGCAGCGGCGAGACCGAGGACGCCACCATCGCCGACCTGGCGGTCGCGACCCACGCCGGCCAGATCAAGACCGGCAGCGCCTCTCGCAGCGATCGCACCGCGAAGTACAATCAGTTATTGAGAATCGAGCAGGAACTCGGGAGCGCGGCGGAGTTCGGAGCGCGCTTCTGGGCGCGCGGCTGACGCGCGCGCCGCGTTCGCCAGGGACGGCAGCATGTCGCGACTCGGCCCGGGTGCCGCCATCTTGTTCTGGTTCATGTGCGCCGGCAGCGGCGTCTCGCTGGGCGTCTGGCTGATGCTGCCCGCCTGGCTCGACTACCAGACGGCGCGCGAAGCGGTCGAGCAGGCCCGCGTCGAGCACCTGGCCCTGCGCCAGCAACTTCGAACCGCGGAGCGGCAGATCGAGCACCTGCTGCACGACCGCGACTACCAGGAGCGCGTCGCACAGCGCGAGTTCGGCTTCGAACGTCCGGAAGTCGAGCGGCTGATCGTGCAGCCCGCGGACGCGCCCTCGCGCGCGCCGACCCTCGCCGAGGCCACGGGCAGCGGCGCCGCCGGCCCGCGACCCGCCGGCTCGTCGATGGACGACGGCGCGGAATCCACGCTCGCCCGCGCGCGAGGCTACGCCGAGTGGCTGGCCCTGCACGCGCGCCGCAACCGCTTCCTGGCGATCTACGTGCTGGAAGAGACCCGCCCGATCGTCTTTCTCATTTCGCTGCTCACGCTGCTTGCGGCGATCGTGCTGCTCAACAACCGCTGGTCGCTGCCGCTCGGCGGGCGCGCACCGGCGCCGCCGCGGGCCGAGGCGCGCCGCCCGCGATCGGCGTGAACGGCGCGAAGCGCTGAGGAGCAAACCGCGCCGTGCGCCCTGCGCCCTTCGTTATACTCCGCCCGGAGGCGCGCTGAATTCCGATGGGCATCATCCGCAAGCTCCCGATCGAACTGATCAACCGCATCGCCGCCGGCGAGTGCATCGAGCGGCCGGCGAGCGTCGTCAAGGAGCTGGTCGAGAACGCGCTCGACGCGGGAGCCGGACGCATCGACATCGCCATCAGCGACGGTGGGCGTGAGCTGATCGCGGTCCGCGACGACGGCCTCGGAATGGACGCCGACGACCTGCGGCTGGCCGTCGAGCCGCACGCCACCAGCAAGATTCAGGTGGATGACGACCTGTTCAACATCCAGACGCTGGGATTTCGCGGCGAGGCTCTCGCCAGCATCGGCTCGGTCGCGCGCCTGCAAATCACGACGCGCCGCCGGGCACAGGATACGGCCCTTCGGCTGCGGGTTGAGGGCGGCGCCTGCGGCGACCTTGTGCCTTGTGCCGCGCCGCCGGGGACGCTGATCGAGGTGCGCGATCTGTTCTACTGCGTGCCCGCGCGGCGCAAGTTTCTCAAGACCAGCGTCACCGAGGTCGGTCACATCACCGAGCAGCTCGCGCGGGTCGCGCTGGCCCAGCCCGCCGTCGCCTTCAGCCTGCGCCACCAGAATCGCGTGCTGCACGAACTGCCGGCCACGAGCGACATGCTGCGGCGGATCGGCGACTTCTACGGCGAGGACCTCGCGGCCGTGCTGCTGCCCATCCGGCGCGAGAGCGACAGCGTGCTCGTGGAAGGTTGGGTCGCCCCGCCGGCGGAGAGCCGCGGCGCGAACAAATGGGAGTACGTGTTCGTTAACGGCCGGTACGTGCGCGACCGCTTCGTCTCGCACGCGATCAAGGAGGCGTATCGCAGCCTGATCGACCCGCACCGCTACCCGGTGGCGTTCCTGTTCATCCGCATCGCACCGGACCAGGTCGACGTGAACGTGCACCCCACCAAGATCGAGATTCGCTGGCGCGACTCGAACTACGTCCACGCCCAGGTGCTGGCGGCGCTGCGCGACAAGTTCCTGCGAACCAACCTCGACCACAGCCTGAGCACGCGACGGGCCGCCGAGGAAGCGCAGCAGACCAGCGTGCGGCAGGCGATGGTGGATTTCTTCGCCCGCCGGCACGACGCCCCGCCGCGCGAGCCGTACGTCGCGCCGCCGAGGGAGCCGTACTTCGCGCCGCCCGCAGCGCGGGTCGAATCGGCCGGCGGTGGCCCGGAACCGGCCCGTTCTGCGAACATCGCTCGCGTCGAACCCGAAATGGTGGGCGGCTCCGCTTTGGACGATCGGGCGGTGGAGCGCGCCGCGCTGCCCGCGCCTGACGCCGAGCCGCCGCCACGCGCGATTCAATTGCACAACACCTACCTGGTGGTCGAGACCCCCGACGGGCTGATGCTGGTCGATCAGCACGCGCTGCACGAGCGCATCCTCTACGAGGAGCTGCACCGCCGCTTGGCGCAGCGGACGCTCGAATCGCAGCGCCTGCTGCTGGCGGAGACGTTTCAGGTGCCGGCGGATCGGCTCGAATCGCTGGAGACGCACGCGGAGACGCTGGCTCGGCTGGGGCTGGAGCTGACACCCAGCGGCCCGCAGACGGTCACGCTACACGCGTTCCCGTTGCTGCTGGAGCGCGCCGACCGCGGGCGCTTCGTGGCGGACCTGCTCGACCTGCTGAGCGAGCGCGGCAGCCGGCCCGAGCCGGACACGCTGCTGCACAAGCTGCTCGACATGATGGCTTGCAAGGCCGCGGTCAAGGCGGGCGATCCGTTGACTGCCGACGAGATCGCCGCGCTGCTGGCGCGGCGCGAAATCGCCGAGCGCAGCAGCCACTGTCCCCACGGCCGTCCGACCACACTGCATCTGACGCTGGCGGACCTGGAGCGGCAGTTCAGGCGCAGATAAGGAGCCAAAGGGACGACGGGCCGAGGGGCCAAGGGCGCTGAAAACGCTGCTCAGCTCTCTTCGTCGCTTCGTCATTTCTCCTACTCATTCTTCGCGAGGATGCGCACCAGCCCGACCGCTCCCGTAACCGCCAGCGAAATGAACAGCAGCAGGATTAGCATCGCAACCGCGTAGCTCAGCACGGTCCACGCGCCCAGCACAAATCCCTCGACTCCCGGCGCGAAGCTCGCCGCCGCCCAGGTCGCGCCGCCGGCGAGCAGAATCGCTCCCAGCGCTCCGCGGCGACTCCCCTCGAAGGGCATCATGCGAACGGTCAGGCAGATGGAGAGATACAGAAACAGGATCGTCGTCCAGTTGGGCCAGTCCGCAGCCACGATCGCCGCGAGCATGCCTTCGCTCAGTGTGACCGTCGTTCGCAGCAGCTCCCACACGCCGGCGAGCGACGTGGGCAGGGACTGCGGCAGCGAGAGCGAGCCCTCGCTGGCCAGGTGCGGCAGAATGCCGCCGCCCCAGTATTGGGCGGAGACGTACAGGCACGCCGCGCAGGCCACCAGTGGAAGCAGCCCGATCAGGATGGAGCCGATGATCGGGATCTTGGGCGTCTCGGGCGCATCGGCCTGCGGCTCGCCCTTCTCGCCGTCGCTCATCAGCGACGTGTTGGTGACCGCGTTTCCGGTGACCAGCAGGCCCAGCACGTGCCCGAGCTGCGCAACGAGCGTGCCCGGAAGCAGCGCGGCATTGACGGCGCGCGGCTTGACGAGCCGGCTCCAGAGAGTGTGCACGCCCCAGGCAGTGAAGACGGACACAATCAGCCAGAATGTGAGCGTGACGTACAGCATGGTTCCACCCTGCCGCTCGGCACAAGATTCCCCGCATGTCGCCAACCCTGGCGAACCGACCGCGCGGCATTATCGCACAAGCGCCGGCCGAATCCAGCCGATCCGGCGCCCCCTGCCTGCTGCTACCATGCGCGCATGACCACTCCCGTGCGGGCCGGGCTCAGGGAGTTTTCGGCGACCGCGCGTGCGCGCTGCCGCCTGGTGGTCCTTGTCTGGTTGTTCACGGTGGGTTGCGGCTGGTGCGCGGCGGCGCAGGAGCTCTCCGCGGCGCGAGTGCAGTCCGCGCTGGAGCGCGGCACGAGCTACCTGCGCCGCGGGCAGCGCGACGACGGCAGTTGGCCGGCCTCGACCTATCCGGGCGGCGAAACCTGCCTGGCGACCCTGGCGCTGCTGGCGGCGGGCGACTCGGCCGCGTCCGCGCACATGACCGACGCGCTGGACGTGATCGCGACGCTGCCGAACCAGCACGTCTACGTCGCTTCGCTGAAGATCATGGTGTTGACCGAGGCGGATGCAAGCGAGTTCCGGGCCGCGACTCACGCCGCCGCGCGCTGGCTGGTGGAGGCCCAGCTCAAGAGCGGGTTGTGGAGCTACACGGACCAGCCCAAGGCGCAGTTTGATCATTCGAACTCGCAGTTCGCGCTGCTGGGGCTGCACGCCGCCGCCAGCGCCGGTGTTCCGGTCCCGCGCGAGGTCTGGAAGGCCGCGGAGACGCGCGTCCTGGCCACGCAGCAGCCCGACGGCGGCTGGAGCTACAAGATCAGCGGGGACAGTTACGGCAGCATGACGGCGGCGAACGTGGCGAACCTGCTGATCCTCGGCACGCCGGTGAGCCAGACCATCGAGCGCGGATTCCGCGACGGCGCGGCGCCTGGCTGCGGGCGCTACGCGACCAACCGGGCGCTGCTGAACGGGCTGAGCTGGCTGGGGCACCGTTTCGACGCCGGCGCCAACCCGGGGCGCGAGAACAACTACCAGTATTACTGGCTCTACGCGGTGGAGCGCTGCGGGATTCTCTCGGGGCGCCAGTACCTTGGTCGGCACGACTGGTATCGCGAGGGCTGCGAGGCGCTGCTTCGCACGCAGCGCGCCGACGGCTCGTGGGGCTCGGGCGTGGTCGACACGAGCTTCGCGGTGCTCTTCCTCGCCAAGGGACGCAAGCCGCTGCTGGTGCAGAAGCTGCGCTGGTCTGACGACGAAGCCTGGAACCCGGACCGTCACGACCTCGACCACCTGGTCTCGTTCATCGGCGACAAGCTTGGCGGGCCGACGGCGTGGCAGGTGGTCGACTTCGACGCCCCGCTGGAGCAGTGGCTGGCGGCGCCGTTGCTCTACGTGCAGGGGCACACGTTCCCCAGGTGGAACGAAACGCAGCGCGCCAAGCTGAAACAGTACCTCGACCAGGGCGGCACGCTGCTGGCGGAGGCGTGCTGCGGGCGCGGCGAGTTTCGCGAGGGCTTCCTCGAGCTGACGCGGGCAACGTTTCCCGATCATCCGCTGCGCGAGCTCGACGCGAGTCACTCGGTCTACTCCGCGCATTTCGCGCTCGCGCCCGCGGGCCTGTGGGGGCTCGACTACGGCTGCCGCACCGCCGTCCTGTTCAGCCCGCGCGACCTTTCCTGCCTGTGGGAGCAAGGCCACGTTCGCGACCTGTCGGAGCCCGCGCTCCAGCTCGGGACGAACATCGCGGCCTTCGCTGCCGGCCGGCGCGGGCTGCGCGACCGGCTCGACACGATCGTGATCGCGCCGACGACGGCCGGCGCCGATCCAATCCCCGCCGCCGACGCCCTTCAACCCGCCCAAATCACCTACGACGGCGACTGGCGGCCCGATCCGCAGATGCTCGTTCGGCTGGCGGAGCTCCTGCGCGACCAGCTCGGCGTGCGCGTCGTCACGCGATACGCCACCGTGAAGCTCGACTCCGACGCGCTGCGCTCGCACCCGCTGCTCTATTTGACCGGGCACGGCTCATTCCGGCTGAGCCGCTCGGAGCAGGAGCACCTGGCCGACCATCTGCGGCGCGGCGGATTCCTGGTCGCCGAAGCCTGCTGCGGCCGTCCGGAATTCGATGCCGCCTTCCGGGCGATGATCGCGCAAGCGCTGCCCGATGCGCCGCTGCAACGGCTGCCGCTGGACCATCCGGTATTCACCGGCCGGCCCGGGTTCGCACTTCAGACCGTCGCCTACTCCGAAGCGCTGCGCCGCGAGCAGCCCGATCTGGCCCTGCCCGAGCTCTGGGGCGCGGTGTGGAACGGCCGGCTGGTGGCCGTGTACAGTCCCTACGCGCTCGGCTGCGGAATCGATGGGCACGTCTGCGACGGCTGCCGCGGGCTGGCCGCCGAAGACGCGCGGCGACTGATGGCCAACGTGTTCCTGTACGCGCTGACGAACTGAGCCGCGGGCCGCGCCTGCTGCGATCGTGCCACGCATGCACGCTTGCCGAGCGCTGGGGGGGGACGGGATGTTCCACGCAAGCATCGCTCGCCTGCTCGTGCCGCTGGTGACGCTCGTTTCCGTGGGCTGCATTCAGATTCAGAACTACATCCCGGCGGTGAACTGCGGGCCGATCGCGCCGCTGTCGCTTGCCACGTTGGATGAAACAACGAACGCGGCGCTCTCGCGGCTAGAGGAGCGCGACGACGTGCGCTGGTTGGAGATCGACGAGCCGGAGACGGGGATCAGCGTCGGCGGGTTCATCTCGCCGGAGGTCGGAACGCGCCGCAGCCTGATCGTGCTGCTCTGCGGCGCGGGGACGCTGGAGGCCGACGGGCGGCGTGCGACCGCGCTGAACGCGCAGACCGGCTACGGAAGCAACTTCGAGCAGGCCGGCTTTCGGGTCTGGTCGCCGGTGCTGACGGAAGAGTCGGCATACAACACGCGCGACGTGGCCGAGACCCTGGCCTGCCTGCGCTGGCTCGACGGACCGGGAGCCGATTGGCTCGGTGCGGATCGCATTTACCTGATCGGCTATTCCACCGGCGGAACCACCGCGAACCGCATCAACCTGACTGCCCGGCTGACCGCCGTCGTCTCGATCTCAGGGTTGACCCGGCCCGACCAGTTGATTCAGCTCGGCCCGCTCTACCGGTTTCTGGCCGAGCTTTTCCCCTGCAACAGCGGCTTTGCGCAGTTCGACAGCACGGTCGTGGAATGCACCCGCAACGGCTGCCCGAAGCTGGACGTCGTCTCTCACGTGGCGGAGATTCAAAACCCGACGCTCTTCCTACAGGGCGAAGCGGACCCGATCCACCTGCCGGAGAACCTCGACGCGCTCGAGTCAGCGTATCGCGAACAGCTCGATGCCGGCGCTGTCATGCCGGAGTTGACGTTCGTCTACGCCGACTTCCAGGGTCATTTCATGTACGAGGAGCCTGAATACGTTCAGGTTGTCCTCGACTATCTGGACTTGTTCGAGCCGGCGGACTCCGGCGCGGAACGCGGGCCCTAGGGCAGCGTCAGCTTCCACAGCTCCCAGCCGCCTTCCGGCACGTCGTCCGTCAGGTCGGTCAGCAGGTTTGCCGGGTTGGCCATCCCTGCATAGATCGCATCCGGGCGCACCAGCAACTGCCGCACGCCGTAGCTGCTGTAGTTTCCCAGCCCGTCGGCGGATTCGACGAGCGCGGCGCTGTCGGGCGTCGGAAAGCGGAGCAGGTCGCCGCCCCAATTGGGGTTCGGCGGATCGCCCGGCGGCGGCGGCGTGGAATCGGTCATGTAGCTGAAATCCAGCGTCCCCAGGTAGAGCTGCCCCCCGAACACGCCCATCGTCCAGGTGTAGCTGTTGCTGCGGCTGTTGATGCCCGACGGCCCCAGCGAGCCCGCGATGCCCAGGTTGTTCGGCTTGAGGATGTAGCGATCAAGATCCGGATCGTAGACCAGGATGTTCAGGTCGCCGTAGAGCAGCTCATACTCGAACCCGCCGATCGGCTTTCGGGTGTCGCGGGGCTGGAGGGTGAAATGGCCGCGGTAGACGGTGATCGGGCGGTACAGATTGGTCGCGGTGCCGCGCCCGCGGCGGTTCCGCTGGGCGTGGCGGGGTGCGCCGCCGGCTTCGTTCGGATCGGGGATTTCGACTCCGCCGGCGGAGTGCATCGTGCCGAAGAACAAGTAGTCGCCGTACGCCGCCATCGCGCCGCCGGCGTAGAAATACTTGACGAACGGATCGGGCTCGTAGTCCGACGCTTTCCACACCTTGGTCCAGTGGTCGATGTGCTGGCTGGTCAGGCCGCCGGGCGGAATCGGCGGGCTGTGGTAGATCGCACATTCCTTCGGATTGTCGGAGGGGTA
The DNA here is from genome assembly GCA_964465125.1 of uncultured Planctomycetales bacterium. Classification (GTDB taxonomy): domain Bacteria; phylum Planctomycetota; class Phycisphaerae; order UBA1845; family Fen-1342; genus CAYOHG01. The sequence goes on along the minus strand of CAYXIO010000006.1, from coordinate 37,435 downwards.
CTCGGGCCAGGTGGAGGCGAACAGCCGCCCCGCGTACTCCGCGAAGCTGGCCACCTGCGAGTCGAGCGTTGCGACGATCTCGAAGTCAAACGGGTTCTGCGCGTCGCCGTTCCAGCGCAGCACGCTGCCGCTGCCGTCGCCGTTCTTCACCCCGATGTACATCACGCCATCGACGACGATCATGCTGCGGACGTTGCGCCAGGTGAGGGTGTGATCCGAGCCGAGAAACTCGCCGGTGTCGCTGTTGAAGGCGAACAGGTTGATGCCGCCGAAGAAGCTCTGCCCGCCCAGCAGCACGACCCCGTCACTCGCCCCCGCCGCACGCACGCCGCTCATGCTGTTGAGCAGACTGAGCGCCGGCGAATCGAGCAGCGGCACCTTGTCGGTCAGCGTCTTGAGGACGGTGTCGTAGACGAAGATGTGCGGCGCGCGCCAGTCGCGCATCTCGGGCACGAGATACGGGTTGTAGATCGAATCGCCGAACTCGCAGACGAGTGAGGGCGTCTCGAACGGGTCGGCCACACTGCCGGCCAGCCCGCGCAGAATGCAATAGGTGTTCTCGCCGGTGCCGATCCAGATATCGTCGCCGGCCATCGTCATGCCCCAGGGATAGGCGCTGTTGACCTTGGGCCGCCCGTCGCAGGGCGTGAGCGGATCCCACGGGTAGGTGTTCGACGGGTTGCCGATTCCGTAGTAGCACTCGTCGGGCTGCGCCTTGACGAGCAGTGTGCGGTTCAGGATGGGCTCGTCCGCAAGCAGCGCTGCGGCGGTCGGCAGAGCCGCCAGGCAACCGAGCAGCGCGGCGGCCGGGCATCTGCGATTGCGCATCACTGACCCCCCGTTCGTGAGTTGGTCCGCGCGGGGACGCGAAAAACGTTCCCATGCGGGCCGGACCGGCCGCACGCGGATTACCCGGATCGTACCCACACGCCGCGTCGAAACAAGGAAAATGCGCGTCGTGACGTGGGCGGATCGCGCGAAACGCCGGCGCGACCCGATAGGAAACGGCGGCAAGCGACGCCATTCGGCCGGCGGCGCCGTCGCGGGCCCGCTCGATCGCGCCTACATTGTCCGCCGACGCCGCAGCTCCGCGGCGAGATCGGATTCATGGCAACGTCGCGCCTCGCTACTCGTGTCTCCTTGGTGCTGGGAATCCTGGTGCTCGCGGCGTATGCGCTGCACTGGGCGCACTTCACGGCCCACATCAACGACGACGCGTTCATCACGTTTCGCTACAGCCGGTTTCTGGCGATGGGACGCGGCCCGTATTTCAACGTCGGCGAGCACGTCGAAGGCTACACCAACTTCCTGCTGATGCTGCTGATGTCAGCGTACATCGCGATCGCCGGCCCGCGCGACGTCCTGCTCGCGGCCCAGGGCGTCGGTTTTCTCGGCGGCATGGGCGCGCTGCTGTGCACCTGGGCGCTGTGCTGCGCGTGGCTCCGCCGACAGGCGCCTTGGCGCGGCAGCGCAAGCCTGCTGGCATGGGCGGCGGCGGCGATCGTCGCCCTCGAGTGCGGCTTCGCGCTCAACAGCACCAGCGGGCTCGAAACGACCCTCTTCGCTGGCTGGATTGCCCTCGGACTCTGGCTGGTGCAACGCGCACGCGATGCGAACGGATGGCGCGGCGGCGGGGTCGCCTTCGCACTCGCCGCGCTCACCCGCCCCGAGGGCGCCTGGTGCTTCGGCGCCGTGTTCATCGCACGGCTGATCGGCGGCGACTGGCGCCGCGCGACGCGCCGACGCGCCCTCTCGCTCGACACGCTGGTGGTGGCCGGAGCGGTGCTGGCGCACCTGCTGTTCCGCTTGTTCACCTATGACGGCGAGCTGCTGCCCAACACGTATTACGCGAAGCAGGGCGGTTTCCTCGGCGGCGGCTCGGCGATCGACTACTGCGGCCGCTACGCCGGCGTGCACGGCATCGGGATGCTGGGGCTGCTGGCGCTCGGCGCGCTCGCGGCGGTTCGGCCCGACGCGCGCAGGGCCGTGCTCCCTGGGCTGCTGGTCGCGGCGGCGGGCGTAGCGGCGATCTTCACGGCCGGCCCGGACTGGATGCCCGGCTATCGGCTGCTCGTGCCCTACCTGCCGGTCGTCGCAGCGCTGAGCGTCGCCGGCCTCGCGGCGCTCGCGGGCGGGACGGAGCGGCGCACCCGCAAGTGGACCACCGCGGCCTGCGTCGCCCTGCCGCTTGTTCTGCTCGCCTGGCAGAGCGGGCTGCGCACGAGGTATCACGACTTCCTCGCCACGCGCGCCCAGGGCTACGTCGACGGACACGCCGCCGCGGCGGATTGGATCGCCAGCCGCGCGTCCGCCGGCGACGGCATCGCGCTGATGGACATCGGCCTGATCGGCTACCGCTGCATCGACCAGCGCGTGCTGGATATCACCGGGCTGACCGACCGCGAGATCGCCAAGTCGCCGGGCTCATTCCTCGACAAGCAGGTCGATCCGCGCGTGATCCTCGAACGCAAACCGCGTTTCATCGTCGCCGTGTTCGAGGCACCCGACGACGGCCCGCAGCTCGACCTGCGGAAGCTCGACCACTGGACGAACATCGAGGCGGCGCTGCTCAGCAGCGAGGGCTTTGCGCGACACTATCTGCGGCTGCGCGCGCCCGACGCCAACGACGCCCCGCTCGGCTGGCTCGCGTCGCAGCTCGGCGCCGAGGCCGTCTTTCGCCACGACTACCCCGGCAAGTGGTACCTGCTGGCCGTGTACGAGCGGCACGAAGCGGCGGACTGAACCGGCGCGGCCGCGGCCGCCCATCGACCGGCATAGACTCACCCTCAGCGGCGCCGGGCTAATTCGCTTGCGTATGACAGGCCGAGTTCCTCGGCGTGCTCGCGTGCCCAGCTCGTCAAGCGGGTCGAGCCGGCCGGCGAGTCGTTGCTGTGCAGCAGGTCCGCCATCAGGCCGCCGACTTCCTCCCACGTGAGCACGACGTCGCGAAGCAGATAGCCGAGCCCGACGGCCAGCGCGTAGCCCGCCCACTTCGGGCAGGACACGATCGGCCGCCGCACGCCGATCGCTTCCGCGATCGCCGTGACCAGCTCGCGATACGAGAATTTCTCCGGTCCGACCGCATCGAGGGTGAGATTTTCCTCGCGCTCGGCGGCGTTCACGGCCAGCTCGGCGAAGTCCTCGACGTGGATCGGCTGCACCCGGTAGCGGCCGTCGCCGAACACGCCGAAGACCGGCAGCCGGCGCAGCATCCAGGCAATGTTGTTGACCAGGATGTCCGCCCCGCCGAAGAGCACCGCCGGCCGGAGAATCGCGTGCGACAGCCCGCTCTCACGCAGGGCGCGCTCCAGCCGCGCTTTTCCGCGGAAGTACTCGAAGGGCGAATCCTCGCTGGGCTGCGTGATGCTGACGTGCACAACGCGGCGGACCCCGGCGGCTCGGGCCGCGTCAAACAGCGCCAGCGTGTTCCGCGCGGCCGCAGCGAAGCTGAAGCCGCGATGATTGAAGCGCACCCAGTACGTATTGAAAAGCGTGTCGACGCCCCGCAACGATTCGACGAGCTGGTCCGGCTGATCGAAGCACAGCGGGCGCAGCTCGACTCGGCGAGATAACTCGTGCCCGGGGCGCGGCGAGTTGGTGAGCGTGCGTACGCGATAGGACGCGTTCAGCAGCTTGCGGGCGACGACGCCGCCGGAGTAGCCGAACGCGCCGGTGACGGCGACGAGGGGCGGAGTAGTCATGCGCTCAGTTTCGGGCGAACGAGCGCAGAAGTGCAATACATTCAGATGTTTCAGTGAATATTAAACGTCTGAAACATCTCGGCGGGGCTCCTCCGCCCGCGGCCTACGGCCCGGCCGTCTCCGTCGTCACGCCGTACTTCTCCTCAACCCTCAGATTGCCGGTGGCCTCGCCCTGGCCGGTGAGTCCGTCGAGCGCGCCGCTGCTCACCAGGTACCAGGCGGCGGCGCCCAGCAGCGCGATCACAACGAGAATGGCGACCAATCGGCCCATGTGCGATTCCTCAATGCGTGTGTGACTCGCAACGGCGCGCCGTCGCCGACCGGCGGCGGCATGCGGACCTGGATCATCCCGATTGTAGCGGACACCGACCACGGCCGCAGGCCGAGTTTTCGGTTGTCGGCGGGACGGCCGCAGCGGTACAGTTCCGCGCAACACATGCCTCTTCACCGGAAGAGATTGACGTCTGTGCGGGCGTTCACGCTGATCGAACTGCTGGCGGTCGTCGCGATCATCGCACTGCTGATCGCGATCTTGCTGCCGGCGCTTCGGCTGGCGCGGGAGCAGGCCCGCCTGCTGCAATGCGAATCCAACCTGCGCAGCCAGGGTCAGATCGTCCACAGCTATGTAACGGAGCATCAGGGGCGGCTGCCGCCCCAGAACGACTGGACGATGGGGCCGGGAGTCAGCTCGGTGCGGCTGATCAACGTGGTGCTGTCAGAGTACCTCGGTGAGCCGTTCGCAAAACGGGTCGAGTTCAACATGCGCTTGCCCGAGGGAATCTGGCGTTGCCCGAACATCGACCCTTCGCGCGACACGGCCGAACGCTGGACTCACGCGGGCATCCTGCACCACGCACCCAACCTGTGGTTGTTCAGCAGCGTGCGCCACTCGCTCTTCGACGGCAGCGTTTCGATCGACAACAGCGCGCTGCCCGGCTGGGAGGAGCCCTACGGCCGTCCGGACTGGCGGCGAATCGAACCGGTGCGGCGGCCAGCGGAAGTGCTGGCGTTGATCGACAACGTCCTGTACGCCTACCCAGGTCACGGCACCGAAGACGCCGCCACGCGCGAATACGTCGGCTACAGCTATGAGCTGGTCAACGAGCCGGAGAGCTCCGATCCGGGCCACGACAACGCCGGTGCGCACCCCGCGCTCAACCGGCTTCCCGCGCTGGCCGTGGACGGTCACGGAGAAGCGTTGCCCTCATCGCGGGCATACTGGCAGAACGGAACGAGCGACTATCGCCACGGCGCGAGCGGCGAGGTGCAGTCGCTTCAGGACCGCGAAGTCGAGCGCTGGATGTGGTTCATCGAACCGGCGGATCTCGTTCTGGGCCCGTAACGACCGCGCTTCGCTCGCGCGCGACCCTGCGTCAAAAACTGCCAGAGTGTGCCGCTCGCCCCGCGCCCTGCGCCCTTGAAAGCCGATTCGCCGCGCTCAGCGAAGCACCGTGAGCGCGGCGCCCTGGCGGCGCCGCCGCGCGGACGTATCGATCGGGTTGTAGTACTGGTCGCGCTGCTGGGGGGTCCAGCCGGCGTCGCGGATCAGCCGGCAGATTTCGTCCTCGCTGAGCCGATACGACGCGCCGGCCTGGCTGACGACGTTTTCCTCCATCATCACGCTGCCCATGTCGTTGGCGCCGTACAGCAACGCGATCTGCCCGATCTTCGGTCCCATCGTCACCCAACTGCTCTGGATGTTGGGGATGTTGTCGAAATACAGCCGGGCCAGCGCCAGCATCACCAGATACTCGTGCGCATCGGCCAGCAGCAGGTGCTTGCCGTCGGGGATCGGACGGTCAAGCCGTTGAAAAGTCGCAGGGTCATCAGGTCGAAACGCCGCCGCTTGCGCGCCTTCCGACTTGCCAACCCATCGACCGGTTGACTCGCCGACTGGTTGACCTGCCGGCCCTTCGCTCGTCGCGATTCGCTCTTCGCCAGTCAGCCGCTTCCAGCGCCCCAGCGGCGTACCCTCGGGCTGGAACGGCCAGTGGATGAACGCGATGAAGCCGCCGGTCTCATCCTGAAGATCGCGCAGCAGGCGCATGTGCTCGATGCGTTCCTCGATGGTCTCGATGTGGCCGATCATCATGGTGCAGGACGTGTTCATGCCGACCTGGTGCGCCTCGCGCATGACGGTCAGCCACTGCTGCGCGAGGGCCTTGCCCTGGCTGATCTTGCTGCGGACGCGATCGACCAGGATTTCGCCGCCGCCGCCGGGGATGGTGGCCAGCCCCGCGTCGCGCAGCCGCAGCAGCACGTCGCGCAGCGGCATGCGATAGACCTGGCTGAAGGCCCAGATTTCCGGCGGGCTGAAGGCGTGGATGTGGATGCCGGGGTAGTTCCCGCGGATGAAGCCGAGCAGGTCGAGATACCACTGGAACGGCAGACCGTCGCCGGTGAGGTGATCGGCGTCGGGCACGAGCCCGCCTTGCATGAGGATCTGCGTGCCGCCGATCTCCAGCAACTCCTCGATCTTGCGGCCGATCTGCTCGAAGGAGAGCGTGTAGGCGTCGTCGTCGCCGGGGTCGGCCTTGAAGTTGCAGAAGATGCACTTCGCGGTGCAGACGTTGGAGTAGTTGATGTTGCGGTCGACGACGTAGGTGCGGTACGGCTCGGGGTGCATCTGCTGAAGCCGGGCGAAAGCCAGCCGGCCGAGCTCGTGAATCGACAGCTCACGGTACATCGCCAGCGCGTCGGCGTCGGAAATGCGGGTCGGCGCGGTTGTCGTGCGTTCGGCGGTCAGCATCATGGCACCATTACAGGCACGCGAGTGGTACGGCCAGCGCCGCCGCGCCCGCGAACGCTCATTCAGCGGATGACGGCGGACGACAGCGCTTCGTCCCAGGCGATCTCCGCGTCGCGCGGCACGAGCTCCATCTCTGCGCACAGCCGCGCGAAGAGGTTGGCGCCCTCCAGGTAGCGCGCGTCCATGCGGAACTTCAGGCAGCGCGTCAGGTAGCGCAGCGCCAGCGGCACCGGCCAGCCGTGCGCGGGCCCTTCGCGCTCGGCGATCTCGGCGGCCCGCGACACGCCGAGGTCGCGAGATGAGTTCAGAAGCTCGAGGAGCGAGTAGCGAGTCAGTAAACCGGCGCTCGGCGCATCGCTCGCTGCATCGTCCGGCAAGTCGCCCGCCGGAGCGGCCGAGCGATCCTCGCGTCGCGCACCCGTCCATTCGCTATTCGCGATTCGCCATTCGCTGTTCTTGCCGCTCCCGGCCGCCCACGCGGCAAAGACGAACGGCAGGCCGGTGAGCTGGCGCCAGGCCCCGCCGAGGTCGACTTCGTAAGCGAATCCGCTGCGGCGCGGGTCGACCACCTTGTCGCCGATCAGCAGCACGGCCTCGTGCTCGTCGAGCGCGTCCTGGCGGGCATCGAGCGGCGCCAGGTCGAGCTCGCGGTTGTAGAGCTCATGCCACAGCACGCGTGCCAGAGCCACCGACGTGTGCGAGTCGGCATCGACGGCCAGCCTGCGCACGCGATCGGGCGGGCACTGGGCGAAGACGCGAACGGTCATCGTCTCGCCGTCGCAGCCGATGCAGGCGTCGGAGACGACAGGCCAGCGGCCGGCCGAACGGATGATGTCGATGATCGGCAGCAGCGCCACGTCGACCGCGCCGGCGTCGAGCCGCTCGGCCAGCCGCGCCGGCACGTCGTAGACCAGCGAAAGATCGGCTCGGTCCACCAGCCCGGCGACCAGAGGCCGCGAATTCAGGAACGAAACGACACCCAGGCACAGCAAGCTCACACCCCTTCCGAATGCCGCGAGTATAGGGCGACTCGGCGGCGCCAACCAACCGGGCTGCGCAGCGGAATCTGAAAGGTCGAAAAGACTGAAACGCCCAGGTCCGCCGGGGTTATCACCGCCGCACGACGGAGCGATCCGGCCGACGACTCGACCGCGCCGGAGAATCAGCCGCCGGGTGTCGTTCGATCGGCCGGAACCCGCGCGATCGTCATCGCAACGGAATCGGGCCCAAGCTCGGGTCACAAGCACTGTACGCGGCGGCTCTCGCGCGTAGAATGCGGCCATCGCGCCGGGCGGATGCATCGCCGCGTGGTCTCCGCGGGCGCCTGCGCGAATCCGAAGCCGTTTGGAATCCACCGACGGGGAACCGGGAATCCCGGCAACCGCTGGACAGGAGAAGCTCATGCCGCACGTCGTGACCGGAAGATGCGTCGACTGCAAGTACACGGACTGCTGCACGGTCTGCCCGGTCGACTGCTTCTACGAGATTGAGAATCCGAAGATGCTCGTGATCGACCCCGACACGTGCATCGACTGCCAGCTCTGCGTACCGGAATGCCCGATCCATGCGATCTACGAGGACGAGGAGCTGCCCGAGCCCTACAAGGTCTGGAAAGACAAGAACCGCGAGCTCTTTTCGGCCGGCAAGCAGATCAGCGAGAAGCGCGAGCCGCTGCCCGGCGCGAAGAGCCTCGCCGACATCCAGTCGGACGAGAAGGGCAAGGGTCTGAACGTCAGCGAACCGCGCAACGCGTAGCGCTTGCAGCGATCGTGACCGCGAGCGTCCCGGGCGTGCCAACTGCGGCGCGCGCGGGACGCTCGTGTTGCACGAGCGGGTTGGCCCAAGGCTCGTCCGGCTGGGGCGCCATTCCCGCCTGCCGCCGAACAGGCTTCAGCCCTGCGCCAGCTTCGCGGCCAGGTAGCGGCCCGTGTGGCTGGCGGAGTTTGCGGCGACCTCCTCGGGCGTTCCCTCGGCGATGATTTGCCCGCCTGCGTCGCCTCCCTCGGGCCCGAGATCGACCACCCAGTCGGCGGTCTTGATCACATCGAGATTGTGCTCGACCACAAGCACGGTATTGCCCATGTCGACCAGGCGCGCCAGCACCGTCAGCAGCCGGTCGATGTCGGCGAAGTGCAGCCCGGTGGTGGGCTCGTCGAGCACGTAGAGCGTGTGCCCGGTGGACGGCTTGGAGAGCTCGGCGGCCAGCTTGACGCGCTGCGCTTCGCCGCCGGAGAGCGTGTTGGAAGGCTGCCCGACGCGGATGTAGCCGAGCCCGACGTCGGCGAGCGCCTGCACGCCGGCGCGAATCTTCGGAAAGTTGTCGAAGAGGGTCAGCGCGTCCTCGACGCGCAGATCGAGCACGTCGGCGATCGTCTTGCCGCGGTAGCGAACGTCGAGCGTCTCGCGGTTGTAGCGCGAACCCTTGCATTCGCTGCACTCAACGTAGACGTCAGGCAGGAAGTGCATCTCGATCCGCACCGTGCCCTGCCCCTGGCACGCCTCGCAACGCCCGCCGCGCGCGTTGAAGCTGAAGCGGCTGGCGGCGTACCCGCGGATGCGGGCCTCATTCGTCTTGGCGTAGAGCTCGCGAATCTCGTCGAAGACGCCAGTGTAGGTCGCCGGATTGCTGCGCGGCGAGCGGCCGATCGGCGTCTGGTCGATCTCGATCACCTTGTCGACGCGATTGGCCCCGACCAGCCGCTCGAACGCGCCGACCGGCTCGCGCGACTTGTGCAGCCGGCGCCGCAGCGCGGGCAGTAGCGTCTGCGAGATCAGCGAGCTCTTGCCGCTGCCGCTGACCCCCGTGACCGCCACCAGCAGCCCCAGCGGAATCGTCACGTCGAGGCTCTTGAGATTGTTCTGGCGCGCCCCGATCACCCGGATGAACTCCGAGCGCTTCGCGGTGCGGCGCTGCTCGGGAAGCTGAATGCGATACTCGCGCGAGAGGTACTTGCCCGTGATCGAGGCCGGATTCGCCAGCACCTCGTCCACCGGACCCTGCGCGATCACCTTGCCGCCGTGCAGGCCCGCGCCCGGACCCATGTCGATCAGGTGATCGGCGGCGCGAATCACGTCCTCGTCGTGCTCAACCACGATCGCGCTGTTGCCGATGTCGACCAGCCGGCGGATGGCCGCCAGCAGCCGCTCGTTGTCGCGCTGGTGCAGCCCGATGGTCGGCTCGTCGAGCACGTAGCAGACGCCGACCAGCCCGCTGCCGAGCTGCGTGGCCAGCCGGATGCGTTGGGCCTCGCCGCCAGAGAGCGTCGCGCTGGCCCGGTCGAGCGTCAGGTAGCCGAGCCCGACCTCGAACATGAAGCGCAGCCGCCGGCGGATTTCGCTGACGATCGGGTCGGCGATGCGCACGGCCTCCTTCTCGAAGCGCAGCGATTCGAACCAGCCGACCGCGTGCGCGATCGACAGCCGCGTGCACTCATGAATCGAGCAGCCGCCGACTTTCACCGCTCGAGCTTCGGGGCGCAGCCGGGCCCCGCGGCACTCGACGCAGATCTGCTCGGATTGATACGCGGCCAGCTCGCTGCGCGGACCGTCGGCACCGGCCGCCTTCAGCCGCCGCTCGAGGTTGGGAAGCACCCCCTCGAACTCCACGCCGAAGCGCTCCTTGTCCCGCGGCGTGCTGCCGTTCATTACAAGCTGGCGCAGCGGCTCGGGCAGCTCGCGGTACGGCGTTTGCGGCTTGACGCCGAAGACCTCGCACAACTTGCGGGCCATCGCTTGATAGGTTGCGCCGAGGCGCTTGTTGACCCGCGACCACGGCGCAATGGCGCCGCCCGCCAGCGGGAGATTCTCATCTGCGATGACCAGCTCATGATCGAAACGCAGCACCGTCCCCAGGCCGCCGCAGGACGTGCACGCCCCGTACGGCGAGTTGAAGCTGAACAGGCGCGGTGCCAGCTCGGGCACTTCGATGCCGCAACGCGTGCAGGCGTGGCGTTCGCTGAAGACCTCGTCGATCCAGCGGCGGGCGTCGTTGGCGCTCGCCGGCGCTCCGTTCGCGTCGGCACGCGAAACGATCACCAGGCCCTCGCCGACGCCGAGGGAGGTTTCGACCGCGTCGGCCAGCCGGCGGCGAACGTCGGGCTTGACGATCAGCCGGTCGACCACGACATCCAGCGAGCGCACGCGCGAAAGCAGGTTGCCCGGCACCTCGGCCAGCTCGAGCACGCGCCGGTCGATGCGGGCACGCACGTAGCCGTCGCGCTGGATGCGGCGGAGCGTCACCGCCGGCTCGTCTCCCAGCGCCAGCGGCGCCAGGATCATGACGCGCGTATCGGGCGGATACGCCAGCACCTGGTCGACGATCTGGACGGCCGTTCGGCGATAGAGCCGCTCGCCGCAGGTCGGGCAGTGCGGCTCGCCGACGCGCGCGAAAAGCAGGCGGAAGAAGTCGTACAGCTCGGTGGTGGTCGCGACGGTCGAGCGCGGGTTGGGGGCGGCGGCGAACTGCTCAATCGCCAGCGTCGGGGGCAGGCCCTCGATCCGCTCGACGTCGGGCTTGCCCACCTGCTCCAGAAAGGCCCGGGCGTGCACCGAGAGCGACTCGACGTATTTCCGCTGGCCCTCGGCGTAGATCGTATCGAACGCGAGCGTGCTCTTGCCGGACCCGCTCAGCCCGGTGATGACGACCAGGCAATCGCGCGGAATCTCGACGTCGACGTTCTGCAGGTTGTGCTGACGGGCCCCCACGACCCGAATGCAGCGTCGCTCCAACGGCCGTCCTCCGGGGCCGGCGCCACGCGGCCGGAGATTCGCGGATTGGCGCAAAGGTCCAGTATACCGCGCTGGGTCGTCATTCCGACGAGCGCACTGGACCGTCATTCCGAGGAACACGCAGGACCGTCATTCCGAGGAACACGCAGGGCCGACATTCCGAGGAGCGCAGCGACGAGGAATGTCGCTGGTGTGACAAGTCCGATCCGCCGCGCGTGGCGGCCCGCACCGACGGCAGCGGGTAGATTCCTGGCTGCGCTCGGAATGACGATGCGCGTAATGACGCCGGCGCGAGGAACCGAAACGCAGCTAATCGCCCATGCACGTCCCGACCGCGCGGGCCATGCCGATCAGCGGATCATCCAGCTCCATCGTGCGCTGGCGGTTGGCGACCTGCTCGATGGGAACGGTGGTCGTCTCGCCGTGCTGCATGACCACGAGCTGGTTCCACTCGCGCGTCGCCACGAGCTGCACCGCCTTGTGCCCGAAGTGCGTCGCGAGCACGCGGTCGAACGCCACCGGCGTTCCGCCGCGCTGTACGTGCCCGAGGATCGTGGCGCGCGTTTCGAGGCCGGTGCGGGCGGAGATTTCCTCGGAAAGGACGGCGCTGACGCCGCCGAGGCGGAACGGGTCGTGGCTTTCGTGCACGACGCGGTTGACGACCTGCTTGCCGCCGGCGGGTTTGGCGCCCTCGGAGACGGCAATCAGCGTGAAGCGCTTGCCGCGCTTCGAGCGGTCCATGCAGCACTCGCAGATCGAATCGAGGTTGTACGGAATCTCGGGCACGAGAATCACGTCGGCCCCGCTGGCCAGGCCGGCGTGCATCGTCAGCCAGCCGGCGTTGCGGCCCATCAGCTCGACCAGCATGACGCGATGATGGCTCGACGCCGTCGAGTGAATCCGGTCGAGGCACTCGGTCGCCGTCTGAACCGCGGTCGTGAAGCCGAACGTGATGTCCGTGTGCATCAGGTCGTTGTCGATCGTCTTGGGCACGCCGATGCAGGGGATGCCGTTGCGCACCAGGTGCGCGGCGCCGGACATCGTGCCGTCGCCGCCGATGCAGACCAGGGCGTCGATGTGGCGCTCGCGGACGTGCTCGACGACCCGGTTGGTGACGTCCTCGAAGAGCGGCTTGCCGTCGTTGCCCTTGCCGACGGCGAAGCGGGCCGGGTCGGCGGTGTTGCTGGTGCCGAGGATGGTCCCGCCGCGGGTGAGGATGTTGGAGACGTCGTCGGTCTTGAGCGGGTGCATCCGGTTGCGGATCAGCCCGAGGAAGCCGTCCTCGATGCCCATGACTTCGAGCTCGAGCTTGTTGATGGCGGCCTTGGTGACGACGCGGATGACGGCGTTGAGCCCGGGGCAGTCGCCGCCGCCGGTGAGCACGCCGATGCGATGAACACGATTCGAATTTCCGGCCATGGCAGGACTCCGCAAGCGCTGCAAGTATTATCGGCCAGATTGTAGAGCGAGTGAATGGGAAGAAAGGGGCCGAGAGATGACAAGGCGCAGTGGGGAAGGGACGAAGGGACACACGGACACGGGGACACCGGGTTGAAGGGGCGGGAGGCAAGGGGGGAAGGCGGGAAAGGGCGCGGGCCGCGAAACGGGGCCACGGGCGCGGGGCGCGGAGAACGCCGCCCCGCGCACTTCGTCTCTCTGTCTCTTCGTCTCTCCGTCGCTCCGTCTCTCCCCGCTACGTATGCAACCCGCCGTCGACGACGAACACCTGGCCCGTGATGTAGCTCGCGCCCGGGCCCGCGAGGAACGTGACGAGCGGGGCGACTTCCTCCGGCGAGCCGAAGCGCTGCATCGGCACCAGCTCTTTGACCTTTTCCTTGAGCTTCTCAGGCAGCACATCGGTCATCGGCGTGGCGATGAAGCCCGGAGCGACCGCGTTGCAGGTGATGCCGCGCTTGCCCAGCTCTTTCGCGACGGACTTGGTGAGGCCGATCAGCCCGGCCTTGGCGGCGGCGTAATTGGCCTGCCCGGGGTTGCCGGCGATGCCCGTCACGCTCGAGATGTTGATGATCCGCCCGCGGCGCTGGCGCAGCATGAATCGGCTCGCCGTCCGGATCAGCCAGAACGCCGAGCGCAGATTGGTGTTGATGACCTCGTCGAACTGCGCGTCCTCCATGCTCATGACGAGCGTGTCGCGCGTGATGCCGGCGTTGTTGACCAGGATATCGAGCCGCTCGAAACGCGCCGCGGTCTGCTCGACGGCGGATTCGCACGCGGCCCGGTCGTCGACGTCGAGAGCAAGCGGGCTGATGCGTTCGCGCAGCCGGGCGTGCTCTCCCAGCCACGACTCGATGGCCGGCGTGTTTCGGGAAGCGGCCACGACGCGCGCGCCGGCCTCGGCGAGCGAGACGCAGATGGCCTGGCCGATGCCGCGCGAGGCGCCGGTGACCAGTGCGACCTGTCCTTCAAGCGACATGGCAATCTCCTGGGGCACGAAGGCGACCCGAGTTCGGCGGCGGAAAGCCACGAAGCGCGCCCCGTATCGGGCGGCGCGCTTCGCTTAGGTTCGCGTGTGCATGGTACGCGAAATCCGGTCCTATCGGCCAGCGCCGGGGACGCAAGACCGCAGCGAACACGAAGTAGACGGGATCATTGATTGGAAACCGGTGCTCCCCGATTTCACCGGTTGAAAACCGGTGCCACAGGTCACAGATTCACCGGTTGAAAACCGGTGCCACAGCCGGCGGGCTACACCGTCACGGCCGCGGTCAGGTCGGCCGACTTGCTCACGTTCGTGATCTTGGCGCGGCGGTTGATCTTCCGCATCAGCCCGGTCAGAACGCGGTTCGGCCCGACCTCCCAGAATTCCTCGACGCCGTCGGCCAGCAGGCGCTCGACGCAGGCCTGCCATCGAACCGGATTGAAGACCTGGAGGTAGAGGCTCTCGCGGATGGCGTCGGGCGCGGCGTGGTCTTGCGCGTCGACGTTGGCGAGCACGCGCAGCTTCGGGCGGGCGAACGCGGTGGCGTTGAGATTCGCGCGCAGCGCGTTGGCGGCCGGGCGCATGTGATCGCTGTGAAACGCGCCCGCGACGGCCAGCGGCACGACCTTGCCGCCGGCTTCGTCGGCCAGCGCCGCGGCCGCCTCGCAGGCCGTTTGATCGCCGGAGACGACGATCTGCCCGGGGCAGTTGAAGTTGGCCGGACGGAGGTACCCGCTGGGGGCCACTCGCTCGCACAGCGCGAGCACTTCGTTCTCGCTCAGGCCCATCAGGCAGACCATGCCGCCGCCGGAAGCGCGGGCCGCCTCCTGCATCAGCGTGCCGCGACGATGCACCAGCCGCAGCGCGTCCTCGAACGACAGCGCGCCGGCCAGATGCAGAGCGGTGTACTCGCCCAGACTCAGTCCGGCCATCGCGACGATCTGGGACGGATCGATGAGGGAGGTTTCCAGCGCCGCGCGATAGAGCGCAACGCTGGTGACGAAGATGGCGGGCTGCTGCACGTCGGTCTCATTGGCCAGCACGTCGGCCGGCCCGTCGAAGCAGAGCCTTGACAAAGCGAACCCGAGGATTTCATCCGCCTGGGAGAATGTCTCGGCGGCGATCGGAAACTCGTCGGCGACATCCTTGCCCATACCGACCAGTTGCGCCCCCTGTCCGGGGAAGAGAACGGCCTGTTTGCTCACTTTAGATCCTCAATAAGACAGAACCCCACGTCAGTCCCGCGCCGAACGCGACGAGGAGAACCAGATCGCCCGGACGCAGCCGACCCGAGGTGCGCGCCTCATGCAGCGCCATCGGCACGGAAGCGGCGGACGTGTTGCCGAACCGATCAATATTAACCCAGACCTTCTCGAGCGGGAAACCGAGCTTGGCGCAGGCAGCCTCGATGATGCGCAGGTTGGACTGGTGCGGCACGAGCATGGCGAGGTCGGCCTTGTTCACGCCGGCGTCATCCAGCGTCTGCTGCATGATCTCCTGCATCTGCGTGATGGCGAACTTGTAGACCTCGCGGCCGCGCATGCGCATGTGATGGAGTTTCTCGTTGACCGTGCGGATCGAGGCCGGTTCGGCCGAACCCCCCGCGGGCACCCAGATCAGCGGCGCGCCGCTGCCGTCCGCGCCCAGTCGGGCCGCCAGTATCCCGCGGCCCGGCTGCTCCGTTCGGCGAAGCACCACCGCGCCCGCGCCGTCGCCGAAGAGAACCGCGGTGGCGCGGTCGTCCAGGTCGGCCATGCGGGTCATGCAATCCACGCCCAGCACCAGCGCGTGCCGCGCCCAGCCGGTCACGACGAACTGCGCGCCGTTGACCAGACCGTAGATGAAGCCGGAGCAGGCGGCGGCAAGGTCGAACGAGGGAATCCAGCGGCAACCCAGCGCGTGCTGAAGTTCGCAGGCGGTCGAGGGAAGCGGGTGCTCGGGTGTGATGGTGGCGTTGACGATAACGTCGATGTCCTTGGGCCCCACGCCGGCCGCGTCCATGGCGCGCTGCGCCGCTTCGCGGGCCAGCCGCAGCGTCGCGCTGCCCGGCGCCGACATGCGCCGCTCGCGAATGCCGGTGCGCTGAACGATCCACTCGTCCGAGGTGTCCAGCCGCCGCGCAAAGTCGTCGTTGGTGACGATCTTCTCGGGGACGCTCATGCCTGAGCCCGCGACTTCAACCGGCCAGGACAGGTTCATGCCGCGCCCTCGTGCCCGCTCGCCATGCGCGCCGCAATGGCCGCATTGACCCCCTTGCGGTGCGCGTCGGCGGTAACGCGGATCGCGTTGCCGATCGCGCGGCGGTCGCTGCGCCCGTGGCAGATGATCGCGACGCTGTTCAGCCCCAGCAGCGGAGCGCCGCCGTAGTCGGCGAAGTCGTGCCGCTTCCAGATGCGCTCGACGACCGGCTGCCAGTGGCGGGCCAGGTTCGGATCTTCCTGTCCGATCTCGCGGAAGATGGTCTTGAAGAGGCCTTCGGCGAGGCCTTCGGTGAGCTTCAGAATGACGTTGCCGGTGAAGCCGTCGCAGATGAAGACGTTTCCGGCGCCGGCGAAGATGTCGCGGCCCTCGACGTTGCCGATGAAGTCGATCGAACTGTCGGCCTTGAGCAGCGCCCGCGCCTCTTTCACGAGAGGCGTCCCCTTGGCCTCCTCCTCACCGATCGTGATGATCCCGACGTGCGTCTGCTCCACGCCCAGGACCGCCTGGGCGTAGACCGTGCACATGCGGGCGTACTCGTAGAGGTGATGCGGCTTCGGGGTGACATTGGCGCCCACGTCGCAGACGATCACCGGGCCGTGAAAGGTCGGCAGCGCCACGGCGATGCCAGGCCGCGAGACGCCCGGCATGGGGCCGACCTTGAACTGGCAGGCGGCGGCGAAGGCACCGGTGTTGCCGGCCGAGATCAGCCCGTCAACCTGCCCCTTGCCCGCATCGGTCGCCATTCGAACGATGGTGGAATCGCGCTTCTGACGGAGGGCGTCGACCGGGTTGTCGCCCATGTCGACGGTCTGCGTGCAATGAACGATTTCGACGCGCGGATCGTTGAGCCCGACCTCGCGCAGCTCATCCGTAACCCGGTCGCGCGGACCGTAGACCAGCAGCCGATCGTCCGGACCAAGATGCTCCAGCCCGGCGACCCCGCCAAGCAGAATCTCGCGGGGCGCATGGTCCCCGCCCATCGCGTCGAGCGCGATCCGCATTGCGGTTACGCCTCCCGCGTACCTACCGGAATCGAGGTGTGGGCGTTTACGTATCCGCAGTTATTGCAGGCGCCGTGGGGCAGCTTGGCCTGCCCGCACTTCGGACACGCGATCAGGTGAACCGGCACTAGCGCGTGGTGCGAACGGCGTGTCCGCTTGCGCATTTTGCTCTTCTTGGTTACGGGAAGCATGCAAACTCCTGGACGCGGGCCGCGGATCAACCATCCCGCGTGTTCCAGCGGACCAGCCTGGACCGCCCCCCCGCTGGGCCGAATGGGGAGAGGCTAGGGTCGCCGCATCGTCCTGTCAAGCGAGCCCGGCACCGCCCACACGGGTGAACCGCGTCCCGTGCGGCCACGATCACGCTCGCGGCGGCGTGCTACAGCCCCGGAATTATACGACGTGAGGGAAGATCTGGTGGCAATCCGACCACGGACGAAGAGCGCTCCATTCAGCGACAGGGCGGGGCGCCGGCAAGCACCTACGCAGACGAGACCGCCGGAGGCCTGAGGCTTCCCGGGCACGGTTCAGGCCGGACCGCGCCCCGGGGAACGCGAGGAAATCGCGGCGGGGCGCGTCATGCCTCGTCGGAGCCGTCGTCGGCGTCAGGAAGCGGATTCTGCCGGCCGCGCGTCAGCTTGAACTCGCCGATCGGTGCGACCTTGCGATAGCCCAGGTACAGCACCAGGTCGAGCACCTCGGTCCAGGTCGGGAACGGGCGGTTGTTGACGCGCTTGTACTCGTCCACCGCCTGGATGAACTCGAGCTGCTCCTCATTCATGTGGCCTTCTTCCGCGTCGCGACGGTAATCCGTGAGTCGACGGCCGGGGCCACGGTTGCGGTTGAACTGCGAGGGCGCCTCGCCGGCGCGGCGATCAACCGCGGCGCGGCGATCCGCACCGGAACGGCGGTCGACCACGGAGTGGCGGCGTTCGCCGGAGGGAGGCGCTGCGCCAGTCGTCGGCGGTATCGGCGCTGCCGCCGGCGGCAGAGAGGCCGGCCGCGGCGGGGTCGTGGCGGATGATGGAAGGTTCATGCCGACTGTATCGGCGGATGCCGTGCGGACCGCGAGTTGCAGAACCGAAAAGCGCCGTCGTCCCAGGCACCGTGTCCTATGCGCGTGCCTCCCGCCGACGGCGCAGGGTCCGGCGCAGCAAGCGCGCATTACAGGACCTCTCGGGCAGGGCGCTGCGCGGGTCGAAGTGAGCGCGAAGCGCCGCGACGGTCAGCGCAATCGCAAACGGGGGAGCCCGGCGGGCCGGAATCGCGCCGCGAGCGGGTGCCCGGCGCGGCGCTTCCGCTGGATCAGCTACTCGTCCTCGTCGTCGTCGTCGAGATCGTCGTCGTCGTCATCGAGGTCGTCGTCTTCGTCGTCGAACTCCTCGTCGAGGTCGCCGTCCACGTCGAGGTCGTCGTCTTCGTTCGCTTCGTCGAGGTCGTCGCTGTCGTCGTCATCGACGAAATCGTCGTCGTCGTCGCGCCGACGAGCGGCCCGCAGCCGCAGCGCGCCGCCTCGTTCGTCGTCGAGCTCGACCGGGGAATCGTCGTCGTCCGAATTGGAGTCGGCGCCGTCGAACCCGGGCTGCGCGCGATCGAGATCGTCGCCGTCGAGTTCGTCGACGTCTGGCGAGCGAGCATGATCGGGCAGAACGCCCGGCCGTTCGAGTTCGAACGAAGCTGCAATATCCTGAGCGGCAATCTCGCTCATCCGGAACATCCCTGATCTCCTCACGAAAACGCCCGCGATCGCGGTGATCGGCGCCATCTTTTCGCCTGCGCGCGCGGCAGATTAGCGGGACGATTGCCCGCGTCAAGAGCCGCTGCGGGGGCATTTTTTTAGCGGCACCTGCCGCCGGCGGCACGCTCGAAACCCCCGCCGGCGGCGCCTACACTCTCGCTTCGGACAAAACGCATTCACGGGCACGACGCACGTGGATCAAGCAGGGGAACCCGGTGGCTGAAACCCATCCTCAGCGCGCCGCCTCGGCGGCACCTTGGTATGCGGACGGATTGCCGTTTGCGTGCACGCAATGCGGCAACTGCTGTAGCGGCGCGCCCGGATTCGTCTGGGTGAGCGACGCGGAAATCCAGGCGCTGGCCGCCAGCCTCGACCTGTCGGTCGCGGATTTCGAAAAGCGCCACACGCGGAAGGACGGCGCCCGACGCAGCCTGCGCGAGCGGCCCGACGGCGACTGCGAGTTTCTGCTCCGCGACCCGGGCGGCCGCACACGCTGCCGTGTGCACGCGGCCCGGCCGGTGCAGTGCCGCACCTGGCCGTTCTGGGCCTCCAACCTGCACTCGCAGCGCGCCTGGAGCAACACCGCGCGCGGCTGCCCCGGCATGAACCGCGGCGCGCATCACCCGTTGCCGGTCATTCAAGCGGCGTTGCGGGAGAACGCGCTTCTGAACCTGCCGCTTTGACCGCCAGCACCAGCCACGCCGTCAGGGCCAACAGGCCCGCGACGATCGCCTGCGCGACGTCCATCGGCTGCATCTGCATGGCGGCCTGGCGGCCCACGTCGCGAAGCAGTTGCAGCGCGATCCAGAACAGCAGCACGCCGCTGACGCGCCGCCAGCCGTTCGACCAGGGATGAATCGTCAGCAGGCAGAGGGACGCGAGAATGACCACCTCGCGCGACAGCGGAAACGCCGCCACGCCGTAGGCCATGCCGCGCGAAAGATTCTGAAGCACCTTGGCCGACAGCGTGATGTGCGTGCGCTGCGCGGGCTGGCTGTCGGTGGGGGCCGCGGAGAGCGTCTTCTGGCCGCCGGTGGGGTTCATCGTCTCGCCGGCGGGTGTCTCGACCCAGACGTGCAGGAGGTCACTGACCAGCCAGGCCTCGACGCCCATGTGCCGCAGCAGCGAAACCGCCACGACCGCACGCCCGTCACAATCCTCGCGGCCAAGCTCAAACACTTCGGCGGTGGTCGGCAGGTAGTCCATCACGCCCCACGTATCCCAGTCCCAGGCGTAGGGAATGCGCTCGTAGACGACCTTCTCGACGATCTCGAGCAGGGCGGCGGGCGCCGCGTCCGGCGGCACCTTCTCGC
This sequence comes from uncultured Planctomycetales bacterium, assembly GCA_964465125.1. Classification (GTDB taxonomy): domain Bacteria; phylum Planctomycetota; class Phycisphaerae; order UBA1845; family Fen-1342; genus CAYOHG01. The sequence continues at coordinate 17,563 of CAYXIO010000006.1, read as the reverse complement.
GTACTTTCTGCTCGAGCTGGACCAGGGCCGGGTGCGTCGCATCGATCACCGAGTTCAGATTCTGGAGCCGCTCGATCCAGGTCGGGACGAGCCACCACTTCGGGAAGAGAACGAGAGCGGTGATCAGCACGAACAGAATGAGCTTGGTCGGCCAGCGAATGAGCGGATGGATCCGGTGGACTCGCTGCAATACGTTCATCGACGCTCACCCCCTTGCGGGCCGGACCACGTCCCCCGCGCACGCGATCCATCGAAAAGCCTGCGCAGTCGCCCCGCGCACCGTCAGCGCGAATGCGAGCGCGTCACGGCGACGCCGTCCGCGCGCTGGCGCGCTGCGCCAGCTCGACGTCCCAATTCAGCACCGCGAGCACCTGGTCAGCCTTGAACGGCGGGTCGAGCGCGCGCAGCCCGAGGAATCGCTGACCGTCGCGGGTCGGCGGACCGACGCTGACGCGCGGCGGCCGATCGAACAGCTTGACCGGCGTGGCGGTTCGAATGGCGCCGACGTCTCCGCCCGAGGCCGCAGTCGACGGGGCCGACGAAGTGCCGCCGACCTCCGCTGCGACCGCGGCGGAGAACACCGCGGGAGTACCGCCGTCGCTGGCGTGGAAGAAGAGCTCCCGTCCGTCAGGCGACCACGCGGGGTCGCTGCCGCCCGCGAGCGACACCTGCCACTTCCCTTCGCCGGCCGGAAACGGCCGCACGTAGATCTCGGTCTGGCCGCTCTCATCGGATTGGTAGGCGATCCAGCGACCGTCGGGCGAGACCGCCGGGCGCGCCTCGACGAACGACGAAGCGAGCAGCGGGCGCGGAGGATCTTCGGCGCCCATCGGCTTCAGCAGGATATCGCCGGCGCTCGAGTACACCAGCGTCGGGACCGGCTGCGTGGGGACCACTTCGAAGTCGCTGGAGGGTGCGCCGAGCACCTTTTCGGCGCCGCCGGAGCCGTCCGCGGGCGAGGCGTAAAGCGCGACCGGGCCGGCGAAGTCCGAACTGTAGACGATGCGCTTTCCGTCGGGCATCCAGGCGGGATTGGCGCAGTTTCCGTCGTAGGTGGCGCGCGCGACGTTGCCGCGCGCGATGTCGTAGACGAACACGGCATCGGACGCGCCGAAGCTCCCCAAGGCGATGCGCGTTCCATCGGGCGAGCCCACCGCGCTGTTGTAGGTGCGCTGCGGCGCGCCGATCAGTTCGACCGCGCCGCTGCGGGTGATCCAGACCAGCTCCGACATCGTTTCGCTGGCGCCTCCCGGGACATACACCAGCGTGGGCACCCTGCGCGCCGCGGCAAACTGGGCCACGCCGCTGCCCGGCTTGGTCAGAACGCCTTCCAGCAGCGTGACCGCCGGACCGGTGACGCTCAGCGTGCCGAGATCGAACGGCACCGCGAGCAGCGCGCCGCCGCGCGCGTAGAGGATGTGCCCGGTTTCGCAATAGCGCGCGTAGGAGCCGCCGCGGATGAGCGTGGACCACGTGCCGCTGTGGCGATCGAGCAGCGCGATGTCGGCGTCGTCGAAGGTGGCCAGCGTGCGCGTTTTGATGGTCATCAGGACGTAGCGGCCGCCGGGAAGCAGATCGGGCCAGCGATGGCAAACCTCGTCGCGGGCCGGGTCGGGCACGCTCAGGCTGTGCAACTCGCCGCCGGCGGCCGGGACGACCGACAGCCCGGCGTTGGAGGCTGGGCAAAGGAGGATGCCGTCCGGTCCCCAGGCGGCGCCCTTGGGCGGCGCGGGCAGATCGACGAGCGCCACCGGCGCGCCGCCGCCGCCGACGTGCACCTTGTAGAGCTTGCCGCGCGCGTAGAAACCGACTTCAAGCCCGTCCGGCGCGAAGAACGGCTCAAGCACGTCGAGCAACTCGCCGCTGACGACGCGCGCGGCGGGCCGCTGAAGCTCGCGCAGGTAGAGACGATTGCGCCCGCTCGCGTCGCGCCCCAGGAACGCGACCCGGCTTCCGTCGGGCGAGATTGCCAGCGTGTGATTGCCGCCGTGTTCGCCCCGCGCGGGCAGCGTGTTGTCGTTCAGCGCCGCGAAGATCGGCGTGCGCGCCGCGCTCTCTGGACGCGTCGTATCGGTTCGCTCGATTCGCGGCCAGAGCCAGCCCATCGCGGCGAAGATCGCCAGCGCGAGGACGAGCCCCCAATGCGCGATCGGCCGCAACGCAACCGAGGCGGGCATGCCGCCGGCACGCGTGAGCGCGGTCGTCGACCACTCGCGGGCGGTGAGCGATCGTTCCAGCGCGATGCGCGCGTCGCCGATGTCGCGCAGCCGCAGCCGCGCGTTCTTCTCCAGGCAGTGCGCCAGCAGCTCGCGGACGCGCGGCGGCGTCCGCGCGGGAAGCACGGCATAGTCAGGTTCGCGCTCGAGGATTGCGGCGATGACGTCGCTGACCGTTTCGCCGACGAACGGCTGGTGACCGGTCAGCATCTCGTACACCAGGCAGCCGAACGACCAGATGTCGGTGCGCTTGTCGAGCGCTTTTCCGCGCGCCTGCTCGGGGCTCATGTACGGCGCGGTACCGAGCACGACGCCTTCCTGCGTGTAGCGGGTCGTGACGGTCGGACCGCTATCGGCGCCGCCGGTGCCGACGGTGCCGGCGTCCGCGGCCGCCGCCTTGGCCAGCCCGAAGTCGAGGACTTTGACCTGCCCATCGGCCGTCAGCTTGACGTTGGCCGGCTTGAGATCGCGGTGGATGACGCCCGCATCGTGTGCGGCTTCGATGCCGGCGGCCACCTGGGACGCGATCTGAAGCGCCTCGTCCACCGGAATCGGCCCGCCGGCAAGACGGTCGGCCAGTGTCGGTCCGGGGACATATTCGAGCACCAGCGAGCGCGCCCGCCCGTTCGGCTCGCCCACGATGCCGAAGATCGCGGCGATGTTCGGGTGATTCAGCGACGCCAGCACGCGCGCTTCGCGCTCGAACCGGGCCAGGCGCTCCGCATCGGCGGCAACCGCCTCGGGCAGCACCTTGATCGCCACCGAACGATCCAGCGCCGTGTCGCGCGCCAGGTACACCACACCCATGCCGCCGCGACCCAGCTCGCGCTCGACGGCGTATTCGCCGATGTGTTTCGGGATGGTCATCGCGGGGATTCTACCGGCGGGCAGTCACCCTGTACGCCGCCCGACGCCAGCATTCCCTATTGCGGCGACGCCGAAGACAGCTAACTTGCACCGCTTCGACGGACCCGTTCAGCGCGCTGGCGGCGCGAATCCGCGGGTCGGTCAGGTTGGGGAGCAAGCGAACGCATGGAACACCTGGCAAGCCTTCTGACGCCGGAAAATCTGGTGGCGCTGCTGACGCTGACGTCGCTCGAGATCGTGCTGGGCATCGACAATATCGTCTTTATTGCCATTCTGACCGGGACGCTCGAGCCCGCGCGACAGCCGCGCGCCCGTCTGACGGGCCTGGCCGCGGCCATGCTGATGCGGATCGTTCTCCTGCTCGCGATCACCTGGATCATGGGCCTGACCGAGACGCTCGTGTCGTTCAACCTGCTCGGACACCCAATCGCGCTCTCGGGCAAGAGCTTGATCCTGATCGGCGGCGGCCTGTTTCTTCTCGGAAAGGCCACTTTCGAGATTCACGACAAGCTGGAGGCGGCACCGCACGAATCGAAGTCATCCCGCCGGGCGGCGAGCTTCGCGAGCGTCATCGTTCAGATCATGCTGCTCGACCTGGTCTTCTCGATCGACTCGGTCATCACCGCCGTCGGGATGGCGCAGCACATTGAGATCATGGTGGCGGCTGTAATCCTATCGGTCGTGGTCATGATGGTTTTCGCGGGCCCGGTCTGCCGGTTCATCGAACATCACCCGACGCTGAAGATGCTCGCATTGTCCTTCCTGCTCCTGATCGGAGTCACTCTGGTTGCGGAGGGACTGGGGACGCACGTGAGCAAGGGTTACATCTACTTCGCGATGGGCTTCTCGCTGTTTGTCGAGTTGCTGAACATACGATTCCGGAAGTTGCACGTGCCGGTGCCGCTGCATCAGCCCCGGCTGCCGGACTGAACTGCCGCTGCGGTCCGCAGTCCGGCGTGTGTGGCGTCCCCGGACCTCTTTGCTGAAGGGAGGGATTCTCGGACGCGGTTGGATTGCGCAGAATCTCAGACACCGCCCGGGGCAGATAACCTAGTTTCATTAGAGCAGGAATCCGCACGTCCCGAGCGGATCAGAACTTGCGGATTGCTTGACATCCCCGCCGCATCTCGGTAGGTTCGATTCTCGGGCATAGGGTTTCTATATTCGGGCAACCCTGGCAGCATCATTTGCGGCGTAATGTGCCGCGAACGACGGAGTGCGCTCCGGCCGGCATTTCGACTGGCCAGGCCTCCGCAAACGTTTTGCTGTCGACGAATCTCGACGTTCTGTTCGCGATGGATCGCGCCGGGGGGCTGGGCATCGCCCCGGCGCGCGCAATCTCTGAGAGCTCAAACTCGCATGAGGAGACCCCGATGAGCTTCACGTGGTCGTTCTTGCCGGAGCGATGGCTGACTGCCACAGCGCGCGCCGGAATCGTCGCTGTGCTGGCAGGCCTGTGTACCGCCGCCAGTGCGCAGCTCACCATCACCAGCGTCACGGTCGACAACAACGCGCCCTGCGCGGGAGACACCATCGCGGTAACCGTTTCGGTCGTCGGCGATCCGAACGACGTCTGGGAGCAGACGCGCGTTCGCCTGACCCCGCCGCCCGGCGGCGTGTTCACCGAGTGCCTCACGCACGACCCCAATGACGGCGCCGACGGCACGGTCACCTACATGGTCACCCTGCCGAACAACATCAGCGGCGAGCTGATCCTGAACGTCAACGTCTACCAGCCCGGTCCGGGCAACTGCCTCGGCGCCGGCGACGACTCGGACACGTCCCAGACACTTACCCTCGACGCCACCGACTCCGACGGCGACACCGTCCCGGACTGCGCCGACATCTGCGACGGCTCCGATGACACGCTCGACGACGACGGCGACGGCGTGCCCGACGGCTGCGACGTCTGCCGCGGCGACGACGCCTCCGGCGACTCCGACGGCGACGCCGTCTGCGACTCCGACGACATCTGCCCCGGCGGCGATGACAACATCGACACCGACGGCGACGGCATCCCCGACTTTTGCGACGTGGGCGATCCGCTGGCGATCGGCTCGGTCGTCGTCGACCCGCCGACCGTTTGCCCCGGCGCCCCCTTCACTGTGACGGTGACGGCCACGGGCACCACCGCGGCCTGGCTCTCGACCAATGTCTCGATGAACGACGGCATCCCGCGCTTTAACCAGTGCGTGGAGAATGATCCCAACGACGTTGGCGACGGCGTCGTGGTGTACAACTTCAACGCACCCGGCAACGCCAATGACATCGGCACCTGGACCGTGACGGTGCGCGTCTTCGAGGCGGCGGCCTGCCCCGACGGCACGGAAGTCGATCTGGATGACACGCAGACCCTGACGGTCGACGCCGGCGGCGACTCCGACGGCGACGGCGTGCCCGACTGCGACGACATCTGCGACGGCTCCGATGACAACATCGACACCGACGGCGACGGCGTGCCCGACGGCTGCGACATCTGCGTCGGCGACGACGCCACCGGCGACACCGACGGCGACGCCGTCTGCGACTCCGACGACATCTGCCCCGGCGGCGATGACAA
>CAYXIO010000006.1:0-11820 GCA_964465125.1 uncultured Planctomycetales bacterium | reverse complement strand
CATCGACACCGACGGCGACGGCATCCCCGATTTCTGCGACACCGACATCCCTCTCGAAATCACTTCCGTCGTGGTCGAGCCCGCGTCGACCTGCGGCGGCCGTGAATTCACCGTCACCGTGACTACCGCCGGTCCGTTCACCAACTGGAAGTCCACGCAGATTTCCATGAACGACCCGGCGCCGACGTTCAATCGCTGCGTCGAGAACGACCCGAACGACGTGCAGGACGGCGTGGTGAGCTACACCTTTAACGCCCCCAACCTGCCCAGCGACCTCGGGACGTGGACCGTCAGCGTGCGCGTCTTCCAGATTCCGGGCTGCCCGGGCGCCGGCGAGGATGACCTCGACGAGACCCAGACGCTCACGATCCTCGCCGACGATCAGGACACCGACGGCGACGGCACGCCCGACTGCGACGACGGCTGCCCCGACGACATCAACAAGACCGATCCGGGACAGTGCGGCTGCGGCAACCCCGACACCGACACCGACGGTGACGGAACCGCCGACTGCAACGACGGCTGCCCCGACGACATCAACAAGACCGATCCGGGACAGTGCGGCTGCGGCAACCCCGACACCGACACCGACGGTGACGGAACCGCCGACTGCAACGACGGCTGCCCCGAGGATCCCAACAAGACCGACCCGGGTATCTGCGGCTGCGGCGTCTCCGACGACGACAGCGACGGCGACGGCACGCCGGACTGCAACGACGGCTGTCCGTTCGACGGCAACAAGACCGATCCGGGCGTCTGCGGTTGCGGCGTGGCCGACGATGACGCGGACGGTGACGGCGTTCTCGACTGCAACGACGGTTGCCCCGAGGACCCGAACAAGACCGATCCGGGTGTCTGTGGCTGCGGCGTAGCCGACACCGACACCGACGGCGATGGCACGCCGGACTGCGAAGACGGCTGCCCCGAGGATCCCGCCAAGACCGATCCGGGCATCTGCGGCTGTGGCGTCGCCGACACGGATACCGACGGCGACGGTACCGCCGACTGCGAAGACGGCTGCCCGGCTGACCCCAACAAGACCGCTCCGGGCACCTGCGGCTGCGGCGTCAGCGATACCGATACGGACGGCGACGGCACGCCGGACTGCAACGACGAGTGCCCGAACGATCCGCAAAAGACCGAGCCGGGCGACTGCGGTTGCGGCCTGTCGGAAGGGTCGGACGTGGATGGCGACGGCGTCTCCGATTGCTCGGACGGCTGCCCGCTCGACGCCAACAAGACCGAGCCGGGTGAATGCGGCTGCGGCTTCGAGGACGTCGACACCGACGGCGACGGCACGCCCGATTGCAACGACGGCTGCATCGACGACCCGGCCAAGACCGAGCCTGGCGATTGCGGCTGCGGCAACTCGGAGGCCGACACCGACGGCGACGGCACGCCGGACTGCTTGGACCGGTGCCCGAACGACGCTGGCAAGACCGAACCTGGCGACTGCGGCTGCGGCACCAGCGACGGTGACAGCGACGGCGACGGCGTACCCAACTGCGAGGACGGCTGCCCGAACGACCCGGACAAGACCGCGCCGGGTGAGTGCGGCTGCGGCGTCGGCGACGCAGACTCCGACGGCGACGGCACGCCCAACTGCGACGACGGTTGCCCGAACGACCCGAACAAGACCGCGCCGGGCGATTGCGGCTGCGGCGTGTCGGATGCGGATTCGGACGGCGACGGCGTTGCAGACTGCAACGATCAGTGCGAGGGTTCCGATGATGCGCTCGACGACGACGGCGACGGCATTCCCAACGGCTGCGATGATTCGGGGCAGGAAACGCCCACGAACAATCTCGGTGCGTTTGGTGCCCTGGCCGCGCTGCTCGGGCTCTTCCTGTGCGGCTTCGGCACCTTCGCGGGTGTCGGCCTCTCGCTGGTCGGCCTGGTGGGTCTGAAGTTCCTCTACCGCCCGCGGCGGCGGTAGCCGTTCGGGTCGGCTGACGCCAGCGCCGCGCGGCGCGACGCGTCAGGCGATTCGATGATTGGCTTCACAACCAACGCACGCGGCGGGCCCCAGAGGCTCGCCGCGTCGTTTTTCCAGGGCAGGCGATGAACTGGGGGAAGAAAAAACAGAGCAACGCACTTGACGCCCCCCCCCCTGTGGTATGCACCAATCCTGAGATATCCGGTTCAGGTCCTGCCCCGTGCAACGAGGAGATTTCTCATGCCCAGCACGCGATTCCGCCTGGCCGTCGCCGCACTCGGCTTTGTCGCCCTCGGAAGCTTCTGCATCCCGTTGCTCGCCCAGTTGCCGCCCGTCTACTGTGGCAGCCTTCAGGGGCCGCCAGCACCCTGCGGCGCGGCAACCGATCCGAACCATCTGGGATACTGCGGTCCCTGTCATCCGTTCTACGGGTTCTGCTGGAGCGTTTTAGACGAGGAGGTTCAGTCGGACTACGACTACATACCGACCGGCAACACACTCCTCAAGCAGGAACGCGATTGGTGCGTTCGACAGAAGCGGTGTCTATATAATGGCTCAACCGATTGTCCGCCGGGACACCCCTGCGTCGCTGAGGACGGCTGGCATGTCGATTTTCAATTCAACCGCTGGGTGATTATTGGGAGCTGCCAGTTGCAGTAGAAACGCGCCGCACCTCAACCCCGCCCGGAAACAGCGCTCTACGGCCTCCTTCCGGGCCCGGAAACGAGCGTCGGGAGGTGCAGCGGGTGCGTCGCCGTCGAACCGATGAAAGCGCCTGAGCGCGGAACAAAATGCGCCGATGACAATTCTCCTGATTGCACTGCTGACAGTGACGGACTGCCCACAAGGATGGCAGTCCGAAGTTCCCCGGGAACTGACAAACTTTGTAGAAACTCGAATGCAGTTGGACATCGCCGACATCGAGTGGCAGAAAGCGTGGCATGTCGGCCACGATGCTGGCAAGGAATACCGCTTCCGTAACCGAATCGCGAGAAACCAAGTCATTCTGGAGGAGCTCGGCGACCAGCGCGGGGCCACGGTCTTTCGAGAGGACGGTGAGCGGAAGACCCCGGTGGAATTCAGGCCGCACCGGTACTTGGCGGGCCAAGACGAAGTTTGGAGCTATTTCGAGGACAAGTTGATTGCTTCCGTACGGCCGGCCGGAAGCGGCGCACCGATCGCGGACATTCGGACGCTAGGGTTCGCGCCAGCCCCGCGGCTCGAAGTGTCCCTTTCTCACGGAATCTCGTTCGACGAGCTTGTCAACGGTCCGGCTGAGTTCTGCGTCCTCGATTCGGAAGACGGAACAAGCGTAGTCCTGGCGCGTAGCAGGAACGAACCGGACCTGATCTTTCGCTGGGTTCTCAAGGAAGAGCTGGGGCTGCAGCCAATCCGCGTGGAAGCCGTGTACAAGGACGCCATCACCCAATCCCTTTCCATACACTATGCGCCGGTTGACGGGGAGTACATGTTCCCTGACTGGGCTGAGTACCGCGACGCCAACGGTGCAAAGGAGATCTCCATACGAGTCACCAACACGCGCGTCAATGATCCGGCGTTGCCAGAGACATTCGACCCGCGCGATATTGGCCTCGCAAACGGGGTCAACGTTGAATTTGGACCGACGCATCCCAACTATGGGGCGCTGGCAATCTTTTACGAAGATCGCGCCATCCCCAGTGACGAGTATTTGGATCTTTTGGTGACGGTCGGCGTAGAACCGGGTCCGGTGATCCTGCGCGCGAATCCGGCACTGCAAGAGCAATATGAGCGCGTGCGAGCCCGCAACGCGGCGGCTCAGCGCGCCAGCGCGGCCGACTCGGCAGCGCCCACGGGCACAGCCACTCAGCCTGCTTCCCAGCCCGCCCGAGCATCCCAGGCGATCGGCCTGTGGGAAGCCTACACGCTCGCGTTCATCGACCGCTATCGACTGGCCGACGAGCAGCGTCAGAAAGCCATGACGATCCTTGCCGACTGCCAGCGCATCGGGTGGGCGTATCTGACCAGCATTCAAGGCAAGCTGGACGAATTGGACCGACAAGCCGGCGAGCCCAACGTGACCCGCGGCGCGGCCGGGCGTCCCCCCTCGCCATCAGACGCCGCGCGAACCGCCACGGTAAACGCTGAGCGCGCCAGGTTGCTAAAGCCGCTGGATGCAATCTTCGAACAGCAGCTCAAGCCGCGGCTCGACAGGCTGCCGACGCGGGCCCAGCGCGCGGCGGCGGAAGCGTCGCCGGCAAGTCAGCCCATTGCGCCTTGAGCCGCGCGGACGACACGCGGAAAGCTGTGCTGGCCTCGCTACTGAAACTGCGCCGCCGGAAACAGCTCGTCCATCGCGGCCATGTCCGCCGGGGCGATCTCGCGGTGGATCGCGCCGACGTTGTCGTCGATCTGCTCGGGCCTTGTCGCGCCGATGATCACGCTCGAAACGGCCTGGCGCTTCAGCAGCCAGGCGATCGCAAGCTGCGCCAGCGACAGGCCCGCGCGCTGCGCCATCGGCCTCAGCTTTTCCGTCCGCGCGACAATCTCCGCGCCGTTGCGCTGCATGACTTCCTTGATGAACATGTTGGAATTGTCCGTGGCCATGCGGCTGTCGGCGGGCACCTGTCCGCCGGCGTATTTGCCGGTCAGCAGCCCCTGCTTCAGCGGGCTCCACACGACCATGCCCATGCCGCACTCGTGGCAGGCCGCCTGCACGCCGTTGGTCTCCACCCGCCGCGCGGCCAGGCTGTACTCCGGCTGGTTGGCGACGGGCGGATCAGCGTTCATCTCGCGCGCGATGCGGTACGCCGCCGCGATCGGCTCGGCCGGCCATTCGCTCACGCCCCAGTAGAGGATCTTGCCGCGGCGGACGAGGTCGCTCATGGCGCGGACGATTTCGTACAGCTCGACGTCGGGATCGAAGCGGTGGCACTGGTAGAGATCGACGTAGTCCGTTCGCAGGCGGCGCAGCGAGTTGTCGATGCTCTCGCTGATGTGCTTGCGCGACAGGCCGCGGTCGTTGACGTTGTCGGACATCGGCCAGAACAGCTTGGTCGCCAGCACGAGGTCCTGCCGCCGCCAGTGGCGCAGCTCGGGCCCGAGGAAGTCCTCGGCGGCGCCCTTGCGGTAGATGTCGGCGGTGTCGATGAAGTTGATGCCGCACTCGACGGCGCGGCGCAGCGTGGCGCGGGCGCGTTCGTCGTCGCCGCCGCCGTGCGTCAGCCAGTTGCCGAAGCCGACCTCGGAGACTTTCACGCCGGCCTTGCCCAGTCGTCGATAGTTCATCGCCGCCTCCTGCATGTGCGCGCTTGATATCCCACCCGACCGCGCCTCGCGTTTGCGGGGTCTGTGAACGAAGGAGAATAGCCGCGGAGCACCGCGCCGGCGCGGCCGCGCGTCAGTCGATCCTCCACGTCTCGCCGGGTTTGAGCACCTTCACCTCGACGCCGGCCGGCTTGAACGCCGCGATGTCGATCGCGATCGGCGGGAAGGTGTTGTAGTGCATCGGAATCGCGACGCGCGGCCGGATGAATTCGGCGGCCAGGCAGGCCAGCTCGGGCCCCATCGTGTAGCGGTCCCCGCAGGGGATCATCGCGACGTCGGGCTTGTAGAGCTCGCCCAGCAGCTTCATGTCGCTGAACAGTCCGGTGTCGCCGCAGTGATAGAAGGTCAGTGGGCGCGGCCGCGACGGGCCGGCGGCGAGGTGCACGACGATGCCGGTTGGCTGGCCCATGTAGCGGCCGTTGACCGAGGAGGAATGAAACGCCTGGGTGAAGGCGACGTAGCCGAAGTCGGTTTTGATCTTGCCGCCGGGATTGCCGGCCTCGCACTTGGCGAGGCCCTCGCGGGCGAGCGCTTCGCAGATCTCAAACGCCGCGTAGAGCGTGGCGTGATTGGCGCGGCCGATCGCGACCGTGTCGCCGATGTGGTCGGCATGCCCGTGCGTCACGCACAAATGCTGCACCTTGATGTCGGCCGGCATGTGTTTGGCGACCGGGTTGCCCGTCAGGAATGGATCGATCGCGAGACTGACGCCCGCGGACTCGAGCACGAAGCCGGAATGGCCCAGATAGGTAAGCGACGTGGACATGATCGGCCTCCTGGCGCGGGCGGCGTCGGCGCCGCAATCGCGCGGCGCGGCCGCTCGGCAGCGCGGTTCGAGCGAACGGATCGCAGTGTACCGCGCGCGGCGAAGCGCGTTGAGCGGCCGGAACGCTGAGCTGCGCTGTCGCAGCCGCGGCTTCGCGCTCCTTCGCTCACACCCTAACGTTACCGCGTTCGGATAACGCCCCGCTGCGTGCTCGCCCGCCAGGCGAATGTAGTTGTCGATGACGTGCCGCACATACTCCCGGTCGGCTTCGGTCGTGTCGCGCACGATCTTCCCCGGCACGCCCATCACGACCTTCCCGCTCGGGATTCTCATTCCGGGAGGAACCAGCGCCGCCGCCCCGATGATGCAGCCCTCGCCGATCTCGGCGTCGTCGAGCACGATCGCTCCGATGCCTATTAGCGTGCCGCGGCCGACCCGCCGGCAGTGCACCACCGCGCGGTGCCCGACCGCGACCTCGTCGGCGATGTCCAGCGGCACGCCGGTCTTCGTGTGCACGATCGTCCCGTCCTGAATATTGACGCGCGCGCCGATCCGGATCGCAGCGACGTCGCCGCGGATCATGACGTGGTGCATAATGGTCGTGTCGTCGCCGATCACGACTTCCCCGGCGACAAAACTGGTGGACGCGATGAAGACGTTCCGGCCGATCCGCGGGCGAACAGGTGAGACGTTCATGAGCGCGATTGTACGCCAACCGGCATTGCAGCGCGGTCGCCGGCCCGATCACCGCCCGGCGTCATCGCCATCGTGCGGCGCCTTCCGCCGGAGCGGCGCGTGAGCCAGCGTCAAACCTGCCCGACCGACTCCGACCATCGCGTTGCGGCGGATTGGCCCTGTCTGTGCGGCGGCAATCTGCGCGGGCTGGACGCCGAAGGCGATTGTCCGCGCTGCGGCCGGCCGATCGCGCCGCAACTCGTGCGGATTCACATGACGCCGTCAGAGCTGCACCGCGGTCCGGTCTGGTCGAGCCCGCTCGAACTGATCGTCGCTGGAAGCATCGCGCTGGCGGGCCTGCTGCTCACGACCGCACTGATCCGGCACGATCTCGTTCAGGCCCACTTCCGATCCAATTCGTACTTCTTCATCGGCATGCCGCTGCTGGGGCTGCTCAGCGCGGCGGCGGCGTTCTGGCGGCCGCGCCATCCTTGGCGCTGGGCGCTGGTGATCGGCCTGGCGCAGCCGTTTCAGCCGCTATTGGCCAACGGCGCTGCGGCTTGGAGTAATCCCGAGGCCGGCGCGATCTGGCTGACCGGACCGTGCTGCTTCGGCGGGGTGCTGATCCCGTGTCTGTTGCTGGCGTACTCCGGCGCCGGCCTGCGCATGCACCTGCGCAACGGCCGGCCGCCGAATTAGGCGCGCCGCAGTGTGAGCGCAGCGCCCTGCGCAGCGCTACTCGACGTTCAGCCCAAGCAGGAACGCCTCAAGCTGCTTGCGCTTGGTCTCGACCGTCTGCCGCAGCTCGGTGAGCTGGGCCGTGGCCGTCTCGATGTCGGTCTCAAGCTGGTCGAACTTCTTCATCTGCCGCGTGTACGCGTCGCTGCCTTCCTTGAGCGTCTTGAGATTCTCACGGATGCGGGCCTGCCCAGCGATCGTCTCCTGAAGCGTCTGCTCCGCCTGCTGACGCGCGCGATCCACCAGGTCCAGCTCGGTCCGCAGCTTGATGACCTGCTCCAGCGCCTCCTTCACCTTGGTCGAGATGTTGCCGGACTTCTGGTAGAAGCGTATGCGGTCGAAGTCGAGATCGCCCAGCGACACATACTCCTGCGCAACGCGCTCCAGCTTGACCACCTGCTCCGCCGACTTGCCGCCCGGCACGCTCACCTTGAAGCGCGACAGGCTGGCAGTCCGCTCGAACGGCTCCTTGGGCTCCAGCAGCTTCCAATCATCGCTGTAGGGCTGCTCCAGCAGCACCGTCTTGTTGCGATCGAGCTTGTTCTTCACCACGTAGGTGCGCTCGTCGACGAACTTGTGCGACAGCACCAACGTGCCCTTGGCGATCTTCAGGCTGACGATCTCCTGCGGCGACGACTTCTGCCGCACGGTCACTTCCGCGCCGAGGTCGAGCGCGTAGGCGACCAGGCGCTTCTCCTTGGGCTTCAGGTCGGGCAGCTTGGCGTCGCCGGCGTAGGTCTCGCCGTCGAACAGTGTGATCGGCCCCTGCGTCAGGTGCAGGTTGGTGCTGTTGGTCAGGAACAGCCCGTTCAGCGGGTGCTTCGCGTGCGTTTCGGGGTTGTAGATGCTGACCTTCTCGGCCTGCACCTCGGCGTTCACGATCGGCAGCATGGCCGACTGCTGCCGCGCGATCGAGACCGGCGCGGTGATGTCGTAGGCGAACAGCTCGCCGGCGTCCTCGGCGGCGGCGACCGACGCGACGCTCAAGCCCATCGACTCGGCCATGGTCGGCTCGGGGGCGAAGTTGCCGGCGCCATCCGCGTCCGCGTCCGCAGGCGCGGCGGGGCGCTTGGCGTACGCAAGCTGACCTCCCGCACTCCGGCCACGTGCACCGCCGCCACCCTCGATCGCCTTCTCAGCAGGAGCCCTATCCGCCGCTGCGGCCGTGGCCAGCCGACGATCGGCGTCCTTCAGCTCCTCCCCCGCCTCAAACTCCGGCGCGGTCAGCGACGCGAACAGCTCCAGTGTCTCGCGCGGCCGCGGAATGTAGATCGGCGTGTACAGATCCATCGAAAACGAAATCGGCCGGCCGCTCACCAACGTCAACTGCACGTCGCGCCAATCCTCCTCGGTCAGGTTCTCGACCGTCGCCCAGCCCTGGAGGAGCGGCTGGCCCTGCGCGCCCAGCACCAGGCGGTAGGTCGTCTTCCAGATCGGGGCTTCAAGCAAGTACGCCGCCTGCACACGCCGCTGCCCGTTGCCGCGGAAGTCGATGGTCACGCTTTTGCGGTCCGCATCATGGCTCTGAGCCAGGGCCGTGAGCGCCTTGCGCAGCTCCGCGTCGATCTTCTCGTTGGTGAACTTGATGCCGGTCAACTCGCCGACGCGCATCTGCTGAACGCCGTCGGGCGCAAGCAGATTCACCACGTCGAATTCGGCGGATTGATCGCCGCTGACGACTTTCTGCTTCTCCACGCCCAGGATGATGCCACTGAGCTTGCGCGGGCCGGCGATGTCGACCGGCTCGCCGCGAAGCTGGTCGAGCAGCCCGGCCAGCGTCGGCTTGCCGGTGATATCGACCCCGAAGCTCTTGAGCGTTTTCTCGATCGGGTCCTTCGAGGCGTAACTGACGGCGTTGATTGTCCCGCCGTCGAGATCGCGCAGCACCAGCGACTTGATGATGTCGTTGATCTGGTCGGTGCGGAATCGCAGCTCGACCGCGCGGTCGCCGTTGATCTCCGCGGCGCGCTCGAAATAGGCCACGCCGCTGCTGAACAGCGCGACCCGCTGCACGGGAAAGTCGTTGCCCTCGGCGAAGACGGCCGTGCCGGCGGCGGCGAGCGCGATCGCCGCAAGCCAGCCGCGAATTCCCTGGCGACGAAGAGGTGAGGCACTCATCGGATGGCTCCTCGAGGGTGGTGTCGTCCCTGATTCAGGCGGCATTGTCGGGCCGACCGTCGGCGCAGGGAAGCGCCGCCGCCCTAGCCCGCCGCGGATTAGACGCGCTGCCGCCGCGGCGGTTCCCGCGGCGCGCCAAAAGAGCCGGGGAGCGCTGCCCGCGCGGGCGGCGCTCCCCGAGGTCTGCAAACCACGGCTGTGTCGGCGTTCGGTCCTCTCGACGGATCGCGCCCGACTAGCCCTTGTACGATTCCATCAGCGAACGGACGGCGGCGTCGATCTTCGCGAGTTCGAGCTCAACCGAGGCCTCGACCGGGCACTGCAACTTCTTCTCGCCGACGTAGTACTCGACCTGCTTGCCTTCCTTCTGAGCGGCCTCGCCGGCCATCTTGTCGCAGCAGAAGCTCTTGTCGCCCACGGCCCACTTCATCGCCACCTTCTCGGCCGCTTCCTTCGCGGTGCCGGCGGCCTTCTCGGCCTTGGCCTTGTCCGCGAACTCGAACGTCGCCAGGCGATACTTCACCGGCTGACCGTCCTTCTTGGCCATCGACTCCGCGGTCATCGGGCACGCCACGCACTCCTTGCCGACCGCGTACTTCATCGTGGTGATGTCCACGAGGTAGCTGTCGAGCACGGTCGCGTAGGACTTCTTGGCCTCCGTTTCGTTGGCGTACTCCTTGTCCGCCACCACGAATTTGATCGCGCCCTTGTCGCCCTTGGCCAGCTCGCCGGCCTTGGTCGGGCAATCGACGGTCTCGGTTCCGACGCGGTACTTGATCGTCGGCATGGCCGCGAACGCCTCGTTCGCCGGGCAACATTCGCCGGTCGGCGAGCACGGCACCTTGCCGCCGCAAGACGCCTTGTCGCCCGAGCAAGCGCCGCTGGCGTGCGCCCCGTCCTTGTTCTGCTCGACGGTGCCGCCGCACTTCGCTGTCTGCGCGAACGCCGCTCCCACGAACGCCGCAAGCACCATTCCCGCAATCCAGTTCCGCATCGTCATCGTGTTCTCCTGCTAGTGTGTTGCGCGATTGATCCAGCCGGCCGCGTGGACGCAGACCCGCTCGGGCCGCTTTCCCCTTCCAGCGCCGCCAAGGCTCCCGCGAGCAGGTACGCTCCGCCAAGCGCCTTGGGTGGATTAGACGCCCGCACCCACGATTCCTGCCGGAATCGCCGCAGGCGTTTCCCGGGATGGTATCCGAGGGCCCGCCCCTCGTCCATCGCGGCGCCTCGGCCGCCGGGCGGCTCGCCGGGGATTAGACGACGCGAACAACCGTTCGTTACAACCGGATTTCGCTGGCCGGCTAAGATGAGCCCGATTCCCCGGTCGGCGCGGCCCGGCTCCGGAACAAGGAGTCGGCTGAAAACGGGCGCGACTCCGACTACACTGCGAATGGTGCCCCTTGCCGCGTGGAAACCCATCGCCCACGCCGAAGCCCAGACCCGCCCCGGCACGTCTGATAACCTGGACTGCTGCGAGCGGCAATTGCGCCGGCCGCGCGAGGAGCTTCGCCGGGACGCTCGTTGAGCGATGCGGCGATCCGAGTGGAGGCGCTGAAGCTGTCCAAGCGGGCGCGGCAACGAATCGCCGCGTCGCTGAAGAAGCCGGCGGACTAGTGGGACGTACAATCGGGCGGACCTCTCGAACCCCGCTCGGGAAGGACGTGGCGTGTACGGCGATTTGGCGCGCGAGCGCATCGAGAACTGGGTCAGCGACTTCGTCGGCTCGGACGCGATCCGCGCGTTTCCCAACGCGGTCGAGGAATTCGCCCAGCCCGTGCTGGTCGAGTTTCTCGCCGGCGCTTGCGAGCATCGTGGCGTGGAGGCGGCTGAACTGGAGGATGCCGACCTGCGCGCCGCGCTGCTGGGGCGCGTCGCGCGGCTGAGCCTGCCGGCCAGCGTCCGCGGGCAGGTGCCGGAGCTCTGCGCCGCCTTACTGGCGCAGCTTGAAACGGAGGGGCGACTGGCGGGCGGTCGACGGCTGGGCGCATTCGTGCGGGCCCTCGGACCGGCGTATGACGAGGCCGCCGGCGGAAAGACCTTCGATCTCGGGGTGTTGGGGGCGGCGAAGTACCCCCGCGAGCTGCAAATGTGGGTCTTCCCGATCCTCTGGCTGGGTTTCGGCTCGCTGGCCGGCGTGTTCCCCTTCCACACCTGGTCGCCGGACGGCCACGCCGCGGCCCCGACCGCCGTCTCGATGCTGCACGCCGGCGTGCTGATGAAGCTCGGCGCGTTCGGCGTGATGCGCGTCGGGATGATCCTCCTGCCCGAGGGCGCCCGAGAG
>CAYXIO010000005.1:60278-118703 GCA_964465125.1 uncultured Planctomycetales bacterium | reverse complement strand
GAACCCACGACATTCACGTTGGCAACGTGACGCTCTACCACTGAGCTACACCCGCGTTGCCCAATCAGATGGGGAAGACTAACCCAGCGGGCCAGGTTTGACAAGGCAGTGCTGCCGTCAACCGCTTTCCAGGCGGGTACCCGCGACGTCCGTCGCCGGCCCCGGCCGCCGGCGACCGGCCTGGTTCGCCGGGGCGCGGACCCAGGTCTGCCCCGCGGGTCCCTACCTGCACCTACGGGAGCGCTCGTACCATATCGGCCATGGCCGATCCTGCGCCCCGTCCGGAAATGGAGCCGGCGCCCCGTCACGGTGCCGCCTGCGCGGCGAACGACCCGGCGACCGCCGACTGCGCGCGGCCACCCGACCGCGGCGACCCGGCCGTTCCCGTTCGGCTGCGGGCGCGGCCCAGCTACGTCTGGCTCAAGGACGCGACCGACCGTTACGTCGCGGCGCTGGGGCTGCTGATCCTTGCGCCGCTGCTGCTGCTGCTGGCGTGGCGCGTGCGCAGCGACAGCCCCGGACCAGCGTTTTTCTCGCAGCCGCGCGCCGGCCGCGGCGGTCGGCCCTTCACGTTCCTCAAGTTCCGCACGATGCGCACCGACGTCGACCCGTTCGGCGACTCGCCGACCTCGGGCGAGGATGCGCGCATCACGCGGCTGGGGCGCTTGCTGCGCGAGTCGAGCCTCGATGAGCTGCCGCAGCTCATCAACGTGCTGCGCGGCGAGATGTCGCTGGTCGGGCCGCGGCCGCTCTTCGTTCAGCAGATCGCCTCATGGACGCCGCGACAGCGCAGCCGTTTGCAGGTCAAGCCGGGGCTGACGGGCTTCTCGCAGATTCACGGACGCGCCAGCATCCCGATCGAGGAGAAGCTCGAGTGGGACGTGCGGTACGTGCAGTCCGTCTCGCTGCGCACTGATCTCGCCGTCCTGTGGCGGACCCTCGCGAGCGTCTGGAGCAAGGCCGGTCTCTACCAGACGCGCTACTCCACGCAGCGCGACCGCTTTTCGGGGGCCTGATGCCGCCGCGCGGGTTGCGTTGGCGCGGGCCGGATCGGCGCGTAGCATGAGCTCCGCGCGGTTCTGGCCTGGAAACGCCCCGGGGCAGGCCATGGATGTCGTGTGAAGTTGCCGCAGGAAGGCGAATGCGTCCGCAGCGGCCGGTTGGTTGGTTGACCCGCTGGGCCGAAGGCAAGGTCGAGATGCCCGAACTGCTCTTCCACGGCGCCGCGGGTGAAGTCACCGGCTCGATGCACATGGTGAACGTGGACGGGCGCTGGGTGGCGCTGGACTGCGGGCTCTTTCAGGGTCGCCGGGCCGAGTCGGAGGAAAAGAACCGCCAGTGGCCGCTGCCGCCGAAGGAGCTCGACGCGGTCGTGCTTTCGCATGCCCACGCCGATCACGCGGGCCGGTTGCCGAAGCTGGTTCGCGACGGCTTCGAGGGGCCGATCTTCTGCACCCCGGCGACGCGTGACCTGTGCTCGATCATGCTGGCGGATTCGGCCCACATTCAGGAAGAAGACGTCTACTACGTGAACAAGCGCCGGGCGCGCAAGAAGCTCCCGCCGATCGAGCCGCTGTACGAATACGAGCACGCGCTGGCGGCGATCAAGCAGATGCAGACCTGCTCGTTCGACCGCTGGTTCCAGGTCGTGCCGGGGTTGCTGGCGCACTTCCGCGAGGCCGGGCACATGCTCGGGTCCGCCGGCGTTTGGCTGGAATTCGCCAAGCGCAACGGACACACGCCCTCGCTGTATTTCAGCGGCGACGTGGGCCGGCCCGGAACGCCGATCCTGCGCGATCCCGCCGGCTTCCCCCCCGCCGACACCGTCGTCTGCGAAAGCACCTACGGCGCGCGCGTGACCGAATCCGTCGATGACGCCGAGACAGCGCTGATCGAAGTCGTCCGCCGGACGATTTCGCGCGGGGGGAAGGTGATCATCCCGGCGTTCTCGGTCGGCCGGGCCCAGACGATCGTCTACTTCCTGCACACCGCGATGGTGTCGCGCACGCTGCCGCGGATGGCGATCTTCGTGGACAGCCCGCTGGCGGTCAGCGCCACCGACATCTTTCGCATGCACCCGGAGTGCTACGACAGCGAGGCGCGCGCGTTCCACCGCGTGACCGGCGACATTCTCGGCAGCGGCTGCTGCAACTACATCCGCAACGTCGAGGAGAGCAAGAAGCTGCACGAGCGCAGCGAGCCGTGCGTGATCATCTCGGCCAGCGGCATGTGCGAGGCCGGCCGCATCCGCCACCACCTCAAGAACAACGTCGCCAACGAGCGCAACACGCTGCTGTTTCCGGGCTATCAGGCCCAGAACACCCTCGGCCGCAAGATCACCGACGGCGCCAAGCGGATCACGCTGTTCCACGAGGAGCTGGAGGTGCGAGCGGAAGTCGTCCACTTGCACGGATTCTCCGGACACGCCGACCAGGCCGATCTGCTGCGCATGTTCGCCGAGGTCAACGGGCAGGTGGGCTGCGTGTTCCTGGTCCACGGCGAGGAAGAGCAGTCGTCGGTGCTGACCGCGCGGCTGCGCGAGAGCGGATTCTCCACGGTCACACCTGCCCAGCGCGGCGAGCGCGTGTCGCTCTGATTGCCCATGCCCGAAACGCGCGCCCGCCGACGCTTTCCGCCAACCGTGATCCCGCTATGCGCGGCGCTTCTCGCGCTGGCGCTGCTTTCGGGCTGTGCCGCGCCGCGCCGGCATGCGCCCTTCACTCGAACTGTCGGCCCAGTCCAGGTCTATCGACATGCGATTGCGACGGAGTTGCGCGCCGCCGATCCGGAACTCGCGCGCGACGAGCTGCTTCGGCGCGGACGAGCTACGCCGGGGCGCTTGCGCGTGGTCGGCCGTGACCGTTACAAGGGACAATCCGGCGCCGTTGCCCTGATCCGCTTTGACGTTCGGCCGGCCCGCACCGCCGCCGGCAGCGATTCGCCGCTTGAGGTTCACCAGGCCCTGCTGCACCTGCACACGCGTGGGCACGCACGCGCGGCGGCGCTCTACCCGCTGCGAGAAGACTGGGACCCATCGGCGACGTGGAACCGGGTCGGCGAAGTCGGGCGCGTGGGCTCGAGCGGCGGTGCGACGATCCCGGCGACCCGCCGCGGGAAGTCCAGGCGCGATGTCCTCGAATTCGACGTGACGGAGAGCGTGCGCGCGTGGTTGGCGGGAGTGCCCAATCACGGCTGGGCATTGTTCGCAAGCGACGGCGAACGCTGGGAACTCTTCGGCCCGGACGCGGAAGATGAATCGCTTCGGCCGGAGCTGCTCGTACTGTCCAGTGTGCCCGCGCCGCGGCTCGCCATCGGCGCCGGGGACGTGACCGCGAGCGGCGTCGTCCTCTGGGCGCTGCCGACGCAGCCAGGCGCGGTGCGGTTCGAGCTGAGCGACGACGACGACTTCGCGACGGTGCGTCTGACAAGAACCTGCGAGCAGGAAGCTGCACCGGTACCGGTGAAGTGCGAGCTGTCCGGCTTGCAGCCCGGCCGGGACTATTACTACCGCGCGACCGACGTCGCCGGGGCGGTGGCGGTCGGCCAGTTCCGCACCCCCGCTGCCTCGGGCGCGCGGCGCGGGCTGCGTTTCGGGGCCAGCGGTGACGTGGACGGCCGACTGCGGCCGTTTCCGTCGCTGTCGAACGTGCCGCAGCGCGGGCTCGACTTCTTCGTGCTGCTGGGTGACACGATTCTCGCGGACGACGCTTCGCAACCTGAATTCGAGGGTCCGGCGCGCAGCCTCGACGAGTTTCGCGGAAAACACGCCGAGATTCTCCAGCCGAGCTACGGGCTCTCGTACGCCTCGGCGCTGCGCGCTTCGACCGCCCTCTTCGCGACGATCGACGACCACGAGGTCGTGGACAACTTCGCCGGTGCCGCGGCGACGGAATCGGACCCGCGCTTCACGAACGGGTCGCGCCCGTCGGTCAATCGGACGCGGCGGTTCGAGGCCGGCCTGCGCGCATTTCAGGAATACCACCCGCTGCGCGACGAGTTCTACGCCCCAGAATCGGAAGCGCGCTTCGCCGGCCGGCGGCGGCTCTTCCGCGAGCGCCGCTTCGGCGACGACGCGGCGTTGTTCCTGCTGGATGCGCGTTCCTTTCGCGATGCGCCCATTCCGAACGTCTTCGAGATCGAGCACGAACGCTGGTTCAAGCGGGCGTTCACGCCGGGGCGCACGCTGCTCGGCGCGACCCAGCTCCAGCAGCTCCAAGCCGGGCTGACCGAGGCGCAGCGCGCCGGGGTGACGTGGAAATTCGTCTGCATCCCCGAGCCGATCCAGAACCTGACGCCGGTCAGTGGCGAGGATCGCTACGAAGGCTACGCCGCGGAGCGCACGGCGCTGCTGCGGTTCATCGAGCGCGAGCGCATCGAGAACGTGGTGTTCATTGCGGCCGACGTGCACGGAACGCTGGTGAACAATCTGACGTACCGAACCCGCCCGGAGGGACGTCAGCACAAAGTCGCGGCCTGGGAGATCACGACCGGCCCGATCGCTTTCGCCCCGCCGTTCGGTCCGGAGGCCGTCCGGGAGGTGCGCCGGCATGAGCGCTTCTGGGGAAAGGTGCTCGAGAAAGTCTACCACCTCCGGGATCGCCGCGGCCACGACACGCTGCTGCGCTGGCTGATCGATCAGGCCTTCATTCTCTGGCGCTTCGACCCGCTCGGTCTGGATCACTCCCCGCTTTCGGCCCGGCGCATCTCCGGTGAGTGGGTCTCGCTGCACGCCTACGGTTGGACGGAGTTCGAAATGGACGCCGCCACCCGGCGGCTGCGCGTGCGCGTCTGGGGCATCGACTGGTACGATGAGGAGACGTTGCGGCGGACGCCGATCGACGTGCTCACGCGGCAGCCGGAAGTCCTCACCGAGTTCGAGGTGGCGCCGGCGAAGCCGGACTGACCCGGGTCGCCGGCCAGGCAGGCAACGTCCGGTGCGGTGGACCGGCGCGGTTTGGTTCGCGCTCGCTACAGCTCAAGCAGCGCCCGACTTCACGAAAGACACGCAGAATGCATACGCATCGCAGGCACGCCGCGCAACAATGGTCGGGCGCTCGAATCCGCCGGCGGCTGTCGGCGCTCGGGCCAACCGGAGGGCTGATCATCATGGCAACGCTGTGCACGTCGCTGATTCTGTCGGGGTGTTTTCTGGCCGCGTGGCCCGCTGTGAGCGCCGCCGGCCCGATCGCCGATTTCTCGCTCGCAGCCAATGCGATGATCTCGGCCTATCGACCCGATTCCGACTACGCCGACTTGCAGGCCGACGGCCGCGTGCCTGCCGACCGGCTGCGAGCTGACGCGCAGGACCCGGCGCTGCGCGGCGGTCCGACGGCGGTGCTGCTCAGGTTTGACGACTTGATTGGTGGCGGCGCGGGGCAGGTCCCGCCCGGCGCGACCGTCTACCAGGCGCTGCTGCGGCTGACGACCAGCCGCCCCGGCGAAGGCGCCGCCCTGCACCGTATGCTCGTCGATTGGTCTGCGGACGCGACATGGAATTCGCTCGGCAATGGTATTCAGGCCGACGGCGTCGAAGCCGAGGTACAGCCGGACCTGATCACCGGCGCGATCGGCGCCGGCGTCGTCGAGCTGGACGTCACCGACAGCGTGCAGGCCTGGGCCCAGGGCGCGAGCAACTACGGTTGGGGCCTCCTTCCGAGCGGGCCGGACGGCTGGGACTTCTGGAGCAGCAGCGCCGCGGACGAATCCCAGCGGCCGCGCCTGTTCGTGCTCTACGGCGCCGGCGAGCCGAACCTGTCGATCGCCAGCGGCGACGTCACGAGCGATGGCGTGGTGCTCTGGGCCCAGGCCACCGTTCCGGGCATCGTCACGTTCGAGCTCAGCTTCGATGAGAATTCCGCGGAGGTCTTTGCGACCTTCGGCGTATCGGTGAGCGACGCGCTCGTGCCGGCGAAGCTGGAGGTGCCGCTGCCTGCCGCCGGCACGCGCTACTACTTCCGCGCCACCGACGCGGCCGGCGTTTCGCGCATCGGCACGTTCCGCAGCGCCGCCGCCGCGGGCCAGCCGCACGGACTACGCTTCGCGGTCACCGGCGACTGGCGCGGCGAGTTGAGCCCGTATCCGGCGATTGCGAACGTCCCCGGCCGCGAGCTCGACTTCTACGTCGCGCTCGGCGACACCATCTACGCCGACGTCGCGTCGCCCGCGGTGCCGAAGGACCAGTGCGAGACGCTCGAGGAATTCCGACTCAAGCACGAGGAGACGTACGCGGAGCGTTTCGGGCAGGCCTCCAACGCCGACGTGCGCGCCAGCACCCCGTGGTTCTCGATGATCGACGATCACGAGGTGACCAATGACTTCGCGGGCGGGGCCCCGCCGGCCAGCGACCCGCGCTTCAAGGACTATCCCGGCGACTACATCAACGAAACGGACCTGTTCGCCCGCGGCTTGCAGGCCTTCCACGACTATCAGCCGATCCGGGACGAGTTCTACGGCGACACCGCCGACCCGCGGACCGCCTTCAAGCGCAAGCTCTATCGCGAGCGCAGCTTCGGCGACGACGCCGCGATGATCCTCTCCGACGCGCGCTCCTTCCGCGACGAGGAGATCGCCGATGTCTTCGAGATCGGGGCGGACCAGTGGTTCCAGGATGCATTTGAGCCCGGCCGCACGATGCTGGGCGAGGCGCAGCTTCAGGACGTCCAGAACGCGCTGCTCGACGCCGATGCCGCCGGCATCACCTGGAAGTTCATCCTGATTCCGGAGCCGATCCAGAACCTCGGCCCGATTCTGGGCGAGGACCGCTACGAAGGCTACGCCTGGGAGCGCACGCGGCTGCTTCAGTTCATCGACGAGCACGACCTCCGCAACGTGGTGTTCATCGCAGCGGACATTCACTGCACCATCGTCAACAACCTCAGCTACCAGCTCGAACCGCAGGGCGAGAACATCGCGCTGGACTCCTGGGAGATCAGCACGGGCTCGGTGGCCTACGCGCCGCCGTTCGGCCCGGTGGTCATCGACCTGTTCGCCGAGGTGCTCCCGAACCTGGGCGGCGTCTTGCAGGACATCTACTACCACCTGGATCGAGCTGGACAGGACGAACTGCTGATTCGTGTGATCGACGTCCTGCTTTCCGTGTGGAGTTATGACCCGATCGGACTGGACGGGTCGGGACTCCCGGCCACCCTGCTTCAGGGCAAGTGGGTCTCACTGAACACGTTTGGCTGGAGCGAATTCGAGATCGATGCGCAGACGCAGCAGCTTCGCGTCACAACCTACGGCATCGACTGGTACGACGAGGACGAGCTGCTCGGCAATCCGCTCGACGTGGTCGGACGCACGCCGGTCGTCGTCAGCGAATTCGTCGTCGACGCGGTTGGGCCGTAGCGTGGGCCGCGCTTGAAGCCGGCGCCGGTCGAAGCCCGGCGCCGCCATCCGTCGTGCCGGGCTGGCCCGCGAATCAGGAAAAACGCTTGAAGAGCATGCAGGCGTTGTGCCCGCCGAAGCCGAACGAGTTGTTCATCGCGATATCGACCCTGGCGTCGCGGGCGTGGTTGGGCACGTAGTCGAGGTCGCACTGCGGATCGGGCTCGTCGAGGTTGATCGTGGGCGGCATGACGTTGTTGCGGATCGCCTGGATGCAGACGATCGCTTCGATTCCGCCGCTGGCGCCAAGCGTGTGACCGATGGCACCCTTGGTGCTGCTGACGGCGAGCTTGCGGGCCGCAGCGCCGAACACCGACTTGACCGCCTGGGTCTCGGCGACGTCGCCCAGCGGCGTGCTGGTGCCGTGCGCGTTGATGTAGTTGACCTGCTCGGGGTTGATGCCGGCGTCCTTGAGCGCCAGCACCATCGCGCGGCCGGCGCCGGCGCCAACCGGGTCGGGCTGCACCATGTCGCTCGCGTCGGCCGTCGCGCCGAAGCCGATGACTTCGCACAGGATCCTCGCGCCGCGCTTCTTGGCGTGCTCGAGGTCCTCGAGGATGATGATGCCGGCGCCCTCGCTGAGCACGAAGCCGTCGCGATCCTTGTCGAACGGGCGCGAGGCACGCTCGGGCTCGTCGTTGCGCTTGCTGAGCGCCTTCATCGCGGCGAACGCCGCCAGCCCGAGCGGGGACAGCGCCGTCTCGCTGCCGCCGCTGACGATGATGTCCGCGTTGCCGGCGCGAATCGCGTTGAACCCGTCGCCCATCGCGTTGCCGGCCGAGGCGCAGGCGGTTGCGACCGTGGTGTTGATGCCCTGAAAGCCGAACTCGATCGAAATGTGGCCGGAGACGGCGTTGGCCATCAGCTTGGGAATGGTGAACGCCGAGACGCGCTCCGGACCCTTCTCCATCAGCCGGCGGTGCTGCTCCTCGAGCTCGTGAATGCCGCCGATGCCCGTGCCGACGATCACGCCGATGCGCGTCGGATCAATCTTTTCGGTCGAGATTCCGGCGACCTGGACGGCCTCGCGCGCCGCGACGTAAGCGATCTGCGCAAAGCGGTCCATGCGCTTGTTCTGGCGGTGATCGAGCATGCGTTCCGGGGCGAACTCGCGACACTCGCCGCCGAACTTGATGTCAAACGGGCTGACATCGAATCGCCGGACGAGGTGGATTCCGGTGTTGCCGGCGACGAGCCCGTCCCACAGCGCAGGCACGCCGAGGCCGAGGGGAGTGACGGCACCATAACCGGTTACGACGACACGACGTTGCGGCATTCGATCCACTCGCGTGCGGACCGCGCGTCCGACCTACTTGCTGTTCAGATGGGCGGTGATGTAGTCGATGGCCTGGCCGACGGTCTGGATCTTCTCGGCCTCCTCGTCGGGAATGCTCAGCTCGAACTGTTCCTCGAACTCCATGACGAGTTCGACGGTGTCGAGCGAGTCCGCGTTGAGGTCCTGGACAAACGAGGTCTCGCGCCGAATCTCCGCTTCCGGGACACCCATCTGTTCGGCGACGATCTTGACTACCTTGGACTGGACTTCCGCGACTTCTGGCACTGGCCATACCTCCCTAGGGGGGATACCGAGCCGGGTTTCCGGCCTTCCGACGACTGGACCGTTACTCCGGCGAAACCTTGCATTCGCCTTGCGCGAGCATCGTGCCCCCAAAGCGGCGTCACGGCGCCGCCCTCAGCCTGCATTCCACACGCGCGATGCGTCGGATCGTCATCGGTCCACGCGCGGCCGAATCCTACTCGCCCATGCAGCGCTTGCCAAGCCCCCAACCCCGGTCGGCTGTGCGGCTTGCGACGGCCCCGGCGGCTACGTCCGATTCCGTGCAGGCCTGGGCGCCGGGGCTCATTCGAGCCCTGCGATCCGCACCGGGATCGGACGCCGGCCCGCCGCTGCCAGCCGCTCGCGCGGCGCCGCACCGACGAAGGACTCCAGCTCCTGAAAATCCCACAGGCTGCGGTCCACCGAGCGCCCCGAGACGTCCGTCACCTCGCAGCCGAACGCATCCACCAGCCGGCGGGTGGCAAAACGGTCGCACATCGCCTCGCGGCGGCGCGGCGTGCGGCCCGCGGCGGCGATCAGGTAGTGATACAGCTCGTGCAGGTAGACGAACAGCACCAACTGGAACGCGTCCGCGACCGCCAGCCGAAACAGCTCGCGGCTCCAGCCCCAGCGGCGCGAGCGCGCCTTGGCCAGGTGCGTGCTCAGTGAATACGGATACGCGTTGTCGCGCCCCAGGTTGATCAGGATGCGCGCTTCGCGGTAGTAGCAGACCCCAGAAAACGGCGCGCCCCGGCTGTTCCGCACGCAGACGACCAGCCGATCGTGGCGAAACGGGGCCGTGTGATCGACGAGCAGGCGATGCAGCCGGGCGCTGTCGAGGCTGGTGCGATTCTGAAACTGCATGGGCATCCCCGCGTTGCCGGATTCGGGCGCCGCGCGCCGCTGGGGTCCTGGCGATGATATCATGGGTTGGAATTCCGCCGTCGGCAACCGCCGGGCCGCCAGCCGAGGCATCCGCATGAAGCCGCAGCGAGAACGCATCTCGGCTGAGGAGCTGCGCGAAGTGCTGGAGCACTTTGACCTTGGCCCGGTCGCCAGCGCCCGGGAATTCCCGCGCGGCTCGCGCCGCTCCGCCAAGGTGATCGTCGAAACCACGTCCGGGCGCTACGTTCTGAAGCGTCCCGCCGCCGGTCATGACGACCCCCAGCGGCACGCGTTCGCGCATCGGCTGCTCGAGCACCTTCGCCGACGCGGGATTCCGACGCCTTCGCTGGCTCGGACGCACGCAGGCGATCGCAGCGTGCTGCGGCTGCACGGGCACACCTACGAAATCTACGAGTACGCTCAGGGCGACCGCTACGCCGGCACGCTGGAGCAGACGTCGTCCGCTGGCCTGATGCTGGCGCGGCTGCACCGTGCGCTGATGGGCTACCCGGCCGAGCCGATCGCGCAGCGGCCGTCGTATCATGACAACGACTCGATTCGAGACGGGCTGCTCGCGATTCCGGGCGCCGTCGCGCCGCACGACTCGGTCGTCGGCCACGAGGCCGAGCTGCTCTCGATCGTTCAGGAGCTGCGCGAGCGGTACGACCAGGCCGCCGAGGCCGTCCGCAATGCCGGCTTCGCGGATTGGGCGGTTCACACGGTGCACGGCGACTGGCACCCCGGCAACCTGCTCTTCCGCGATTCGCAGGTCGCCGCCGTGATCGACCTGGAATCCGCCCGGCTCAGCCCGCTGGCGCTGGATCTGGCCAACGGCCTGCTGCAATTCTCGATCATCTGGAACCCGGATGCGCCGGAGCAGTGGCCGGAGTACTTTGATATGACGCGCATGCGGCGTTTTTACCGCGGCTACGCGGCGCGCATCCGGCTGCCGGCGGAAGAGCGGCAGGCGATTCCGCAACTCATGATTGAATCGCTGGTTGGCGAATCGGCGGTGCCGATCGCGGCCACGGGATCGTTCGGCCACATGCCGGGCTTTGGGGTCATGCAGACGATTCGCCGCAAGGTGCACTGGCTGATCCGGAATCTGGACGGGCTGCGCTCCTGGCTGGTGGAATGAGCCGGGTTCGGGCGCGGATTTGGAGTCGCCGGGTCCGTCCGCATCGTCTACACTTATGGGTCGGAACTCCATCCGCGCAGTACGGCGCATCCCGCCGGCCGCAAGGAAGCGGCGGCGGAGAGGCGACCCAGCCCGAAATTCGAGGTCCATCATGGCGACCATCCCCGAAGCTGCCGGTTCCGCGGAACAGGCGGTCGGATACGAGTACGCCGCCGCCCGGGTGAAGCCGCACAAGCGGAAGCCGGGGTCGGCGCGGATCTGGGCCGCGGGCGCCTTGGTGGTGCTGATGGGGCTCTCCGCGTGGGCGCCCGGACAGTTCGGCTGGTTCGGACTGGGCTCGACCGGCGGCGCGGCCGCCGGCCGCTTCCACGTCGTGAAGCCGGCGAATCTCGCGATCACGCTGACCGAGGACGGCGAGCTCAAGCCGTGCAATTCCACGGTCATCAAGTGCGAGGTGGAGGGGCAGAGCACGATTCTCTTTATCGTCGCCGAGAGCACGCGCGTGGCCAAAGGCGACCTGCTGGTGCAACTGGCGTCGGACGCGCTGGTTGAGAAGATCGAGCGTGAGGAGATCGATCTTCGACGGATCGAGACCGAGCTTCAGGCGGCGCGTGAAGAGCTCGACATTCAGCGGAATCAGAACACCAGCGACGTGCGCAAGGCGACGATCGACCTGGAAATCGCCGTGCTGGAATTCCGCAAGTACATGGAGGGCGATTTTCCGCAGCGGCTGAAGGGGGTCGAGATTCAGATCGAGCAGACCAAGCTCGAGCTGGAGCAGAAGAAGGACCAGCTTGAGAAGAACGAGCGGCTGCTGGAGAAGGAATTCGTGACGCGCTCGAAGATCGAGCAGCTTGAGCTCGAGGTGACGCGCTCGAAGCTGACGCTGGAGAACTACGAGCTGGCTTACTCGACCCTGCTGGAGTACGAGCAGCCCAAGAACGAGATGCAGAAGAGCTCCGACGTCGACCGCGCCCGCGAGGAGCTCGAGCGCGTGCGCAAGCGGGCCGAATCGCGCGAGAAGCAGGCCGTCGCCAAGGTCGAGCAGAGCGACAGCGTGCGCAAGATCAACGAGACGCGCCTGGCGCGCATGAAGGAGCAGCTCGCCCGTACGCGGATCGTCGCGCCGGTCGACGGCATTGTGCAGTACCCGCAGGAAGGCGGGGGCTGGCGCTTCAACGAGGAGCCGCTCAAGGTCGGCTCGCGCGTGATGGAGGGTCAGTCGCTGCTGGTGCTGCCCGACACCAGCCAGATGATGGTCTCGACCCGCATCCACGAGGCCGACCGGCATAAGGTCCGCGAGGGCATGCCCTGCCTGGTCAAGGTGCCGGCCGTGCCCGGGCAGACGTTCAGCGGCACGATCTCGAAGATCACCAAGTTCGCCGACTCGGCCAATAGCTGGCTCAACCCCGAGCTCAAGGAGCACGCGACCGAGATCCTGCTCGACCAGACCAACGCGCCGCTGTCGCCCGGCGATTCGGCGGAGATCAAGGTGCTGGTCGAGACGATTCCCGACGCGCTGGCCGTGCCCGTGCAGTGCGTCTACACGCGCGGGTCGCGCAGCTTCGTGTTTCGCCAGGGTCTGACCGGCGCGGAGCTGGTCGAGGTGAAGCTCGGACAGGCCAACGAAACCCTGGTCCAGGTCAGCGACGGCGTCTCGGCCGGCGATCAGATTCTGATGAGCGCTGATGCGCGCCTGCTGGCCAAGCTTCCCGCGCCGGGCAGCAGCGCCCAGCAGGACTACGTTGAAGCCGCTGCCGCCGCAGCACGCAAGAGCGTAGCGCTCGCGGCGCAGACGCCGGCGGTGGCTGCCCCGGCCAGCGCGCCGGCCGGCGACGCTCCGGCGGTCGTCGAGGCGAGCCCCGCCGGGGAGGGCGCCGCCAAGGATGCCGTCGCCTCCGAGCCGCCCGCGAACGCCGCCAGCGACGACGGCGTAACCCAGCAGTAGGGCGCCCCGCTTGCGGTCCCTCCAGAAGTTCGCGTGGCGCGGCGCGATCAACGCCAGCCGCGCGGGCAGATCGTCACTTCCCGCCCGCGCACACTCAACGCCAGCGGCGCACCGATCGGCAGGGGAGTCATCGGCCAGACGTGCCCGACCTGCTTCGTCAGCAGCACGGGCAGGCGCTCGCGCCCCGCGGCGCGCAAGTGGAACCTGAGCAGGTGGAGCACCTCGCCCGTCTGCGCCTGTCCCGCGGTATGAAAATCGCCGAGCAGGATTCCTCCGACGCGTTTCAGCCAGCCGGCGTGTGTTATGGCCGCCAGGTGCCGATCATTGCGGTAGGCCGGCTCGTTCAGGTCTTCGAGCAACAGCCAGGCGTCGGGCCGCAGCCGCCGCCGCCACCAGGGTGCCGCGGACAGCGCCGCGAGCACGCTCAGGCAGCCGCCGACGATTCGCACCGTGCCCGGTCGCACGCTTCCCTGGACCCGCGTCGCTGACAGAACGGGCTCAACCAGCGGCTTTTCCGCCAGCGGGTCGCCTGGGCCGCCGTCGAGTCGGTCCAGCAGCGCGGGCAACCCGCGCCAGAAGCGATCGAACGACTCCATCGCCGCCCGCCGCGGCGCCACTTTCCAGGCCAGGTAGTTCGGGCACAGCCAGTAGAGGCCGCGCCCGCGTCCCGGCGCCGAAGCCACGGTGTTCACGAGCCCGGTGAGTTCGCTGAAGCCCAGCACCCAGACCGGCCGACGACGACGACGCAGAACGCTCAGGTCGAGCCTGGGCAGCAGCCGCGACATCCATCCGCCGCCCGACAGCGCTACGACCGCGCGCGTGCGCGGATCGTCAAGCGCCTCCGCCAGATCGCGCACGCGCTCATCGTCGTCGTCCCGGCCGCCGCGCTCGGGACGCTCCGTCGTGCGCAAGACGCTGCGCGAGCAGGTAAGACGGAATGGAGACGGGAGCGCAGCGGCGATTCGATGGAGATACTCGTCGAGGCTTGCAGCGCCGAAACGCGGCAGGTCCTTGTCGAGGGGATTGGCCCACGTGCCCACGTGAATGCGCGGGGCGCCGCCGGAATCGCGCAATCGGGTTGCCATCATCGCTCCTGCATGGACTGCGAGCGAATGGTATGCAGTCGCGGGTGGAAACCCCAATCGGCGAACGGACGGTCGGCCGGGTTCAAGCGTCGGTCGCGGCGATCTCGGAAGCCGCGGCCGGCTCGGCGGCACGCTTCCCCTGCCGCTTCCGCGACGCCAGCGTGATGATCATGACGGACGCGATGATGATGGCGGCTCCGAGCATCACGCCGGTCGTCAGCGCCTCGCCGCCCAGCACGCCGCCGAGGACGACGGCGACGAGCGGGTTGACGTAGGCGTAGGTCGAAACCAGCGCGGGCGATGCATTGCGAAGCAGCCAGCCGTAGCACGTGAAGGCCAGAATCGAGCCAAACGTGATCAGGTAGGCCAGCGAGAGCCACGAGCGCAAGGCCGCCTGTGCCAGGCTGAGTCGCGACCACTCGCCGGCGACGCTCGCCAGCGCCAGAAACAGCACCGACGCCGCCAGCATCTGCATCGCGGTCGACAGGAAGACTGACGGCGGCAATTCCGCGCCGCGCGAGTAGAGCGAACCGAACGCCCAGAACGCACAGGCCGCCAGCAGCGCCGCCGCGCCCCCGACGGGGACCTGCTGCCCATCGGCGGCATTCGTCGGTCCGAGCAGCACGTAGACTCCCGCCGTACCCACCGCGATCCCGAGCACGACCAGAGCGCCTGGCCGCGGGCCGCGGAAGATCAGCCAGTCCAGCAGCGCGAACCAGATCGGAGTGGTCGAAATGAGCAGCGCGGCGGTCCCGGACGGTACGTATTGCTCGGCCCAGCAGACCAGCCCGTTTCCGCCGACGAGCATCAGGCAGCCGCTGATGCCGGCGCCGCGAAACTGCTTCCAGGTCGCGGCGCGGCGCGCCTCGCCGCCGGCCAGAACGAGCAGAATCAGCCCTGAAAGCAGGAACCGCGAACCCGCCATCAGGAAGGGAGGCAGGGTTTCGACGGCGAAGCGGATCGCCAGGTACGTCGATCCCCAGACGACATAGACCACCAGCAGCGCGGCGAGAATCAGCAGCAGCCGGCGCGATCGCGGGGTCGGATTGAGCGAGCTCACCAGCCGGACTCCGAGGTGAGTCCACGCTCACCCGCAACGAGGGAAACGGCGCTGCACACCGGCCAATCGACCGGAGACGGCCGAACGAGTGGGTTTCACTCCGGTCGTACGAACGCCCCGCGCACGAGTTCGTTCAGTTTCGCGAGATCGGACAGGGCGTGCAAACCGAAGAACAGCTCACGGTCGCGTGCCACGGCTGTCGTCTCCCACCGCTCCGCGACTGCCGCAGCACGCGCTTCGAGGCGTTCGACCAGCGGAACGCTCGCCAGGAGCGCCGCGTTGGCGGCCCGAATGCGGCGGCGCGCCTCGGCCCGCGCGGCGCGGTTCAGGCGATCCTTGCGCCGCAGCCGGACGCATTCGTCAATCCAGCGGGTGCGCTCGCCCAGCAGCTCGGCCGGCAGGCCGGCAGCGTGCCGTTGCGGATTATGGCGTGCGTCGCGCGCCGCGGCGCGGGCGTTTCGCACGTCGTTCGGGCTCAGCAGCTCGACCGGCACGCGCGGGTAGAGCGTAGCGCTGACGCAGCACGCCGGCGCCGGCCGCACGCCGAAGAATCGCTCGACGAAGCGCTCCATCATCTCGTCGTACTTGGCGCCGCCGATGCCGTGAATGAACAGGTCCGCGACAAACAGGCGAACAAAGGCGGTGAGCGCCAGGGCGCGCGGGCGGACGTGCCAGCCGTCCTGCTCCAGCGTCCAGGGCCGTCCGTGCGCGGCGTAATCCGCCAGGGCGCGCGGGTCGGCTGCCGAAATCGCCTGCTCACCGGCGAAGAAGTGCAGACGGTCGCCGTCCGGTCGCACCCACATCCGACGGCGCGGCTCGCCGAGGCGAACCACCCAGAACGGAACCTCGACGCGCTCGTCGACGATCGCCAGCGGCGGCGCCGGATGCTGCGCGTTGCGGACGCGGTGCGCACGGCGGTATTCGCGCTGCGCCTCGTTGTACGCGCCGGCGAACTCGCGTGCCCGCAACGCGATGTGCGCCGCGAACGCCCGAAACTCGGTGGTGGCGCCGAGCGCCGAGATTCGCAGTTCGCGCTCCGGAGGCACGCCGAGCTGCTGCTCGACCGCGCGGCGTGCCAGCTCGCAGACGTCGCGGTAAGCGATGGACTCACCGCGATACAGCCGAATCGCCTCGACGATGAGCGGAAGCGCAGACTCGCGTGCATGGACCCGCGCCTGCTCAACCGCGCGGAAAAAATCCAACCATTCGCTGCGCGGCCGCGGCGGCTGCCCTTCCGTCGGCAGGTCGATGCGACAACCTGGAATCGGCACCTCGAATCCTCGGGCCTCACCGACCGCCGCACCCGCGTCGTGTTCGTTCGCGGCCGACCATGCGGGAACCCGCAGCCCGCTCGTGCGCGGCAAGTCGCTGTCGACGGAGACAAACACGCTCTGTCCCGCCGCACGCCGTGCGATCGCGTCGACGGCCAGGTTCTTCGCCAGCACGCCGGCGTGGAAAAACTCGGCCTGATGCCCGCTGGCGACGACGACTCCGCTCAGCCCCAGGCGGGCGCGCAGGGCAGCCCGCGGCCCGGCAAGAGTCCGGTTGAGAAGCTCCGCGTCGCCGGCGCGCGATCGAGCAGCCTCCTCAAGCGATTGCACGATCGCGCGAGGCCCCGGCTCGATCAGGAGCCCGAATCGCTCGCGCGGCGCAACCAGTCTCTCGTAGCGGATCATTCGCTCTGCGAACAGCGCTGCACGGATGCGTCACACTCCGGAGCGGAGGCGCTCGACTCCCGCCGCAGCTCGCGCACCAGCACCTCGAGGTAGTGTCCCAGACGCGACGAGGGATCGTCCAGTGTTCCGCCGAAGAGCCGGTTGCGATCGCGGTAAATGCGCGGAACGGGGATTTCGCGAACGCGCAGCCCGGCCCGCACGCACTGCACCCAGAACTGAAGCGGGAAGGCGTAACCCGGCTCATCCAGACGCAAACGCTGAAGCGCTGCCACGCGATGGGCCTTGAAGCCGCAGAACGAGTCCGTCAGCCTGAGCCGCAGCAGTTGATCCAGCAGCGCGTTGACCGTGTGGTTGATCCGTCGACGATCTTCCGGCGGCGGATCGTCGGAATCGGAGCCGCGCAGATAGCGCGAGCCGCTGATGATGTCGGCGTCGTCGCGGCGGGCCTCGGCCAGGAAGGCCGGGATGTGCGCCGGCTCGTGCTGCTCGTCACAGTCGATCGACAGCACCCAGTCGTAGCGCCGCTTGGCGGCGAAGCGAAACGCGTCGATCAGGCTCTGGCCGTAGCCGCGATTCTCCGGGTGCGTGATCACTTGAATCCCGCGGATCGGGCTCAGCGCCTTGGCGGTACCGTCCGTAGACCCGTCGTTGACGACCAGCACGTCGTGATGAAACGCGCGCACCGCCCGCAGGACGCTGGGAAGGTACTGCTCTTCATTGAAAACCGGTATGGCGATGAGACAACGCATAGCAGTCCCCCAGACGAGTCGCTAACCCGCGGGAGTATACCCAATGGCAGGGGCTCGTCCGGCCGGCGGTCAGCTCCGCCGCGCGATCATGCAAGGCAGCGACAGGATATCCCCGACGATCGCGGCGGCGGCGGCGGGCCGGGCCAGCCGCTGGGCGGCTTCGCTGAGTTGCCGGCACCGCTGCGGCTGATCGAGCAGGTCGCGGACGCGATGGGCCAGCATGCGGGGGTTATTGACCTTGATCGCAGCCCCTTTCTCGAGCAGAAAATCGCTGTTGCGCGTTTCCTGACCCGGAATCGGATTGACGACGACCAGCGGCAGCCGGCAGGCCAGCGCTTCCGAAGCCGTCAGCCCGCCGGGCTTCGTAACGACCAGGTCCGCCGCCCGCATCCACTCGTGCATGCGGTCCGTGAATCCGATCACGCGGGCCGCGCGGCCGGAATGAGCGGCGAGGGCTTCCAGCCGCTGGCAGAGCGGCTCGTTGCGGCCGCAAATCACGACCGGCTGCACGTCAGGCGGCAGCGTCAGCAGCTCGCGCAGGTACAGCGCTGCGGGCCCGACGCCGAAGCCACCGCAAAGCAGCAGGACGACGGGACCCTCCCCTTCCAGGCCGCAGGCCTGGCAAGCCGCGTTCCGGGCCATCTCCTGGCGAAACGCGGCGCGAATCGGGATGCCCGTGACGCGGATGTCCTCGACGGGGACGCCCCAGGTTCCCAGGTACGCCTTGCCTTCCTCCGTCGCGGTGTAGTAGCGCTCCGTCGGCGGCTGCACCCACAGGCGGTGCGTGTCGAAATCGGTCGTGACGGTGACCTGCGGGACGGACAGCCGGCCCCGGCGCCGCTGGCGCGCGATCGTCTCGGCCGGAAGGAAGTGCGTATTCACGATCAGGCGCGGATCGCGGCGCAGCACGTGCCGCACGGCCCGGCCCATGTTCAGGTCCTGAAACCGCGCGCGCAGCCCGGCCCGAATCTGCCCGTTGCCGCGGTCGGTGGCTTCGTAGAGCCAGCCCATGGCGTTTGGGGCGTGATTGACCAGCCCGAGGTACCCCTGCGCGTAAAGCGTGCGGAAGAAGACATTGGTGCTCTGGAGAACGTCGTGCACCTCGACGGGCAACTGGGGAGCCAGGCGCCCGAACGCCTCATGCAGCGCCCACGCGGCAACCGTGTGACCCGCCCCGGCGGAGGCGGTGAGGATCAGAATCGGACGAACGTCGCTCATGGCTGCGGTCCGCTGTCCGGTTCGGGGGGCGCTACGGCGCCGAGCGTGCGGTGCCTCCAACGCCGGGCGGCGCGCCCGCCCAGTTGCCGCAGGCATTCTATCGCGCCGGCGCGCGTAAACGTCACGCCCGGATGCGGCGAGCAGACCAGGTCCCAGCCCTGGGGCAGTTCGCGCCAGCCCAGTCGAAACGCCTCGCGCAGGACGCGCTTGAGCCGGTTGCGCTGCACGGCGCCGCCATGCCGGCGCGCAACGATCAGCCCAAGCCGCGTGATCCCTAGCGCATTAGGGTGCGCCCATAGCACGAGCGGCCCCGCGGCGCAGCGCACACCCTGCCGAAGCACAAGCTCGAATTCCGCCTTGCGGGTCAGTCGCCGCTGGCGGGGGAATCCGTTCAGGGGCGAATCGGGCCGCCGGGCATTCATGAGGATGGGTCGATCGAGGGGCGGAACAGCCCGACGCTCGCCGTGTGGCCGTGCAGAAAGTTGCGGTTGCCGACCGGGCCGATTTCGCCCGCGCAGAAGAAACCCGCCAGCGGGACGTTCCAGGCTTCGTGGACCGCGCGCGCGTCGTGCGACTCGTCGGAGAACAGGCGCGTGCCCCGGCCGTTGCAACTGAACAACAGCGCGCCGGCGGCAGGAATCGGGGACGTGTCCCCCAGCAGCGAGCGCAGGTCCTCCGTGGCGGCGTCTCCGTCGCGCACGTGAAACTGCACCGTCTGCCCGGTGCGGACGAAATCGTTGACCGCCAGCGCCTTCGTGTTCGGATCAAACCCGATCGGGTTGCGAATCAGAAAATCGCCGCGCGCGAAGCTGGGCTGGTACTCGTTGATCACGCGGCCGAGCAGCAGACCCCCGGTGCGCGCCAGCGAGAGGTCCTTCTCCGGACACTCCTTGAGCATGGCGCTGACCACGTCCATGGTCGGTTTGCCGCCAAGCTGGTAGATGACGTTCTGCTCGGCGCGGGTGACGACGTAATGGCGCCCGATCGGCCGGCAGCCCTGCGAGACGACCGTGTCGATGTGCACGTCGCCGGTGAGCGCCACGCCGGCGAGCCCGTGTCGCAGGAGATGTCCGTCGAAGACGATGGCGTTCTCACCGGGGCGCTGTCCGCTGGACGCCAGCCCGCCGAGGGCCGGTCGACCGGGATAGGCGCCTTCGAGCTGATCGAGGAACTCCAGCATGCGCGGGCCGAGCGTGTAGGGATCGCCCAGCAGCACGAAGTACGGCCGCTCGCGCTGCTCCAGCCCAAGGTGCTCGCGCAGCGCCTCGGGCTCGCGCAGCCGCTCGATGTCCTCGTGCGAGAGGTGGAAGCTGGTCAGCCTGACGTTCGGCAGGCGCGCGGCCCAGACGGTCAGCGCCGCCTGGCCTTCGTACTCGGTGTCGGCGGCGATGACCGAATCGGCGCTGCTGCCGAGAAACACGCGCGGCTGCAACCCGTCGTGAATGGCGGGCAGGATCCGGTCGAGCTCGTCGATATACTCGGCGCTGCAAAAGAGCAGGCACAGGTCGGCGCCGCCGCCCAGCGCGCATTGAATCCGGGCGACCAGCTCCGCGCCGGTTTCCGCCCGCCCCACGATGTCACTGACTGCCGTCGCAATCTTCATCGCGCGCAACCCCTGCTTCCTACAGCATTGTACTGTTGGAGCAGCGTGTTGTCGCAGCGAACTCGTGCCCGCGCCTACGCGCCGTTACGCCGTCGCGGCGTTACGCCGAGCCCCGGCGCATCGCTGGCCGTCAGGCGCGCCGCGCTGCATGAGATACCCTCGAACGGATCGTCGGCCAGCAGCAGCGCACCGTCCAGATCGGCCCAGTCGGCGCTCGACGCGATCGCCAGCGCCGGCGCGATCGCCAGGCTGCTGGAGACGAAGCAGCCCAGCATGACGCGCATGCCCAGTGCCCGCGCCAGCGTCATCGCGCGCAGCGCCTCGCGTATTCCGCCGCACTTGGTCAGCTTGATGTTCACGCCGTCGAACAGCCCGGCCAGGCGCGGCACGTCGCGCGGGCGCTCGCAGCTTTCGTCCGCGAAGAACGGCGCCGGCACGAGCCCGCGCAGCGCCGGCATCCCGCGCTCGAACTCGCGCCGCAGCGGCTGCTCAATCAGCGCCGGGCCGAACTCCGCCAGCGCCGGCAGCGCGCGGCGCGCTTCGTCGGGTGTCCAGGCCGCGTTGGCATCGAGCAGCAGCGGTCCGGCGAAGCGCTCGCGGATCAAGCTCAGGGTCTCGAGGTCGTGCCCGGTGCCGACCTTGACCTTCAGCGCATCGAAGCCCGCCTGCAATGCCTCGTCGAGCTTCGCGCGGGTCTGCTCGGGCGTCGCGACGCCCAGCGTGAACGTCGTTCGCACTACCGGCCGCGGCAGCCCCAGCAGTCGCCAGACGGGCAGGCCGATGCGCCGTCCGACCCAGTCGTGCAGGGCCGCGTCGATCGCGGAGAGCGCGGCGCGCTGCCCGTCGATCGCATCGATCAATCGGGAGACAATCTCGTCGATGGCGAAGGGATCGTCGCCGAGCAGCGCCGCCGCCGTCTCGAACGCCGCCTCGGAGGATTCCAGCGTCTGGCCGTAGAGCTTCGACGGCGCGGCCTCGCCGCGGCCGATCAACCCTTCGTGCTCCAGCGACACGACGAGCGTCTGCTTCTGGTCGACCCCGCCCTGCGAGGTGGCGAAGCGGTGACGCGGGCGCAGCGTTTGTCGCGTCCATGTCAGCCTCATGCGCGTGCTCCGCCGGCCAGCTCATCATCCTCCGGGACGACGTCCTCCAGCGCCGAGAGACTGACGACCGCCGCGCGCTGCACGAAGACCCGCCGGCGGTTGATCCGCCGCGTGCCCTGCCGCTCCAGTTGGGCGGCCTCGTTGATGTACTGCTCCTTGGAGGCGTGGCCGTCGCTGCGGTCGTGCACGTCCGCGTCGGACAGCCAGTAGCCGCTGGCCACGGCGCGCTCGAGCGTTCCGATGTAGATCATCGCGGCCGCGGTATCCAGCACGACGCGTCGCCCGCACAGGGCGCCTTCCGTGGGTTCATTCATGGGCGGCTCATCCGTTCGCGCGCGGGCGGGTGCGATTCCCCGGCCCGCGGCGCGAGTATCATTGTACGACGGACACCCGTTGTGGAGCGGCGCGTCGGTGAACGACTCATGGCGGTTCAGCACGATCAAGCCATTGTCCTGCGGCTGACGGACTATTCCGAGAGCTCGCAGATTCTGACCGCGCTGGGGCGCGAGCGCGGGCAATTGCGCCTGATCGCCAAGGGGGCTCGTCGCAGCACACGGACGCGCTTCGTGCCGGGGCTCGATCTGCTCGAGCGAATCGAGCTGTCGTTCGTCCCCCCGCGCGGCGAAAGCGACCTGGGCACGCTGACCGAGTGGGTGCAGCGCGACGGGTTCCAGGGGCTGCGCCGCTCGCGACAGCGGCTGTACGCGACCCTTTGCGCCAGCCAGGCCGTGGTCGCATGCACCGAACCGTTCGACCCGCATCCGGCGGTGTTTGACGAGCTGCGGCACCTGCTGGAAGCGCTGGCCTCGACGGCGGAAGCGTCCGACGGGCTTGCGGCGCTGACGCATTTCGTCGCGGCGCTGCTTCATGAAATCGGTTACGCGCCCAATCTGCGCGGCTGCGTGCGCTGCGACCGAGTGCGTGCATCGGGGCAAGCCGCGTATTTCAGCGCCTCGGCGGGGGGCCTGATCTGTCGGCGCTGCGCGGACGCGCCGGCGGACCTGCGGCGGATTTCGGCGCCGATGCTCGACCGGCCCGAGGCGTTTCCGCGGGAGTGGTTCGAGCTGCTCGTGATGCAGATTCAGCGGATCGCCGGCCGGCCGATTCCGCTGGCGGACTGGGTCTTGCGAGGACTCGGCGCCGCACCCGCCGCGACGAGCGTATAATCTGAGGTTGTCGGATTCGATCGGCGCTCGCCGCGGCAGCGATGCTCGTCCGTGAAGCGGAGGTAACGTGCGTGTCCGAGTCTTCGGCTTCGCCGCCGGCGCTCGTGCCGATCTTCCCGCTGCCGGGCGTGGTCCTGTTTCCACGGCAGATCCTGCCGCTGCACATCTTCGAGCCGCGCTACCGTCAACTGGTTCACGACGCGCTGGCCGGACCGCGCCTGATCGCGATCGCTTTGCTCAAGCCAGGGTTCGAGGAGCAGTACTTCACCAAGCAAGCGCCGGTTCACTCGGTGGTCTGCGTCGGCAAGATTGTCCGGCACGAGCCGCTCCAGGACGGCAAGTGCAACATTCTGCTGCACGGCGGGGCGCGGGCCGAGATCGTCGAGGAGTGCTGCCAGCGTCCGTATCGGCGGGCGCGCGTCCGCCTTCTGGAAACGGTCTGCGGCGCCGAGGAAGACGTTGCCGAGCAGCTTCGCGCTGCGTTGCGCAGCGCCGTCGCGGAATGCGTGTCGATCGAGGCCGGACTGTGCCAGGAGTACTTGGAGCTCTTCGACGGCGGGCTTCCGCTCGGCGAGGTGGCCGACGTGCTCGCGTCGGGCATGCCCGTCGACGGTGAGCTGAGGCAATGCCTGCTGGCCGAGACGGACGACGCCGCCCGGGCCGGCATGCTGCGCGAGCAGATCGAGACGATCGTGAAAGTCGCCCGCACGTCGCGGCGGCGCGTGGACGTGCAGCCGTGGAGCCTGAACTGAGACTGCCGGTTCGATTCTTTTCGCTGGCGCTCGCACCCGGACGGGGATCAGCCTCCGACCGCTCGCTTCCGGGAAGGCCCGGCCTGGTTGTCTACCGGTTACCCACGCCTTTGGGTCTCATGATGCAAAGCCAAAGCGGCCGCCCAGTGCCGATTGTCCCCCATACGTATTGGGCTGCCGCGCCAAGTGCCTACAGGATCAACAGCCCGGCCGCCGCGGCAAGGAGGATCAGCCAGACGGGATTCAGGCGCGTCGTGAGCAGGATCAACCCGCTCACTAGGCCCAGCACGAGGGTCGCCACATCGACGAACGCCCCTCCCAGGAGCCGCAGCGTGACGGCAGCCATCAGCGCCAGTGATGCAGCGTTGACGCCGTCGAGGAACGCGCTGGCGACCCTGGACTGCCGCAGGCGTGGCAGCAGCGGGGCGCTGACGGCCACGAACAGAAACGCCGGCAGGAACATGCCCGTGGTCGCCAGGCACGCGCCGGCCGGACCCGCCAGCACGTAGCCGATGAACGTCGCGGTCGTGAACAGCGGCCCCGGCGTGACCTGTCCGACCGCGATGGCGTCGAGTAGTTGGGCCTCGCTCAACCACCCCCAGCGCTCGACCAGATCGCCGCGCAGGAACGCCAGCAACACGTAACCGCTGCCGTAAAGCACCGCGCCGACCTTCAGGAAGAACAGAAACAGCGGCAGAAGACCCACCGCGCCCGCCGTGGCGGCGGTCGTCGGCGCGGCCCATCCCAAGGGCAATAGCGGCGGGAGCACCAGCATCGACACGGTCGGCGGCTTGCGCGGCAGACGAATGGAAACGCCGCGGAGCAGCGGCGCAACGGCGCCCGCGCCGAGCAGGACGATCAGCTCGTGCGCACCGGCCAGGCTCGCCGCAAGTGCGGCTAAGCCGACGGCGATCGCCAGCGGCGCCTTAAAGGCGGACCGCCCGAGCCGCCAAAGCGCCTGCACGACGATCGCGAGCACGACCGGTTTGACCCCGTAGAGGATGCCCTGAAGCTGCGGCAATTGGGCATAGCGCACGTAGAACCACGCGCAGGCGAAGGTGATGGCGCAGGCGGGGAGAATGAAGCCGCTTCCAGCCACGAGCAGACCTCTCCACCCGGCCCGTCGCAGGCCGATGTGAATCGCCATCTCCGTTGAGTTCGGGCCGGGGATCAGGTTCGTCGCGCCGAGCAGATCGAGGAACTCCTCGTGCTTCAGCCACTTGCGGCGGTGGACGACCTCCTGCTCCAGCAGCGCGAGGTGAACGGCCGGTCCGCCGAAGGCGGTCGCGCCGAGCTTGAGAAACACGACCGCAAGTTCCCCAAGCCCGCGTCCGGGCATGTTCTCCAAGTTTCTGTTGTCGGTCGTGCGCATGGGGAATATTATCCAGAGCCGATAT
Organism: uncultured Planctomycetales bacterium; assembly: GCA_964465125.1. Classification (GTDB taxonomy): domain Bacteria; phylum Planctomycetota; class Phycisphaerae; order UBA1845; family Fen-1342; genus CAYOHG01. The sequence continues at coordinate 93,979 of CAYXIO010000005.1, read as the reverse complement.
CGGTACACGATATCACGGACCGAGGCCGGTCGCCATGAGCGAAACGCTGGACCAGGATCTCTTCTCCGGGCTCATCCCACTCCGCATTCTGCACCACGCCGGCGAGAAACCCGTTTACGGCCTGTGGATCATCGAGGAGCTCGGACGGCACGGTTACAAGCTCAGCGCGGGCACGCTCTATCCGCTGCTGCACCGCCTGCAACGCCGCGGGCTGCTACGCTCGCTCTCCCAGCGCGCCGGGTCGCGGATTCGGCGCGTCTACGAGATCACTCCGCGGGGCCGGGCCGCGCTGCGCTCGGCCAAAGTGAAGATCCAGGAGCTTTTCGGCGAGCTGTTCGAGTCCGAGCTGCAAGGCGTGTTCGGACACCGCGAGCACCGGCGCCGGCAGCCGCCGCGCGAGCCGGTGGTGACGCGGCCTGTGAAGCAAAGCACGAAACCTGGGCGGAATCGAGCGCGGGGCGCCAAATGAAACTGCATGGAATTCGAAATCGGAGCGTGTCGTCCCGCGCGCCGGCGAGCGTCATCCTCATCCGCCTGATGGTCGGTCTGGTGTTCGTGTCCGAAGGATTGCAGAAGTTCATCTACCCCGGCGAACTCGGCCCCGGCCGGTTCGAGAAGATGGGATTCGCTCAGCCCAACCTTGCGTACTTCGTCGCGTGCTTCGAGGTCACGTGCGGCGCGCTGCTCGTGCTCGGCCTGTTCACGCGCGCGGCGGCGGTCCCGCTGATCATCGTGATGCTGACGGCGATCACGACAACCAAGGTGCCCATTCTCGTCGGACACGACCTGTGGGGCTTTCACGTCCGCAAGTTGCCCGAGTACGGCCTCTGGGCGATGGCACACGAGGCCCGCACCGACTGGGCCATGCTGCTCGGCAGCGCCTTTCTGCTGATCGTCGGCGCGGGACGCTGGTCCGTGGACGCGAAGCTGGCCGGCGGCGCTCCCCGGCCAGGTGATCCAGGCGCTCACGGGGAGCCGAGGAGACCCGAAGCATGAACATTCCGGACGGGTCCGACAACTCGCGGCGCGACTTCCCGCGCGCCGGCGTCTCGCTGGCAGGAGTCACACTTCCTGGAGCGGAGACGATCATGGCCCAGACCTAACCGGGTGGCGCCGGCAAACCCCAGCAGCCGCCGAAGGAGAAGGACGAGAAGCACGAAGAGCACGAAGCGGAGGTCAGTCCGGGCGAAGATCTGATGCGCGAGCATGGCGTGCTCAAGCGCATCCTGCTGGTCTACGAGGAGGCCGAGCGCCGGCTGCGGCGCCCGGCGAGCCGCTTGCGGCCCCTCCGCCCCAAACCCCGCCAGAGGCTTTGCTCCTGGACCCCGGCTGCTTCCCCCCCCGCCAAAGACAAACGGCCCGAACCGAAACCGGAAATCACCACCTTCGGAGTGGTATCATGAATGGGGGCAGGCCATATCGTTGACGGGGCTGACGCGGTCTACACTCGTCGCCGCGCCCCCTGGAGCTCAGATCGTCGGACTCGTTGCCGCGCCGCGGGCTTCGACTCGGTCCCGAAGTGCGTCGCGCCCTGCATCGACGCCGCGACGGCCGCGCCGACCAGGCCGTCCAACCAGGGGTTGTCGAGCCCGTCGACGCGGAGCTTCCACTCGTTCACCGTGTGGCTGCGGCTTTCGGTCTTCACGCGCGACGCGCTCGCGCGACACTCGGCTGACAGCCGGCGTTGTTGATTGGCGGGCAAGCTGCCCGCGCTCCCCGCAGAACCAGGAACGGGGAATGCGCTAATCCCGGTGCTCAAACGGCGGGTTCGAGATGAACAGCGGCCGGTGCTGGGCGACGCTGATCAGCAGGCCCAGGGCGATGAAGTTCGCCCACAGGCTGCTGCCGCCGTAGCTGACGAACGGCAGGGTCATGCCGGTGATCGGCGCGAGCCCAAGGGTCATGCAGACGTTCAGCAGCGCCTGCGCGACAATCATGGCGACGACGCCGACCGCCAGCAGCCTTCCGAAGGGGTCGTTGGTCACGCCCGCGACTTCAAACCCGAGCACGGTGATCCAGATGTAGGCCAGCAGGATCACGATCGCCCCGGCCAGCCCCCACTGGTGCCCAAGAATGGCGAAGATGAAGTCGTTGTGCTCCTCCGGCAGCAGCTTGTGCTGCACGAAGGCGCCCTCGGCCCAGCCCTGACCGCGGACGCCGCCGGTGCCCAGCGCGATCAGGCTCTGGCGAAGCTGAAAGCCCTCGTTCATGTGCCAGCGCTCGTCGGCGGTGTTCTGCTTGAGCAAAACCAGGAAACGCTGCCGCTGGTAGTCGTGCATGCCGAAGAAATAGAACACCGGCAGCAGCGCCAGCCCGCTCACCACGATGATCGCCAGGTGGCGCAGCCGCGCCCCGGCCGCGAACAGCATTGCGAACAATACCGGCAGCAGCATCAGCAGCGTGCCCAGGTCCGGCTGCTTGAGAATCAGCACCATCGGCAGCACGGTCATCAGGAACGGCGGGATGAGCCCGGGCCAGGTTCGATACGAATCCCGGAACCGCAGGTAGCGCGCCAGCCCCAGGATCAGCGCCACCTTCATGAACTCCGAGGGCTGCAACCCGAACTCGCCGAACTCGATCCAGCGCCACGTGTCCCGTCGCGGGCGGACGAACGGCAGGTCCGCGCCGTAGCGATCCAGCAACAGCAGCAGCAGCGCCGCGATGGTGATCCAGTAGATCAGGTAGGCGTAGTCGCCCAGTCGGCGGTAGTTCGACGCGAGCGTCAGCAGCAGCAGCGCGATTCCTGTGACGAAGTAGATTCCCTGGCGCAGCGTGTTGGTTCCGATCGCCTGTTGAGCGATGCGCAGCAGGCTCGGCGGCGTCGGCGCGAATTCGCGGTTCATGGTCGGCCCGGCGTCCGCGCCGACGGTGCGATCCGTGGCGCGGATCGCGCTCATCCCGAGAACGGTCAGCACGAGCACGGAGACGGCGAGCCCCCAGCCGAGGTGGGTCAACTGGAATAGAGGTCGCCGCGCCATTTACACCGTGCTCTCTTCGCCCATGTCCGCCGTGCCTAGCGCAGTGCAACTTCGCTGTTCCACCCGCCTCCGCGGTGCCACGCCGGGATGGCGTGTTCCTAACCCCACTCGCGCTCGCTCCGCAGAAGGTACTCGGCGATCTGTCGGGCAACGGGTCCGGCGACTCGCCCGCCGCTGCCGCCGAACTCGATGATCACGCTGATGGCATAGCAGCGCCCGCGGGGCGCTCCGCCGCGAGACGTATCATCGCGCTGTGTGTAGCCGATGAACCAGGCGTGTGACGAAAGGCTCTCGACCTCGGGAAAACGCCGGTTGGCCTGCCGCCCGACGATGCGCGGCGGCGGCGTTCCGGCGCCCGCGAGCACGTCTTCCTCGAACTGTCCGACGCGCACCTCGCGCCGCCCGTCGGGCCACTCCAGCGTGAAGCGGTGATCCAGCACGCGCGGAACCGTCTGGGCCGAGCCAGTCTTGCCGCACATGACGTAGCCCGGCGTCTCCAGCTTCGCGCCGTGCGCCGTGCCCCCGCGCTCGTTCACCACCCGCCACATGCCCTCGCGAAGCACGGTCAGCCAGCGCGCGTCCAGTTCGGGGCCGACCGGAATCGCACCCGGCTCCGAGCCGGGAATGGCGTCGAGCGCCAGCCGAACCGGGGCCCAACGGCCTTCGGCGATCGTGGCGGCGACGTTGGCGGCCTGCAATGGCGTGATGCCCACCTCGCCCTGCCCGATCGCCCAGTTCCAGGCGTCGGCGCGCTGCGCCTCGGGCTCAGAGGGGCGATTGCGGCGCAGCCACGCGTCATTCGGGCTGATGCCATCCGCTTCCTCGAGCAGGCCGGCGCCCGCGAGCCGTCCGATGCCGAAGCGGTCGAACCACTCGCACAGCCGCTGCGGGCCGAGCCGATCGCCGAGGGTGTAGAAGTAGATATTGCACGAGTTGCGCACGGCGTCGCTGGCATTCTGGCCGGCCGGGTCGCCGCGCAGGTCGTGCGTCACGCCCGGGTACTCGTTGTAGATCCAGCAGCGGAACTGGTTGGGCTGGCTGGGCATGAACATGCCCGAGCAATGAACCCGCTCGTTGGGTGAGATCTTTCCGTCGGCCAGGGCGCCGTAGAGCGTGATCGCCTTGCAGGTCGAGCCCGGGGGGTACTGGTTGGAGACAGCCCGGAAGCGCAGCGGCTGCCAGCGCCAGTCGCGCCGCAGACGATCATAGTCGCGGTCGAACTCCTCCGGCGAGTAGGTCGGGAAACTGACCAGCGCGAGCACCTCGCGCGTCTGCGCATCCAGCACCACTGCCGCCCCGCCGGCCGGATTCGCGCTGCTTTCGACCGCCTGCCTGAGCATCTCCAGAACCGCGGCCTGAAGCTCGGAATCAAGACTCAGGCGCAGGGCCGAGCCCGGAACGGGATCCTGCCGCTCCAGCTCCTGTCGATCGAAATCCTCGACCACGCGGCCGCGCGTGCCGCGCAGCAACGGCTCGCCGAGCCACTCGGCACCGTTGACGCCGCACTCGTCGCCCGGACGCAGCCGGCGCAGCTCGTCCCCGCGCAGCGGATCGTCGCCGATGCGATCGTCGTCGGCCGCGCCGAGCCGCCCCAGCGCGTGCACCAGCGACGGGGACGGGCTCACGTCACGCACCGAGCTGGGCACGACGTCCAGCCACGGATAGCGATCCAGCTCGAGCCGGGCGCGCAGGGCGCGCTCTTCGCCGAGACCGGCGGCGACGGCGTGGTACTGCTGCTCCTCGCGCACGGGCTCGTCGATTCCGGTCCGCCGAACTCGCGATTCGCGGATGCGCTCGACGCGGCGGACGACGGCATCGGCGCGCTGCTGGAGCAGCTCGGCCGAGCAGCCGACCATGCCGGGCAGTTCCGACCACATCGTTCGGAGCTGGCGGCGCAGCTCGGTCACGGATTCCTCCGTCGACGCCTTCGCCGGCAGCCGGCCGCGCTTGCGCAGCTCGCGCGCGACCGCTTCGAGGTATTTCTGCGAATCGCGGTCGGGCTGGCCGCGGACGATCTCCTTCAGGACGGGAAACATCAGCGTGACGTCATAGGTCGGCCGGTCGGCGGCCAGCGTGACGCCGTTGCGGTCCAGAATCGGCCCGCGCGGCGCCGGGAGATAGCGCACCGGGCGCGTCAGCAAGCGGTCGGAAAGCTCGACGAACTGGGCGGCGTGAATCACCTGGATGTCGACCAGGCGCGCGACGATCAGCAGCGCCAGCAGCGACAGAATCGTGCCCAACCAGGCCAATCGTCGTTCGAACACGCCGAGCGTCCCTGCTCCGGAAGGCCGGCCCGCCGCGCGAAGGGCGCGGCATGCCTGATTCGGGATCGTATCGTCTTTTGAACCGACTCGCGCGTGTCAGCCCGGTCCGGGCGGCCCGATGTGCTGCGCGGACCAGTCTTCCTCGAACATCAGGTAGGCCGCCGGGTTCATCCCCATGTGCCGATAGACCGCCTGGGCCGGCAGGTTCTCCCGCTCCACGTAGAGCCGCAGCCCGCAGACGTCCCCGCGTGCCATCGCCGCGGATCGAACGTGCTCGTGCAGGCGCCGATAGACGCCCTCGTGCCGGGCGGTCGGTGCGACATAGACGCTCTGAATCCACCAGAACCAGGCGTTGCGCCAGTCGCTCCACTCGCTCGTCACCATCATCTGGCCGACCGGCGCGCCGTTGCGCTCGGCGAGGAAGTACAGCCCGCGCTGCGAGTCTCCCAGCACGCTGCGGACGCCCGCCGTCAGGGTGTCCGCGTTCAGGCGGCGTCCTTCGGTCTCCAGGCACATGGCGGCGTTGTTCGCGACGATGACAGGGGCGTCCGCCGGGCACGCCGGCCGAACGCGAATCGTTGCACCCATCCAGGACCCTCCGCCCGCTTCCGAGCCGCCCGGCGGCGGCTAAACTACGCGCCGCCATGATTCGATCCAACACGAACGATCTGCGCGGCAAGCATGTTACCGTCATGGGGCTGGGGCGTTTCGGCGGCGGCGTCGGCGTGACCCGCTGGCTTGCGCAGCAGCAGGCGCGCCTGCTCGTCACCGATCTCGCCGATGCTGGAAAGCTGGATGCTTCGCTCCGGCAAATCGCCGACTTGCCGATTACGCTGCGAATCGGCGAACACCGCGAAGCGGACTTCCGCCAGACCGATTTGCTGGTCGTGAATCCAGCGGTCGCGGAATCGTCTCCCTTTCTTCAGGCTGCTCGTCAGGCCGGCGTTCCGATTACGACGGAAATCAACCTGTTCCTGGAGCGCTGCCCGGCCACCTGCATCGGCATTACGGGCTCCGTCGGAAAAAGCACCGTCACGGCCATGATCGGGCACGTCCTGGAGCGCTGCGACACCGCGCGGCGCACTTGGGTGGGGGGCAACCTGGGGCGGTCGCTGCTGGACGAGCTGCCGCAGATGCGCGAGACGGACCGGGTCGTGCTCGAACTCTCCAGCTTCCAGCTCGAACGCACCGCCCGGCTCTCCTGGAGCCCGCACGTCGCCGTGCTGACGAACGCGACGCCCAACCATCTCGACTGGCACGGCACCTTCGAGGCCTACCTGCGCGCCAAGCTCCATCTTGTTCGTTTCCAGGACGATGCCCACGACGTGTTCGTCGTCGGATCGCAGGCCGCGGAGCTGCCGGCGGTCCGAGCCATCTTGCAGGAGCGCACCGGGACGGTTTGGCGATACGGCCTCTCGGACGGCGTTCCGCAGGCGGAAGCACCGGCCGGGGACGCGGCCGCGCAGCGCTGGCCGGAGTTGCGGCTTCAGACCCCCGGGGCTCATAACCGGCAGAATGCCGCGGCGGCTCTCGTAGTCGGCCACACGCAGGGAATTGCAGGCGCCAGCGCGGTGGCGGCATTGGCCGAGTTCCGTGGGTTGCCACACCGGCTAGAGCTCGTCGGCGAGCATCTCGGCGTGACGTATTTCAACGACTCCAAGTCGTCGACGCCCGAGGCCGCGATCACCGCGATGAATGCCATCGAAACGCCCCTGCTGATCATCCTGGGCGGCTATGACAAGCGCATCGACCTGGCGGCGGCGGCGGAGCTGGCGGCGCGGCGGGCACGCTTTGTCGCCTGCCTCGGACAGACGGGTCCACGGCTGCTCGAACAGGTGCGCGGCGCCGGCGGAAACGCCGAGCTCTGCGGCTCGCTGGACGAGGCCGTCAGCGCCTGCCGTCAACGCGCCAAGGCCGGCGATACCATCCTGCTGTCGCCCGCCTGCGCCTCCTGGGACATGTTTGCCGACTACCGCGCGCGTGGGGATTCGTTCGCCAGGCTCGCGCGGGGAAGCTCACCGCACGGCTGAGCCGGCCGAAATCCCCCGCTGAGCGTCGCCACGCGTCGCAGCCGGACGGACTTTCGGATTTCGGAATTGAGCGGAGCATCCCCGCAGCGCAGTCTCTATACTCGTGCATTCTTCGTCGTGCGGCGTGCGTGACGATGATGGACTCCCGCCGATAACAGGCGAATCGATGCAGCTCGACCTGCTCAAGGAAAGTGCTCGCACCGAGGTCGGAAGCTACTTCGTCGCGAACTATCCACCCTTCTCGGCCTGGACCGCGGAGTACGTTCCGGCGGCCCGCGGCGTACTGGACACGTGTGTCAGCAAGGACTCCACAACCCAGCCGCTGGGGCTGTACATTCACATTCCGTTCTGCCGGAAGCGCTGCAAGTTCTGCTATTTCCGGGTGTATACGGACAAGAACGCGGACGACGTCGAGGGCTACCTCGATGCTCTGGCGCGCGAGATCGCGCTCTACAAGCCGCTCCCCCGTTTGCAGGAGCGGGAATTCGAGTTCGTCTACTTCGGCGGAGGCACGCCCTCGTTTCTGAGCAACGAGCAGCTCGAGCGGCTGATCGAACGCATCAACCGGCACTGGCGCTGGGACGCGGCCCGCGAAGTCACGTTCGAGTGCGAGCCGGGCACGCTCAAGCAGAGCAAGCTCGAGGCGATCAAGCGGATCGGCGTGACCCGGCTGAGCCTGGGCGTCGAGCACTTCGACGACGCAGTGCTCGAGCACAATGGGCGGGCGCATCGATCCGCCGAGATCCTCCGCGCCTACGAGTGGGCGCGCGGGGTCGGGTTCCGACAGATCAACGTGGACCTGATCGCCGGAATGGTCGGCGACAATGAAGCGAAGTGGAATGCCGCCGTCGAGCGGGCGCTGGCGCTCCAACCCGACAGCCTGACGGTGTACCAGATGGAGCTGCCGCACAACACGGTGTTCTCCAGGCACGCGCGCGAGACCGGCGAGGTTGCGGTGGCGGACTGGGCGACCAAGCGGCGCTGGGTCGCGCGTGCGTTCGAGACGTTTGAGCAGGCGGGCTACCGCGTCTCCAGCGGGTACACGCTGGCGAAGCCGACGCCCGACGCCGCCTTCGTTTACCGCGACTCGCTCTGGCACGGCGCCGACATGATCGGCACCGGGGTCGCGTCGTTTTCGCACCTCAGCGGGGTGCATTTTCAGAACGTCGATCGCTGGGAGGATTACCTCGCGGCGACGCGGCGCGGCGCGCTGCCGATCGGCCGCGCCCTGCCGCTGACGGACGGGCAGCGGCTGATTCGCGAGCTGCTGCTTCAGCTCAAGCTCGGACGCATCGATCCGTCGTACTTTCAGCGCAAGTTCGCCGCGGACGTGCGCGCGCAATTCGCACCGGCCTGGCAGGAGCTCGCGGCGGCGGGCTACCTCGAAGCGAGCGACACGGAGATTCGCCTGACGCGCGCGGGATTGCTGCGGGTCGACGCGCTGCTGCCGCTGTTCTTCGAGCCCCAGCACCGAGGAACGCGCTACACCTGAAGGCGCCGCGCCCGCCGCGCGCCCGCAACGAAATGGAACTGAAGAGCCAGCGCACCATCCCGGCCTTCGCCACGCTGCACGAGCTGTTCGGCGCCGTGCAGGCGCGCGCCGGCTTCGCGCCCCTGGGCGCGTCCCTGCGCCGTGGGGAGGAGCTGCCCGATGTCGCCCGACGGCTGCTGGTGCACGAGGAGCACATGACGCGCCGGCTGCGCGACGTATTCGCCTCCGAGCTCGAGCTGCGCGTGCTGCGGCAGAGACGGCAGAACGGCGTTTACGCGCGCGAAGTGCTCCTGCTGCGCACCGACAGCGGTGCGCCGGTCGAATTCGGCATTGTGCGGATTCAGGAGCGGTTTCTACCCACCGAAGCGGTCGAGGAGATCCTCGCCATGCAGCGCCCGCTGGGGGACATCCTGGTCGCAAGCGTGTTGCTGCGGCGCATCGAGCCGCGCTGGTATTTCGAGTTTGACGCAACCGCCGCGCCCAGCCTGGCGCTGGCGGTTGGGCGATGCTTCGGGCGCGTCGGCGTGATTCACTGCGACGATCAGCCCGCGATCGAAGTGTTGGAGGCCGTTTCCGAATAGGCCATTAGCCCGCGCCCATGGACCGAAGGCCGGGTGCGCGCGGCGCCGGCAACAAGGGTTCGCGATGCAGACTGCGAACAGCTACGACGTGGTCGTGATCGGCGGCGGACCGGCCGGGTCCACCGCGGGCGCCCTGCTCGCTCAGTACGGTCACCGCACGCTGATCGTCGAGCGCACCCCCTTCCCGCGCTTCCACATCGGCGAATCGCTCATGCCCGAGACCTACTGGACGTTTCAGCGGATCGGCATGCTCGAGAAGCTCCGTCGCAGCACCTTCGTGCCGAAGTACAGCGTGCAATTCGCCAACTCCGTCGGGCGCGAGTCGGCCCCGTTCTATTTCGACGAGCGCAACCCGCACGAGTGCTCGCAAACCTGGCAGGTGCTGCGCAGCGAATTCGACCAGCTCATGCTCGACAACGCGCGCGAGCACGGGTCCGAAGTCTGGATGCCCGCAACCGTCGACGAGGTGATCTTCGAGCCCGCGGGCGCCGTCCGGCTGCCGCGCGCGACCGGCGTGATCGTCTCGCGCGCGGGGCAGCCCCCGCAGCGCATCGCGGCGCGCGTCGTCGTGGACGCGACCGGCACGAGCGGGCTGATTTCGCGCAAGCTGGGCATCCGCCGCGCGCATCCGGAGCTGCGCAAGGCGGCCGTCTTCGCCCACTACCGTGGCGGGCTGCGCGACGCGGGGCGCCGCGATGAAGGCGCCACGCTCGTGCTGAGCCTGAAGGACGAGGCCGGCTGGTTCTGGTACATCCCGCTGCCGGGCGACCTCGTCAGCGTCGGCGTGGTGGCGGACGTCGACTACCTGATCAAGGGCCGCGCGGCACCCGAGCAGATCCTCGCCGAAGAGATCGAGCGCTGCCCGGCCCTCATGCCGCGGATCGCCAGCGCGACGCGCGTCTCGCCCGTGCACGTTCTTTCGGATTTCTCCTACGCCGCGCGGGTCTGCGCCGGCGACGGCTGGGTGCTGACCGGCGACGCGCTCACGTTCCTCGACCCGATTTACTCCTCCGGCGTGTTCCTGGCGTTGCGCTCCGGCGAGCTGGCGGCCGACGCGATCCACGAAGCGCTGCTGGCGGACGACCCTTCCGCCGAGCGGCTCGGCCGCTGGGGCGACGCGTTCTACGTGGGCGTGCAGTCCATCTGCAAGCTGGTGTATGCGTTCTACACGCGCGGCTTCTCGTTCGGGCAGTTCGTCCGCGCCCATCCCGAGTTTCGAGACAACATCACGCGCCTGCTGATCGGCGACGTCTTCGAGCCGCGCGTGAACGAGGTTTTCGGTCCGATGAGCCAGTGGTGCCGACTGCCGGAGCCGATGCGGCTTGAATCGCCGGCGTCGGGGCGCGTAAGCTCCCCGACCTGACGGCCGGACGGCGAGCGTTGATTCGGGTGCGCGCGGAACCTCCGGCCGGTTCCTGCGAAAGACTGAAACCGCATCGGTCGGGCAGACGGCGTCGCGCTCGTGCGGTGCGGTTGAGTTGGGTCGATCCCCTGACGGAAGCAAGCCGTACGGAGTTGACATGCGAGCTCTGGTTTTCGCGCTGCTCGTGCTGCTGACGCTCGCGCACCAGGATTTCTGGTGGCGCGACGATCATTGCACGTTGGCGTTGGGCTTCTTGCCGATCAGCCTGGCTTATCACATCGGGATTTCGATCGCCGCCAGCCTGCTGTGGGGGCTGGCCTGCGTGTATGCCTGGCCGCGCGGCGCCGAGGTGGCTGACTCGGAGGCCTGGTCGCCTCCGACCGGCGAGCGGGGGGGCCACTGATGCCGCTGGCCGACCTGCCTGCCGGCATGCTCCAGCTCTGGATCATCGCCGGCTATCTCGGGGCCCTGATCCTGCTCGGTCTCGCCAGCAACACCGTCTTCCGCGGCACGGCGATCGACTATTTCGTCGCATCGCGCGGCGTCGGCCCGATCGTGCTCGTGCTGAGCATCTTCGGCACGACCATGACCGCGTTCGCCATTCAGGGCAGCAGCGGCGAAGCCTGGGATGCGGGCGTAGGCGTGTACGGCAAGATGGCTTCCTGGTCGGGCATCGTGCATGCCGCCTGCTTCTTTCTCGTGGGCGTGAAGCTCTGGAGCTTCGGCAAGCGCTACGGCTACCAGACGCAGATTCAGTTCTTCCGGGATCGATTCGGGTCGAACAACCTCGGCGTCGCGCTGTTCCCGATCCTGGTGCTGCTGCAAATGCCGTACATCATCATCGGCATCATCGGATCGGGCACGATCGTCGGCATCGCCACTGCCGGCGCGTTTCCCGCGTGGTTCCCTGCAACCAACGGTGCGGTGCCCTTCTGGCTGGGCACGCTCGGCTGCACGGCGGTCGTGTGGCTGTACGTGTCGCTGGGCGGAGCGCGGGCGACCGCCTGGGCCAACGCGCTTCAGACGCTGATCTTCCTGGTTGTGGGCGTGGTTACGTTTGTGGTGATCGCCGACCGGCTCGGCGGAGCGGCTGAAGCCACCCGCAGGGTGCAGGAATTCAATCCGACCAAGCTGACGCGCGGCGTGACCGCCGAGCACGAGCAGATTTACCGCGAGCAGCTCGCCGCCTGGCAGGCGACGACGCAGGCGGCGAAAGACGTGGGGGGGACGGAAACGCCCGTGCCGCGCCTGGCGAACGACACGCCCAAGGCGGCCTCGCGCGCCGCGGAGAGCCTCGCCGCTGCCAGCCAGCCGGCGGCCTCGCAGCGGCCGGGGCCGCCCGCCGCGCTGACCGCCGTCAAACCGCACCGTCCCAAGGAAATGAGCGAGCTGGAGTTTCTGAGCTACGGGTTCATCCCGCTCAGCGTCGCGATGTTCCCGCACCTGTTTCAGCTCTGGCTCACGGCGCGCTCGGCCAAGGCTTTCCGGCTGACGGTAACGCTGCACCCGATCCTGGTGATGCTGATCTGGGCGCCGTGCATCGCGATCGGCGTGTGGGCCACGTCGGCGATGCACAACGGCGTGGTCGTGGTCCCGTTCACGCCCGAAGGACCCTACGTTTCCGGCGGCCCTGCACCCCACGCCAACGCTGTCATTGGACTGATGGTGCGGGCTCTGACCGATCCGGTCATTGGCGGGCTGCTGGCCGCCGGCGTCCTGGCCGCGATCCTCGGCGGCATGGACGCCCAGTTCCTCTCGCTCGGCTCGATGTTCACCCATGACATTGTCGATCACTACGTGCGGCACGACCGCATGACCGATCATCAGCGCCTGCTGACCGGGCGCACCTTCGTGATCATGGTTGTGCTGGTAAGCTGGCTGCTCGCGCTGGCACTGCGCGAGACGCAGCCGATCTTCAACCTGGCGATCTGGTGCTTCAGCGGGTTTGCGGCGCTCTTTCCGCTTGCCGCCGCCGCCCTGTACTGGAAGCGCACCACCAAGTGGGGCGCGTACGCGTCGATCGCGGCGGGGATCGGTAGCGGCGTGTATTTCTACGTAGCCAACGGGATCGCGCACCAGTTTTCGTCGCGGATGGAGCCGGAGGTCTGGGGACTCGTCCCCGCCGCGCCGATGGTGGTTTTCGCGGCCGTCGCGCTGGTGGTGGTCTCGTGGCTTACGCCGCCCCCGCCGGTCGAGACCGTGCGGAAGTTCTTCCCGTCCGACGGCGCGCAGCGCTGATTCGGCTCAATCAGGACCCATTCAATGCCGGGCGAGTTTCACATGCAGCGGCGCGTGGCGTTCGCCGAGACGGACATGGCGGGCGTCATGCACTTTTCCAACTACTTCCGCATCATGGAGGAGGTCGAGCACGCCTTCTGGCGCTCGCTCGGGCTCAACGTGCATTTTGAGGAAACCGGCGCGCTGACGAGCTGGCCGCGCGTCTCGGCGACCTGCGACTACGCAGCTCCGGCCCGCTTCGATGACATTCTGGACCTGTTTCTGCGGGTGGAGAAGCTCGGGGAGAAATCGCTGACGCTGGCGATCGAGTTCCGCCGGGCGGGGCAGCGGATCGCGCTGGCCCGCGAGGCCGCCGTCTGCTGCCGGCTCGAAGCCGGGCGCTTCGAATCGATCCCCGTTCCCGCCGACATTCGCGCGCGGATCGAGAGATTCGCCGCCGGCGCACCGCCGCAAGGATGAGACCATGAGCAAATACCTGTGGTTTGTCGTGCTGACCATCCTCTGCTGGGGCGCGTACGTGCCCACGATTCACCAGGGGCAAAGCGCGATCGGCGGAAAGAGCCGGGCGCTCTGGGCGTTCCTCTTCGTGGGTGTGGCGTATTTCCTGGTCGCGTTCCTCGTGCCCGTGGGCATGCTCGCCGCGCGGCAGGAGCTCGGAAGCATCCCCAACGCGCGCGGCTGGGGCGTCTCGCTGCTGGCAGGGGTCCTCGGCGCGCTGGGCGCGCTCGGCGTGATTCTCGCGCTGATGAGCGGCGGCGCCCCGACCACGGTGCCCCCGCTGGTCTTCGCCGGCGCACCGATCATCGCCACGCTCATCGCGATGCTGCTGCACCGGCCGGCCTCACTGCCCGACTGGCGGTTCTTTCTCGGCATCGTGCTGGCGGCCGGCGGCGCGGCACTGGTGCTGCGCTACAAGCCCGCTTGAAGCAGGAACTCGTGCGATGACCGCGCTTCTGAACCCGCAGCAACTCACCGCCGTCCTGATGTGCCTGCTGTCGCCGGCCGGCAGCGCGGGGCAATCCGGGCCGAGCGACCGTCAGCCCAGCAGCGCGCCGGCCAGCCAGCCGGTGATGTCCGCCGCGGCGGACGCGTGGCCGAGCTTCCGCGGCAACGATCACCTGACGGGCGTCGCCGCCACCCGGCTGCCTCCGCAGCTCGAATTGCTCTGGAAGCGGCCGTTGCCCGACGCGGTCGAATCCTCGGCGGCGATCGTCGGCGGCCGCGTGTATGTCGGCTGCGACGACGGCCACGTCTACGCGCTGGACCTGCGCAGCGGTGAGCCGGTGTGGACCTACCGCGCCGGCGATGACCCGCTGCGATCGTCGCCAACCGTGTCCGGCGGCACGCTACTTACCGGCGACGACGGCGGCGTGATGCACGCCCTGAACATCGCCGACGGGCGCGTCCGCTGGACGTTCAAGACCGAAGGCTCGATCATCTCGTCGGCCACCGTCGTGGGCGAGCGAGCGGTCTTCGGCTCCTACGATGGTTATCTCTACTGTCTGCGCGTCAGCGACGGCGGCCTGCTCTGGAAGTACCAGGCCGCGGATCGGCTGCATGGAACGCCTTCGGTGGTGGACGGCCGCGCCCTGATCGGCGGCTGCGATGCGCTGCTGCACGTTGTGCGGATGGCGGACGGCCAGGCGGAGCGCACGATCGAGCTGGGCGGCGTGTGCGGCACGTCGGCGGCCGGCGACGGAGCACGCGTTTACCTCGGCACGCACGGCAACGAGGTGCTGGCGCTGGATTGGCGTGCCGGCGCCGTCGCGTGGCGCTTCTGCGACGCAACGCGCGAGTTCCCCTACATGGCGTCGGCCGCGGTCGGCGCGCAGGTCGTGGTGGTGGGCGGCCGCGACAAGCGCGTGCGGGCGCTCGATCGGCAGAGCGGTGCGCAGGTCTGGGAATTCGTCACGCGCGGCCGGGTCGAGTCTTCGCCGGTGATCTGCGGAGAGCGGGTCTACGTCGGATCGGCGGATGGCAACCTGTACGTGCGCGGGCTCGCCGACGGCCGCGAGTTGCAGACCGAGCCGCTGGGCACGTCTATCCTGGCCTCACCCGCGGTGGCGGCGGGTCGGCTCGTGATCGGGGCCGACGACGGCATGCTGTACTGCTTCGGCGAGAAATGACGCGCGCCGCGGCGAACCCGCCACCCCGCGCGACACCCGTTGGACCCCGGGGAGATTCAGCGCGCGGGTGGATCAGCGCGGGTGGGCCGTCAACGCACCGCGAACCTGATCGAGCAGTTGCTCAACTTTGAACGGCTTGAAGAGCACGCCGTTGAGCCCCTCGCGGCTGGCCTTGACGATGGCGTGGTTGGGATCGTAGCCGAAGCCGGTGGTCAGCAGGACGGGCACGGTGGCGTCCATCTCGCGGGCGGCGGAGAAGACCTCGTAGCCGTTTTTGTTGGGCATCTTGATGTCGGAGATGATGAGGTCGAAGCGCTGCGCGCGGATCATGCGGATGGCCTCGGCGCCGTCGGCGGCCATGAAGGTCATGCCGCCGGCCTGCGACAGGACCTGCGCGATCGTCTCGCGGATGATCTCCTCGTCGTCCGCGACGAGGATCCGCTTTCCGGAGATGGTCGGGTCGGCGTCGGACTCGTCCGGGACCAGGCCGCTGACGCCCCGCGCTTCGGTGATCGAGTGCATGGCGCGCTTGACGGTCTCGACGTGTTCGATGAGCTTGCGAAGCCGCTCGCGCAGTTCCGGGTCGCTGGTGTACTCGTCCATCAGCGCCGTGACGTCGCAGACGATGCGATTCAGCGGGGAAGCCGTCTCCGCTTCAACATCCGAGGCAAGCTGATCCTTGGCCGAATGCCGTTCCACCGCGAGCAATTGGAGCACGTGCAGCGCCAGGGCGATGTGGCGGGCGAACATCTCGGCGAAATGCCGGTCGTCGTCGCTGAAGGCGGCCGGCTCGGTCGATTCGACGTTGAAGACGCCGATCACCGTGTCGTTCAGCTTGAGCGGCACGGTCAGCGACGACCGGGCCCCCGCAACGGCGGCCAGGTAGCGCGGATCACGCGTCACGTCGGCGCAGTTGTACGACCGGCCGGTGGCGGCGACGTAGCCCGCGATGCCGTTGCCCTCAGGCTCGGCGAACAGCACGCGCGTTTCGGCGTCGGTGTGGCGACCCGTCGAGAGCAGCGTTTCGAGACGCTTGCTCTCGCGATCGAGCACGCGGATTGCGAAATGGTCGAAGTGCAGCAGGTTGCGGCCGATCGAGACGACCTTCTGCTCCAGCAGCTCAAGCCGCTCCGCAACCTCCAGCTCGGCGAGCATGCGGTCGCCCAACGCCACCAGTTCGCGCCCCGCCGCGTCGATCGCCGTCAGCCTTTCCTGAAGCCGGCGCCGGCCGGAGATGTCGCGCACGATCGCAAGAACCTGCCGTACCTCGCCGCGCTCCGAGCTCAGCGGCGTGACGGTCAATTCAAGGAAGAGCTCGCGGGCGACGTTCAGCTCCTCGACGTGCGGCTCGATCGGGGCGTTGGTGTAGGGCGGCGGGCTGAGGCGGGCGGCGGCGGCGGCGCAGGTCGTTCGAATCTTCTCGAGCACTTCAAAGGGGTACGATCGCAGCTTGGCGTTGGCCCAGTCGAGATCGCCTTTGCGACTCACGACGCCGACGCCATAGCCGAACCGCTCGAAGATCGCGTCGCTGTGAAGCTGTCCGACGCGCCGCGCGAGGGCCAGGAGGACGTCAGGCGCACAGACCAGCGTGTCGAACCCGCCGACCTGAAGCCGCTCGGTCGCCTCGTCGAGATTCCGGACGATGCGCACGTCGCCGACATCGTGCAGAAGATCGGCCCAGCCGGCCTCCACTTCGCCGGACAGGCTCAACACGATGACGCGGCGTGTGCCGCCGACACCTACACTGGTCGACATTCAACACCACTGTGGGCGCGTCACGTCCGGCCCACGAAGCCCCGCGCGCCAGCCCTATATTATACGATCGGCAGTCCAAAATGGCAGCGCTTGCAGGAACCGCTCCCAAAGTCGGCCGTTCGCGCTATCGAAGCGCGCGTCGCTCAGTGTTTGCGCAGCTTCGCCTGGCGCGCCGCTTCCAGCAGCGCCCGCTCTTCATCGGTCAGGGACGCCAGCCCCTCGCGACTGATCTTGGCCAGTATCGGGTCAATCTCGGGTTCAGCCTCAATTCGGCTCGGGGGAGGCTGTGCGGCCCGGCGGACTGCCTTCCGCTCTGCGCGGCGCGGGGCGGAGGCCGCCGGCTGATGCTGCCTCGAAATCTCGAACACCCAGCCGGTCGCGAGGCCGGCGAGCCCGGCAATCAGCGGCGACAGCGAACGCGTCCGATAGTTGCTGATCACGTAGGCAGCAAGGACCAGCGCGGCAATCCCCAGCACCCGCCGCGTCGGGAAGAAGCGGCCGAAGATCGGGGATTCGTCCCAGGCCGAAACGCCCCACAAAACCAGCGCCCAGGCCGCCAGCGCGCCCAGCGGCAGGACCGGAACAGCCGCCAGCCCCGGCGCAGCCCGCGCGAAGCCGTACGCCGACAATCCGGCGACCAGGTTTCCCGCGACGTACAGCCCGATCGTCGCCGCCGTCCCGCGCTCCCGTTCGATCCGCGCTCCCAGCCACCAGAGCGCGACGAAGGTCAGCAGCGAACCGAGCAGCGGAGGCGCGAGCAGCGGGTGAATGAGAATGCCGACCGGATCAACCGGCGAAAGCAGCAGCTCGCGCGGCAGGAACCAGGGCGCAAGCAGGTGAAGCAGCAGAATCGTGAGCGTGCCAGCCGGCGGCAGCCATTCGCGGATCGTGACGCCGCTGAAGGCGTCGCGAAACGCGGGATGGTTGTAGTCTCGGTCTCGCCAGGACATTCCGGGCACACCGTGTGAGGTCGGGCGGTCGGCGCAGACGGCGCGGACGGCCGAGGCCCGCTGCTATTGTAGGCAAGACAACGCGGCGCTGTCGGCAGGGGGCTTTGAATGGGCGCCCGATCGGCGCGAGCGGGCGGGCACGCGCGCGGGCTGCGACCATCTATAATCGCTCCCCACGCTCCCAAAGCGTTCGGAAGGAGTCGCGCGTGTCCGCCCCCGACCTGCAGAGCTTCGTGCGCCAGCTTGAAGAGCGCGGCTGGCTCAAACGCGTCCGCGCCGCGGTCGATCCGCTGCTTGAGATTACGGAAATCTACGACCGCGTCGTGAAGGCCGGCGGTCCGGCGCTGCTGTTCGAGAACGTGCAGGGCTCGAACATGCCCGTGCTCATCAACACCTTCGGCACGAAGGAGCGCATCTGCCTGGCGCTGGGCGCGGACAGCCTGGACGACATCGCCGAACGCGTGCAGCAGCTCATCAAGCCCGCGATGCCTGCGACCCTGCTCGACAAGCTTCGCAAGATTCCGCAGCTTGTGCAGCTCGGCAGCCTGCCGCCGCGGGTCGTGCGCCGCGGCGTCTGCCAGGAGGTTGTGCTCACCGACGCAGCCGACCTGACGAAGCTGCCGGCGCTGAAGTGCTGGCCCGGCGACGGCGATCTCTCGCGCAACGTTTATGCGCACGTGCGCGCGCTGACCGAGCTCGCCGCGCCCGCGAGCACGCGTACGGCGGGGAGCGGTGCCGCGAACGCCGCGGAGCTTCAGCGCCAGCGGCTGGCGGCGCTGAACGAGGGCAGCGAATACGCCCGCGAGGTGTTCTCGTCGACGAGTTCGAGCGGTTCCGATCGAAGCGACGCGCAGCGTGCCCGGTTCGACCCCGCCGCGCTGCTGCCGCCGCCCAACCAAGGTCGCTACCTCACGCTCACAAACGTCTGCACCAAGCACCCCGAGACCGGCGAGCGGAACATCGGCATGTACCGCGTGCAGGTGCTCGGCCCCAGACTCGCCGCCATGCACTGGCACATGCATCACGACGGGGCCCGGCATTTCCGCGCCTGGCGGCAGCGCGGCGAGCGCATGCCGGTCGCCATCAGCTTCGGCGGACCGAGCGTGATGCCTTACGCCGCCACCTGCCCGCTGCCGCCCGGAATCGACGAGTGCCTGTTCGCGGCGTTTCTCAACGGCGGCGCGATCGACCTGCTGCCGTGCGTCACGCAGCCGCAGATCGAGGTGCCGGCAACCGCCGAGATCGTGGTCGAAGGCTACATCGACCCGGCCGGCCCGCCGGTGCTCGAAGGCCCGTTCGGCGATCACACGGGCTTCTACTCGCTGGCCGACCTGTACCCGCGCATGCACGTCACCGCGGTCACACATCGCCGCAACGCGATCTTCCCCGCGACCGTGGTCGGCAAGCCGCCGCAGGAGGATTTCTGGCTGGGCAAGGCGACGGAGCGGATCTTCCTGCCGCTGCTAAGGACGCTGGTTCCGGACATCCTCGACTACAACCTGCCGATGTTCGGCTGCTTCCACAACTGCGCGTTCGTGAAGATCCGCAAGGAATACCCGTGGCAGGCGCGGCGGGTAATGAGCGCGATCTGGGGCGCCGGACAGATGGCGTTCACGAAGATGATTGTGGTGGTCGATCACGACGTGGACGTGCAGGATGAGCAGGCGGTGCTGTTTCACATGCTGGCGAACTGCGACCCGCGGCGCGACTGCGTGCTTGTCGACGGGCCGCTCGATATCCTGGATCACGCGGCCCCGGTGTGCGGCGCGGGCAGCAAGATCGGATGGGACGCGACGCGCAAGTGGCCCGGCGAGGGGACGGTGCGGGCCTGGCCGGACGAGCTGGCGATGAGCGCCGAGATGCGCGAGCGGGTGACGCGGCGGTGGGCGGAGTTCGGGTTGTGAGTTCGAGTACCGCTTCGCCGTGCTCCCTACAACAAGAGCTCACCCACCCGCGACAGCCGGCGGCCGCGCGGGCGGATGCTGAAGGATCAGGCTGTTCACGGTCACGATTCGCGGGCGCGCCGTTGAAACGAAACGCCCCCGATCCTGCCTCTGCGCCCCTGGGGGGGTGCGGTCTGCGCTTCAGCAGCAGGCGATTCGCGTCAGCAGATCATCCGCGCGGCTGCTCTCCATCTGCTCGAGCAGCGCCTTGACCTTTTCATAGAGCTGCGGGTTTTCCTTGCGCAGCGCATCGACGCTCTCGAACTCGTATGACTCGGTCTGGCCGTTCTCATCCAGCGTGATGCTCACGCGGCCGTTGTTGATCGAGATCGAGAGGTTTCTGCCTTCGCCGCGCGATTGGGACGCCTTCTTTCGCGGCTTCTCAGCGGACTTGGCTTGCGCCTCAGCGCGCGCCTTGCGCGACAGCTCGACCGCCTCCTGGAGCTTCTTCTCGGCCTCGCTCAGCGAGCGCTGCACGTCCTGCTGAAAGTCGCGTTGCCTGGCTGGCAGACGATCCAGCGCCGGCGGCGTCATGAACAGGCGCGGCCCCTTGCGCGAATGCTGCATCAGCAGCTCGTACGCCTCCGCATCGCCCTGCTTCAGCTCGTCGGCGTTGTCGTACACGGTCGCCTTGCTGTTGCCGTCGCGGTCGCGCCGCTCGACCGTAATCTCACCCTCCGCACTGCGATGCACCGAAAGGCCCTCGCCGTTGTTGTTGACCGACACGCTGACTTCGACCTTGGCGTCGCCGTCATCCTGCCAGTCAAACGGAGTGTCAACGCCGAACTTGGCGCTCCAGCCGCCGCCGAGTTCGTTTTTCAGCGCGTCATGAAGCGACTTCATCCACGTGTCCATCTCGTCGGGGTCGAGCTGGCGCAGGCCGTGCAGCGCGTCGGGCAGGTCGCGCAGCCGGCCGAGCGGCTCGAACACCCACTTGCCGTTGGGGTCCAGCTTCATCCGGCCGCCGAAGTAATGCTCCATGTCGCTGGGCCCGGGCTGCGGCTCCTCGTACTTGAACTGCGGCTCGCCCTCGGCGGGTCGCTTCGCCGGCGTGATCTGAACAACGGTCTCGCTGCCGCCGCGAATGACCGTCATCGGCACCTGCCGGTCGGCGCCGACGTCGCCGACCGCCTTGAGCAGGTCGTCCATGTCGTGAATCGGCTGGTTGTTGAAGGAGACGACCACGTCGTAGCGCTCGATGCCGGCCTGGTCGGCGGGCGAGCCGTTCACCAGGTTGGCGACCATTAGGCCGCTGCGATGAAGGTGGGCTTCGAGCGGCTCGGGCACGGGGGTGAGGCGCACGCCGATCCAGACCGCCGGCGGAGCCTGAGCCGCGCCTTGCTCCTGCTCGGGATGCGCGGGAACGAGGATCGTCACATTCCGGTCGGGCGTGGCCGCCCGCGGTCCGCCGCCGCTCGTCGCGAACCCATCCTGGTTCATGGCCGCCATCGGCGGATGCCCCAGCAGCCCGAGCAGAATCACCAGACAAGCACTTGCGGACATTCCATGTACCTCCACGTCAACCATTGCATTGACCGGGTTGTCTTGCGCCGGACCTAGAAGTCCTTCTGGATGTAGACCGTGCGACTCTTGATTCGCTTGACCTCGACGATCAGGTATTCATTGGGACGCTGCCCGGGAATCACGATCCAGTTGCCGTCCGCGTCGTCCAGCCGAACGCCGGGGCGCTCGTAGCGCCGGGCGGTATCCGGGTCGAACTGGTCCTGGGCCGGCACGGGCAAATCCGCGAACATCGACGCGCGCGCATCCCGCCCGGGGAGATTCGCCGCGCCCGGCGGACGCACCCACAGCAGCAGCGCCAGGCCGGCGGCCGCCGCCACCGTCACCATTTGTGTCAACCAATGCCAAAGCGGAATCACGCGCGGCGCCGACCGGCGCGGCACGGCACTTCGCATCGCCGAGCGCAGCGCGCGGTCCATGTGCGTGTACTCGACCAGCAGACGCGCGACCGAAGGATCCCGTCGAGCCTGCTGATGCAGCGCGCGGTGATCCGCCGGGCTGGCCTGCCGGTCCAGCGCCCGCGTGATCAGCCGCTCGAGTTCAGTGGGTTCACTCATGGTCGATCTTGCCCTTCAACATTTCCCGCAACAAACGCCGCGCCCGAACCAAGCGGGTCTCCACGGTCTCCTCCGGCATTTCCAGCAGCGCGCCGATCTCCGCGTAGCTCCAGTCCTCGAGGTGGCGCAGGACGAACGGCTCGCGGTACAGAGCGGGCAGCGCCTGAACGGCCTGAAGGAGCACCTGGCGCAGCTCGGAACCCGCGGCCAGATGATCCGGATGCTCGCGTTGCCGGGTGCTGAGCGAATCGCCGACCACCTCGAGGTCGGTCATCGCGCGTCGCCGGCGGGCCTGTCCCGCGTCGATGGCCGCGTTCCGCGCGACGGAATACAGCCAGGATCGAAGCCGGGCCGGGTCCGCGAGCGAATCCAGCCGCTCGAACACCTGCGTCCAGACCTGCTGCGCGATGTCGTCCACCAGGTCCGGCCGGCCGGTCACGCCGTAAACGACGGCGCGCACCCAGCCCTCGTGCTCGCGCACCAGTTGGTCGGCAGCGGGCTTGCTGCCGCCCTGGGCCGCGTTGACGAGAGTCCGCAGAGCCTCGGCGTCGACGATCGCACCGCTCATACGCTGGGGAGTGGACGGTTCCGGTCCGCGAAGCATGGCAGAATCTCGCAGGCGCCCGATCGGCACATGGATACTAACCGTCGCCGGGTACCGAGGTTGCGGGAGCGTTCTGCGGCGGCGGACGGAATTGCGGACTTGCCCGCGGCCGCAGGCTGAGCCGCTGGACGGCCTCCGCCGGCGGGACCACTTGGAACGACGTCCGATCCGACCATAGGTTCAGCCGGGTGAGCGTCTGGAGCGCGTCGGGGGTGTCGAAATCCACGCGGATCGCCAGCCGGTCGGCCAGGTAGCGCTGAGCCCGGCGGGCCAGATCGCCTTCATCCGCCGGACCTCCGCTCGGGCTGGCGCACAGCGCATACGCCAGCAGCGCCTCCTTCAGCTCCTCGTCGAGCACCAGGTGAACCAGCGAGTTCACGACGCCGAGGTTGTTGGTCAGGTTCTGGTAGTATAGGTTGCGCGTCCGCTCAAAGTCGCGTCGATCCTGCGCGCGACGATACCCCAGCACGGTGCGCACGGTCAGCGTTCCGAGCCCGATGATCAGAATCCACAGGAGCTTGGTGAGGGCGAGAATCGTCACCGCGCCGGAGAGCAGCTTGGTAGCCGTGGTGCCGATCGCCCCCGCCCCGCCGCCCCAGACCTTCAGCCGATCCCAGAGCGTCATGGTCACTTCGGCGTGCGGCAGCAGCGCCTCGACGTCCTGCATCGGGATGTTCTTGAAGAGCTTCAGCAGCAGCGCGGGGTCGTCGTGTAGCTTGCAGGCGACCAGCAGGCGGCGGTAGACCGAAACCTGCTCGGCGCGACCGCGCAGCGGGTTCCACCAGATCCTGCGGATCATCTCGGCCCGCCCGCGTCCGCGGACCCAGACGCGCAGCAGGTCGATGCGCTCGGGCCTCAGCCGAACCCGCAAGCCCAGCGCGTTGGCGGCCTGCACCGCCGCCTCGATCTGGGCCGGACTTAGCTCCTCGAAGTTGGCCTTCCCAGCCAGGAACGCGACGCGCTCCGTGATCGCCGAAAGCTCGCACGGAGCCGGGCTGATTCCGGCCAGCGGCTGGGTGTCGCGGTCGGGGCAGTAAGGGTGATACGCGTCGCAGGTCTCGCGCTCCACCCGCGCAGCCTCGACTTCGAACCAGTCGATCATCGCGGACGTGACCGCGGCGAGTTGCCCGCTCAGCTCGCCGAAGGTCTCGTGATCGCTGGCCAGCAGCTTCGCCAGGTCCGCGGCGCGCACCGGAATGAAACGGTCGTCGAGGTCCGCGTCCAGCGCGACCCGTGGATCGAAGGGTACCGGCGGCTTGGTGCGGGCCCGAAACATGGGAGGAATGGTACTCGCCGCGGCGGCCGCGCTGACCGGCATTTCCGGCCCGCCGAACGGTTCGCGATCGGCCCGTAACCGTTCGGCTGCCGCGGCAGACTTCTCGCGAACGCCGCGTGCGACTATCGTGCCACGCACGAGACGACCGATCAGGGAGACCCCATGCCCAAACTCGACGCTGCGGAGCTGGCCGCGCGAATCGACCACACGCTGCTGAAGCCCGAGGCCACCGCGGCCCAGGTCGACGTGCTCGTTGACGAAGCGCTTGAACTGGGCTTCGCGGCGGTGTGCGTGAACCCGATCTGGGTCGAACGCTGCCACGAGCGGCTGATGAAGTCGAGCAAGCGCGGCGGCAACGCGCCTGTGGTCGCGGCGGTCGCTGGGTTCCCGCTGGGCGCCGCGCTGCCGGAGGTGAAAGCGTACGAGGCCCAATGCGCGGTGGAGCGCGGGGCGCGCGAAGTCGACATGGTGATCAACATCGCGGCGCTGATTGCCGGTGACTACCCCGCGGCCCGGTCGGACGTGGGCGCGGTCGTCGACGCAGTGAAGTCCGTGAATGCCTCGGCGATCGTCAAGGTGATCCTCGAGACGCGGGCGCTGAGCGACGAGCAGATCGCGCTGGGCTGCAAGGCCGCCGTGGACGCCAAGGCCGATTTCGTCAAGACGTCGACCGGGTTTCACGCCGCCGGCGGCGCCAGCGTGGCCCACGTCGCGTTGCTAAAAACCGCGGCGGCCCCGCTCAAGGTGAAGGCCTCCGGCGGCATTCGCGATCTTGCGACGGCGCTAGAGATGATCGAGGCCGGGGCGGATCGTCTGGGCACGTCCTGGGGTGTGGCGATCGTCCAGGAAGCCACGCGGGGTGCGTAGCGGATCAGCGTGGCCGCGCGGAGTGTTGGGCGGGTCGGACGCCGGGGCCGGCCCGAACGCGAAGCCTCGCATCTGGGCTCCCGACCCAACCTGAGTGCACCGAGGCCTGACGTTGACTCCCGCGGAGCGAATCGATAGCATCAAGACATGCGAAGCGCGGCAAGCTTCTGGCGTTATTGGCATTACGGGCGATAATCCCGCCGGGAGGTCCGCGTTCGCGCAGCATGAGTTCGAAGCGCAACTGACAGACCCTCGGCGAGCGTGCCGGGGGTTTTTTGCTTCCTGCCGATCAGGACAGGGGCGAACTCGCGGTTTCGCGGCGGCGACGAGGTCGGCCGAGACGGGTCAACGATTGAGATGACGCTGCAAGAGGCCATTCAGAAGCTCGTCGCACGCCAGGACCTGCGCGAGTCCGAGGCCTGCGCCGTCGCCGAACTCGTCATGTCCGGCCAGGCCACCCAGGCGCAGATCGGGGCGCTGCTCGTGGCGCTGCGCATGAAAGGGGAAACCGTCGACGAGATCACCGGGCTGGTGCGAGCCATGCGCGCCGGGGCGGCGGCGATCCGCATTTCCCATCCGGACGACCTGCTCGACACCTGCGGCACCGGCGGCGACGGACTCGGAACCTTCAACGTGTCCACCGCGGTTGCCTTCGTGGCGGCGGGGGCCGGCTGCCGCGTCGCAAAGCACGGCAATCGCTCGAACCTGAGCCGCGCCGGAAGTGCGGACGTGCTCACAGCGCTGGGCGTCGATATTCAGATGCCGCCGGAGCACAGTGCGGCGTGCATCGAGAAGCTGGGGATCGTCTTTTTGTTCGCGCCGCAGTATCACCCCGGTGCGCGGCATGCCGCCGGTCCCAGACGAGAGCTGGGCATTCGCACCATCTTCAACACGCTCGGCCCGCTGGTTCATCCGGCGGGCGCGCGGCGGCAGGTGCTCGGAACCTACGACGGCGCGCTAACCGAGGCGATCGCGCACGTGCTCAGGCGGCTGGGGTCGATTCACTGTCTGGTCGTGCACGGCGAGGACGGGCTGGACGAGCTGACGCTGAGCGGGCCGACGCGCGTCAGCGAGCTTCGCGAGGGCGCGGTCCGCAGCTACACGGTCCTGCCGGAGCAGTTTGGAATCGAGCGCGCCGCTGTGGACGAACTGCGTGGGGGCGAGCCGGACGAGAACGCCGCGATCATCCGAGCCGTGCTCAACGGTGTGCCCGGACCCAAGCGCGACGTGGTGGTGCTGAACGCGGCTGCGGCGATCTACGCCGGCGGCCGCGCGGACACCTTCGCGGCGGGAATCGAGCGCGCCCGGCGCTCGATCGACAGCGGCGCGGCGCGCGGCAAGCTGGAGGCGCTCGCTCAGGCCAGCCGAGCCCGCGATGCGAAAGGAACGACCGCATGCTGACGCGGATCGTTGCGACCAAGCGCACCGAGATCGAGCAGCGTCGGGCGAGCGCCCCGCTCGAAGCGCTGCGGACGCAGCGCCGCGGGCCGGTGCGCGACTTCACGGCGGCGATGCGCGCCCCGGGCGTCTCCGCCATCGCCGAAATCAAGCGCCGTTCGCCTTCCAAAGGCATGCTGCGGGCCGAGCTGGAACCCGCGGCCGTCGCGCTTCAGTACGCCCACGGCGGCGCGGCAGCGCTGAGCGTTCTGACCGACTTCGAATTCTTCGCCGGGACGGATGAAGACCTGCGGCGCGCGCGCGGCGCGGTGCCGCTGCCCGTACTGCGCAAGGACTTCACGCTGGACGATTACCAGGTGCACGAGGCCGCGGCGCTCGGCGCCGATGCGATCCTTCTGATCGTCCGCATCCTGGAGGATTCCCAGTTGGGGCTTCTGTTGGAGAGTGCCGGCAAGCTTGGACTCGCGGCGCTGGTCGAGGTGCACGATCAGGTCGAGCTCCGTCGGGCGCTGGGCTGCGGCGCTGAGCTCATCGGAGTGAACAGCCGCGACCTGGACACGTTCGAGGTCGATTTACAGCGCGGTCTGGCGCTGCTGGATCGCATCCCGGACGATTGCATCGCCGTCGCGGAGAGCGGAATCCGCACGCGCGAGGATGTGCTGCGGGCGGAATCCGCGGGCTGTGATGCGATCCTGGTCGGCGAAGCGCTGATGCGGGCAGCGAATCCCGGGGTCAAGCTGGCCGAGCTGCTGGGACGGGTCGATCCGTCGGACGGGCGGTCCTGAACCATGCCGGACGCGCTTGATCGCCTGCGCGCGCAGGTCCGACATGTCGACGCCGAGGCGTCCGACCGCGCTGCGGCGCGTTCGTCGCGCTCATGGACGGCTGCCGCGCGTGGATACGGCAACGTGACGCAAACCAAGATCTGCGGAATCACGAACCTCGACGACGCGCTGAGCGCCGCTCGGCTCGGCGCGCACGCCATCGGCTTCGTCTTTGCGGAGTCGAAGCGGCGGATCGACCCCGCACACGCCCGGCACATCGCGACCGCACTGCCCGCGCGCGTCGCCGCGGTCGGCGTGTTCGTCGACGCACCGTTGGGCGACGTGCTCAGCCTCGCCGAGCACGTCCGGCTCGACGCCGTTCAATTGCACGGGGACGAGCCGCCGGAGTATTGCCGCGCGTTGAATGGCGTGCGCGTGATCAAGCGTTTCAACGTGACCGCCGAGGACGATCCCGGCTCGTTGCGTGCGCGGATGTCGGAGTATGAGGTGGACGGCTACCTGCTCGATCCGGGCGCGGGCGGTGGGCAGGCGTTTGACTGGCGCAAGGCGCGCGGGCTGGGCCTGCCGCTGATCGTGTCGGGCGGACTCAACGCGGACAACGTGGCGGATGCCATCCGCATGCTGCGCCCGTTCGCCGTCGATGTTTCGTCGGGGGTGGAGCGTTCCGCGGGTCACAAGGACGCGCGGCGGATGCGTGCGTTCATCGATGCGGTGAGGAGTTGCGATGTCCGTCGCGTTACCTGACGAACGAGGCTATTTCGGGGCGCATGGGGGGCGCTACGTCCCCGAGACGCTGATGCATGCGCTCGGAGAGCTGGAGCGGGCCTACGCCGCGGTGGCGCGCGACGAGGCCTTTCTGCGGGAGCTGGGCGTGCTGCTCAGCGACTACGTGGGGCGGCCGACCCCGCTGTACCACGCCGCGCGGCTTTCCCGGGAGATCGGCGGCGCGCGTATCTACCTGAAGCGCGAGGATCTCGCCCACACCGGCGCTCACAAGATCAACAACGCGATCGGACAGGTCCTGCTCTGCAAGCGCATGGGCAAGCGGCGCGTCATTGCGGAAACCGGCGCGGGGCAACACGGCGTAGCCACCGCAACCGCGTGCGCGCTGATGGGGATCAAGTGTCACATCTACATGGGCGCGGAGGACATCCGCCGGCAGCGAGCCAACGCTTTGCGCATGCGGCTGCTGGGGGCCGAGCTGATCCCGGTCGAGTCGGGCAGCAGGACGCTCAAGGACGCGATCAACGAGGCCCTGCGCGACTGGGTTGCGAACGTCGAGACGACGCATTACGTGGTCGGCTCGGTCGTCGGTCCGCACCCGTTCCCGATGATCGTTCGAGACTTCCAGGCGGTGATCGGACATGAAACGCGGGCCCAGTTCCTGGAGCGCGAGCGGCGGCTGCCGGACGTGGTCGTCGCCTGCGTCGGAGGCGGATCGAACGCCATCGGGATGTTCCGGGCGTTCCTCGCCGACGAAAGCGTGCGGCTCGTCGGCGTCGAGGGCGGCGGGCTCGGCTTGGCCACCGGGAAACACGCCGCAACTCTCTCGGCCGGGACGATCGGCGTGCTGCACGGCGCGCGCAGCTACCTGATGCAGGACGAACACGGGCAGGTCTGCGAGACCCACTCGGTCTCCGCCGGGCTCGACTACCCCGGCGTGGGCCCCGAGCACGCGTTCCTGAAGGACTGTGGGCGGGTCGAGTACACGTTCGCCACCGATGAGCAGGCCGTCGCCGCGCTCAAGAGGCTGTGCGAGACCGAAGGCATCATCCCGGCGCTGGAGTCGGCCCACGCGCTGGCGGAGGCCCTCGGGCAGGCCGCTGCGATGGACTCCGACGACCTCCTGGTGGTGAACCTCTCCGGCCGGGGCGACAAGGACCTGGAAATCCTGGAGGGGCTCGCATGAGCATCGCCGCGGTCTTCACCCGGCTCCGCGAGCGCGGTGAGCTGGCCCTGATTCCGTACCTGACGGCCGGCTTCCCGACGCGCGACGCGTTCGAAGCGGCGCTGCGCGACGTTTCGGAGCACGGCGCCGATCTGATTGAGATTGGCATCCCGTTTTCCGATCCCGTCGCCGACGGGCCGACCATCCAGTATTCGTCACAGGTCGCGCTGAGCGGCGGCGCGTCGCTTCAGGCTGTCTTCGAGAGCCTCCGGCGGGTGCGCGCCGCGCAGCCCCTGATCTTCATGTCCTATCTCAACCCGTTGCTGGCCTATGGTCAGCGGCGTTTGCTGGCGGAAATGGCCGAAGTCGGCGCCCGCGGGCTGATCATCCCTGACCTGCCGGTCGAGGAATCGGACGAGTGGCTGGCGGCGGCCCGCGCGGCCGGCGTCAACCTGATCTACCTGGCCGCCCCGACCAGCCCGGACGCGCGGCTGCGCGCAATCGCGGCCCGCAGCGACGCGTTTGTCTACGCCGTCAGCGTCGCCGGGGTCACCGGCGCGCGAAGCGCCCTGAGCGACCGCCTGCCGACGTACCTGAAGCGGCTGCGGACTGCCACGGATCGTCCGATTGCCGTAGGATTCGGAATTTCAACCCCGGAGCATGTTCGTGCGCTGCGCGGGCTCGCGGACGGGGTGGTGGTAGGAAGCCGGCTGGTGGACGCGCTGCGGAATTCGGAGAACCTGCCGACGCTGCTGGCCTCGTTCAAGCAGGCCGCGAGGAGTTGATCGCATGCTGGTCGTCATGAAGAGCGACGCGACCGCGCAGGACATTCAGGGAGTCTGCGCGGCGATCGAGGAGCTCGGCCTCGATCCTCACCCGATTCCCGGAAAGGTCCGAACGGCTATCGGCATCACCGGCAACGTCGGCCCGGTCAACCCGATGCTACTGAATTCGCTTCCGGGCGTCGCCGAGGTGATTCGCGTCACGCGCCCCTTCAAGCTGACCAACCGGGAGATGAAGCCCGACGACACGATCGTCCGGGTGGGCAACGTGGAGATCGGCGGCCGCGGCGTGATTGTGATCGCCGGCCCCTGCTCGGTCGAGACGCGCGCCCAGACGCTTGGGGTCGCGGCGCGCGTGCGGGAGCACGGCGGACACCTGCTGCGCGGCGGTGCGTTCAAGCCGCGCACCAGCCCCTACGCGTTCCAGGGGCTGGGCGAAGAAGGCCTGCGCATCCTCGACCAAGCGCGCCGCGAAACCGGGCTGCCCGTCGTCAGCGAGCTGATGGCGATCGAAGACCTCGACCTGTTCGAGAAGCACGTCGACCTGATCCAGATCGGCGCGCGGAACATGCAGAACTACCCGCTGCTGCGGCGGGTGGGACAGTCGCGCAAGCCGGTGCTGCTGAAGCGCGGCCTGGCGGCGACGCTGGAGGAGTTCCTGCTGGCGGCCGAGTACATCATGTCCGGCGGAAATCACGCGGTGGTGCTGTGCGAGCGCGGCATTCGCACGTTCAGCGATCACTCGCGCTTCACGCTCGATCTGAGCATCGTCCCCGAGCTGAAGCGCATCACGCATCTGCCGATCGTGGTGGATCCGAGCCACGCGGCCGGCCGGCGTGAGCTGGTGCTGCCGCTGGCCCGCGCCGCGATCGCCGCCGGCGCCGACGGGGTCATGGTCGAGGTGCACGACGATCCGAAGAAGGCGCTTTCCGACGCCGCCCAGGCCCTGACAATGGACATGTTCGCCGAGCTGATGGTCGAGCTGCCGCTGATCAGCGCCGCGGTTCGGCGGACGACGGGGAAAGCGTGAACGGGTCCGTGCTGCCGACCCTCCGTCCGACCTATCGGCGTCGCGCCAGCCGCGTGTCGCCGCTGACCCTGTTCGAGGCGCTCTACGCGAACGAGCCCACGGCGTTTCTTTACGAATCGCTCGAGGCGCGCGGCACGCGCGGGCGCTACTCGTTCATCGGGGCCCGGCCGCGAGCCACGTTCACGGCGCACGGCCGCGCGGTGAGCCTCCGGATCGGCGCGCACCCATCGCAAATCAGCGGCGATCCGCTGGAGGTGCTGCGCGGCCTGGTTCGCCCGCAGGAGGACGTTCCGCCCGTGGCGCCGTTCTGCGGCGGCGCGGTGGGCTACCTGAGCTACGATTCGATCCGCTGGTGTGAGCGCGTGCCTGACCGGCATGCCAGCGGGCGCGATCTTCCCGACGCGCATTTCATCTTCCCGCGCGAAGTGATCTGCTTCGATCACCTCGAGCAGGTGCTGCACGTTCTGCTGTACGAACAAGGTGCGGCGGATGCACGGCTGGCCGAGATCGACGCGGCGCTGAGCCGCTGCGGACCGGACGCGCCGCTTGTTGAGGCCCGCGAATCGGATTCAGCGGCCGTGCCCCTGCAATCCAACATGACCCGCGCGCAGTTCGAGCAGATGGTCGTGCGCGCGAAGGAGTACATCGCGGCCGGCGACGTCTTCCAGGTCGTGCTTTCGCAGCGCTTCGAATTCCCGCTGACGGTCTCGCCCTTGGCGCTGTACCACGCCTTGCGCATCACCAATCCGTCGCCCTACATGTACTACCTGCGGCTGGACGGTCTGGAAATCGCCGGCTCGTCGCCGGAGGTTCTCGGGCGGCTGATCGGCCGCAAGGTGGTGACGCGTCCGCTGGCGGGCACTCGGCCGCGCGGGCGCGATGAGGTCGAGGACCAAGCGCTGGAAGCGGAGCTGCGGGCCGACCCGAAGGAGCGCGCCGAGCACGTCATGCTGGTGGACCTGGGCCGCAACGACCTCGGCCGGGTCTGCGACTACGGCAGCGTGCGCGTGACGGATCTGCTCGACATCGAGCGGCACTCGCGTGTGATGCACCTGGTGTCGAACGTCGAAGGCTGGATGCGAAGCGGGCTGGGCGCGATCGACGTGTACCGGGCGATTTTTCCGGCCGGCACCGTCTCCGGGGCGCCGAAGGTCCGCGCCATGGAGATCATCGACGAGCTGGAGCCGTCGCGGCGCGGCGTGTACGCCGGCGCGATCGGGTATTTCAGTCTCCTGGGCGACATGGATTTGTGCATTGCGATACGCACGATCGTGATGCACGGCGGGCGCGGGTTCATCCAGGCCGGCGCGGGGATCGTGGCGGACTCGCGTCCCGAACTGGAGTACCAGGAGACGCTCAACAAGGCCCAGGCGCTGATGCGCGCGGTGGCGCTGGCACAGTCGGACGGTTCCTGAATAGCTCCACTTGAAAAGAAAAGCGGCTTGCCGGGTGCCCGGCCGACGGCTTGGCGTCGGCAGGCGTCCGCGCGAGCGAATCGTTGACGTAGGCGTACTTGGACACGATGTCCTCCGAGGGTCGCAGCCTGGGAAGCTGTCCCGCCCGGGGTGCCGCGGGCATTCTCGCCGTGAATCTGACACCCATTCCATCAGGTCGCGGTTGGATTCGTACGCAGAACCGCATACTTACGCCGCAGGCGGCGAAAGCATGCCACACTTGAGCGAATTGTGACGACCTGGTGGCTTGCCGACCTGTCACCCGCTGCGGCGCTGCCTTCGGCCTTTGGCCTTCGTTCTTCCGCTTCCGGCTTCGCCTCTCCGTCCCCTCGGCCTTTCAGTCTTGTCCCAGCTCGCGCAGGTTCCGCTCGACGCTGGCGGCCTGCTCACGCAGCTCCGCCAGCCGCGCGCGCTCCTTCTCGACCACCGCCGGCGCGGCCTTGGCGACGAAGCCGTCGTTGGACAGCTTGGCCTCGACGCGCTGCGCATGCCCGCGCAGCTCCTCGAGCTGCTTGTGCAGCCGGGCGCGCTCGATCGACAGGTTCGCCAGTCCGGCCACCGGCACGTATACCTCCACACCCGCGAGGATCGACGAGAACGCGTCCGCGGGTTTCGCCGCCTGCGGCCCGATCTCGTACTCGTCGCACTGCCCCAACCGCCGCAGCACCGCCAGATCGTCCAGCAGCTTGCGGCTCAGCTCGGCGTCGGCCCGCACGACCGCGCGCGGCAGCGCGCGGATGGCCGGCTGCTTGCCCTGCGAGCGCAGCGCGTTGATGCGGGCGCGAATCTCGCGCACCGCGCGCAGGATGCCCTGCAACGCGCTCATCTCGCGCTCGGCGTCAGGGTCGCGCGGCATGGCGCCGGCGTCGGGCCACGGTGCGGCGATCAGCGCGTCGGGCTGCGGTTCGAGCTGCGCCAGGCCGCGGCGCGGGGCCGTCGCGTTCAGCTTGTGCCAGAGCGCCTCGGTGATGAACGGCATGATCGGGTGCATGACGCGCAGCGACTGGTCGAGCACGAACGCCAGCACGCGCCGCGCGGTTGCGGCGCTGGCGGCGGAATCCGCTCCGCCGCGCGGCTTGCCGCCGGCGGCCTCGCCCGCTTCGGCCGGCTTCTCGAACAGCCGCGGCTTGACCCACTCGACGTACCAGTCGCAGAACTCGCTCCAGAAGAAGTCATAGACCGCGGTCGCAGC
Source organism: uncultured Planctomycetales bacterium (assembly GCA_964465125.1). Taxonomy (GTDB): domain Bacteria; phylum Planctomycetota; class Phycisphaerae; order UBA1845; family Fen-1342; genus CAYOHG01. Next base: position 60,905 of record CAYXIO010000005.1, on the reverse strand, counting down.
CTCGTTGTAGGCGTAGCGCGCCAGGGCGCGATCGAAGCGCGCGACGCACTCCGACAGGCGCGAGAGAATCCAGCGGTCCTCCAGCGCCAGTGTGAGGTCCGCAGGCGCCGCGCCCTGCTTCGCCCCCTGGTTCCCCGGACCATGGTCCGCCTGACTCCGGTCGGCTTGGCCGCCCAGGTTCGGCAGCACGAAACCCGTCGCCGCCTGCCAGAGCTTGTTGCAGAAGTTGCGGCCGAGCTCGAAGCGCTCGGAGGTGTTGACGGTGCGGCCGTCGGGCAGCGTCGCCGGCTTGACCGGCACGCGAATGTCCTGCGTGTCGCCGGCGAGGCTGGCGAGCGTGAAGCGCATCGCATCGGCCCCGTACATCTCGATCAGGTCGAGCGGGTCCACGCCGTTGCCGAGCGATTTGCTCATGCGGCGGCCCTGGCCGTCCTGAATGGTGGGGTGGATGCAGACGTGCTGGAAGGGCACGCGGCCGGTGCAGTACAGGCCGGACATCACCATGCGTGCGACCCACAGCGAGATGATGTCGCGCGCGGTGGAGAGCACGCTGGTGGGGTAGAAGTAGGGGAGGTCGTGGGGGGAGAGGGGATTGCGGGATTGGGGGATGGAGGGATCAAGGGATTG
>CAYXIO010000005.1:0-60268 GCA_964465125.1 uncultured Planctomycetales bacterium | reverse complement strand
GGGGGGGGGGTGGGGCCGGCGGGGGGTGGTTTTGTTTGGGGGGGGGTGGGGGGGTGGGGGGGTTGGGGGGTGTGGGGGGTGGGGGGCCCCCCGGGTTGGGGGGACTGGGGGTTTGGGGGAGGAGCCGCTGCTGGCCTGACTCAATCCCTTCATCCCTTGATCCCCTAGTCCCTCGTCCATCGGCCAGCCGAACGTGCTGAAGGGCCAGAGCTGGGAGCTGAACCAGGTGTCGAGGACGTCGGGGTCCTGCTCGAAGCCAAGCGTCTCCGCGAGCGCTTCAAACTCTTTCAGAATGCTGGGAGCAGGGCAGAAGTGTGCCGTTATTGGGGCTGCGCCCCGCGGTGAGTCGGAGCGTATCCCGATCTCGTCAAACTGCGATTGGTCCCGTCGCTCCGGCTCCCCTGAGATTGCCAAGAGCCCCTCGTCTTTCCACGCCCTGATCTGGGTCAGATCTGGATTGGGGTCCACGAAGCCGGACATGCTCGCGCTGAAGCGCCACACCGGTATCCGATGTCCCCACCAGAGCTGCCGGCTGATGCACCAGTCGCGCTTTTCGCCCAGCCAGTCGAGATAGCTCTTGGCGAAGCGCTCGGGGAAGATTGTCACGCGCCCGTCGCGGACCGCCTCCAACGCCAGGTCGCACAGCGATTCCATCTTCACGAACCACTGTTCGCTCAGGTAGGGCTGAATCGCCGTCTTGCTGCGGTCGCTGTGCCCGATGTCGGTCTCGTACGGCTCGATCTTCTCGATCAGGCCGGCGGCTTCGAGGTCGGTGACCACCTTCTTGCGGGCTTCGTCGAGCTTCAGGCCCGCGTAGCGGCCGGGCTGACCCGCCGCGGCCGGCTCGCCCGCGTTGTCCGCGTGCACGCGACCGTCCGGCGTCATCATGTTGCGGATTTCGATCTCGTCCGGCTGGCCCTGCTTGCGCTGCCAGCAGGCGTAGTCGTTCGGGTCGTGCCCGGGCGTGACCTTCACGCAGCCCGTGCCGAACTCGCGGCTGACAAGAATGTCGTCGGCGATGACCGGAATCGTCCGCCCGGTCAGCGGCAGCAACAGGCGCTTGCCGATCAGGTGTTGATAGCGCTCGTCGGCGGGGTGCACCGCGACGGCCGTGTCGGCCAGCATGGTCTCGGGGCGCGTGGTGGCGACCGTGACGAACGCGCCCGTTCCCTGCTCCGCGCCCCCGGTTCCCTCCACAATCGGATACCGCACGTGCCAGAGGTGGCCTTTGACGGTTTCGTGATAGACCTCGTCGTCGGCGACGGCGGTCTGAAGCTGCGTGTCCCAGTTCACCAGCCGCTGGCCACGGTAGATCAGCCCGTCGCGGAACCAGCGGAAGAACAGCTCGTAGACCGCCTGCACACAGGCTTCGTCGAGCGTGAAGCGCGTCCGCCGCCAATCGCACGAGCAGCCCATCCGGCGGAGCTGGTTGAGGATGCGTGAGCTGTATTCTTCCTTCCACTCCCAGATTTTCTTGACCAGGCCTTCGCGGCCGATCTCGTGGCGCGAGATCTTCTGCTCCTCGCGCAGGCGTTTCTCGACTACGGCCTGGGTGGCGATGCCGGCGTGGTCGGTGCCGGGCAGCCAGCAGGCGTTGAAGCCGCGCATGCGCGCGTTGCGGATGAGCATGTCCTGGAGCGTGTTGTTCAGCGCGTGGCCCAGGTGCAGCGCCCCGGTGACGTTGGGCGGCGGAATGACGATGCTGAACGGGCGGCGCTGCGGGTCGACGGCGGCATGGAACGCGCCGCGCTTTTCCCAGAATGCGTACATCGCCGGCTCGATCGAGGCCGGGTCGTAGGTGCCGCTGGTCGGGGTGCTGCTCATGGTGGTCCTCAATCCGGCGCAGACGAGCGCCGCGCGAACGGGCTCATTCGCGGGGCGAGTCGAGTACAACTTCGCGGAGAGCTACTGTGCGCCGCGGAGGTGATTGTCGCGCAGAGCGAGCGGGGGAGCAAGAATCTCGGCCAGAACCACCGCGTTTCGCAGCCCGTCGGGCTCGCGCAGCAGCCGCCGCCAGCGCCCGTCCGTGCCCATCGCCGGCAGGTGAGCGCCCTCCGGATGCAGCAGCGAGTGCGGATCGTCGCTGGCGGGCGTCAGGCCGAGGATGTGGACCTCCGGCGATTTCGCTTCGATGCGCGCCCTCGACACGGTGCGACTTACGATGCGCGCGACGATGCGCGGCTTGGGAAGCTCGAAGCGCGGGTCGCTGACGCGCCGCCGAACTTCCGGAATCACCTCCGGCAGGCCGCCGACGGGCGCCGGGATGGGCTGGGCGCGCGGCGGGAGCGGCGGGGTGCGCAGGGTCGCTGGCTGCGGCGGCGGGTGCCACTCGGGCCGGGGCTGCGGGGGCGGCGCGGTAGGCTGCGGGCGAGGCTCCGGCTCGAAGTCGGACACCTCCAGCTCGTCGTCGTCCAAGTCGTCCGCGTGGTCGGGATGGCGCGGCGGACGGTCGGCGGGCGGCGGCTTCTCGCCGGGCTGCGGCTCCTGCTTCTTCTTGAAAATCCCCGCGATGACGCTCAACAGGTAGACCACCCCAAACGCGATCGGCAGCAGCGTTTCGATCTCGTTCGCGGCGAGCAGGCGCATGGCACTCTCTCGGGCTGTTATCGGCGGCTCCGGCCGGCGCAACGACTACTGATGCGCGCGCTGCTCGGGCTTGGGGCCTTCCGGGCCGGCCAGGCGCGTGCGCATTTCCGTGTCCGACTGAATGTTGCGCAGCCGGTAGTAGTCCATGATGCCCAGGTTGCCGGTTCGGAAGGCTTCGGCGATGGCGCGCGGGATTTCCGCTTCCGCCAGCACGACCTTGGCGCGGTTCTCCTCGATCGTGGCCCGGTTCTCCTGTTCCTGGGCGATAGCCATGGCCCGGCGTCGCTCGGCTTCGGCCTGGAAGCGCTTCTTGTCCGCCTCGGCCTGGTCGGCTTGAAGCTGCGCGCCGATGTTCGCGCCCACGTCGACGTCAGCGATGTCGATCGAGAGAATCTCAAACGCGGTGCCCGCGTCGAGTCCCTTGGCCAGCACGGCCTTGGAGATCTTGTCAGGGTTTTCGAGCACGTCCTTGTGCGTGCCGGCCGAGCCGATGGCCGACACGATGCCCTCGCCGACACGCGCGATGATGGTCTCTTCGGTGGCGCCGCCGACGAGCCGATGGATGTTCGTGCGGACCGTCACGCGCGCCTTGACCTTGAGCTGAATGCCGTCTTTGGCGACGGCGTCGATCGTGCTTCGGCCGGACGCCGGATTCGGGCAGTCGATCACCTTCGGGTTCACGCTCGTATTGAGCGCGTCGACGATGTCGCGGCCGGCCAGATCGATGGCGCAGGCGGTCTGCAAGTCGAGCGGAATGCGGGCCCGCTGGGCGGAGATCAACGCGCGCACCACGTTGGGCACCCGCCCGCGCGACAGAAAGTGCGATTCGAGCTGCGCGGTCGTGATGTCCGTCAGGCCGGCGCTCCAGGCCTGGATCTTGCTGTTCACGATCGCCGTGCTGTTCACGCCGTTGAGCCACATCCGGATCAGCTCGCGGAAAAGCATCGGCGTGCCGGCGGCGCGGGCCCGAATCCAGAGGTGTCCGAATTTCATGATCACGGCGAGAAAGACCAGTCCCAGGAGACCGGCCAGGACGGAGCCTGCGATCCAGAGGATGTTCCACTCTCCGGCCCGCGCGGCGGCAACCAACTGAGCGATGAGCACGCCCAACCTCCGTTCTTTCTATGTCACGTCATCCGGCAGCGGCCGCACCAGAATGGTGGGGCCGTTGCGGGAGAGTACCTGAATCTTACGTCCGGAGTCGACAAACTCACCCTGGCTGCTGACATCGACGACGTGGATTCCGAAGCGGGCCTGTCCTCCCGGACGCAGCGGCGCGACCACGAGGCCGATGTCGCCCTCGCGCGCGATGCTGGCGTAGGGGTCGGGCACCGGGGAGCTGGCGCCTTCCGCCGGCCGCATGAACAATCCGCGCCGCGCGGCGATTTCCGGCAGAAAGCGGGCCAGCAGCAGGATGCCGAACGCCGACACGGTGATGCTCAGCGCCAGCACGAGAATGCCCGTCCGCAGCGCATCCCAGGTGCCTTGCAGGGTCGGCAGTGAGAACGGGGGCGCGCCGGGCTCGCCGGGCACGAACGTCCCTACCAGCGCCACGAGAATCAGCACGATGCCGCTGATGCCGGCGATGCCGAACCCGGGCAGGATGAACAGCTCGACCGCCAGCAGCACGACTCCAACCGCCAGCACGAGGATCGTCCACACATCCGCCAGGCCCGCGGCATAGGGCGCCGCGAGGAAGATCGTCAACGCGATGAGCGCGACCACGCCCGGAGCAAGCAACCCGGGCGATTGAAACTCGAGATAGCCCCCGATCAGCATGATGACGAACAGGATGCCGCGCACCAGCGGGCTGTTCAGCCACAGCGCAAACGTCTCCCAGCCGCTCTGGTTGAGCAGCACGGGAGTGCCCGATTGAAGGTAGGCGGACAGCTCGTCCACATTGCTGACCACGGCCCGGGCCAGTCCGAAGGCCACCGCCTCATCCGTGCCGACCGTCAGCAGCTCGTTCTCGCGGTCGATCGGTTGATCCAGCGGAATGACGGCGCCGCCCCGCGCGGTCTGGTAGCTTTCCACCAGCTTCCAGGCGCGCTCGTCGGCGGGCGCGTCGTCGATCAGGCGCTTTTTCTCGGCGTTGTCGACAAAGCGGCGCTCGGAGCGGTCGGCGCCCTCGATCCACCACGTCTCCGTGCCCACCGTAACCATCGCACGGCAGAGAAGCTGGTCGTAGCCGTTGCGGGCGGCCGAATCGCGGAACTCCTGCAAAATGGGAGACTCGGCCTTGGCGCGCTCGGTCTGGCCGAGATCTTCCAGACCGCCGACAGGCGTGACCATGATCGGCGCGCAGTCGCCCAGGGAGGCCGCGGGTGCCATGACGATCTCCTGGCTGGCGACCGAGATGAGCGCACCGGCGCTGTAGGCCTGATCATCGACCCAGGCCACGGTGCGCACGCCCTCGTCGGGCAGCTTCTTGATCAGCTTGGAAATGTCCAAGGCGCTCGTGACCAATCCGCCGGGCGTGTGCATCTTGAAGACGATGGTCTTGGCGCCGTTCGCGCGGGCCTGATCGACGCGGCGCTGGATGCTGTCGCGGACAATGTCGTTGATCTCCCCCTCGATCGGGACGATGAACACGGGGCCGGCGGCGGTACCCTCCGCAACCCAGCCCGGACCGGCGAGGATCAGCAGACCGGACAGCAGCCACAAGGATGCCCTGGCAAGGGGGCGAACGGAGGCGATGCGAGTGCGGCTCATGGTCGGCGTCTCCGGGTCGGCACTGCGCTGGCAACGCCGCGCGGCGCGGCGCCCCAGCAGCCGGATCACGACCGTTCCGTCCGGCATCGTGTCCGATTGTCGCACCGAACGGGCGGTGTGGCGATTCCACTTTCAGTCAATAAGTATATCCCCGACCGCCTTCATCGCGGCCGGCAGGGCGTCGGCGGACCGTTCGAAGTCGATCGCCTCGGGTGGCGGACCATCGTAGTGCAGCTCCGTGCGCAGCTCGCGGCGGAGCGGAACGTTTCGCGAGTCGCTCTCGAAGAGCAGCCGCTCGCATTCGCCGCTGACGAGGAAATCCGCCAGCCGTTCGGCCGCTTGGGGATGAGGGCCGCCGGCCACGACTGCCACGCTGCAGGGGATCCAGATGGCGTGCTGGCCGGGCCGCGTGCCGAGATAGATCATCTCGATGCTCTCGCCGCGGCGCCGGGCGGCCAACACGTCGTCCGTATCGGTCCAGCACAGGTCGGCCTGCCCGTCGGCGAGCATTCGGACGGCATGCGCGTTTCCGTCCGCCAGGAAGAAGCGCGACTCGCGCTGGGCGCGCAGGCGTTCGAGCAGGCGTCGCGCGTCAGCCTCGCCCCAGTCCGCGAGCAAGGCGGCGACGTGCCCACGCGTGGTTCCGAAATAGGGGTTGGCGATCGCCAGGCGGCCCGGCCAATCGTGCTCGAGGAAGTCGCGCCAGGAGGCCGGCAACGCCTCGCGCGCCACGCGCTGCGGGCGGTAGGCCAGCACACGCGCCCGCGCCGCGAGCGCCACCCAGCGGTTCCGTGCGTCCTTCCACTCCGACGGAATATCGGCCGCGGCGGAGCTGACATAGGGCCGCAATACGCCATGACGGGCCAGCTCGATCGTGCCGAACACCTCGCTCGACCACCACAGGTCGCAGCGCGGGTTGGCGGCCTCGCGCTCAAGCCGGCGCAGGAACCCGGTCGTCTTGCCGGCCTCGGTGTCGAAGACGACGCGGGCCGCAATGCCCGTTTTCTGCGTAAAACGGGCCAGAATCTGCGCGGCAAAGGGCTGGTCGATCGACGTGTAGACAATGACTTCGTCGGGCTCGCTCTTGGACCGATCGCAGCCCGATACGGCAAGCAAGCATGCCGATGCGAGCGCCGCCGCGCTCAGCCTCCAGCTCATTCGTGCCGCGCGGGCGTGATTTTCGCGCCTCAAGCTGAACCTCCCGGTCCGTTTCGCCGATATCCAGTTCGAGTTTACCCGCGCACGGGTATGGGAACGACTTTCGAGAGGATGGAGACAGCGGCAATGCCGACAATTAAGCGTACGTACAACACCGGCAGCAAGAACACGAATCGCTGGGGCTACTACACGAGCAATCGGAACGCCTACAGCACCTTCGGCGGCAGCAACTACACCGCCCACACGACCGGCAAGTGGCCGACCACGACCTACAGCCCGACCCAGTTCAACACCTACAAGAAGACGGTGACCGCCAAGCTGGCGTCCTTCAAGGCGATCAACCAGCAGTTCAGCGGCGCCGGCCGCGTGACGGCGTTCTCGCCCAGTGGCGCCGCCAAGTGGATTTCCTTCATCAACAAGGGCGCGAACGTCTATACGTTCAGCAACTCGCAGTTCACCCGCTTCTTCGGCACGCAGTGGTCGAAGTGCACACCGACGACCGCCACGCGCTATCTGAAGAACAAGTTCGGCAACGGCATCCTGGCCGTCACCAAGGGCAAGGGCAACAACTGGCTGATCGCGGCGACGCCCACGGTCAGCGGCCGTCCGTTCAACAACTACAACTGGAAGTAGGCCGGCGACGGGTTCCCGTCGTTCGATGGATCATCCGTCGCGCGAGCGCGACTCAAACCAAGCAACACCCGACTCGTAAAGCGTTCCACACAACGACCCGCCCGGGAAACCCCCGGCGGGTCGCGGTGTTGTTGGGCGAGGCCGCGACGCGCAATTCCTGCCCGGCGCGTTGACCCAACCTCGCCGCGCCGCCTGGGAGACGCAGGCTCAGGGCGTTCCGAACACCCGGCAGACGTGCAGTTCGTTGGTGCCGTCGGCGCCCGTCAGCGTGTAGTAGTAGATCAGCACCTGAGCGTCGGTGACGTAGGCCTCAGGATCGAAGCGCAATTGCGGCTTATCAAGATTCACGCGGCGCGCCAGGGGACGCGCCGGGTCGAGGCTGAGCATCCAGATTTCGCGGTTGTTGTCGTCGCCGACGATCTGCACGCCGGTGCAGGTCCAGCTCTGGTCCTTCCAGACGAACGGTTCGGCGCTGTAGAGCGCCCGCGGGAAGTCGCCTGGGATGGAGGTCGTCAACACGCGCGTCCAGGATCCGCCCACGTCCCGGTAGACTCCGATCGCCTCCCCGTTCACCAGGCACATCATGACGCGCTCGCCGCCAAATTCAGGAGCGTCGTAGAAGAACGCGTCGCTCTTGTCGTCGCTGTCGCGGGTCAGCGGCGCGATCGTGCCGCTGAGGATATCGGCCCGCGCGATCTGGATCACATCGTCGATCAGCAGCGTCGTGAGCAGGGCGTATTCGCCGGGAATCCAGCGCGGTCCCTGGAAGCTCACACTGTCGATGTGCTGCACCAGCGTCTCGCTGAAGACGTCGTCTTCATGGGCCCAGTAGATCGAGTCGACCCCGCGCCAGTATTGCAGCCGGACGAGCGCGTCGGCTGCGTCCTGGCTCGGCAGCATCCCGTAGAGCGGAATCGGTCCGAACGACAACTGCTGGGCGCGCGCCGGCCGGCCGCCCAGTCGGGTGCGAAACGCCTGTAGCACGCCGTTGCGGTCCCGGCCCGTGAAATACACCGCCGGACCCGCGGTCGAGAATCCGAATTCCGGACCGTTAAACGTGTTCTCCATCGGAGCCGCGGCCCCCAGCTTCCGGCCCTGGCCGCTCGCGGGAAACAGTCCGCCGGTCGCCTCATTGATACTCGCGAGCCAGACCGTGCCGCGCTCGTATTCCTGCCAGACCATCATCTTCTGCTCGGGCCAGAACTCGGGGTCGAGGTACCCGACGCGGCTGTCCCCGATGCGCTCATCGACCACGATCAGTTGCGCTTCGGACGAGCGAGCCAGATGCAGACCGGCGGCGAGCGCCAGGATGAAGGCGATTCCACGCAAGAGAGGCTCCCCGGTTGAAGCTTACGCGGTGACGGACGCGACCCCATCCTAGCCGGCGGGTCCTCGCCAAAGCAACGTCGGGTGCAGGCGCACACGCGCCCTTCGCCGCGCGCCGGCGACTTCTCGGAAAGGGATGCTCGCATGCCGGCGGCGGCGCCGGCTGATAACCGCTACTCGCGTAGCTCGATCAGCGGGTGCAGGACGTGCTGGCCGTAGATGTTGGCGAAATCCACGACCAGATCCCGCGTGCTGCTGCTGGGAAGACTGACTCGCAGCACGCCGCTGGCCGACTCGTAACTACAGCTCAACGCCGCCGAACTCGCCCGAGCGCGAATGCTGCTCTCCAGAATCTTGGGCAGGTTCGAGCCGAATCCGCCGCGCTCGCGCAGACCGTCATGCAGCCGCAGGCGCGCCGTGCGCCCGCGGCCGTTTCGGTCCGCCTGAAGGTCGAGCAGCTCGACGCGCGGCAGCCCGCCCTGCGCCCAGCGCGCCAGTCCGAGGAACAGCCCATACGCCTCGCGGCGGTTGTAGAGCGGGTCGCGCAGCCGCTGCTCCTCGCTCGGGCTGGAATGAAACGACGCCTCCGAGAGCACGGCAGGCACCTGCGCCTGCCGCAGCACGGCGAATCCGTCGCGCGGATAGATCGAGAAGTCGCTCACGACGGCGCATTCGATGTGCTGATCGAGGCGCAGCGCATCGGCCAGGCCCGCCGCCAGATTCCGAGCCGCGGACAGGCTGGCCGGCGAATCGTCCGGGTCGCCGTGGTAGTAGACCGAGGTGTAGTTGATCTCGGGTTTTTCGGCGGCGTTGTGGTGGATGGAGAGAAACAGGTCGGCCCGCATCCGGTTGGCGATTCCGATCCGCTTTTGCAGGTCGATCGCGTTGGTCGGATCGAGCGCGATGTCGTCGTCGCGCGTCAGGGACACGCCTGCGCCGGCCGACTCGAGGAACTCGCGCAGAAATCGCGCAACTCGCAGATTCACCTCCGCCTCGCGCAAGCCGGTCGGCCCGCGCTTGTAGTTGGGAATGTGTGCGTCTCCGCCGTGGCCGGGGTCGAGCACGATCGTGACGCCCGCGAGGAAGCGCGCGTAAGGCGGAATCGGAAAGCGCGGCTCGGGCTGCGTGTTCCAGGCGTACTCGAGCGGGCGCGTTCGCAGCGGGTCGAGCGCGGCGCCCTGCTCCCCGACCCAACGAGGGCGCGGGCCGAACGCCGCGAACAGCACCGCCATCAGCGCTGCGCCGAACACGCCGGCCACCAGGTGCGTGCCGACGGCGCTGGGCTTGGCGATCGGCTTCGAATCGCCGCGCGGCCGGCGTCGGGCGCGGGTGTGCAGGACTTTTCGAGTGACCTCGGACATAGCTCGGCTACTCGCGATCCTCCCTGACGAACGATCGGCCGGAGTGACTGTCTCCTAGGGCGCTGCCGGCGCCGACGCGCTGGCCGGCGCCGCGGCGGGAAGCTGGTCGAGTGTGGCCTGAACCGCCGCGTCAAGCTGCGGCTCGCGCCCGAGCTCTTCATCGTCGGGATGGTACTCGACCATCACGTCCGGCCTCGCGCCGTTCAGCTCCATGTCGACTCCCTCGGGCAGCGTATACCAGCCGCGGAAGGGCATGCGGATCATCGCCCCGTCGATCAGCCCGTAGGCGCCCGTGCTGATGACCGCGCCCCAGGTGGTCATGCCCACCAGCGGCCCGCGCTTCAGGTTCTTGAACGCGTGGGAGATGATCTCGGCGTTCGAGTAGCTGAACTGATTGCACATCATCGTGGCGGGCTTCGTCCAGGCGTAGAAGATCAGCCGATCCTGCGGGTAGCCCGTCGTCCCCCCGCGGCCGATCGTGTAAGCGTGCCGCCTCACGTTCAGCACGGCCATGACCCAGTCCGCCGTCCAGCCCCCGCCGTTGTTGCGCACGTCGATGATCAGGCCGTCCTTGCCGTTGGCGGCGGCGTAGAGGTCGCGCTCGAAGAGATAGAACTCGGCGGCGCCCATGCCTTCGATGTGGGCGTATCCCACGCGCCCGTGGGACTTTTCCTCCACGTACTTGCGGTTCGCATCGACCCAGGCCTGGTAGCTGAGATCGGCGAATTCGCCATAGGTGATCGGGCGGAGGATCAGCTCGCGCGGCGCTGGCTGCGACGCCGCCGTCGTGGGCGCGCTAGGCGCGGGCTGCGAGGCGGAGGCCGGGGTCTCGTGGGCCACGCGCGCGTCGCCGGGCGTGAACTCGACGATCACTGGATCGCCGATGCTGTCGACCAGCGCCTGCTCGATCGAGGCGTCCGGCCCGACCGCTCGGCCGTTGACACGCAGCAGCACGTCGCCCACGAACAGCCGGCTCTCGGCGCGGTCTGCGGGCGACTTCGGCAGCACGGAAGCGATCCGCAGGCCGGGTCCGGCGAAGCTGCCGTCGAACTGGCAGCCGAGATAGCCGATGCGCTCGCTGGCGCGCCCGCTGGACGGCCCGAAGATGCCCTGGTGAGAGCCGTTGAGCCGGCCCTGCAACAGGTTGAACATTTCGTTGAATTCGTCCCAGGTGTGCAGCTTGAGCGCGAATTCCTTGTACTGCGTCGTCAGCTTGGACCAGTCGAGGCCCTTGAGCGTCGGGTGATAGAAGCGTGCTCCGAGCATGCGGGCGGCGTCGTCGAATTTCTGCGCGGCTTCCTGGGCGAACTCGATCGCCATCTTGGCCCGGAAGGCGTAGGTCTTCTTGTCGCCCCCGCTGCCCGTGCAGGAGCGCGGCACCCCGCCGGCGACGTAGTAGAGCGTCTTGCCGTCGAGGCTCCAGCGCAGGCCGCTCGCGCCGCCGCCGATGATCTCCTTGCGATCCTCCCCGTTCCATTTGATGCTGTAGACGGCCGGGCTGCCGGCGTGACCGGATGCAAACACCAGCGAGGCGCCGTCCGGCGCGAGGGCGAAGTTGCTCTGATCGTCCGGCAGGCTGGTGACGCGCCGCAGCCGTCGAAACGCGGTCGGCAGGTCCCACTCGTACTTCTCTGCGACCTCCTCCTTCTTTTCCTTGTCCTCCGGCTTTTCGCCTTCGGGTTTCGCCGCCGGCTGCGCGAGGAACTCCTTCAGCGCCGCGCGCAGGCGCTCTTCGAGCGACGGTCCGGCCGGCTCAGCGGGGGATGGCGCGCTGGCCGGCGCGCTGGCGGGCGCGCTGGACGGAGCGCTCTGCGGCGCCTCTCCGGCCAGGCGGATCTTCCCGCTGGCGACGCAATCGGCCGGCGGCTTGCGCTTTTTCGCATTCTCCGCGGCCTTCTCGAAGTATGCGTTCAGGTCGATGGTGGACTTCTCATCCAGCGCCGGCGAGAGAAACGTGAAGTACAGGTCGCTGTCGAAGCCGGCCCGCGGCGACGAGAACGCCAGAATCTGTCCGTCCGCCGACCACTGCGGATTCACGTCATTGTCCGGATGCTGCGAGATATTCACCCTGGGCTTCGAGCCGTCCGCGGGGACGATCCAGACGTCGGAGTTGTACTCGGCGTCCTCGACGTGATACGCGATCCACTGGCTGTCGGGCGACCAGTTGAACACCGGCCACTCGAACGCCTCCAGCAGCGTCTGCTCCTCTCCGCTCTTCAGGTCGCGCACGATCAGGTGACCCAGCCCGCGCGCAAAGGCCAGCTTCTTTCCGTCGGGCGAGAGCTGCGGGAACAGCTCCATCTCCGGGTGGTCGGTGACGCGCTCGAGCTTGAACTTCATCGAGTCCGACAGCGCCTTGGCCGGCTGCTCGGCGGAGGTGGCCCGGTAGATGTCCTCCTGGCCGTCGCGGTCGGACACGAAGAAGACCGCCTTGCCGTCGGGAGACCAGGTGACATAGCGGTCGCGCGCCGCGGACTCGGTCGCGCGCCGGGTCAGCTTGCCTTCCTCGGTCTTAATCACAAAAATCTCGCCGCGCACCACCAGCGCGACTTCCTTGCCGTCCGGCGACGCCTCGGCTTCCTCGGCGCCGGAGGTGAACGTTTCAAGGTCGGTCGTGACGGTGGTGGAGTCGCCTCCCGCCGTCACGACGACCTCGCGCGGCGCGCCGTCTGGCAGCGTCATGACGTACAGCTTGTCCCACTGCGTGTACGCCAGCAGGCGGCCGTCGGCGGAGACCGAGTAGTCACGCACGCGCTCGCCGGTCAGCCGGGTGACCGGCCGGGCCTCGCCGTCGAGCGGTTGGTACCAGACGTTGTGGGTCTGGGTCGCGTCGCGGTCGGAGAGGAAGTACAGGCCGCGGCCGTCGCGGTCCCAGGTCGGCAGCATGTCCGCGCCGTCGAAGGTCGTGAGCTGGCGAAACGCGCCGCCGGCGACGTCGCGCACCCACAGGTCCCAATCCGCGCTGCCGCGGTAGCCCCAGCGCCACCAGCGCTCGCCGCCGCGCGCGAAGGCGATCTGCTTGCCGTCCGGGCTGACGTGCGCGTCGCTGCCCTGCGCGTTCCAGAGACGAAACGCCTGTCCGCCCGCGACCGGCACGCGGTACATGCGCGGCATCCACTGAATTTCGCCCGCCTGGCGCGAGTGGAAGAGAACGCATTGGCCGTCGGCCGAGAAATCGCTCGGGATTTCGGCCTGGTCGCCGAACGTCAGCCGCCTCACGTTCTCGCCGTCGGCGCTCATGACGAAAACGTTCGGCGCGCCGTGACGATTGGATGCGAAGGCGAGCTGCTGGCCGTCGCGCGACCAGACCGGGTAGCTCTCGGTGGCCGGGTGCACGGTCAGGCGCCGGGCGGCGCCGCCGTCGCGGCTGACGGCCCAGAGGTCACCCGCCCAGCAGAAGGCCAGGGTGCTGGCGTCGGGCGACAAGGCCAGATGCCGGGCGTAGACGACCGTGTCGGCGCGGCTTGCCGAGGCCGATGCGACGAGTCCGAACAGCAACAAACAGGTTCCGCGGAACACCGGCCGGGTCATCACTCTCTCCTGTCGCGCGATTCGAGCTCGAGACTGCGGGCCCGGCCCGCATTCTAGGACAATCGCCGCGCGCGTGCCCTTCGAGCGGCCGGCTGTTTTTCATCCGCGGCTATTCGGACCAGACGCATGAGTCGAGCCCGCCCCGTCGCTCAGCCGATTGCCCCGCTGGAAATCTGGCTTCCCTCGCGCGGTAGGCGCGGATCGAGCCGGCCGGCCTTCTCGAACGACAGCAGCACGCGCTCGCCGTGCTTGCCGGGGAGGCGGTATCTCTGCTCAGGACGCGCGCTGAGCGACAGTTTGCGAATCGCGCGGGCGACCTCCGCCCGGCTTTCGTCAGCTCCCTGAAGCGATGCGAAAAGAAAGACAAATCCGCCCGGCCGCACGAGCCCGCTCGTCAGCTCGCAGACAATCGGGGGTGCCGCGACCGCCCGCGCGCTGGCCACGTCGAAGCGCTCGCGCCATTCGGGTCGGTGCGACAGTTGCTCCGCCCGTCCCCAGAGCGTGGACACGTTTCGCAGGCCCACGTCTGCACAAATGCGCTCCAGCGCGCTGAGCTTCTTGCGCGTGGCGTCGAGCAGGGTGACCTCCAGATCGGTCCTTACGCACGCCACGATCGCCCCGGGCAGCCCGCCGCCCGAGCCGACGTCCACCAGGCTCCGCGCTTGCAGCGAAACCAGGCCCTTCGTCAGCGCCAGGCAGTCGCACACGTGCGCGGCCCAGTACGCCGAAGCGTCGCGGGTCGCCGTCAGGTTGATGCGCTGGTTCTCATCCAGCAGGCGTTCGACGAAGTGCCGCAGACGCGCGTGCGTCTCGGCAGGCAGATCGAGGCCGGCGGCAGCGAGTTCGGCGCGAGTCACGGGGGTGCAGGCTAGGCCAAGAACGTCCGCTTGCGAATAGCAGGACGAGACCCTGCGCCGGCGGACGATGCGTTGCGCGCGATTTCGCCCCGCCGCGACCGCGCCGCGCGCCTCGGCCAACGCCTGCCCTACGGCTGTGCTCGCACCTGGGTGTGGGCGCGCCAAGGCCACAGGTGGGTCGCGCCGTCACCGATCTCGAAGTCGTTGATCTGCACGCCGGGCGTCGGGTAGCAGTCGATCTTCCACTCCGGCCCGCGCAGAATCGCGATGTTGCCCATGGCCGGGTCGATGCCGAGCTTCTCATAGTCGTCGGCCGGGAATTTCCAGGCCGGGTCGTCCTTGGAGACGGCGCGCGTGGGCCGCGCCGCCCCGTCGAGGTAGAGCTGATTGTCGGTGAAGAACTGGCGGTGCCAGCCGTACTTGCGAATCTCCGGCCAGCCGCCGGACTGGTCGGTCCCGATGAAGTTGTAGAACAGCGGCTCGCCGCCCCAGAGCATGCGCGAGGGGTCCTGGATGGCGTCCAGCCGTTGCCCCCAGACGCCCAGGCTGAAGCGGTCCGCGCTCTCGACGTTGAAGTTCGGAATGAGCTGTGAGAGGCTGCCGCGGTAGCTGTTGCCGATCGTGTCGTACAGCGGGCGATCGGAGTTCTCGTGCGGCGCGTCGTCGAGAATGTCGCTGGGGATGTCGGGATAGCCTTCGTCCGACGGGCAGTGAAAGACTTCGAGCTTGCGCTCGTCCGGCTCGACGGCGGGGTAGAGGTGGCGCGTCAGCGGGCGCTCGCGGGAGCTCCAGCCCGGGCGGGTTTCGTTCAGCGCGTACTCCACGCTGGCCGTCAGAAACGGCTGCGGCGCGGCGCGCCCGCCCCAGGCGAACCACATCGCCGTCCGCTTGAGCCAGTAGTCGTCGGCCAGCACCATGCTGCTGTGCATCGGCATGACGTGATGATCCGGGTCCTCGGGAGAGTACGTCGCGACCGCCTGGCCGATGTTGCGCAGATTCGAGAGGCACAGGGCCTTCTTGCCCTGCTCGCGCGCTCCGCCCATCGACGGCAGTGCGATCGCCATCAGCAGACTGATGATGGCGACGACCACCAGCAGCTCGATGAGCGTGAATGCGGCTCGCGCGGAAGCACGCATGAGAGTTTTCCCCGGGGGGCGGAGCTGATCTCGGTCCCGTCGACTCAGGGTGAGTAGGGCGACCGCTGCACGCTCGCGGAGTAGTTGTCGCAGCCCGGGCAGCGATACTTGTTATTGCGCTGCTGCATGTGCGCGAGCTCGGCGGCCGTAAGCGTGTAGCTGCGCATGCACGCAGAGCAGCGCAGCGTCGCCTGCCGCTTCGATGCCGACGGCATGCCGCGCAGGCTGGCGATTCCCTGCACCGCCAGAACGCCGCAGATCAGCACGATGACTCCGGCCGAGACCGGCCCGGCCCAGCGTCGGACGCCGCCGCGCTCGCGCGTGGCATGGACGAGCGCGACGAGCTTGTCGCGCGCCAACAACAACCACGCATCGCGGGTCTCGCGGGCGCTGTGCAGAACTCGGCTGAGGGTGCTGAGCATTGTCGCCGGGAACGCGTTTTGGGGGCGGACGGTTCCAGCACGGCGGGGCCCTCCCGCCGCTGTATCACTGATTCTCGCACGCGCAAGGTGGAAATCAAGCCGATTTCGCGGGTCGCGGGTACGGCTGCGCGATCAGCCACTCCGCCGAGCGCTCGATTTGGACGGGGTAGGGGCCGCCGCCGGGCAGCAACAGGACGTCACCTGGCGCGAAGGGGAGGGGGTCGCGGCGCGTCCCGAGCGCGCCGCGCCCGCGAAGCATGATCCACACGGTCGCCGCCGGCGCTGCCTCGGACCAACGCGCAGGGTCGCACGTCGCATGCGCAAGCGTGAAGGCCGGACAGTCGAGCAGACACCGGCGGACTCCCGCCGGCGCCGTCAGCGGCCGCGCGATCGGGCGGATTTCAGATTCCGGCACGTCATCACGCAGGTTGGCGAGCGCCTGGGAAATGTGCAGTGGGCGCGGATGTCCGTCGGGCCCCACGCGGTCCCAGTCGAACAGGCGATAGGTAACGTCGGACGTCGTCTGCACCTCGACCACGACGAGGCCGGCGCCGAGCGCGTGCGGCGTGCCGCTGGGAAGATAGAACCAATCGCCGGCGCGTGCCGGCCGGCTCTGGAGGTGCTCGACGATGCGGGCGCTTCCCGCGGCGTCGCGCACGGCCTCTCGGCCGACTCCGGGGGTCAGTCCAAGAAGCAGCCGGGCATGCGGCGCGGCGTCGACCACGTACCAGCCTTCGTGCTTGACGCCGCTGGCGGAATCCGGCTCGCCGGCGACCGGGCTCGGATGCACCTGCACGCTCAGGTTCTCGCGTGCGTCGAGGAACTTGATCAGCAGCGGAAAGCCGCCGGTGTCGTCGGCGGGCCCGAGCGTGTCGCCCCAGAGCGTTCGCAGCTCGCGCAGGGTCTTACCCGCAAGCGGACCGCGCGCCACGCGCGTTTCGTCCCCCGGCAACGACGAAAGTCCCCACAACTCGCCGATCGGCTGCCCCGGCGGAAGCGGCCGGCCGAAGAGCGCGGCTAGCTTGTCGCCCCCCCAGGGCCGGGCTTTGTAGTTCGGCTCGAAAAGAACCGGCAGGGGATTCATGGTCGGTCTGCCGGCGCCCCCGGCTCGTCGAACGTGAGAAACGCGCCCAGCCGCTCAATGATCACGGGGCCGATGCGTGAGACCGCGTCCAGGTCGGAGGGTTGCTTGAACGCCGGGCGCTGCGGGGCCGATTCTCGGTATTCGATGATGTTCGCCGCCAGCGTCGGGCCAATTCCCGGCAGCAGCTCGAGTTCGGCGAGGCTGGCGATGTTGGGGTTGATCCGCCAGCGCGCGTCCAGATCGCGTGGCCGAGCGTCTCGGTTGAGGATCGCCGAGGCCAGCGCAAGGCCGCCGAGCGAAAACGCAACCAGCAACACGGCGCTGGATCGCGTGGCGGGAACCCGCTGCGCGGGCGTCGAATGCGGATCCGTTGTACTCATGACTTCCGGACTTCGCCGGTCAGCGCGCCGCGCAGCTTGGCGAGGCGTTGCAGCGCCGGCTTGGGCGTCAGGTCGTCGCGCACCAGTCCGCCGTGCGGAATGCTGCTGAGCGGGTCGGTCAGGGCGTGCAGGCAGACACTTTCGACGTAGGGTCGGCTGAGCAGGACTTCGCACAGCGCGGCCAGCCAATCGGCCTGCGCGCCCTCGGACCAGGGTTCGAGCCAGTGGCCGCCGTTCTGCTCCTTCGAAGGCACGGCAATCGCGGTGACGTGCAGGACCTTGCCGAGGTTGGCCAGCCGATCGACCAGCGCCCCGATCTGAAGCAGGTCGCGCATGCGGAACCCGTCGCTGTCGATGCCGAGCAGCAGTTGCAGCCCGAACGCGTCGAACGGAATCGCGCTTTGCACCACCATCTCGGCGTAGAGCAGCGGCGGGATGGTCTGCTGGTTGCGCGCGTAGTATTCGCCCCACGGCTGCGTCAGGCCGACGATCGCGTTGGCGCGCGGCGCGGCCTGCTTGACGGTCGTCACCGCGAGGCGGGTCAGGTCGATCACCTGCTCAAAGGTCAGCGGAAAGACGCTGTCCGCGTGCAAGCCGCTGACCGCGACCCAGGAGCTGATCTTGCTCGCATAGCGCTGCACCGTTCGGCGGATGTGCTCCTTGGCGAAGTCGGCGAGGGACTCGTAGTCGTTCTCGTAGAGGTACATCCAGTCGGGGACGGCCTGCACGCCGAGATTCAGCAACGGCCCGCCGCGGATCGTCAGGCGCGCGGCGACGGCGGCCTTGACCAGCGCGTCGTACTTCTCGAAGCTGGCGCCCTGCTCCTTGGGCTGAAGATCGCGCCACGCGAGCGGCAGTCGGACGTGGTCGAACACCTTGTTGAGACCGGCGCCGACCAGCTTCGGGGGCGTGGCGGCCGGCAGCGCAACGCCCAGGAACCCGCGCGAGAATCCGTTGGACTGCTGCCGACGGCCCAGAAACACGCCGGCATGAAACCGGCACATCTCGTCCGACGCGGCCAGCCCGTGCATCAGCGACTCGTCCGCAAGGCCGGCGGCGCGCGGCGGGTCGTCCATGCTCTCCAGAGCCGCGCTGAACGCGTCGCGGGCCTTGTCGATCAGCTCCCCGATCGACTCCATGCCGGCGTAGTCGTACAGGCCCCATTCCTCGCGCTTGATGCTCAGCCGAAGCAGCCGCTGCCGCGCCAGCTCGATGTGCAGGTGGTACGGCTCCTCGCGCGGCAGCAGACGCGTGGTTTCGAGCTGAACCAGCCCGCGGCCGCGGACCGGCCAGAGCAGCGACAGGCCGATCGCGTCGGTCGAACGCGTGGTGCAGTTGATCGCGCCGGCGTCGGCCCGCGTCTCACCGCGCACCGCAACTCCGTCGGCGCCCACCAGGTGCGCGCCGCGCAGCCGGTCAGGCGCGGGGATGTCGGCAGGTGGAAACCAGAGGAAACGATGCACGCGCCGCGATCTCCGCGTCGAAGGGGCGAACGCACTGGGGCAGGTTCGCCGGCGAACCCCGCGATGACGGAATCGTACCGATTCGAACCGGCCGCGGACAGACCCGCGGCCGCTCCCCGCGCAACGCCGGCGGCCCTATGCTACCCCGCGGCCTGTCGCAGGAGACGGCGAATGCGAATCGCGAGAATCGAAGCTTCGGACGGTCGCGTCGGCTACGCCGCGATGGAGTCGGAACATCGAGCCAGGCCGCTGCAAGGCGACCTGTTCGCCCGGCCCCAGCCCGGCTCCGCCAGCGTCGACGTGCGGCGGCTGCTGGCGCCGCTGGAGCCGCCGAACATCTTCTGCATCGGGCGCAATTACCGGGCGCACGCCGAGGAGTTCGGCAACGTCGCGCCCGAGCAGCCGCTGATCTTCCAGAAGCCCACGACGGCGCTGCTCGATCCTGAACAACCGATCGTGCTGCCGCGCAGCGCGCCGGAGCGGGTCGACTACGAGGGCGAGCTGGTCATCGTGATCGGGCGCCGCGCCCGCGACGTGTCCGAATCGGAGGCGCTGGACTGCGTGCTGGGCTTCACCTGCGCCAACGACGTTTCGGCGCGCGATTGCCAGAAAAGCGACAAGCAGTGGGCCCGCGCCAAGGGATTCGACACGTTCTGCCCGCTCGGACCGTGGATCGTCACGCCGGACGAGTTCGATCCGAATGACTGCCGCGTGCGCACGCGCGTCAACGGCGAGCTTCGCCAGGACGCGCGCAGCAGCCAGATGATTCACTCGTGCGTCCGGCTGATCAGCTATCTGTCGCAGCAGTTCACGCTGCTGCCGGGTACGCTGATTCTGACGGGCACGCCCGAAGGCGTCGGCGCGGCGCGGAATCCGCCTGTGTACCTGCGCGCCGGCGATCGGGTGGAAGTCGAGATTGACGGAATCGGCCGGCTGGCCAACCCGGTGGCCGCCGCGGGCTAGGCGCGTAGCCACCCGCGGCCCGGCCCGCTACACTGCCACATTGCGTCGCCGGCATGACCCGATCCGCCGGCCGCGTGTGTCGCGGCGGACCGCCCCCACCCGTGACGGTTCCGGCGTACGTTGGTGCTCCACGCAATCTGTCTGAGTTGGCTGTCACGAGCCATTCGCTGCGGGCTTTACGGAGGTTTTCCCCTCGCCGGGCGGTTTGTCGCGCGAGCTTGGGAGCGCGACGGCTCAAGGCTGCGATGGCTGATCGGTTTTCTGGAGGTTCTCACTTGTCCAATCCGTCTCGCCGAGCATCGGCGAATCCCGCCCCCGCGACAGGCAGCAGCGCCCCGGCCGACCACCCGTTGGTCGAGGGGGTGCTCGAGATCATGGAGAAAGGCGGCGCCTTCCTGCGCGACCTGAAGCGCCACCTCGTCGCGCGCCCCGCCGATCCGCAGGTCAGCCCGGACGCGATCCGCAAGCTCGCGCTGCGCGGCGGCGAATGGCTGGCCGGAACGGTCGAGCCCGACAAGCGCCGCGGCCCGCACTCGGCCGGAACGCTCCGCATCGTCAAGGTGCATGACACGCCCGCCGAGAAGTGGTCGCCCCCGACCCCGCTGAACGACACGATCGCCATCGATCCCACGCAGCGGCTGCGCTTTGACACGCCCGGCGGCCCCACCAGCGTTCGCGTGGTCGAGCTCTTTGCGCCGATCGGCCTCGGGCAGCGCGCCCTGATCGTCGCGCCCCCGCGAACCGGCAAAACCGTCCTGCTCCAGCAGATCGCCCACGGCGTCGCCGAAAACCACCCGGGCGCCTACATGATCGTCCTGCTGGTCGACGAGCGGCCGGAAGAAGTGACCGAGATGCGGCGGAACGTGCGCGGCGACGTGATCGCCAGCAGCAACGACCTGGATGTGTTCAGCCACGTGCGCGTGGCGCGGCTGGTGACCGAGCGCGCCAAGCGGCTGGTCGAGCTGGGCCGGCACGTCGTTGTGCTACTGGATTCCATCACGCGGCTGGGCCGCGCGTTCAACAGCTTCGTCGGCAGCAGCGGCCGCACCATGACCGGCGGGCTCGACATCCGCGCCCTGCAAGAGCCCAAGCAGATCTTCGGCGCCGCCCGGAACATCGAGGGCGGGGGCTCGCTCACCATCATCGGAACCGCGCTGGTGCAGACCGGCAGCCGGGCCGACGAGTTCATCTTTCAGGAATTCAAGGGCACCGGCAACATGGAGCTCGCCCTCGACCGCGAGCTGGCCAACATGCGCATCTGGCCGGCGGTCAACCTGAACGAGTCGGGCACGCGCAAGGAAGAAAAGCTCTGGGACGCGGAGACGCTGCGAAAGGTGGCCATGCTGCGGCGGCAGTTGAACGACCTGCCGCCGGCCAAGCAGATCACTACGCTGGTCGAGCGGATGGACAAGTACAAGTCGCTTGCGGATTTCCTGGCGGACCTGCGCGTGGTCTGAGCGCGGCGGTGCGTCCGCTCGGCGAGGGTCGATCCCATGTCCATCCAGCGGGTCTTTTCCGGGGCACCCTGGGAGGAGCGGGTCGGCTATTGCCGCGCCCTGCGGACCGGCAACCTCATCTTCGTCACCGGCACCGCGCCGGTCGGCGCCGACGGAAAGACGGTCGCACCGGGAGACGCCACGGCGCAGGCGCGCCGCTGTTTCGAAATCATCGAAGCGGCGCTGCAAAAGCTTGGCGCCGCGCGCACGCACATCCTGCGCAGCCGGCTCTACGTGACCGACATCTCGCGCTGGGAGGAATTCGGTCAGGCGCATCGCGAATTCTTCGGCGATCACCGGCCGTGCGTGACGATGGTCGAGGTCAGCCGCCTGATCGACCCGCAGATGCTGATCGAGATCGAGGTGGACGCGGTCGTCGAGTAGCGCGCAAGGCAGGGGAAGCGACGAAGGGACAGAGGGTGGTCGGCGCAGGCCGATCCTGACGCGCGACTCGCTATTCGACCTTCCTCCTGGTTCAGCGCCTTGCGCCCGGGAAGTACAGCACTTGCGACAGCGCGGGTGACGGAATCAGCCCGGGCGCCACCGCGACCGTCATGGGCCGCAGCGACCAGACGCGCTCGGCGTATTCGCGGATGGCGCGGTCGCTGGAGAAATGCCCGACCCGCGCGATGTTGAGAATCGAGTGCCGCGCCCACTCCGCGGGATTGTGCCAGAGCGCATCCACGCGCGCCTGGGCTTCGAGGTAGGCGGGCAGGTCGGCCAGGACCATGTAAGGATCGTGCGGGCTGAGCACGCTTTGAACCAGCGGCTCGAAGAGTCCGCGGTCGTTCCGGCTGAACGTCCCGTCGCGAAGCGAATCGACCGCGGCGCGCAGCGCCGGATGGGCCGCCAGAACGGCCCGCGGGTCGTAGCCGGGCCGCGCCGCGACGACCTGGTCGGCGGTCATCCCGAAGTCGAAGAAGTTGTCCGCCCCGACCGCCTCGCGGATCTCGATGTTGGCGCCGTCCAGCGTGCCGATGGTCAGCGCGCCGTTCATCGCGAACTTCATGTTCCCGGTCCCGCTGGCCTCGGTGCCTGCGGTCGAAATCTGCTCGGAGAGATCCGCCGCGGGAATCAGGCGCTCCGCCACGGAAACGCGGTAGTCCGGCACGAAGATCACCTTCAGGCGATCGCCGAGGGTGGCGTCTGCGTTGATCACGCGCGCGACCTCGTTGATCAGCTTGATGATCAGCTTGGCGCGGGTGTAAGCGGGAGCGGCCTTGGCCCCGAACAGGACGACGCGCGGCGCGACGCGCTCGGCGGGGTTGAGCCGGATGTGCTGGTAGCGGTGAATGACGGCGAGGATGTTGAGCAACTGGCGCTTGTATTCGTGCAGGCGCTTCACCTGCACGTCGAAGATCGCATCCGGGCTCGGGTGGATGGCGTGCGTGGAGTGCAGCCAGTCGGCGCAGCGGCGCTTGTTCTCGCGCTTGACCGCGCCCACCTCCTGCTGGAACTGCGGATCGTCGGCCAGAGGTTCGAGGCGGCGCAATTGCGAAAGGTCGCGGATCCAGTCCTCGCCGATCCGCCGGCTGATGATCGCCGCCAGGCCCGGGTTGCACATGCGTAGCCAGCGGCGCGGCGTGACGCCGTTGGTCACGTTGATGAACTTTTCCGGCCAGAGCTCGGCGAAATCGGGGACGAGCGTGCTGCGCACCAGGTCGCTGTGCAGCCGGGCGACGCCGTTGACGCGCCGGCTCCCGACGATGGCCAGGTGGGCCATGCGGATCGCTTTCTGGGGGTGCTCCTGCACGAGCGAGAGTCGCGCCACGCGGTTGACGTCGCCGGGCCAGCGGCGCTCCACCACGTCGCGCAGAAAAACGCGGTTGATCTGGTAGATGAGCTGCAAATGGCGCGGCAGCACGCGCCCCAGCAGCCCGACCGGCCAGACCTCCAGCGCCTCGGGCATCAGCGTGTGGTTGGTGTAGTTGAACGTCGCGCTGGTCAGCTCCCAGGCCCGGCGCCAGGGCAGCCGCCGCTCGTCGACCAGGACGCGCATCAGCTCGGCCACGGCGATGCTGGGATGCGTGTCGTTGAGCTGCATCACCACCTTGTCGGGGAGCGACTCCAGATCGTCGTTCGTGCGGTCGTAGCGCCGCAGGATGTCGGCGATCGTGCAGGCCACAAAGAAATACTGCTGCACGAGACGCAGCTCTTTACCCATCTCGTTGTTGTCGTTGGGATAGAGCACCTTCGAGATCGTCTCGCTGGTCGCCTGGTTGCGGACGGCCTCGACGTAGCCGCCGCGATTGAAGGCGTCCAGGTCGAATCCCTCGGCGGTCCGCGCCGACCACAGCCGCAGCAGATTGACGGTGTTGTTGCCGAAGCCGACCACCGGCATGTCGTAGGGCACGCCGAGCACGGTGCGCGCATCCGCCCAGCGGGCCGGGTGAAGCTCGCTCGCGTCGTCGGGTGAGGCATCGACGACGCGGCCGTAGAGACGCACCGGCACCGTGAACTCGGGCCGCTCGGTCTCCCACGGCGTTCCGAAACGCAGCCAGTAGTCGGGATGCTCGACCTGCCAGCCGTTCTCGATCCGCTGCTCGAACATGCCGTACTCGTAGCGGATGCCGTAGGCGTAGGCGGGATAGCCGAGCGTGGCCAGCGAGTCGATGAAGCACGCGCCCAGGCGGCCGAGGCCGCCGTTGCCCAGCCCGGCGTCGGGCTCGCTGTCGCAGAGCGCGTCGAGGCCCACGCCGACCGTGGCGAGCTCGCGCTCGATGTCCTCGTACAGGCCCAGGTTGACCAGATTGTTGCGCAGCGACTGCCCGATCAGGTATTCGAGCGAGAGGTAGTACACGCGCCGCGCGTTCTCGACCGCGTAGGCCGTCTGCGTGGCGATCTTGCGGTCCATCACCAGGTCGCGCACCGCGTAGCCCAGGCTGACGAACAGATCGCGTTGCGTCGCGCCTTCCCAGTGTTTCCCCTGGGTGTAGTGCACGTGATATCGGAACAACTCCATCAGCCGGGCGGCGTCCGGCGAGGGAGAACGAGTCTGGCTGGGCGGTGACTGGGTCATGGTTCGCATTTCAACTGCATCGGCAGCCCGGGCGGCGTTCCCGACTGCCGACGCCGATCGTCGCGAATTCCCCCTGCCCGGTTCGCGCGCGAACCGGCCGAGCCTGCGCGGAGGCGCACCCTCTGCGCCTCTGCCGTTCGTTTCGGGATCACCCGCCCGGGATATTGTACTTGGCCATCTTGTCGCGCAGCGTTGTCCGCGGAATGCCCAAACGCTGCGCCGCGCGGGCCTGGTTGTTGCCGCACTGCCGCAGCGCCATGAGGATCATCCGCTTCTCAATGTCCGCGACGGTGTCGTTCAGCCCGCGTTTGCCGATCTCGGTCAGCTCGAGGCCTGAGCTGCGCGCCTCTTCCCCGTTCTGGCCCAGCGGCATGATGTGCTCGATGCGGATCTCGCTGCCCTCGCAGAACGCCAGGGCCCGCTCGAGCACGTGCTCCAGCTCGCGGACGTTGCCCGGCCAGGAGTGCCGCATCAGCTCCTCGATCGCGTGCGGCGAGAGGGTGACCGACCGTTCGCCGACCAGGGCGGCATGCTTCTCAATGAAGTGCCGCGCGAGCACCGGGATGTCGTCCGGGCGTTCGCGCAGCGGCGGAATGTTGAGGCTGATGACGTTCAGGCGATAGTAGAGGTCCTCTCGGAAGCGCCCGGCGCGGACGAGCTGCATCAGGTCGCGCTTCGTCGCGCAGATCAGGCGCACGTTGACGGCCAGCGCCGCCTCGCCGCCGACCCGCTCGAATTCCTGCTGCTCGACGACGCGCAGCAGCTTGACCTGGATTTCGGTCGGAATATCGTCGACCTCGTCGAGCAGGATCGTGCCGCCGTCGGCCAGCTCGAAGCGGCCGGACTTCTGGCGGATGGCGCCCGTGAACGCGCCTTTCTCGTGCCCGAACAGCTCGCTTTCGAGCACCGTCGGCTGAAGCGCGGCGCAGGAGAACCGCACCAGCGGCCCGCTCGCGCGGCGGCTGTGCTGGTGAATCGCCTCGGCCAGCAGCTCCTTGCCGGTGCCGCTCTCGCCGCACAGGAGAATCGTGCGATCGCTGTCGGCGACGGCGCGGAGCTGATTGAACAGCCGCTTCATCGCGGCGCTGCGTGCGACCAGCTTGCCGAACGGCTCGACGTGGTCGTCGGTGACGGCCGGCGGCCGCGCCGCGAACAGCCGTTCGAGCTTCTCGATGAGCTGCTGCGTCGTGAAGGGCTTGGTGATGTAGTCCTGGGCGCCGCGCTTGATGGCCAGGACGGCCGTGTCGACCGTCGCGTACGCCGTCATCAGGATCACTTCGGTTTCCGGCCGGCTGCGCTTGACCTGCGCCAGCAGCTCGAGCCCGCTGATGCCCGGCATGCGAACGTCGCTGACGACGACGTCAACGGCCTGGCTGTCGAGAATCCGCCGCGCCGTCAGCGCGTCGGCCGCTTCATAAACCTGGTATCCGGCTTCGGCCAGCTCGATCTGAAGCGTGATGCGCTTCAGCGGCTCGTCATCGACCACCAGGATCGAACCGCGACTGAGCTTGGCTTCGGGCGTCGGGTCCGCGCTTCGCGTCTGCACGCTCATGCCTCCCACCTCACGGTTCATTGCAGCGGAAGTCGCGCCGCGAATCAACCGGGTGGGCTGAAGCATCTGTCAATTTGGGGTGGCCGATCGGAGCCTCGTCGGAGACCCGCGGGCAGCCGGATCGTGCGTGCGTTCCCCCGCGACCGGCGCGGCGCGCCCCCCGCCGGACGGGTGCGCGCCGCTTGAATCGCGCGCCGGCGCGGCGGGTTACTCGGGCAGCTCGGCGATCATGTTCGCGCCACGTACATACGCGACGAAGTGCTGCTCGAAGTTCGGCCCGCGCCCGAACGGCTCGGGATAGAAGATCACAATGTCGGCGAAGTCCCAGGGCGCGTACCGCTCCGGGTCAGTCGCGAACCACGGATTGTTCAGCTCCTGGCCGATCTGCCACGAATAGTACAGGTCGAAGTTCCAGTCGAACGTCCAGGTTCCGCCGTCAATCTCCGGCGGAATGCCGGCGCCCAGCGCGATCCATGGGGTCGCCGAAGTCATTCCTTTGGCCAGCGCCGTTTCACGCGTGCGGGCGAAGCCCTCGCGCGTGTATCCCAGGTCGGGCAGGCGATAGAGGCTGACGCTGAGGTGCTCTCCGGGCTCCTTGAGCGTGAAGTAGCTGGCCGTGCACCAGCCGGTAGCCTGCGCACAGCGGAACGCGCCGCCGCGGTTGTACCACTCCACGCGCATGCCGGGGAAGACCGCCTGGACCTCGTTGTAACAGGCGAGGTACTTGGCATCCATCGCGTCATTCCATTCCTGGTACCCGGCCTGGTCCGACGTCTTCGTGTGCCACAGCTCGATGTCCAGAACGACCGCGGCAATCTGGACGTTGGTCGTATACGTGCCGTTGGCGACGCCCAGGCAGATGCCGGCGTTGGCCAGGAAGCCGCTCAGATTGTCGAGCGATTCCTGGACTTCCGGGCCGTTGTAGGTCGGAGGCGTTCCATCAGGCAGCGTGTCGTGGTAGGGCGAGAAGAACAGCGCCAGCGTACACTCCCCGCCCGGGAGCGCCTTGGCGCGCTTGGCGATCTGCACCGCCGCGTTCATATTGACCTGCTTGATTCCCGGCCCGAGCAGCGACAGACCCTTCGTAAGCCGCGCGAACTCGAAGACGCGCTCATCGCCGGACTCGATCATCGGAAACGGGATCGGCCAGGAATAGTGCGCCTTCTGCAACGGGGCCAGCTCCTGCATCCACGCGAGAATCTGCGCGTCGCTGGGCGGATCGCCGTTCGCAGTGCTGCCGGAGGTCACCAGGACCCAGAGCGTGGCCTGCTGTCCGCCGTTGCCGCTGACCAGGATTCGACCGAGGTGGTTGCCGGTATCCAACGGGTCCCGGTTGACCGTGATCGTGAAGGAGTCGTGCTCGCCCTGGCTCTGGCCGCTGGTCGCGCTCAGCGAAAGCCAGCTCTCGACCGCGGAAAGCGTGTAGCTGAGCGTGCCGGTTCCCCCGTTGAAGACGGCGAAATCCGCCGAGTAGGAAGCCGTGCCGAGGTCGATCAGGTTCGTGCTCAAGCCGACCAGCGGCGGAAGCGACTGGTAGGGGTCGCTGACCTGCATCGCCACCGCGACGGTGAACGAAACGCCTTGAGCGTCGGTCAGCGTCAGCGTGCCGGCGTGGGATCCGACCGCCAAGCCGCTACGGTTCACGGACACGCTGATCACGTCGTACTCGCCGGCGCTGCTTCCGGCGGCCGGGTTCACGCTCAGCCAGCCGGCGTTGGAGGTGATCTGATAGCCGAGGTCGCCGATGCCGGCATTCCAGACCAGTAGCGACAGCGACGCCACCGCCGGGCCGAAGTCGAGTGCCGAGGCGGAAGCCTGCAACATGGAGATGTCGTCGTACGTGCCCGGAGGCGACGCGGTGCCGGACCCGTCGGACGAGGAAGCGGCGTTGCCGCCGGTGGCTCCGTCCCAGATCGACAGCCCGTCCACCGCGTTGCCGGCGTTCGGGTTGGTGGTCTGATCGCCCGCCACCACGCCGCCCGAACCGTTCCCCGCGCTATCGCTTTGCGGACATCCGCCGCCGAGCAGTCCGAGTATCCCTGCCAGCCCGAGCGTCCGGTAGAAACGGACTGTGGAAAGTGCCGCACGACGACGCATGGGTGGTTCCTCGGGGATGCTCGGGGGAGGCGATCCCACGAGAATGCTGCCAATCCGGTGGCTAGTTGGTCAAACTTCGGCTCGAAAAGAGCTTCCTCGGGAGCGGATGCGGCCTCTCTCGCCCTCCGCTGAGCGCTCAAGGTCCTACATCGTGCGCCCGGAATCGCGCGTGGAATCCTTGTTGAAAACTTATTCGTGACCTGAGTGTCCGGAATAGCGCACGGACCTATCGGACCTCGATCGGCTCCAACGCGAGGGACAGCACCGAATACCCGTCCAGCTCGAAGTGTTCGACGCGAATCGTGACGTCCTCGGGCGCGTCGGTGGCGAACTCGCCGGTGTTCTCCGTCGGCGCGTGCCAGGTCCAGTTGTCGATCACCGGCTTGTCGTTGACCCACACCCGGATGCCGTCGTCCGAGAAGGTGCGCACGCGCCAGCGCCCGGCCGGCATCTTCAGCACCGTCTCCGCGAGCGTTCCGAAATGATCACCGGGCAGCTTCGCCGCCGCGATCTTCGGGTCGAGTCCCTCAATCTGGCTCGGCCCGCCACCGCCGTAGCGAAGCTCAAGCTGCGGCGCTTCGCACTCGACCGCGCCGGCGGCCTCGGCGTGCCAATGGTCGACATCCTTGCGCGGGTCGGTCTTGTAGGCGAAGAAGCGCAGCTTCCAGTTCGCGTTCACGATCGTCGCGCTGCGCTTCAGCTCGGTGTCTCCCGCCTGCACGTGCAGGGTGTACGGCACAACCGCGTTCGGCTCGGAGGTTCGGACGCGCAGGGTGGGATAGCGCGATCCGGGTACGCGATCCACTTCGACGGCGCCGTCGGCATAGGCGTCCCTGATCTTCGCTTCTCCGAAGACGCGGTACTCGTGCGATCCCTTCACCAGCCCGACATAGTGGAGGTAAGGAGCCTGCCAGTCGTACGGCCCCCATTCGGTCATGATGATGTACGCCCGGTCCGCCAGCCCGGAGCGTGCACCCACCGGCCGCGTGTCGCCGAGTATCGCATATTGCATGGGCTCGACCGGCGGGACGTTCAGATCGGGCGATTGCGTGACCTTGGTGGCCGGCTCGCACTCCATCTCCTTGCCGGGGTCGCGAATGGCGTTGGGCCCCAGCGTGACGTCGCCGGCGCCGCGGAAATGAAACACGAGCTGGTCGCCGGTGAACTGGTTGGCGGCGATCAGGTTCCCGCTGCTGGCGGTTCCGTTGGCCAGCGCCCACGGCATCAACGCAAAGCGGCCGTCGTCGTCGAACCAGAAGTGCACCCCGACGACGTTGCCCTTGAACGTGTTGTGAATCACGCGGTTGTTGCGGCCGTGCTCGATGTTGATGCCGCCGCGCTCCAGCCCGTAGCCGGCGCCGCCGTTGCGCTCGATCGCGTTGTGCGCGATCAGCGTGTCCTGCGAATACCCGCCCCACACGCCGCAGATCGCGTTGTCGATCAGCTTGTTCCCGATCATGCGGTTGCCGAACGAGAAGGTCATCTCGATGCCGTGGGCGGCGGCGTGCGACAGGTCGTTGTTGATGATGAGGTTGTCATTGCAGCCGCGCCGACGGTGCTGCTCGATCTCGGACTTCGGCGCGTCGATGAACGCGTCGACGTCGTCCTGGCCCTTTTCCTTGCGCAGCCGCTGCACCTCGGCTTCCATCCAATCCTCGCCCAGCGCCGTGCGGCCGGCGAAGCCGAAGATCCCGTCGCCGCCGTGCGTCACCGAATTCTCGGCGATCACGTTGTCGCAGTTCTGCTCGAACATGAGGATGCCGGCGGAGTCCTGCCCGCGGTTGTAGACCCCGTGGCTGTAGCCGCGAATGCAGAAATCGATCGCGTTGCGGGTGATGACGTTCTTGCTGGAGCGCCACATGGCGATGCCCCAGCCCGAGTTGAACGAGAAATCGTTGTCGTAGATCTTTGACGACTGGACGTTGTCGAGGCACAGGGCGTTCTGGCCGCCTTTCACCAGGCAGCGCCGCACCGTGACGTCCTTGCAGTCCTCGACGTAGATCGCGGCGCCGCAGTGGTTCAGCCACTCGTTGTTCTCATTGTGATGCGGGTAAAGCCAGTCGGCCCCGTCCTCGGCCTGCGCGGTCGAGCCCAGTCGCTGGTGATAGTTGTCCGAAAAGTCGCAGTCCTCCAGCGTCAGCCCGTCGGCGCCGCTGGCGTATAGCCCGCAGTGAAAGCCGCGCACCACCGCGTTGCGAATCGTCACGTTCTTGCCGGTGACGCGAATGCCGATCCCCTGGTAGGCGTTGGGCAGCGTCTCGCCGGCGGCGCCGCTCAAGCCCCAGCGACGAAAGTCCACGACCAGGTTGTCTTGCGCGATCTGGACGGCGCCGCTGTTGTCGGCGTCCTGAATGAACTCGGCGGCGACGCGAACCTGAAGCTCGCCCTCACCGCGAATGACGGTGTTGTCGCGCTCGACGAGCACTTCCGAAGCCAGCAGCGCCGTGATGAGGCATGCGGAGATCATCTCGGGTCCTTTCGTGCGGGCGGTTGAACACCGGCATTATCCGCGACCATGGGGTGTTGCACAGCGGGTGCGCGGCCGCGAAACGTGAAATTGTCCTGACGCCGGCTTCAGCGGCGGCCGCGGCCGGCATGAATGAATTTCATTCACGCGTGCCGGCTTGTTTCCGAGTTAGACTTCCCAGCATGGACGCGGTGCACGGTACGCCGTCGGGAACGCCTCTCGCAGCGGATCAGGGCCTGCGCTGCCCGCGCTGCGAATACAACCTGACCGGGCTGAGCGCCGCGCGCTGCCCGGAATGCGGGGCGGCTTTTGACTGGGAAACCGTGCGCGCCGCGGCGACCACTCGGCCCATCATCGCCTTCGAACGGGCCCGCGGCCGGAAGAAGATCGTCGGGTTCATTCAGACCTGGCTGGCCGTGCTGTTTGCGCCGTGGCTTTTCTCCCGCCAGGCGATTCAGCGCGTCGATCTGCGGCACGCGCTTGCCTTCCTCGGCGTGTGCACGCTGACGACCCCGCTCTGCTTCGTCTTCGACGCGGACTTTTCCACCTGGGCGGCCTGGACGGCGACGGCGCTGCTCTACATCCTCACGCAGACGTTCCTGCTCGCGGGTTTCGAGGCCCTGCTGCACGGCTGGCGGAACGAGTCGCTGCACTTCTGGCTATGCGCCTCCTGCTACACCTCGGCCGTCATGGCCACGGAGTGGCCCACCGGGCCGCCGCTGGCGTCGTTCGACACGCTCATGGGCGTGCTGTCGGGTGCGCTGGCCGGTGAGAATCCGTTTCCGCGGTTCCTCGCCGTGATCGACAATTCGCCCTGGCTGCTCTCCTGGCTTCAGGTCGGCCTCTGGCTATTGGGAGTCACCTGCTGTCTTCAGGCCAGGCTGCGCTCGCGGCTCTCGTCGCGCCTGCTGCGGACGCTGCTCCTCGCCGCGTTCATCCCACTCTCGTTCGCGCTCTACGCCGTCTTTGTCGAGAAGATCGGCGTCATGCTGTGGGATCTGTTCGGCGGCCACATCTTCTGAGTGCTCACCGCTCGCGTTCAAGGCGCAACCGACGGTTGCGTCGCCGCGCGAAACGGTTCCAGGTCGTATTCGATGCGATACGGCGGCGGCTCACCGCCCGGCCCGCTCAGGTAGTGCTCCATCCACTGCATGACCCGCAGGGTGTAGTCGTAGCGCGCCGCCGACTTGCGATTGCCGTGCCCCTCGCCCGGATACAGCACCAGCCGCACCGGCGTCTCGCCGAGCAGCTTCAGATAGCGATAGAGCTGCAACGACTGCGAGGGGTGCACGCGCGTATCGTCGCGGCCCGCCGCGATCAGCAGCGGCGTGTGCGCGTTCTGGACGTGTCGAAGCGGGCTGCGCTGCTCGAAACGCTCCCAATTGTCCCACGGCCAGGCGCGCGAGTGCACCAGGTTCTCCTCATTGGGAATGTCGGTTGTGCCGTACTTCGAAATCAGCTCGCTGATGCCGATCGACATCACGCCGGCCGCGAAGCGGTCGCTGTAGCGCGTGCAGCACCAGGCCGTGGCATAGCCGCCGTACGACCCGCCCGTCACCCCGACCTTCTTCTCGTCGATGATCCCCGCCGCGATCAGCGCGTCCACGGCGTCGATCAGGTCGTCGAACTCGGCGCCGGCGGCGTCCCCCTGCCCCAGCTTGCTGAACTCGACGCCCCGACCAGTGCTGCCGCGGTAATTGGGCTGAAACACCGCGAAGCCGCGGGCCGCGAACGCCTGCGCCGGCGTGTGATAGCTGGTGACCCAGCCGTTCGAGAGATGTGATTCCGGCCCGCCGTGCACCCCCAGCACCAACGGGACGCGTTGTCCGGGCCGGGCGTCGAGCGGGCGCGTCAGCACGCCTTCCAGCTCGAGCCCGTCGCGTGCCTTCCAGGCGAACACTTCCTGCGGCGCGAGGCGAACGTCAGCCAGCCATGGGTTGCTGTCGGTCAGACGTCGCGGGCCGTTGTCGCCATGCTTCATCGTGAACACTTCGGCCGGATGCGCGGGTGTGTCCGCGACGATCGCGCTGGACATTCCGTCGCGCGCCAGCGCGAAGCTGCGCCAGATCGGTCCGGGGCCGGCCGGGACGATCGTCTTTTTCGTCGCGCCGTCCAGCGACACCTTGCCAAAACTCGACCACACGCCCTCGTGGCCGACGTACATCACGGTGTCGGCGGACTGCCACTGGATGCCCTGCACATCTCCCGCGTAACCCGGCAATAGTTGGCGCGGCGCGCCGCCGCTGACTGAGATCACCCACAGGCGGCCTTCGGACGGGTCGTTCAGGTCGGCGCCGCCCAGGAAAGCCAGATGCTTGCCATCGGGCGAGAACTGCATGGCGCCAAGCTTTCCGGCATGCTCGACTTGTCCCGTATCGGCGCCGCGGGTCGGGTCAACGAAGTGGATGCGGCTGAACATCATCGCGTCGTCGATCTGCGGAGTCTTGGAGAGCGTCACCGCGAGCCGGTCTCCGGCGGGACTCCAGCGGACGGCGCCGGCCGAGCCGGGCAGGCCGAGCCTTCGCGCGTGCGGCGCGTGCGGCGCGACCTCCGCGATCCACACGTCCAGCGGCTGAGAATCCTCCTCGAAGACCTGGGCGTCGAAGCCGAGCTTGCGCCGTTCGGCTTCGCGTGCGTCGGGTTTCGCCGCGGCGCAGAAGGCAATCCGCGCGCCGTCCGGGCTCCAGTCGTACGCCTCAATGTCCGCTTCGTGCGCTACGATGCGGCGCGATTCGCCGCCGTCCGTCGGTATGAAATGAATCGCCGCGTGCTCGTCCTCGCCCATCTTGGCGACGAAGGAGACTCCGCTTCCGTCCGGCTTCCAGGCGATCTGGCCGACCGAGACGTGGCCGGTGACGAAGGGGCGGCTCGGCCCGCTGGGCCCGATGACGTGCAGCTCGTACCAGAGTGGGCCGTCGTCATCGACGCCGGGGAGACGCGGGACGCGCAGCACGTAGGCGATGCGCTGTCCGTCTGGCGACATCGCGACCGATTCGACGTTCCGCAGCAGCGCGACGTCGGCAGACTCCATCGGGCGCGTGTCGGCCCGAGCGGCGAGTGTGGCCGTCAGGGCGACGAGAATCCAGGGAAGCTGGGTGGCGATCCGCTTCATGGGCCGTCCTTGGAACAGGTTGATTCGAAGCCGACTCGGCGGCGCGAGCCGCGAGGCAACGAATCATGATAGCGAGCCGGCCCGCCGCGCGGCGCTATTTCGACAAGAGCAGGAGCCGGCACGCGTCGCAGCGATAGTCGAAGAACTCGATGCCGTCCTCCGGGGAGCGGCCGTGCTTCTCACCCCGGAACCAGTTCTTGCTGCAAACCGGGCAGGAGGCGAGCTGCTCGGCGTCAGCGCGGTCCGGGTAGTAATCCAGCGAGTAGAACGTGGGCACCTCCGTGGCGGTTTCGATCAACTGACAGAATTGCCGTCCGCGGCGGGCCAGTTCGCTGCGCGGGTCGGAGAGTTGACGATACGCGGGCAACTCCAGCTCGCCGCTGTCGAGCCAGACGCGTTCGTACTGCCGATACGCGGACGCCCAGTAGTGCAGGTCGCGGCGCTGGCCGTCGGTGAGCGGAAACAGGTACGGAGGAATGGGCGCCCCGACGCTGCCGGCCCGGATCGCCGACGTCGCGAGAAAGGCGTGCGTGTAGAGATAGAGCGACGGCTCGCTGCGCCAGTGCGCGAACTCGTGCGGCTGTCGGGCGGCGTCGTCGAGGATGCGCCAGTACGGGTCGCTGCGACAGTGCGTCCGCGCGATCGCAAGATAGCGCGACGCCGCTTCGCAGTGAAACTGCGGGTGTAATGCATCCGGCCGGGCGGCGTACGCGGAAACGCGCAGCACCCCGCGCACCCAGCCGACGATCGCCTCGCCGCAGAGCTGGCCGTTCTCGCGCAGCGCGGCCAGATACTGTTCCACGGCGCTCAGCAGTTCGGCCTGTTGTTCAGGCAAGTCGGCGACCGGGCTGAAACTGCCCTCGGTCATGAACATGCGGGAGCATCTTACGGGCTGCCCGGGCGCGGCTGGGCGCGCCGTAGCGGGAAAGTTGTGCTCCAGAGACCGGCGCTCGGTAGCGGTTGCGCCGGAGTGTCAGAGGTGTCAAAACCGGCGGCCGGATTGTCATAACCCATTTTCGGTGGTCGTGTTATGAGTCACGCGCTTCGGCCCGGCATTCGACTTTAGCGGAATCGCCTGTACTATTCTCCCGGGGATTTCGCTCCCAAGCGCGTTCCTCGCGACAAGATACGTCGATCGTTTGCGTATCCGTTGGAATGATCATCGGCAGCCGTCCGTCGTGGTGTGGCGATGCGACCGGCCGACTTGCGAAAGGAGATGAGCGTGCGTAGATACCTGGGTTACACCGTTTGGCTTGCCTGCTGCGGGTTGACCATCGGGCTGGCGATGGGCGGTTGCGCGCCCACGAACAGCGGAGACGAGACGGGCGGCGGCTCGAACAACGGCTCGGACACGAGCGGGGGCGATTCGTCGGGCGGCGACGACACGTCCAACAGCGATGTGTTCGACATCGAGGGCCTTTTCCCTGATCCCTCGATCGACGTTGATGACGCCGACGGCGAGCTCGCTACGGCCAAGGCCAGCAACACCTCCAGGCTCGGCGACGGGCAGATCCGAACCGTCCGCGCGGGCGTGGCCATCACCAATGCCTTCCAATTCGCGGCCTTCGAGGCGTTTGCGCTGGCGCGCCAAATCCGCCGGGACGTCACGTCAGCCGACCAGACCTACGCGGTCGGTGAGCTCTCGCTGGCGGATGGCACCTCGGTTCCGTACATCGCCGACTTCTCCGCTTTCGACATCGACGGCGACGGCGCGGCCGACGGCTCGGGCAACGTGCGCGACGTCCCCGTCGCCGTCCGCATCTGGACGGACAACGGCTCCGGCTATCAGCGCTTCCTGGCTGCGGTGATCGAAGAGCGCCGCACGGCGACGCACCTCGGGCAGGGCCGCTTCTTCGTGCATCCCAACGCCGCCATCGCGGATCGGCCGGCGGACTTGCAGATCGCGATGGCCTGGGACCGCAACGGCGACACGCAGCGCTGGAACGAGGGCTACGCAACCGGCGAAGTCACGGACGGCTACGGTCTCCAGGCCGGCGCGATGCGCGTCGACCTGATCAGCACGGGCAGCGCGAGTCTGGAAAAGACCATCCGCGCCAACAACGTGTACACCAACTCGCCGCTGGACTTCGAAACCTACAAGCTCTCCCTGCACTACGCCGTCCGGCGGCCGATCGTCGCGCTGATCTCGGCGGAGTCGACCGGCAGCGCGCTGGTGGACGCGAACTTCAGCAACCAGTGCGTGCGGCTGGACGGCAGCGAGCCGGAGGCGGATGCCTGCGCCTCGCTGGACACCAGCAACGTGGCGTTCCTCGACACGCCGACCGGCAGCGAGGCCGACTTCCCGGCCGACTTCGGCGAGGACCCGCCGTCGGAGGACGACATCCTGAGCGACACGCTCTCGAGCGACGGCGACGCGTCGGGCGGCGGCTCGAGCAGCGACGCCGGCGACGCTCAAACCACCCCATAGCGCGCCAGCGCGCGGTGCAGGCCGCGCGCAGTTTCGGAGGGGCAGCGAGCACAGGCTGACCGGAAACGGCCGGCCTGTTCTCTTTGCGCGCGCCCGCCCGTGGGCGGCTATCATGGCTCGCATGGACACCGCCGAGCGCAAGCTGGCCGTCATGCACTTCCTGCGGCAGCTCTCCGGCCTGCTCGACAGCTCGGAGAGCGAGGAGAAGCTGCTGCGGGTTGCGGTCCGCGCGGCGGCGGAGTTCTGCCGGGCCGATTTCGCCTGCCTCGCGACGATCGAGCCGGGCCAGGAGCATGCCGCGCTGGCCCTCAGCTACCCCCCGCACGTGCACTGGGACCTCAATCTGCTGGGCGCGTTTCTGCGCGGCAAGACGCTGATCGTCCCCACCAACGTGCTGCTGGGCGTGATTCGCCGGCGCGGCCGAAGCTGGGGAGTGCTCGGGTTGCAGCGCGCCGCGCATCCCTTCGCACGCCGAGAGCTTCGCGCCCTGACACCCATCACCTCGGCGATCTCGAGCGCGCTGGAGCGCGTCGATCAGAAGCGTCTCTGGGAGGTGCGCGGGCGCGTCGACCGCAAGATCATGGAGCAACTGCGGCCGCGCGATCTCTTCTACCAGATTCTGCACGGGCTGCGCTCGTTGACGCGCTACGACCACTCCTCCGCGATGCTGATCAGCACCGACGGCGGCGCGACGCTCGAGCTCGCCGCCGAGCAGATCGCCGTCTTCAAAGGCAAGAGCCACAGCGTCGGACGGCGCTTCACGGTAAGTGAAGAGCTGCGCCGCGCCGTCGCCGGAGGAGAAGTTCTGGGCTTCGAGCGCGAGCTCGACGCGTGGCGTGAGTGGCGCCAGCGCGACGCGCTGCCGGTCGCGGCCCTGCTGGATTACAACCATCGGCCGGGGGAACCCGGCGCCGACGGCCATGGGGACACCGTGCTGCCGCGCGAGGCGGCCATGATCGTCGCCCCGATCACGTCGCGCGAGGGGCTGATCGGCCTGATCAAGGTCGCGGCGCTGCGACCGGGCTCGCTGGGGGGCTACGAGGCCGCGCTGCTGCCGCACTTCGTCACGCAGACCTCGGTCGGCATCCAATACCTGCAACGGACCGAGTCGCTCGAATCGAAGATGGTTGCCGCCGAGCGGCGACACGCGATGGCGAGTCTGGCGCGGGTCGTGTCGCACGACGTCAACAACGCGCTGGGTTCGGCCCTGCCGCTTGCGCAAGAGCTGCTCGCGGACGCACGCGCCGGTCAGTTGGACGCAACCAACGCCGCGCGCGACCTGGAGCAGATCGAGGAGTCGCTGCAATTCAGCCGCCGGCTCTTCTCGAACATGGTGGCGACTTCGCGTCCAACCGGCGGGAAGCTCGGCACGGGGAATCTGCGACGGGCGATCGACGGTACGCTGGGCATGCTGCGGCGCGCCCTGGAGCGCAGCGGGATCGAGCTCACGGTCGAGATCGCCGACGAGCTCCCGCCCGTCCAACTCGGTCACGATGATCTCGCCAAGCTGTTCCTGAACCTGGTCACGAACGCGGCCGAGTCCATGCCGAACGGCGGCACGTTGACGGTTCGAGCGCGCCGCGACGGCGCCAACGTCCTGGTGGACATCGTCGACACGGGCTGCGGGATTCCGGCCGAGCACCTGGCGCGGCTCGGCGAGCTGTTCTTCACGACCAAGGAGGCGGGCAACGGCATGGGTCTCTCGATCTGCCGCGCGATTCTGCACGAGGCCGACGGTGACCTTCAGTTTGAGAGCAGCCCGGGCTGCGGGACCACCGTTCACGTGCTTCTGCCGGCTGCCGACTCGCGCGGCCGCGTGGGGGATGCATGAAGCCGCTGCACGTTCTGATCGTCGACGATGAGCCCGGCATGCTGCGCGCGGTGGAGCGCATTCTGAGCCGCCAGTACGAGGTCACGTGCACCTCGCGGCCGGACGAAGCGTTGCAGGCGGTCGTGTCGCTGCGGCCTGACCTGGCCCTGATCGACATCCGCATGCCCGAAATGTCCGGGTTCGACCTGCTCGAGCGCATGAAGCAGGTGCGGCCCGAAATGGACGTAATCATCATGACGGGCAGCGTGCACGAGCTCGACCGCAAGCTCGTGCGCGCCATTCGCTCGCATGCGTATTACTTTATTCAGAAGCCCTTCGATCGCGAGGTGCTGCTGGCGCTGGTGGATCGCGCCGCCGAGACGCGCCGGCTCGAGGAGCAGAACCGCCGGTTCTCGCAGCGCATGCAGCGCGAGCTGGTGGTCGCGCGGCGATTTCTGCGGAGCCTGCTTCCTGCCCATCCGCTAATGGTCGGGCGGCTGACGGCCAGCGGCAGTTGTCTGCCCTGTCATGAGCTGGGCGGCGATTTCTACGATTTCGCCGCGGTCGGACGGGATGTCATGACCGTGCTGATCGCCGACGCGTCCGGGCACGGCGTCTCGGCCTCGATGCTGACCGGCGTGGTCAAGTCGGCGTTTCACGCGTCGTGGGAAACCGACTACGAGCCGCTCAGCGTGGTTCAGAAGGTCTCGACCAGCCTGGCGACGTTTGGCGCCAACCGCTTCGTCAGTCTGCTCTGCGTGCGCGGCTCCGCCGAGACGGGCGAGTGGACCTATTGCAACGCAGGCCATCCGGCGGGGCTGGTGCTCGGGGCGCGGCGCGCCGAGGTCCTGCTGGAATCGACCGGACCGCTGATCTGCTCAGGTCTGGATCACAGCGAGTGGACGACCCGCAGCGCGGCGATGCAAGCCGGCGATCGGCTGGTTCTGTTTACCGACGGCGTCACCGACGTGGAGGGACAGGACGGCCGGCTCGGGGACAAGCGCCTCCGCGATGCGGCCCGTGCCGCGCTGGCGAACGGTGAGCCGCTGCTCGAGGCGCTGCTCGAAGCCACGCGTCGCTTCGCCGGCGACCGCCCGCCCGACGACGACCGCACCGTCGTCACCGTCGAGTTCAACTAGCCGAAGCGGTGTCCGAAAGCGCCTGACGCGCTGCCCCGGCCACACGCCGATCCGGGTCGGACACCGCGGCGGTCAGGGCCGCCCGGCGGCGTTCCTGCCCCGTCGGATTCTCGAAGCCGGCGTTTCCCAACGCGGCGAGCGCGTTGCGCCGCCACATCGATCGATTCGCCCGGTCGGCGGCGGTGTCCCGGACGAGGGCGCGATAGTCGCGCGGAGTGAGCGCCGCCAGCTTGGGCAAGTCGAGCCGCGCTGGAATTCGCTCGGCGGCGATCTCCGGTTGCGTTGCCGCCGGTGCGTCCGCATTGAACGGGCAGACGTCCTGGCACACATCGCAGCCGAACACCCACTCGCTCGTCGCGCGCTGCGCATCCTGCGAGAACGCGCTGCGATGCTCGATCGTCAGATAGGCGATGCAGCGTGTCGAATCGAGCACGCGCGGCGCGGCGAATGCCCCGGTCGGGCAGGCCTCCAGGCAGCGCGTGCAGGTGCCGCAGTGATCCGTCTGGAGCGGATCGGGGGCCAGCTCCAGGTCCGTCACGATTTCCCCCAGGAACACAAATGACCCCAGCCGCTGGTGCAGCAGAAGCGTGTTCTTGCCGATCCAACCGAGGCCGGCGGCGGCGCCCAGGGCGCGCTCCAGCAGGGGGCCGGTGTCGACGAATTCCCGCGCCTCGAAAGGCTCCTCCAGGTGCGTCCGCAAATCGCTGATCAGCCGGCGCAGCATCCGACGCATGACAGCATGATAGTCCGCGCCGCGCGCGTATTGCGCAACCCGTCCGCTCAGCGCGCCCGGGGCGCCGTGCTCGATCTCCGGGCGCCGGTAGCTCACCGCCGTCGCGATGACCGAGCGGGCGTTTTCCAGCAGCCCGCGCGGATCGGCGCGCAGGTCGGCATGGCGGGCCAGGTAGGCCATCGAGCCGCCGTAGCCAGCCGCCAGCCAGTCCCTATAATGCGCGGCCGTCGCCACGGGCGCGGCGCGAGCGAATCCCACCAGGTCGAAGCCGATCGAGCGGCCGAGACGCCGTGCGAGCTCGGATCGTTCGGCGGGTGACATGGGATGGCATTCTAGCGGCGGGTTGCGCTGTTTCGAACGGGTGCGGGGAGAGTGTCGCCGGTCAGGGCGGAGCGAGGCATGTTCAACTACGACTGGTTTCACCGCGGCGGGCTGTCGGCGCTGATCGATGAAGCGCGCACGCGCTGCGCGCGCAAGCGATTCCCGAACGCGCCGATCGAGGGGAACGAGGGCCAGGCCCTGCGCGCTTACCGCGACGGGCTCGACACGCGCATCATCCTGTACATGAAGGACGGGCTGACGTACGAGATGATGGAGATCGCGGACGTTTCGAGCAGCAGCGCGCTGACGTTCGAATGCGTCCCGGTCGACGAGAACTACAAGGTCGGCTCGATCGTCCTGGTGATCCCGTTCGAAGACATTGCCCGCGTGGAAGTCTTCGCGGTGCATCCCGACGAGCGGCCCACGGAGAACGTGCGGATTCCGGGCTTCCGCGGCGCGGCGGAAGGCAACCGCTGAGTGTCAGCCACCGTTCGCGCCGGGCCGTGATCCGGCGGAGGTACGTCGTCCGCGGTTCGCAGGGAACCGGCCGCGGCGCGCATCGGAGTAGGGCACGATGAAATCAGGTCTCGTGGCGGTTGTGCTGCTTGCGCTAGCGCTGTCGGCGGGATGTACCTCGCGCGCGTACGGCCCCAACGCGCGCAACGGAATCGTCTTCTACGTGCCGGGGGCCGGCAACATCGACTTTGGCGATGCCGGTCTGCGGCAGGGGCTGAACGCCGCGGGCTATCACGGCGAGGTCGCCAGCGTGGCCTGGACGGTGCTGTTCAACCCGCTGATCGACCAGAAGCTGCTGATCAACGCGAAGGCCGCCGCCGCCGACCTGGCCAATGCGATCGCCGACTATCAGAAGAAGTATCCGGGCCGGCCCGTGCACCTGGTCGGCCTGTCCGCGGGCACGGGCATCAGCGTCTGGACGCTGGAGGATCTGCGCGAAGACGTGATGGTCGACAACGTCGTGCTGCTGGCGTCGAGCCTCTCCTATGACTACGACCTGCGAAAGGCTGCGGGACACGTCAAGGGCAGGATTTACAACTACTTCTCCCCCAGCGACGCGGTCCTGGCCGGGCCCATGAAGCTGGTCGGCACCATCGACGGCAAGATCGGAACCGACGGCGCCGGCGCGGTCGGCTTCCGAAACACCCTCGGCGGCAAGGTGATCAACGTCGGGTGGAAGTCGGAATTCAGCCGCTACGGCTATTACGGCGGGCACACCGACGCAACCAGCGCGCCGTTCGTCACGGCCTACCTCGCGGCACATCTGCGGATCGATCAGCCGGGGCCGGGCCAAGCGCATCAGCCAGCGCTTGCCAGTCACTCGGAGATAGTTCTTCAGGACGCGCATCCGGATTGATCCCGGCGCGGCCGAACGCCGACTGAACGTCCAGGGACTTCCATTCGCGCATCATCCGCCGCAGCATCTTGCGGCGCTGCGCGAACGCCTCGTGAACCAGCTTCGAGAAGCGCGGCACGTTTCGAACCCGCGGCGTATCGACCGGCGTAATCCTCAACATCACCGAGTCGACCTTCGGCCGCGGCCAGAACGCCTGCGGCGGCAGGTCGGCAATGTGCTCCGCACGCGCCAGCGTCTGCACCAGGACCGAAATCGGGCCGTAGGCCGAGCTGCGCGGGGCGGCGGTGAGGCGCTCGCCGACTTCACGCTGAAGGGTGCAGGCCATCACCGTAAAGCGCGATTCCAGCAGCAGCAGGTCGGCCAGCAGCGGCGTGGCGATCTGGTACGGCAGGTTCGCGACGAGCTTGAATGCGGCGGCTGCGCTTCTGCCGACGGGCTGACCCCGGGATCGCCGATCACGGATGGCCTCGAGCAGGTCCGGGTTGAGCCGATGCTTGCCCGCCAGCGCATCGCCGGCGATCAGGGAGAACCGTGGCTGCTCGGCGAAGCGCTCGCGCAGCAACGCTTGCAGGCCGCGGTCAATCTCGACGGCGATGACGGTGGCGCCCGCGGCGAGCAGCAGTTCGGTGAGCGAGCCCGTGCCGGCCCCCACCTCCAGCACCAGATCGCCTTCGCCGACGCCTGCCGCGCTCACCAGCTTTCGCATAAGATTGAGGTCGATCAGGAAGTTCTGGCCGAAACGGTGCTGTGGATGGAGGCCGCGGGCTTCCAGCAGGTCGCGGATTTCGGCGAGCGTTTGACCTTCCATGGCTGGGCGGATTGTAGCGAGCAGAGCATGAGCGAAGCGCGCCGCAAGCGGCTAACTGACTACGCCAGTTGCGCGGGGTGAGCGGGCAAGCTGCCGCAGGACGGCATGGCGCAGGTGCTGCGTCATCTCAAGCCCCAGCAGCATCCGAACCTGATCGTCGGGACGGAAACGTCCGACGACGCGGGGGTGTATCGCCTCAGCGATGAGCTGGCACTGGTGCAGACGACGGATTTCTTTCCGCCGCTGGTCGATGACCCCTACGCATTCGGACAGATCGCCGCCGCCAACTCCTTGAGCGACGTCTACGCGATGGGCGGCGAGCCGCTGACCGCGCTGAACCTGGTCGGCTATCCCGACCTGGAACTCGACTATGACTGGCTGATCGAGATTCTGCGCGGCGGGGCCGACAAGGTGAACGAAGCCGGCGCGGTGATCGTGGGCGGCCACAGCGTACGCGACAGCGAAATCAAGTACGGCCTGGCCGTCACCGGACGGGTGCATCCGCAGCGCGTGCTCACCAATGCCGGAGCCCGGCCCGGCGACTGCCTCGTGCTGACAAAGCCGATCGGCAGCGGCGTGCTGACCAGCGCTGCGAAGAAGGACCTGCTGCCTGCGGCTGAGCTTCAGGTGGTCATCGCGACCATGACGGCGCTGAACCGTCCGGGCCGGGATGCGGCGCTGTCGGTCGGCGTGCACGCATGCACGGACATCACGGGGTTCGGGCTGCTGGGGCATGCCTTCGAACTGGCGGACGGCAGCCGGCTGGCGGTCGCAATCGAGGCCCGCAACGTGCCGCTGCTGCCGGCGACGCTCGACTTCGCGCGTCAAGGCATCCTCACCCGTACGCACAAGGCCACCTGCGCATACCTGGGTGACAGGCTGCGCGTCGACGAACGCGTCGAAGCGGCCCTGCTGGGCGCGCTCGCCGATG
Organism: uncultured Planctomycetales bacterium; assembly: GCA_964465125.1. GTDB lineage: Bacteria > Planctomycetota > Phycisphaerae > UBA1845 > Fen-1342 > CAYOHG01. The sequence goes on along the minus strand of CAYXIO010000005.1, from coordinate 17,371 downwards.
CGCAGACCTCCGGCGGGCTGCTGATCAGCTTGCCGGCGGAGCGCTGCGACGCCTTGCTGAGCGCACTAAACACCGCCGGAGCGTTGTGCGCGGCGGTCGTGGGGCGAACCGAGGCCGGCGCGCCCGGCGAGGTCCGGCTGCTTGCCTAGCCGGGCCGGCGTCCGCGGCAGTTTTTGTTTGTGATTCGCTCGCGAAAGCGATACGATCGAATCGGCGGCCTCTGTTGCCGCACTCGGCTGCGTGCGCGGACGATTCCGCCGCGCCTTTCACGAAGCGAAGCTCGCACCGCAGGCGTGTCGCAACGCGGGTTCCTTCCGCTCCAGGAGATTGTTGGCGCCATGGCACTCAGGGGCCGAACTGCGCCGCGTCGGCGCGGCTTCACGCTGATCGAACTGCTGATGGTGGTCGCGATCATCGCGCTGCTCATCAGCATTCTGCTGCCGGCGCTGCGGGAAGCGCGCGCGAGCGGCCGGCGAATCGTGTGCATCGGCAACCTGCATTCGATGGGCCAGGCCGCGCTGCTGTACGCCGAGAGCAACCGCAATCGCGTGCTGCGGGCCGAGGACGCGCAGGGCAAGCTGCACTTCACCCAGACGCTCATGCCGGGGCTGGGTTACCAGGGACGCACGCTCGGGCTGTTCGGCGGCGAGTCGACCAGCGCGCAGGCCGAGCTATGGAACGCGATCCGCACGACGCGCTCGTTCCAGTGTCCCGACTGGCCCGGGGCGTTCAACCGAACGCTGCACTACGTCGTCAATGCGTTCGCGATGCCCTACACGGAGAACAACATCGACCGCGACGTCCTGGGAGGCGGCCAGGTCGGCAATGACGGCGGCAGCTATTCCAGCGCCGCGCAGAGCTACGCCGACTACAACATGTATTTCAACCTCGACGACTTTCGGCGGTTCGCCAACCCGGCCGACTACGTGTACATCGCCGAGGCCCACCAGACGCTGCCGGCGGACAAGGCGCATTTCTATGACGTCTTCTACGCCTCGCAGTTGCCGTTCGCGGCGTCACCGCGCGTGTCGAACGACTACCGGCATCGCCGCGGGATCACGGCGGCGTTTTTTGACGGAAGCGCCCGGCTGGTTCCGTTCAAGGAGATGGACCCAGGCTACCCGCTGGAGCTGGGATTACGCCTGCGGCGATGGACCCACATGGAGTAGACGTCCGCGACGGTGGCAGGAATCCGTCATCTCCCGATCCCAGGCCGCGGCGGATGATAGATTGGCGAAATTCCGTCTCAGAATGTCCCGATTTCGTTTGACATTGGAAAATCCTGAGCTAGTTTCTTATTGGAAGGCACCTGGCGAGTCGTTGCGGGGAACAAGCCTCGCCGCATTCGCCGGCCGAGAATGGACGGAGGAAGTCAACGATTCGCGCGCACGCGGGCGCCCGAATCACGCGGCGGGTCCGACGCGACCGAGCCCGTCCGGCAGACATCACGCAGAGCAACCCGGCGACGCAAGGCTCGGTAAACCGTCCTTATTCGCGTTATATCGCATCATCCCTCGCCTGAGGCCGCCGTGCGCATGCCAACGCGGTGAACGCTGCGACACCCGGCGGTCGGCCAACCAGACAGAGCACGCCTGAGTGAAGGTTCGTGCGAAGTGCTGCGTTCTGCGCCTGCATCGGTCTCGTGACCGTCTGCGGCGTGGCTTGTGCCCGCACGGAGGAGCATACCCATGGCCTCGACCCGACCCATGTGGGGTATCGAAGTCGGACAGTGCGCGCTGAAGGCGGTCAAGCTGCGCACCACGGACGACGGCAAGGTGGAGCTGCTGGCGTTCGACCTGATCGAGCACCCCAAGCTGCTGTCCCAGCCAGACGCGGACCCCGACGAGCTGATCCGCGCCGCGATCGAGAAGTTTGTCTCGCGGAACCAGGTGCAGGGCGACAAGTTCGTCATCGGCGTTCCGGGCCAGCAGACCTTCTCGCGCTTCTGCAAGCTTCCGCCCGTCGACGAAAAGAAGATTCCCGACATCGTCCGCTTCGAGGCCAGCCAGCAGATTCCGTTCGACATGGCGGACGTGGTCTGGGACTACGAGGTCTTTAAGACCCCAGACATGCCCGACGTCGAGGTCGGCATCTTCGCGATGCGGAAAGACCTGATCCGCAAGCATCTCGACAACTACTCGGCGTTCGGAATTACGCCGGTCGCGATCCAGCCCATGCCGATCGCGCTCTACAACTTCTGCCGCTACGACGATCGGACCAAGCTGGAGGCGGGGACGGCGACGGTCGTGGTGGACGTCGGCGCCGAGCACACCGACCTGGTCGTGGTGGAGCCGAACAGCGCCTGGACGCGAAACATCCCGCTGGGCGGCAACGCCTTCACCGACGCGCTGGTGAAGGCCTTCAAGCTGGGCTTCGCCCGCGCGGAGAATGTCAAGCGCACCGCGGCCAGCAACCCCAGCGCGCGGCAGATCTTCCAGAAGATGCGGCCGGTCTTCGCCGATCTCGTCGCCGAGATTCAGCGCTCGCTGGGCTTCTACGGCTCGACCCACCGCGAAGTGCAGCTCAAGCACGTGCTGGCCGCCGGAAACGCCTTCCGCCTGCCCGGATTGCAGAAGTACCTCGAAAACAACCTGACCATCGGCGGCGGGGTGCACAAGCTCGAGAAGTTCCACATGATGGTCCCGACGGCCACCAGCAACGCGCCGCAGTTCAGCGAGAACGTGCTGAGCTTCGCCGGCGCCTACGGGCTGGCGATGCAGGGCCTGGGTCTGGCCGTGATCCAGTCCAACCTGCTTCCGCCGGAGCTCGCCCGCGTCGCGATGTGGCACAAGAAGCGTCCCTACTTCGCGGCGGCGGCGGCCTGCCTCGGGCTGGCGGCGGCCTTTCCCTGGCTGCGGAACTCGGCCGACGCCGCGACTCTCGGCGGACACCGCGATGAGGCCAGTAAAGTCGCGGACGTCGTGAGAGACGCGAAGGCGAATCAGAAGGCGTTTCAGGAAGCGTCGACCGACACCGGCGCCCAGGAAGAGCGCATCAAAAAGCTCTTCGAGCTTCAGCAGCAGCGCGCCCTGGTGCCGGCGATCTTCGCGCTGGTCAACGAGGCGCTCCCGGAAGTCGATCCACAGATCGTCGCCGCCACCACGCCCGAGGCGCTCAAGAAGCTGGTGCAGAGCGACCCGGCCCGCTTCGCGCGCACCAAGCGCCGCCGGATGACGATCGAGAGCTTCACGCTCGAGTACATGCCGGAAATCGACAGCGCCAAGCGTGCGGCGCCGAGCACGGCCGCGCTGGCGGCCGTCTCGACCGGCTCGCCGACCGCGGCGACGGCGATTCGCGGTCTCAACCCGCGCGGCGGGCGCGGCGAGGGGGGTCTCCGGCCGAGTGAGGAGGAGAGCGGCGGCGGCGAGGAATCGCAGGACGCCGCCGCCCCCGCGGGCGGCGCCGGCGCCGGCTATCTCGTCACGATCAGCGGATATGTCATGTACGGCGAGATCATCAGCGAAGTGGTCGGATTCCTCGACAACGAGTTCAAGTCGCGGCTGCTCGAGCTCGGCGCCCAGCCGGGACGCGGGTTCTACGTTCCCGCGGAGGATGCGATGTCGGCGTCCTTCGACCGCCAGAAGCGAAACGTGCAGTCCGCGGTTCAGCCGCGCTTCGCCAGCGTGACGGGCTTCGCGGCGGCGCGGCCGGCGGGCGCGCCGGGGACCGGAGCCGATCCGGCCGCGAGCGAGGGGCCGACCGCGCTGTATCCCGACCCGGTGACGGGCGAGGAGATGGCCAAGGACTGGCAGTACTCGATCTCGTTCAAGATCAAGCTGGGCGAGCCGCCGGCGCCCAAGCAGGAAGCTGGTAAGCCCTAGGTTCGCGGCGTCACGCCCTGCGTGGCGCGCGAAGGTGCAGTGGAGAACCACTGGAGCCAAACCGGAGCAGCAAGCCATGATCGGAAAAATCCTGGGTTTCGTGCAGACGCATTGGATCTCGCTGGGCTGCGGCGTCGCAGCGCTGGTGTTCGTCATGCTGGCGGTCATGGGCATGGGATCCAAGGCCGTGGTCAAGCAGATGGAAGCCGAGGTCGCCCGTTTGGGGGCCGGCAGCATTCAGTCGCTGATGGGTTCGGCCAAGAACCCCGACCTGATCCAGAAGGAGAAGGACCGCGGCGCGGCCTTCAAGAAAGAATTCGAGGAAGTGCGAACGCTCGTCCGCGACATCAACAAGCGCGAGCCGCTGATGTCGGGGGTCTTTCCCAATCCGAAGGACGACCAGACCCGGCTTCAGTTTGCCGAGGAGTACTCCCGGCAGGTCGATGCGCTCGCGACCCGGCTCGAAGCGGGCACGCTGCCGAGCGAGGACGAAATCCTCGAGGAAAAGCAGAACGTCGAGGACCTGGTCGCGCAGGAGACCGAGGCCGAGGAAGAGCTCAAGACGGGCTCGGACCCCACCAAGCCGACGCGCACGACGCGCCAGCCCCCGGTGGCCCGCACCAATCCGCAGCGACCGGGGGTGCGGCGTACGGGCGAGGGTGGGGGCGAAGGCGGGCGATTCAGCGCTACCTATCGCGGACCGACCGGAGAAGGCGGCGGCGAGGAGGTGGGCCTCCGCGGCCGCAGCAGCGGCGCCAGCAGCGTGAACTTGCCCATGCCGGGCGCCGGCGCCGAGCCCAAGTACAACTGGGTCTTCCGGGCCCAGGTCGCCAAGGCCAACAGCATTCTCTGCTATTACGATCCGACCACGTTCTCGCGCAGCCCGATCGCCACGCAACTCAGCGCGCCGCTGGGCGAGGACATGTGGTTTGCGCAGGTCGGCCTGTGGATTCAGCAGGACCTGGCCGATGCGATCGCCAAGCTGAATCGGGAGTCCGGCGAGCGCGTGACCGACGCCGACCCGTACGTCGAGAACTCCCCGATCAAGCACATCGTCTCGGTGCAGGTGCTCGGCTATTCGATGCCGCAGGGCAAGGACATTCCGTTCCCGTCCCTCAGCACCGGCCAGGGCACGGTCTCGACCGGGAGCTATGCCGGCAGCGGCAAGCCGGCCGGCACGCTCACGAACCGCACCTCGAACGAACTCTACGACGTGGTCCGCTTCAACGTGACGCTGGTGGTCGATCAGCGCGAAATGCTGCGGGTCATGGACGCCGTCAGCCGGGCGAATTTCTACCAGATTCTCAGCGCCAGGTTTGAGGCGGTGGAGCGCGCCGCGCGCGAGCGCGAGGGCTACCTGTACGGGACGTCGCCGATCGTGCAGCTCACGCTCGAGTGCGAGGGCTACCTGATGCGCGAGGTCTACGTCGACATGATGCCCGACACCGTCAAGAAGCTGCTGGGGATCGAGGTGAAGCCGAATCCGTAGCCGCGCCGCACGCGACGCGAAGGAGATTGACCGTGGGAAGCAAGTGGATCGCGCTGATCGAAGCGCACATCGAAAAAGTGCTGCTCGGGCTGGCGACCGTCTTCGCGCTGTACATGCTGTGGGCCTACATGCTCGGCAGCCCGAATCGCATCAAGTTCGGCTCCGGGGAGCAGACGCCCGGCACGCTGCACGAGGCCATGGCCCAGGCGGCCAGCAACCTCGACACCAAGATGAAGAACGCGACCGCCGAGACCGCGGAGATCGCCGACTACAGCGCGCGGCTGGAGCAGGCCCAGACGGTCGGGATCTTCGCGCCGCCGGCGCCGGGCAGCCAACCGGCGATCCAGCCGGAGCTGGAGCGCGCCACCGAATTCGGCGCGAAGATCGAGGTTCCCGGGCTGGCGGCTTCCGAGGAGGCCGCCGGCAGCGTAACGCTGGTCTCACCGCTGCGGCCCGACAAGCCCGTGGTCAGCATCGGCCGCGCGATGGTGCAGCCCCGGCAGCTCGATCTGAGCGCCGACTTGATGCCGGACACCACCCTGGCCGCGGCCGCGCGGACCGCCCAGCCGACCGCCGCCGCGAGCCCGACCGCCACGCCGGCGGAGCCCGAAACCAAAGAGGAAACCTGGGTAACCGTCGCCGCCTACTACGACACGCGCGCCCAGTACAACGAGATGGTCGCGGCCAAGTACGCGCTCTACCGGGCGCGGCCCTACGTCGTCGGCGTCGACTTGCAGCGCCAGGAGATGCAGTCGAACGGCGAATGGGGCGATTGGAGCGATGTGAAATCCGACAAGGCCATGCCGAAGTACACGCTGCCCGAGCCGGCGATCGACAGCGCCAGCGGGCGGCTGATCAACCGCGACGACATCCGCCGGGCCTTCGCGTTCGTGAAGGGGCAGCAGAACACGCTGATGCAGCCGCCGTTCTTCGACGTTGTGGAGGGCGACTACTGGGAACTGCCGCCTCTGGCCGGCCAGGTGGAAGAGGAGGAGGCCCTGGTCGAAGACCCGTCCAAGTCGCCGCTGGCGGCCAATCCGCTGGGCCCGCGCGTTCCGCAGAATACGGAGGAGCCTCGGCGACCGACGGGTGGCGAAAGCGGTCGCAGAACCGGCGGCGGCGAGAGTGGCCGCAGAGCGGGCGGCGGCGAGGGGGGCGGCGGTGGCGGCAGCAGCGCCGCGCGGGCCGCCGCCGAGTCCGCCAAGGAGAAAGCCGAAGCCCGCACCCGGCTGCAAGCCGATCTGCTCGAAGCCAAGCGCGCCATCAAGCTCAAGGAATTCTCGCGCGTCATCGACATCGCCAAGCGCGTGCACAGCGATCCGAACGCCGGCGCGGGACACAAAAAGGACGCCGAGAAGCTCGCCAGAATCGCCGCGAAGGGGCTCAAGCGCCAGGACATGAGCGGCCCGCGCTCCGCGCGCGACGCGGGGCCCGAGTTGATCGTCAAGCCGGAGAGCAAGGCGCCGGCGGTGTGGTTCCACGACGACACGGTCGAGTCCGGCAAAACGTATCGCTATCGCATGCGCGTCAAGCTCTGGAACCGTTACGTCGGCCACCCGCGGCCGCTGAAAAGCGCCGAGGAAGCCCGCTCGCCCGTCATCGCCGGCGACTGGTCCTACGCCAGCGACCCGATCACCGTGACGCCCAAGACCTACTTCTTTGTAACCGGCGGCACGCAAACGAAAGGCACCGCGGTGATGGAGGTCTGGGGCTGGCGCAAGGGGCGCTGGGTCAAGGAGCGCTTCGAGGTCGCGCCCGGTCAGCTTGTGGGTGAGGCCAAGAAGGTGAAGGTGGACGAGTTCGACGACTCCGGCAAGCAGGTGGAAGCCGACATCGACTTTGCCACCAACGCGGTGGTGCTCGACGTGCGCTTCGACGCGCCCGTGGCGCAGCGGATCGCCGGCAAGGACGGCAAGTTCGAGTACCAGCAGAAGGACTCGGTGGTCGTCACCTACATCGACCCGGTCGACGGACAGGTCAAGGAGCGCGTGCAGATATACGACAAGTACGACCCGATCCGCACGCGGCTGGAGGAGGAGGCCGGCTGATCCCGGCGCGTTTCGGATGCCGCGAATCGTGATCGCAGACGGGACGAGTTCGGCGCAGGCCGGGCTCGTTCCGTTTCCATTCCGGGCCGGCGGACCGAATGGCCGCTCTCGTCAGTGAATCTCGCCGAACGGAACCGGCCGCCCGTGCTCGTTGACCGCGACGTAGGTCAGCGTAGCCTCGGTGACCGGGACGAACTGGGTCGGGTCGCGGAAGCGCTCGGCCTCGACGAGGACCTTGATTGTCATCGAGGAGCGGCCCGACTTGGTCAGCAGGGTGTAGAAGCTCAGCACATCGCCGACGTAGACGGGTTGCTTGAATTCGACCCCGTCCATCGCCACGGTCACGAACTTGTGCGGCGTGTGGATGCGCGCTTCGATCGCGCCGGCCTGGTCGATGTAGCTCAGGATCACCCCGCCGAAGATCGTCCCATGCGCGTTCGTGTCGCGCGGCATCATCATGACGCGGATGGCGGGGCACTTGTCCAAGGCGCTGCCTTTCATGCCTGGGCCCTCCCGGGGGGTTCGCACGTTTCGCCGGCCAGTTGTGCGACCGCCGCTGCGAGCACGCGGCCGCGAACGTCGTCGAGCGTTCCGGCGACGCGCGCGCCCGCGGCGCGCACGTGTCCGCCGCCGCCGAACTGCTGCGCCAGCGCCGCCACGTCCAGCGTGTGCTTGCTGCGCAGGTTGACGCGGACGCGGCCGTCCGGATCTTCGGTGAACATCAGCGTGCCTAGCGCGCCGGCGAGCCGGTTGGCTTCGTTGACCAGGTCCTCGGTCATTCCATTGTCGGCGCCGGTCGCGGCGAAGTCGCTTTGGCGGATGGTCAGCAGCGCCAGGCGCCCGTCGGCGGCCAATTCAAGTCCGCCGAGCAGGCGGGCGATGAGGCGCAGCTTCGCCAGCGGCTCGGCCTGGTAGATGCGGTCGTACAGCTCGTGCGGCGCGACCCCCGCCGCCACCAGGCGCGCCGCGGCCTGAAGCGTGCGTCCGTCGGCGTTGGAGAAGCGGAACCAGCCGGTGTCCGTCGCCAGCCCGGTGAACAGGGCCGTCCGCAGAGGCGGCAGAAGCTGAACACCGCCGTGCTCGCAGAATTCCTGCACCAGTAGGCAGGCGGCGCTCGCGCTATCGTCGACCAGCCGCAGATCGCCCGGCCGCGTGCCGATCGCGTCGCGCGTCGCGTGATGATCGATGACCAGCGTGGGCGGAGCGGCGTTCAGGTACTCCGCCAGCGGCTCGAGCTGCGAGAGGGAGCAGGTGTCGAGGATGACGAGCGCGTCGGCGGAGCGGCTGATGCGCTCGCGCGATTCGGTGCTCCACTGCGCCCAGACCGCGGCGGGCTCGAGAAACGCATAGCGCAGCGGGAAGGGCTCATACAGCACGCAGGTGGGCGCGAGGCTGAGTTGACGCAGGGCGGCACACATGCCCGCCAGCGCACCGAGCGCGTCGCCGTCGGGTCGGCGGTGAGACGCCAGCAGTGGGCGGCGGCGTTGCCGCAGCCAGCCGAGCACTTCGTTCCAGTCGCGTGTCGCGCTCATGTCCGCCTCGGTCTGCCGGCCTCGACGCCGGTCGTAATCTGGATGATATGCGATGAATTCGTCTGCTGCTTTGCGTCGTCGAGCACGGAGGGCGATTTCGGGAGGGGCCGGGCGGATGGGGTCTGGCGCGCGGGCGATTTTTCTGTAGCCGCGCCGGCGCGGTCGGCTATCATGCGTCGCGTTCATCGGGCGAGTCTGGCGGCGCAGAAGGTATTGTCTCAGGTGCGGAGACCCAGATGCTCTTGCGCATGCTCTACGACGACAAGCTGGCCCAGGCCGCCTGGCTGATCGGCTGCCAGAAGACCGGCGAGGCGATCCTCATCGACCCGGAGCGCGACGTCGACCGCTACCTGAATGCTGCGCAGGCGGAGGGGCTCCGCATCACCGCCATCACCGAGACGCACATTCATGCCGATTTTCTTTCCGGGTCGCGCGAGCTGGCCGAGCGCTGCGGCGCCCGCCTGTATCTCTCCGACGCCGGCGACGCCGATTGGAAGTACCGCTGGCTCGATCAGAAGCGCGGCGGCGGCCAATACGACCACCGGCTGGTGCGCGACGGCGACAACTTCTCGATCGGGAACATCGACTTCCGCGTGCTGCATACGCCCGGACACACTCCCGAGCACATCTGCCTTCTCGTGACCGACCGCGGCGGCGGCGCTAGCGAGCCGATCGGCATCGCCACCGGCGATTTCGTCTTCGTCGGCGACGTCGGCCGGCCCGACCTGCTCGAAACCGCCGCCGGCTTCAAAAACGTCAAGGAGCAATGTGCGCGGGCGCTGGCGGCGTCGGCCCGGCGTTTCCACGAGCTGCCGGACTTCCTCCAGGTCTGGCCGGCCCACGGCGCCGGCAGCGCCTGCGGCAAGGCGCTCGGCGCCGTGCCGCAATCGACCGTCGGCTACGAGCGGCGCTTCAACCCGGCGTTGAAGCTCGCCGGCAACGAAGCGGAGTTCGTGCGCTACGTGCTCGAAGGTCAGCCCGAACCGCCGCTCTACTTCGGCCGCATGAAGGTCGAGAACCGCGACGGCCCGGCGGTGCTCGGCGAACTGCCGCAGCCGCGCGCGCTGCGCGCCGAAGAGCTCGAAGCGCTCGACGGCACGAAGGTGGCCATCCTCGACACGCGCCCGTGGGCCGAATTCAAGAGCGGGCATCTGCGCGGCGCGCTGTTCGCGCCGCTGACCGCCGCGTTCACCGAGGTCTCCGGCTCGTACGTCAAGCCGGACGAGGTGATCTACCTCATCATCGATCCCGCGCGCGTCACCGACGCGGTGCGATGCTGCGTTCGCATCGGGCTGGATCGCGTGGCGGGGTTTGCGACGCCGCAGGAGCTGGCCCGCGTCAAGCGCGAACGGATGGAGGCTTCCGCGGAGATGGATGTCTCGGTGCTGGCGCGGCGCCTGAAGGATGGCGACGCGTTCGTGCTGGACGCGCGGCGCGCCAGCGAGCACGTCGCCGGCCGCATCGCCGGCACCGTGAACATCGCACACACGCGGCTGCTGGATCGCCTCGCCGAGATTCCGCGCGACCGTTCGGTGATCGTGCACTGCCGCTCGGGCGTGCGCTCGGCCTACGCGACAGCGCTGCTTCAGCGTCACGGATACACCGTCACCAACGTGATCGGCGGATACCTGGCCTGGGTGGCGTCGGGCGGCGGAGTGCAAACGGAATGCTGCGCGGACGGCGGATGCTGTGCCGGCGGCTCGTGCGGGGGCGGCTGACGGGCGCGGCGGCGCCGGAAAGGTCGGGAGCTCGCGTATGGACCATTCGAAGGCAATCCGGGCCGGGACGGGCGCCGGCGGCGAGCCTGCGGCGGCCGGCGATGGGCTCGCGCGGCAGCTTCTCGATCGGCTCGACGCGATCGACGCGCGGCTGAGAGCGATCGAGTCGCGGCTGCCGGCCGGTGGCCTGCTGCCGCGAGGGGAGTCCGTCGCCGGGTGGCTGGCGACGTTCACGGACACGGTGGATGACGCGCAGCGGCGGTTGGCTTCGCGAGGCGTCGACGTGGACGACCGCGCGCGGCGCGCCCTGCACCTGCTCGAGGCGCTCACGCGCCCGGCGACGCTCGACGCACTGACCCGACTGGTCGAGCTCACGCGCGATTTCCCCGGGTGGGTCGCGACGCTCGTGGATACCCTGGACGAGGAGGCCCGCCGGACGGCCGATGCGGGCATCGACTTCGATCGCGGCATTCGACACGCATGGCGCGCCGCGCTGCGCCTGGCGCTGTCGCTCGGTGATCGCGAGATCGATCGGCTGACGGAGTTTCTCGACTCGGACGTGCTGCATCCCGCCGCGCTGCGGACGGTCGGCGACGCCGGCTGTGCGCTGGCGGAAGCGCGCGGTTCGGCGCCGCGCCGGATCGGGCTGTTCGGCCTGCTCGGTGCGCTGCGCGAACCGGCGGTGCAGCAGGCGCTGGGATTCCTGGTGCAGGTCGGCCGAACGTTCGGCGCGACCGTGGCACAGCCGCTTCGGACCGAAACCCCCTGCGAGCGGAGGACCGATCGATGAGCAAGCACTTCTCGGTTCTGATCGTCGGCGGCGGCACCGGCGGTATCTCGGTCGCGGCCCGGCTGCTCAAGGAGCCCAACGCGCCCCAGGTCGGCATCCTCGAGCCGTCCGACAAGCACTACTACCAGCCGCTCTGGACGCTCGTCGGCGGCGGCGTGTTTCCGCGCGAGCAGTCGCAGCGCAACGAAGCCGAGCTGATTCCCAGCGGGGCAACGTGGATTCGTGACGCGGCGGTGGCGTTCATGCCCGAGCAGAACCAGGTGCGTCTCAGCGGCGGCGATACGCTGACCTACGACTACCTCGTCATTGCACTGGGCATTCAGATCAACTGGGACAAGATCACCGGACTGCGCGAAGCGCTGGGCAAGCCCAACACCGGCGTGTCCAGCAACTACTCCTACGACTCCGTCGCAACCACCTGGGAGAACATCCGCAATCTCCGCGGCGGCACCGCCGTGTTCACCGAGCCGATCACGGGCGTGAAGTGCGGCGGCGCGCCGCAGAAGATCGCCTACCTGGCCGAGGACCACTTCCGCCGCAGCGGCGTGCGCGACAAGACCGAGGTGATCTTCGCCAGCGGCAAGGACGTGATCTTCGCGGTGAAGAAGTACGCCGACGCGCTGATGCGCGTCTGTGATTCGCGCAATATCACGCGGAAGTTCCTGCACAATCTGACGGCGCTCGACGCGGGCAAGCGTGAGGCGCACTTCGAGCGGGTCGGCGGCGGCGAAAAAGTCGTGATCCGCTATGACATGATCCACGTCACGCCGCCGATGAGCGCGCCGGACGTCATCCGTCAGTGCGGGCTGGGCAACGCGGACGGCTGGGTGGACGTGGACAACGCGACGCTGCGGCACTTGCGCTGTCCGAACGTCTTCTCGCTGGGCGATTGCAGCAGCCTGCCGACCTCGAAGACCGGGGCGGCGATCCGCAAGCAGGTGCCCGTGCTGGTCGAGAACCTGCTGGCGGGGATGCGCGGACAGGCGGCCGAAGCAAAGTACGACGGCTACACCTCCTGTCCGCTGGTGACCGGCTACGGCAAGCTGATCCTGGCGGAGTTCGACTACAGCAAGACACCGAAGGAGACGTTCCCGTTCGACCAGGGGCAGGAGCGCTACAGCATGTACGCGCTGAAGGCTTACGGGCTGCCGCGGATGTACTGGCACGGGATGATGAAGGGCAACCTGTAGCGCGGCCGCCGCGCACCACCGGCGCGACCGCACTCGGCTGTCTGGCCCTGCTTGCGGGTCTACCGCGACGCTTGCGCTACCCCGCTCGATCGCGCCGTCAGACCGAATGGTCGTTCGACGCTTCCTCCGTTGCCGCCGTTGCTGCCGGCGCCGCCGGCAGCGTCAGGTGCAGCACGGTCAAGCCGATGAGCGCCGACACGAGCGAGCCGCCGAGCACGCCGACGCGCGTCGCAACCGCGTGGTCGATCGACTGCCCTTCGAAAGCAAGCTGCCCGATGAACAGGCTCATGGTGAAGCCGATGCCGCCGAGGCAGGCGACGCCGGCGACGGCTCCCCAGGTCGCGCCGCGGGGCTTCGGGGCGAGCTTCAGCGCGATGGTCAGACAGGTGGCGAGGGTGATTCCGACCGGCTTTCCGACGATCAGCCCGGTGGCGATGCCCAGCGCGATCGGTCCGACCAGCGCGGCAGGCTCGATATTCGTAAAGCTGACGCCCGCGTTGCAGAAGCTGAACAGCGGCAGGATTCCGTACGCCACCCAGGGATGCAGGCGGTGCTCGATGTGTCGCAGGAGGGGCTTCGTCTCGCCGCGCGCCGTGGTCATCGGGATCGTGAAGCCGAGCGCTACGCCGGCGAGGGTCGCGTGCACTCCGGATTCGAGCACGAACAGCCACAGGAACGCGCCGACGACGAAATAGGGCGCGGCCCGCGCCACGCCCGCCCGGTTGAGCGCCACCAGCACGGCCAGAGCGACCATCGCCAGCAGCAGCGACGTCAGCGAGAGGTGGTCGGTGTACGCAACTGCGATGATGACGATCGCGGCCAGGTCGTCGGCTACCGCCAGCGTCGTCAGAAAGACCTTCAGCGAAAGCGGGACGCGCCTCCCGAGCAGCATCAACACGCCCAGCGAGAAGGCGATGTCGGTCGCCGTCGGAATCGCCCAGCCGCGCATGTCGACGGCGCTCGCGTAATTGAACAGCGCGTAGATCCCGCCCGGGGCGATCACGCCGCCCAGCGCCGCGATACCCGGCAGCATCATCTGCCCGACGCTGGATAGTTCGCCTTCCAGCACCTCGCGCTTGATCTCCAGCGCAACGAGCAGGAAGAAGATCGCCATCAGACCGTCGTTGACCAGGTGCAGGAAGTTCTTCTCGAGTATCAGGTCGCCCAGCCGCACCTCGATCGGAATCTCCAGCAGATGGTGATACGCATCGGCTGTCCAGGGTAGGTTGGCGACGGTCATCGCGAGGGCGGCGAAGGCGACCAGCAGGATTCCGCTGGCCGATTCAAGTTGCAGGAACCGTTGGATCGCACGCAAAGGCATTCCGTCTCTCCACTCAAACCGCGGCGATCGGCCCGTCTCGGACGCTCGAGCACGGTACTATAGCGCAGCGTCGCGGAGCGGGCGCGGCCGAGGCGGCGTTTTCGAGCGCGTGAGGACGGGGCCGGTTGGCAGGGCGAGATCGGCGGGCCGTGCACGGTCTTCGCGCGGCGACCGGCGGGCCGCCGGCGGATCAGGTGCGGGCTTCCGCCTGCGGCGCCATCCGTACGCGGCCGTCCGGCTGATGGGCTCGGGCGAAGACGAATCGCTGGTAGAGGAAGGATAGTGTGAACAGGCTCGCTCCAAGGCCGAGCAGCGACGCGACGCGGTACAGATCGCGCAGTTGCGCGGTGTCGAGCAGGAAGACTTTGAACGTGGCCAGCAGCATGACCGCGAGCGAACCCCAGCGCAGGGCCGCGCTGCGCCGCAGCGCCCCCGCGATCGCGAGCGTCAGCCCGAGCAGCGCCCACGCCGCCGAGTAGGTGTACCACTCCGCGCTGGCCTCGATCGGGCCGGTCAGGAATTCGCCGCAATACCACTGCCGCACTTGCAGCGTGACGAGGACGAAAAGCAGCGCCAGGGCGACGGCCGCGGTGAGCGGTGCGTCGATCCGAGCGTCGGACCGGTTGCCAAGCGCCGCCGCGTGCGTGCCGCTCGATGTCCGCGCGATGCGCCGGAATTCGTAGGAGACGAAAGTCAGCAGCGCCGCGGGCGCGCCGTAGTAAAGCAGCAGCCAGTTCAGCAGACGAATGCCGCCGACCGACTCGCGCCACAGCAACGGGTTTCGGAGGATCATCGGGGCGAGCAGCGCCAGCCCGAGCGCCGCGGCGGTCACCAGTCGCCCGGCGTTCAGCAGCGTCGCGCGCGGCCAGCGCTGCGTCGCGGCCAGCAGCAGGTTTGCGAGGCACAACCAGGCGACGACGTGCGTAGCGCTCTCGGCGAGCGAGAGCGTCGCCGCCGCAAGCTCGTGCGGATGAAAGGCGTGGCGGACATTCAAGGTGACTCCGTTGAACAGCAGCAGCAGCGCCGCCGATTCGTAGCACGTCGCGCCGCGAAACTCGCCGGTTCGGCGCTCCAGCCACGCCGCTGCCCCCAGCGCGAGCGCCGACACGCCATAGGCGTAGGAGATCCAGTTCAGGACGACCGCGTCGCCGGTCGGATAGTGGCAGACCGCCGGCCGCAGCAGCCAGATCATCGCGAGGGCGCCGACTGCGCCCGCCAGCCAGCGAAGCGGGCGCAGGCCGAAGCGGTGCGCGATGGCGAGAAACGCCGGAGCCTGAAGCGCCCAGGCCACGCCGATCCAGGCGCGCTCCAGCTCCATCGGCGCGGCGAGCGCGAGGCTCGCGGCGGCTGCGGCGCTCAGTGCTCCGGCACACGGCCGGAATTCGGGCGACCGACTCGCGCGGCCCAGCAGCCAGCCGGTCTTGAGCGTATAGGCCGCGGCGACCAGCCCCGCGACCGCTCCCCACGGTACTCCCGCGGGCGGCGCGTCGAGGCCCCAGTACCCGATCGCCAGCGCGACGACGCCTCCGGCGCCTGCGTGCGCCGCCGACGGCAGCGGCGCGGAAGCGAACCGCAGCAAGAGAAACGGACCGAGCGAGTTGATCAGCCCGAACGCAAGCGTCACCCACGCAAAGCGCGCCTGTGCGTCGCCGGTCAGTTTCGCGGCAAAGTTCAGAAGTGCCAGCGCGGCCAGCGCGGCGACGAGACCCGCCACGTGCCGAAAACGAAGGTCGCGCGAAGCGAGCACGAGCGCGCCGGCGTTGAACAGCGCCAGCATGGACCAGTCGAACGACGAAAAGTCATTCTGCGCGACGAGGTGCAGCAGCGGCAACCCAGCCGACCCCGCGCAAACGGTGTACAGCGCGGGCCAAATCTTCGCCCAAGGCCCGCCGCCCGTGCCGGCGCGCGGTGCGGCGAAGACCAGCCCGCCTACCGACAGCAGGACGAACGGCCCCAGCACATGGCTGTCGGCGGGCGTGAAGTTCGCACCAAGCGTCCAGACCAGGACCCACACCCAACCGGCGACGGGCGTCAGCAGCGCCAGCGGCCACCGGCCGCGCTGCCGGCTCACGATGAACAGCCCGGCCTGCAACAGCGCGAGGTACACGAACAGCGGACCGACGCGCGGCTCGGTTGAGCCAATCAGCGCCGGCGTGGCAAAGCCGCCGATGAACGCGAAAATCGCCACCAGCGGACCATGCCGCAGCGAAAGCGCGATCGCAGCGGCGGTGATCGTCGCCAGCGCGGCGAAGCCGACCGTCGGACTCAGGAAGTGGTACAGGTTGGTGGCCGCCAGCGTGCTGATGTACACGGCCGAAACGCCTGCCGCGACGAGACCCTGGGCGATCCCCGCGTAGGACCGCCGCACGAGGTCGCCGCCGATGCACAGCGCTGCGCCCGCTACGACGCCGAGAAGCACGCGTGCGGCCGGAGTAATCAGCCCCGCGTCAAACGTGTACTTGACGAAGAACGCGACCGCCAGCACGACGGCGGCGGCCCCGAGCCAGACGGCGAGGCGCGCGCCGACCTGGCTCTCAACCGAGCGATCCGGCTCGCTGTGCACGTCAGGCGGTGCGGCTTGCGTGCCAGTCGTCGAGGTAGCGAACGTCGGTACAGCATCGCTGGCGGCCGACGGAGTCTCCGAGATGCGGCCGACGACGGCCTCGCCCGCGGAGATTGGCAGCGCCGTCGAGAGGTGCGGCGCGCAAGCTCCCGCAACACTTTCAGGAGGCGCTTCGCGCAACGATTCGAGCAATGGCGGCGGCGCTTGGAGTGGCGGGACGTGGGCTTGCTGGTTCCGCAGCGTGCGGACCTGCTGCTCGAGCCGGGCGACCCGTCGGCCGACCTGGAACAGATAGATCAAGGCCACGACTGGAACCGCGATGGCGGGAATCAGCAGACACGCGATCTCTTCCATGCGCCAGTCCCGAATGCGTGTTGAAGCCGGTGTTCCTATCTGAATCCTACGACAGGTTTGGTCAAGGGAAAGCCGCGGCGCGGTGAATAACTTTCATTCACGGGTTGCTGGACCGCCGGCGGATGCGCGTTCAGAATCCGAGCCGGTGCGCCGGTGGGTCGCTTTCTTATCGCCGGCAAGTAGAGGTTTCCGCCGCACACCAGGGAGGGACGGCATGGCCAGGAAAGCCGCCGGCAAGTCGCGTCGCAATCGCGGCGCCGCCGCTGACCGCATCGGAAAGCTCGCGCAGAAGGTGATCGGGCTGGTCGGCCAGCACGAGGACCCGTTCGTCGACATCCCCTCGCGCACGCTCTCGAACGTGCAGTTTAACGAGCGCAAGCGGATCATCGAGATGCTCAACGGCACGCAGCGGCGCTTCTTCTTCAGCCTGCTGGGCCGCCGTGGAGGCGAGGGCAGTCAGGCCAAGAAGTTTATGCAGACCTTCAAGATCGCCGAGAAGTGCAAGACGCTGATCGACGAGAACATCACCACCAGCCTGCGCGAGG
>CAYXIO010000004.1:0-130924 GCA_964465125.1 uncultured Planctomycetales bacterium | reverse complement strand
CGCCCGTCGCGCCCGACGTGGCGCGCGACTATCGCGACCGCACGGCGCGCTACGACGTGTACGTGCGGCCGCGCGCGTCGGATTGAGCTACTCGTCCGGCTCTCCCACCTCGATCTCGCGCGGGTAACGGACGATCGGAAGCGTCCGCAATTCGTCGAGCTCGTGCACGAAACGCGTCCGCGTGCGGCCGTGCCGCCGATGGAGCAGATCGGTCAGGATCGGCCCGACTTGCGGCAAACCCGTCGCCATCAGCGAGATTCGCAGCGTGTTCGGCGAGTGGTCCACGACCAGCGAGCCGACCAGGTCGTTCGCCGCGCCGAAGACAAGCGAGAGTTCCTCGGCGTCACGCTCCCCCATCATCGGCCGCGCGAGCTCGATGCAGCGGCCCGCGTGTGCGAACACCGCAATCGTGCTGTCGCGGCCGATCCGTCCGAGTGAGCTTGAGTACGCCGGGTCGTTCAGCACCGATTCCCCCTCGGTCGAGCAGCGCAGCGCCGCGGCGATCGCTTCCTTGCTGGGCGAGAGCAGCACGTCGTTGCCGGCGAACGCGAGATAGATGCTGATGCCCTCGGGCAGGTCGAAGCGCTGCGCGCTGACGCCTTCGATGTCGACGCGCGCGCCGTCGAGCGGTCCGCTGCGGGTGGCCAGGCTGGCGACGCCGAGCAGCTCGGTCCACAAGGCGCGCGAGTGCCGCGGGTCGCGAACGGTGAACACCAGCGCCGCCGCCGGCACGCGCTCGCGCTCGATCTGCATCGTCATTCCGGTCGGCACGAAGCCGGCCACGCCCACCACGTTGCCATACAGCTCGCGGCCCAGGTCCAGCAGGCTCACTGGCGCCGGCGGCACGCGCAAGTCGACGGCGTCGGGCGGGGCCGCCGGCTCGCCGGCCTGGTTCAACGCCATCGCGAAGAAGCTCGCGCAGCCCGCCGGAATGCGGGCCAGGGTACGCGGGTCGATCGGCGGCAAGCGCAGAAAATGGAACGCGAGGTTGCGGTTCTCGTCCGCCAGCCGAAGGGACAGATCGACGCGGATTCCCTGCTCGCGCATCGAGACCTGTCCCACCAGAGTATCCAGGCTGGCCGGATCGAGCAGGGCTTGCGCCGCGGCCAACTCAGGCGACTGCGTGCCGCCGACGGCCATCGCCGCCTGAATCAGCGGCAGCACGGGCTTGAAATTCAGCGCGAAGAACAGCAGCGCGCCATCGCGGTCCTTCAGCGCCGCCGCCATGTGCGAGTCGTTGCGCAGCGACTCTTCGTCGTCGCCGCTGAGCCGGCGGATGACGCCCTCGATCTCGCCGCGCTGCTGGCTGACAACGATCAGCCGCGACGTGAACGTCAGGAAGACTTCGTTTTCGACGCAGTAGGTCGGATGGCCGCCGATCGCTTCGACCGGAGTTGCGGCGAGGTTGAGCGCGTCCTGAATGAGCGCGCGCAGAACCTCCATCTCGCCGGGATGCAGGATCGCGACGCCCGACGGCTTACCCTGCGACGGGTCGAAGCCGGTGATCGCCGCCGCGGCGCCGCGCAGCCCCAGCAGCCCTTCGACGGCAGCGCGGCTGACGCCGAGCTGGCCGGCTTCGCGTACGCCCAGGGCCGGCTCGCCGTCGCGCAGCAGGCCGAGCTGCGCGAGCAATCCGCTCACCTGCTCGCCCGGCCGGTTCAGCTCGACATAGGCCAGCGTGCCGGCGGGAACCAGCGCGGTGAAGTCAGCCGACGCGAGTTCCTCGCGGCAACTCGCCGCCCGCGCCTGCGACGCGTCGCGCAGCTCCGCCGGCGCGCTGCGGTCCGTGGCGATCCGGGTGTAGAGCTCCGCGGCGGCGGCGTAGTCGTGCTGCTGGCTCTCCAGGAAATACGCCTTGTAGAAGCGCTCGTCGGCGAAATCGGCCGCCGGCCCAGCCGTCCGCTGCGGCGCGGGAGCGGCGGCGCCCCTGTCGCGCTTACGCTCCGTCGTGGGCGGCGGCGCATCGGGCGCTTTCGCCCCGCGCGCATCGCGCACGACCACGTCCTCGGGCGGCGGAGAGGGCGAAGATGTGGTCGCGGCGGCCAGAAGCACGATCGCGATCAGACCGCCGACGGAACCCGTGACCAGCACCCGGCGCGAGACCGGCAGCCTGCGGAACGGTTGCGCGGACATGATTGGAGCTCCTCTCGATGCGAGCCGAGATTCGATGCCGAAGGACGCGCAGACTTCCCACGACGCGGCGGCGGTCGCGGACGCGGTCGGCGGACGCCGCCGTCGACGTTGCCTGTTCAGACACGAATTCGCGTGCCGCGCCGGGTTATTTCGGGATTCCGTGGTGTCGGTGCGTCCCTTCGCGTGGGCGCGTTCCGTTGGGCCGGCGTGCGAGCTTTCGGCGGACGTGCGAGGTGCCGGTAGACGACGCTACAATGCGTCCTTGTCCTCGGGAGTGTCCGTGCGCCTGGTGGGCACCGCGGCCTTCAAAGCCGTTGAGGGGTCGTACCAACGGTCCCTGGTGGGTTCGATTCCCATCCACTCCCGTTTTTTCCTACTTTCGCCGGGGCGCGACGATGCGTTGCTCGTGCTGAAGTCCGCCGCCGGGTCCCGCGAGATTTCGATGCACTCGCCAGGTGCCAGGCCGACCCTTAAGGTTGGCCTGCGAGCGCCGGCGCTCGGATGAAGCCGGCAGCGTCGGTCCTTAGTGGCCGACCGACGCCGCCCGCGGAGGGGCGGCGCTACAGCCCGCGAAGCGAGAAAGGAGCATGGCGACGCAACAGCCGTCGCCACGGCGCCCGGCGCCGTTACCCCTTGAACCCTTGACCCCCTGCCCCCTTGCGCCCTTCTCCCCCTGTCCCTTCCGCGCCCTGCGCCCAGCGCCCCGCCTGCGCCCTGCGTCCCGCGTCCCGCGTCCCGCCGGGTCCATGAGAAAACCCCGTTGAAGCACTAAGCAGCGCTTGACCGCCCGGCTTCGCGTTCGAATGGTAGATCTCGGGAGTGCTTTTTGAGGCATGCCGCGGAGGTCGCGCCCGTGAAAGACACCGTTTGCCGGACGTTGAACGACGCCGCTGCTGAAGCCCATGCACCGTCGGTCAACGCCGACGAGGCGCGCCTGCCGGGCTGGGCCCTGCGCGCCGGCGGACGCGTCGGCCGCTCGATCGCCTCGACCATTATCGGCGGGGCGATCTTCGCGTTTGTCGGGCTCTGGCTGACCGAGCAGATTGAAGGACCGGCGCGCGTGTTCGGCGAAAACGTCGCTTGGGGCGGCGCGGCGGCGTGGCTGTTCGGCTGCGCGTGGTTCGCCGTCCACTGCCGCGCGCGGCGCGGGTGGTTGGGTGTGCTGGCCGGCGCCAACCTGAGCGCATTCGCCGCCGCCTGGGTCCTGCTGCGTTTCTCGACCCAATCGCTGCCCGAGGGCGTCCGCACCTGGGTCGAACATGCCGTAGCGTTGATTCCCGTCGTCGGCGCGTCGATCGACCCGCACCTCCTGCTGGCCCGCGCCGTCAAGCTGCTCGTGTCATTGATATTCGCGCTTCAAGCGCATCGGCTGTCGACATTCTGCCGATCCGTGCAACGGCCGGCCTGAGCGACACTTCCTCAACCGCCCGTGGGCCGCTAATCCGGACCTGCCTGTCCAGAAACCGGTCCCGCGGAATTTCGGTTCGCGCGGCGGAGGACGGTCCGCTATATTAACCTCGGGTGGGGCAGCAGTTCCGTCGGGCGCTCTCGGCGATTCGGTGGCGGCCATCGTCCGGCCGCTGCGCTGACGCGGTCGAGCAACTCTCGAATCAAGACAGGACGGCATCATCGATGCACATTCGCACGGAGATTCTCATCACCGTCTGTACGCTGTCCGCGTGCGCGCACGCCGGTGCGCAGACACTGCCCGGCCGCCAGGCGGATTCGACGCCGGGAAATCCCGGGCTGCCTGCGACCCCACCGGTTTCGCACCCGCGCGTAAGCGTCGACACGCAGCGCATCGGCGTCCCCGGCACGATCTACCTCGATCCGGAATTCTGGGAAGCCGGCCGCATGATCATCTGGCAGGAGCAGGTGGACGGATCGGTCTGGATCGCGGACATCGACGAGAGCGACGGGAGCCTGATACCGGCTGACGGGCGCGGCCGGCGGATGGGTTATGCCGCGCCGATTACGCGCACGCTGAACGGGCCGGAGTTCGGCTATCACGTCGACGGGCCGGACGTGTACTACATCGGCTGGGACGGCAACGGCGTGCTTCAGGCGTTTCGCACGCGGATGTGGATCCCCGACGCGCAGCCCGAGCAGCTCACCCGCGGCTGGAAGCAGCGCTTCGCGCTGATACCGAACTACGAGCCCGACGCGCCGCAATGCCGCCTGCTGTACTACTGCGGCTGGGCGCTGCCACCGATCTGCTGGCGGCACGAAGACGACGCCTCGTCCGAAGACGAGGTCTCGCAGCCGGCGGCGCCGAGCTTCTCGGGGCCGCGCTGGATTCCCAACGAGTACACCGTCATCGCGGACGCCCACGTCGACGACGTGATCCAGGTGCTCGCGACCGACGTGCTCACCGGCCAGCAGCGCATCCTCACCGACGACCCCGGCAACAAGAAGGACCCGTTCATCTGGGACGCACCCGACCTCGGCGGCCGCGCCATGATGTGCCTGGTGGACGTCAAGGCCATCGGCGTTTACCGCGAGGTGGGCAATCAGTGGGTGCGCATCAACACGGCCTCGGTCGGCGACAGCGAGGCCACGCACTACAGCGCCGAGCCGTTCGTCTTCCGCGGACACAGCTACGCCTCGGTCGCGGTTGGCGACCCCTTCTCCAGCGGCAACAAGGACATCTGGATCGTATCGCTCGACCCGCAGCGGCCGCTGGCGGTGCGCGTGCACGAGCCGTTCGACGCCGAGCGCGTCGACCCGGAGAGCTACATCACCGCGGACGGTCGGCTGTTCCTGTACTTCTATCACTACCCCCCGGACGGCTCGGACAGCAATGAGCTGTACGTCGCACACGTCTCGATCGAGGATTGACGCGCGCGGCTCGACGCACACCGCGCCCTTCAATCGCCGTACTTGCTCCGCATGTGCTTCCGGGCCGCCTTGTGAATCGCCTTCCAGCGCGCCCGGTGCTCCGACTCGGCGACGGGATCGTCGCGCCGCTCGAGGTAGGCGAGCTCGCGCTGCTGGCGTCGAAAGCTCTCGAGCCGGCCGAGCTCCAGCTCGCCCCTCTGCACCGCCCGCAGCACCGCGCAGCCCGGCTCGGATTCGTGCCCGCAATCGCGAAAGCGGCAGTCCGCGGCGAGCGACTCGATTTCGGCGAACGATCCGTCGAGCGCGCCGTCGGCGGGCAGCGCCAGCTCACGCATGCCCGGTGTGTCGATCAGCACACCGCCCCCGACAAGTGGGATCAGTTGCCGGTGGGTCGTGGTATGCCGACCGCGGCCGTCCGAAACGCGTACGTGCCCCGTCGACATGCGAACCTCGCCCACGAGCGCGTTGATGAGCGTCGACTTGCCGACCCCCGAAGAGCCGACCAAGGCCACCGTGACCTGCGGACCGACCAGCGCTCGGACCTGCTCCAGCCCCTCGCCGGTGAAGACGCTGGTGGCCACCACGGCCGCCCCGGGGGCCAGGTTCCCGACCGCGGCGACGCGCTCCGCAGCCGAGTCACAGACGTCACGCTTGGTCAGCACCAGCGCCGGCGCCACGCCGCACGAGTACGCGAGGCTCAGGTAGCGCTCGATGCGCCGGAGATTGAAGTCGCGATCGAGGCCGGTACAGATCAGCAGGACATCGACGTTCGCGGCGATCACCTGTTGGGCGCCGTTCGTCCCCGCCGCCGTGCGGGCGAGCGCGGTCTGTCGCGGAAGCAGGGCGTGAATGGTCGCCGCGCCAGCCTGATCTCGCGGCGCGACCCCGACCCAGTCTCCCACCGCGGGGAAATCCGCCGGCACGCGCGAGAGATGGCGAAAATGGCCGCTGACGGCGGCGCGGAGGGCGCGCTGGCTCGCATAGAGCACGTAGCTCCCGCGGTCCTGGCGCGCCACGCGTGCGGGGATCAGACCATCGTCAGAAAGGCGCGAGAAGCGCTGAATGAACGGCTGCTTCCAGCCGAGTTGCTCGAGATTCACGGGTTGACCTTTCCGGCGCAGGGGGCGCCGTGCGGCCGGCGCCATGAGGGCGCCGCGCAGCAGGACACGAACCGTGCGACTGCGGGTCGCACGAAGAACTCGGCCGGACGGTCAGACCAGGATGGGTTGCGCCAGGTCGGGGGTTGACTGCGAACCCCGACCAAGCAGGCGCGGAGGGCCGAAGCCTAGGTGAAGTCCCGGAAGCCGCCTGCCGAACGACTGGTGATCAGGTTGACCCGCTCCATGGCAGCCTCCTTGGCGAGGGACTCGGAAAGCAACAGCACGATGCGTCACTTTAGCCGCCGGGCCTATCCGCAATCAAGCGCATGGGCCGACGAGAAATGCGCAATGAGGCGCCCGAGGGACGTAAGAAGAAGGACGCGCGAAAGAGCGAGACGAGGAGATCGGACCGCCGACGGGTCGCGGTTGCTGGCGGTCAACACGGCGGACCATCGGCTCAAGGTCTTCGTCCTGGCGAGCGGTATTGCAGTGTGGGCATCGAGCGTCGTGGTCGGGCTGGAGCCCGTGTCGGTGCGCGCGCTTCGCGGCCGAGCGCGACATCCGCGCGCAGCGCGGTTCGCTTTTCACCCCCATCAGCCATATCCTCGAGAAAGAGCTCAAGCCGCGCCTGAACCGGCTGCTTGCCCGAGCGCAGCGGGCGAAAGCGAAGCGCAGCGGCGAAGAGCCGATCGAGGAACCCTGAATGGCTCCGCGCCAGGCGGAACGTGCTCAGGCCCAGCGCCGGCCAAGTCCCGCGCGCGTGCCGGTTTCCGCCGCGGCGCATCTCCACCGACCCCGCCGTCACGACGCCCGCTGAATGCCGTACTTCTTCACGCGGTAGCGCAGGTTATCGCGGCTGATACCGAGGGCTTCGGCGGCGCGGGTCTGGTTCCAGTCGTGCTCCTCGAGCGTCTTGACGATCATCGCCTTCTCGTAGTTCTCCAGCGCTGAGCCGGCCATCGGACCGGCCGGCAGCGCCGACGCCGCGGCCATTTCGCGCGGCAGCAGCTCGGGCGTGATCGTCCCGCTGTCGGCCAGCAGCACCGCACGCTCGATCACGTTGCGCATCTCGCGAATGTTGCCCGGCCAGTCGTACGCGCACAGCAGCTCCATCGTCTGCGGCGCGAGCGTGCGCTTCGGCACGCCCAGCTCGCGCGCGCAGCGCTGCGCGAACAACGCCACCAGCAGCGGGATGTCCTCGCGCCGCTCGCGCAGCGGCGGAAGATGAATCGGGAAGACGTTCAGGCGGTAATACAGGTCTTCGCGGAAATCCCCCTGGTCGATCGCGACCTTCAGGTCCTTGTTGGTCGCGGCGATGATCCGCACGTCGCACGAGAGCGTCTTGATGCCGCCGACGCGCGTGAACTCGCGCTCCTGAAGCACGCGCAGCAGCTTCACCTGGGTCGAGGCGCTGATGTCGCCGATCTCGTCGAGAAACAGCGTTCCGCCGTCGGCCAGCTCGAAACGCCCCAGCTTCGTCGAGGTGGCGCCGGTGAACGCGCCGGATTCGTGCCCGAACAGCTCGCTTTCGAGCAGCGTCTCGGCCAGCGCGGCGCAGTTGATCGCGATGAACGGCTTCTGGCTGCGCAGGCTGGCGGCGTGAACGCGCCGCGCGGTCAGCTCCTTGCCGGTCCCGGTCTCGCCCAGCAGCAGCACCGTCACGTTGGTCGCGGCGACGCGATCGCACAGGGCCAGCACCTCGCGCAGCGCCTTGCTCTGGCCCGTGATCGACTCGTCCGACTGCACGCTGCGCTTCAGACCGATGTTCTCGCGCTTCAAACGGTCGTGAAGCTGGGCATTGCTGGTGGTGATCGCCGCGAGGTTGGCGAATAGCTTGAGAATCTCCAGGTCGGCCGGGCCGAAGCGCGCTTCGCCGCGCTTGTTGATGACCTCGACCACGCCGAGCGTTTCGTCACGATAGCGCAGCGGCGCGGCGATCATCCCGCGGGTGCTGAACGTGCCCTTCTTGTCGAACTCGGGCAGAAAGTCGGGATGGGCGCGGGCGTCCGGGACGATCTCCGGTTGTCCGCTGTCGGCGACCCGGCCGGCGATACCCAGGCGCGCATCGAATTCCTGTCCCAGCAGCGCGTCGCTGTTCGCGCCGACGGCCGCCTTGAAGACCAGCTTCTTGCGCACCGGGTCGAGCAGGATCACCGAGCTGGCCTCAGCGCCCAGCACGTCGGCGGCGGCCTGCGCGATGCCCTGAAGCACGTTCTGGAGGTCCAGCGACTGATTGATCACCGCCGAGGCCTGGAGCAGAGCCTCGAGCGTGCTTCGGTCGACGGCCGCGGTCGGCAAAGACAGACGGTTTTCAGACACGAATCGGTGCCTCAACAAGAGAAATCACCGCAAGTGGTTGTGCCGCATTATCACGTCGGCGGGGCTTTCCACAAGCGTTACCCCCTGCCGAAGCCTATACTTGCGGCGCAAACGG
Source organism: uncultured Planctomycetales bacterium (assembly GCA_964465125.1). GTDB lineage: Bacteria > Planctomycetota > Phycisphaerae > UBA1845 > Fen-1342 > CAYOHG01. The sequence goes on along the minus strand of CAYXIO010000004.1, from coordinate 122,419 downwards.
AAGCGCCGGTGCCGCTTCAGGCCGCCGGCGGCGGTCGCGCGGGATAGCCGATAACCATTCGGGCGAAAAGTACTTGGCAATCCGCGGCAGGTCGCGGGCGAACCGCGCGGCGCCGCAGCCGTATGGTGAGGTGAGCGTGGTGCCGACGAAAAGCGATGAACAATTGCTCGCCGAGCACCGCAACGGTGTACAGGGTGCCTTTGACGAGCTGGTCGCACGGCATGCGGGTGAGTTGTTCGCCTTCGTCGTGCGGTTCGTCGCCAACGCCGCCGCCGCCGATGACGTGGTGCAGGATGCGTTCGTGCAGGTTCACGTTTCCGCCGCTGCGTTCGACCAGCAACGATCCTTCAAGCCCTGGCTGTACACGATCGCCGCGAACAAGGCGCGCGACTACCTGCGGACGCGCTCGCGGCGGCAGGAGCTCTCGCTGGAGAGCTCCACCGGCGACGAGGACAACCCGGGCGTCGGGGTTCTACTGGAGTCGGACGAGCCGACCTCGCCCGAGCTGCTCGACGCGGACGACGATCGGACGCGAGTTCAGCGGCTGGTCGCCGGCATGCCGGAGCACCTGCGCATGATCCTGGTGCTGGGGTATTACCAGCAGATGGCCTATGCAGACATCGCGGTCGTACTGGACATTCCGGTGGGCACGGTGAAGTCGCGGCTGCACGCCGCGGTGAATCACTTCGCCAAGCTCTGGCGCGCGGCGACGAAGGCATCGGCCGGGTCGCCCCCAACAGGCGGATTAGAGCCGAGGTAGGACGGATGCAAGAGTCGCATTCCCAGGTTGATCCCTTCGACGCAGCGCTGCTGGACTATCACCTCGGCCACCTGGACGAGGGCGAGCGGGCGCGCGTCGAGCAGCGAATCCAGTCCGACCCGGGCTTCGCCGGTCAGCACGAAGCGCTCAGCGCAGTGTTTCGGGCGCTGCGCGCCAGCCCGGCGCCGGCGCCGGCGCCGGATCTGGCGGCGCGGATTCGCCAACGCGTCAGCGCAGCCCCATCCCTGAGCCTGCGGCCGCGCTCGCTGCGCCAACTGATCGAGCGTCACCAGCAGCCCGGGCTCCTGCGGCTGTATTCCTTCCGCGACGTGGCGGCCGTCGCCGCGGTGATCGTCCTGATGGTCGGCGTCGGCGTTCCGGGGCTGCTGCACATGCGCGAGCGCGGCGAGCGGATCGCGTGCTCGATGAACCTCGCGCAACTCGGCCGCGGCCTGCAAAGCTACGCGATGAGCTCCAACGGCGCACTGCCCTTCGTGGGCTGGTCGTCCAATGCATCGTGGCAACCCAGCCACGAGCCGCAGGTCGTCACCATCCACAACCGCCGGCATCTCTATCCGCTGCTGTCGGGCTCCTATGTCATGCCGTCCTGGTTCGTCTGCCCCTCGACGCGCGACATCCCGATGCCGGACGCGGAAATCGCCCGGCACAGCGATTTTCTCGAATCTCGGAACATCAGCTACGCCAGCCAGAACATGGCCGGTCAGCGGCCCTCGCTGCATGACTTCCCCGACCTGCCGGTCGTCAGCGACGACAACCCGCTCTTCGACGACGGGCTCCCCATGCTTGACTACGCCGCCCGGCAGCTCGGGCTGCGCGATCCGGCGGGAATGAACTCCGTCGCGCATCAGCGCGCCGGGCAGAACATCCTGACGCTGCGCGGGGACGTCAAGTGGAGCACCTCGCCGATCGTCGGGCTCGATGGCGACAACATCTGGACGCTCCAGGGCGTGCAGCACTACCGCGGCCACGAGGGCCCGCTCTCAGCCAGCGATTCGCATCTGCTGAAGTAGCTCGCGCGGGCTCAGGCCGTGCGCGGGATCTCGGCACACAGCTCCGCCGTGATGCACGTCACCAATTCCCACAACGTTTGAATTCGCGCTTCGTCCGTGCGCAGGTTGCCGATCGCGCAGCGCAGCACGAATCGGCCGTTCAGCTTCGTGTGGGAGAGAAACACGCGTCCGTCGGCATTCAGCCGTTCCAGCAGCCGCTCGTTGAGCTGGTCCTGCCGCTCGGCCGAGAGCGAGGGCGGCGCTGCGCGAAAGCACACGGTGCTGAAAGGCACGGGCGCGGACAGCTCGAAGCCCGGCGCGCCGCGCACCCAACCCGCCAGCGTTCGTGCGAGCCCGCAATGATGCCGAATGCGCGCCCGCAGCCCTTCCACGCCAAACGCGCGCATCACCATCCACAGCTTCAGGGCGCGGAAGCGCCGCCCGAGCTGCACGCCGTAATCCATCAGGTTGGTGACGCCGGTGTCGCCGGTGCGCAGATATTCGGGAACGATGGAAAACGCCTCGCGCAGAACGTCCGGATCGCGCACATACAGCACCGAGCAATCGACGGGAACAAACAGCCACTTGTGCGGGTTGGTCACGATCGAATCGGCGCGCTCCAGCCCTCCCAGGATCGCGCGGTATTCCGGGCAGATCGCCGCGGACCCGCCGTAGGCCGCGTCGACGTGCAGCCAGAGCTGCTCGCGTTCGCAGAGGTCGGCGAGTTCCGCGAGCGGATCGACGCTGGTGGTCGAGGTTGTGCCGGCGGTGGCGACGACCGCGATGGGAAGATGGCCGGCGGCGCGGTCTGAGCGAATGGCGTCGCGCAGCGCGTCGACGCGCAAGCAGAACTGCGCGTCGGCCGGCAGTCGGCGAAGCTGGTTGCGGCCCAGCCCGAGCGTGATCATCGCCTTGTCGATCGAGGAGTGGGCCTGATCGCTGCAATAGACGTACAGACGCGGCACCTCGGGTCTGCCGGCGAGGCCGAGGTTGCGGATATCGAAAACGCCGACGCGCTGCCGCGCCGCCGCCAGCGCCAGCAGCGACGCGATCGACGCCGTGTCGTTGATGTGCCCTCGGAACGCGGCCGGCAAGTCAAGCAGTTGGCGGAGCCAGTCGCAGACGTGCTCCTCCAGCTCGGTCGCGGCGGGTCCGCTGCGCCAGAGCATGGCGTTAACGTTCAGGGCGGCGGCCAGCAGCTCGCCCAGAATGCCGGGGCCTGACCCCGTGATGCCGAAGTAGGCGAGGAATCCGGGATGATTCCAGTGCGTCGTGTGCGGGACGATCAGTTCCGAAAAGTCATCCAGGATGCGGTCGAGCGGCTCGCCCTGCACGGGCGGCGCGGCGGGTAGCCTGGCGCGCAGGTGGCCCGCGGGCGTCGTCGGGGTGACGCGCAGATTGCCGACCTGAAGCAGGTAATCGGACACCAGGTCGGCGGCACGGTGCAACGCGGCGCGAAACTCGGGTCCGGCGATGTCGCCCAGGGGTTCTCGGGCGTGGGGCGTTCGCACCGGATCCCGGCCGGGCTGGGATAGAGACATGCCGATCCTCCTCCGCAGGATGTCGCCGCGGCGCGGCCCGAACGAGACGACGGCGCGGGTCCGCAAATCAGAATCGGTTTCCCACCGGCCGGCCGTTTCAATAGCGACGGTGAAACAATCGTATCAGATACTTCCTTGCAGCGGCGGTCGGCCAGGCCCGGCACGCCGAGGCTGGAAAGGACGCGGGCGCGCACGGGCCGGAGGCGGACTCTGCGCTGCGTCGGCCGCGCCGTCGAAGAGCGGTCCGCCTGCGAAGCTGACTATGAGCAGTCAAGAGAATTCGAGCCAGGCCAGCGGCAGCGAGCGGCGTGAGCGCGCCCAGGAGCTGTTCGCTCGGATCGCGCAGGCCTCCGGGCAGTTTGCCAGCGGCTTCGAGCAGCTTCAGCGTCTCCAGACCCAATTGTCCGAGCTGATCACGTCGGTCGAGGCGCACGACTCCGAGTTGCTGTCGCGCGCGAGTGAGCTGGCCGAGGTCGAAACCGGCCTGCGCAAAGAACACGACGAGCTGGCGCAGCGGCAGGCGGAGCTGGATCAGCGCAGCGCGGCCTGCGACCAGTTGCGGGACGCGCTGAACGCTCAGCAGCAGCAGCTCGAAGCGGACCGAACCGAACACCAGAAGCACACGGACGAGCTGCACTCACGCGCCTCGCAGCTTGAGGAGCGCGAGCGGGCGACGTCGGCTCGGGACGAAGCCTGCACGCGGCGCGAAGCCGCTCTGACGGAGCGCGACCAGCAGCTCAACCAGCGCGAAGCGGACGTTGACACGCGCGAAGCGCAGCAGAAAGAGCTCGACCAGACGATCGCCTCCCGTCAGGCGGAGCTGGAATCTCAGGTCGCCGAGCTCGCGCGTAACCGCGAGGAGATTGCGCAGCAGCAGCGTCTGCTCGACCAGTTGAACCAGCAGCTCGAGGGTCAGCGAAACGAGATCGCGTCGCAGGAAACCTCGCTGCTCCAGCGTCAGTCGGCCATCGCACGGTTCCAGCAGGCCTTTGCGCAGATGGCGGCCGCGCTGGGCGGCAGCGGCGACCCGTTCGCCGAGATGCACCGTGCCGAGAGCGCCGCACAGCACGGCGCGAACGGTGCGGAAGTGGCGCGCGCCGCGGCCGAGCAGGCCCGCCAGGCGCTGGCGGCCGCGGTGGCGGCGGCGCCCACCCCTGGCCCTGCCCCCGCGCCAAGCCGGGAAGCCGCCGAGCCGGCATCGGATTCGGCCGTCAGCCTCGCGTCGACGGCGCAACCGGATGAGACCCAACCGGACGCGGCCGGCGAGGGTGCGGCCGAGGGTGCGTCCGCGGAGCCTGCCGTTGCTTCCGAGGGATCGGAACATCCGGACCACGAGCCGGCGCCTGACAGGGGCACCGTTGTCCTGAGCTCACCGACCGGCAAGGAAGGCGACAGCATCGACACCGTCGATTTCAGCCCGGAGGAGGTCGAGAAGCTGCGCGTTCTGCGGCGTTTGGTTGGCGGCAGTCTGAGCGAAGTCGAGCTGATCAAGCGCATCCGGGCTGAACGCCACACGGTGCCCGCAGCAGCCGATGCGCGGCCGGTCAAGTCCAAGCGCTGGTGGAAGTAGCGAACCGCTACGAGTCGTGCACCGTTCCCGGCGCTCGCTCAACGCGGCGCGGCGAGTCGCTCAGGCGAACGCGTCGGAAACATCCGTCGGCAGCGCGCCGCGAATGACCTCGCAGCCGTCGTCCTCGATGATGATCACATCCTCGATCCGAATGCCAAATTCTCCGGGAACGTAGATGCCCGGCTCGATCGTCGTGCACATGCCGGCGCGCAGCCGCTCCGGGTTCGCACCGTTGAGATAGGGCGGCTCGTGACAGTCGATCCCGATCCCGTGTCCAAGCCGGTGCGTGAAGTGCGGGCCGAATCCGGCTCGGGTGATGACGTCCCGCGCGATGCGATCGAGCGTGCGGCATTCGACGCCGGCCCTGGCGGCCGCGATGGCCGCATCATGCGCGTCGCGTACCGCGCGGTAGGCGCTGCGCACGCGCGGACCCGGATCCTCAAGTGCATACGTGCGGGTCAGGTCGTTCATGAAACCATCGCGGATGATGACGCTGTCGATCACGACCGTTTCGGCTGCGCGGATGAGGCGCTGCCCGGTGGCGTTGTGCGGCACGGAGGCGTTCGGACCGGACTGCACCATCGGGTCCGCATCGACGCCTGACGCCGCCATGTGCTGCCGCAGCGCGCGATGGAGCTCGATTTCGCTGGTCCCCGCGCGAAGCAGGGAGCGTGCCGCGAGAAAGAGACCTTCACCGGACCGGTGCGCGGCGCGCATCAGCTCCCGCTCGGCCTGGGACTTGATCAGCCGCACTTCCCGCAGGGCCGGCTCTCCATCGACGAACGTCGCGCCTCCAGCGGCCTGCTCGAACGCGCGCCAGGCTTCGATCCAGGTGCGTCCGTCGACGCCGATGCGCGCGCGCGACAATCCGGTTTCACAAAGCAGGTCGGCGAAGCGGCTGTACGCGCTCTCCTCCTCGCGCCAGGTGTGGATTCGAGCGGGCGAATCCGGGCCACCCAGCGCCGGCCGCTCGAACTCCGGGCCGAGCACGTGCACCTCGCCCGCGCGCGTCACCAGGCCGCAGGTGAGGCGATCCCAGGCCGCGTGCGAAGTGCCGCAGAACGCAAGCATGTTGGCCGGGTGGAAAATCAGGGCGGCGTCCAGCCCCGTGGCGCGTAGCTGCTCGGCCAGCCGGTGGATGTGCTCGCGGAAGACCGCGACGGGAATGTGCGTTCCGAAGGCCTTCATGTGTGCGGGTGTCCTCTGTTGAGTTCGAATCTGGCGCGGGGCTACGAGACGCATAGAATAACCCACGGTTCGCGCAATTCACCTATCCCAGGACGGAGCAGGATCATGACGAATGCGGGCGGCGGCAGAACCGGCCCGGGAATCTCAGGCGGATCGGTCACCGTGTTCGTGTCGAACATGGACCGCGCCGTGCGGTTCTACCGCGAGATGCTCGGACTGCGACTCCTCCACCGAGCGGGCGATGAGTTCGCGATGTTCGACGTCAGCGGCTTTCGCATCGGGCTGCACCCGCCGGGCGCACATGCGGCCGCGCCGGGCACGCGCGGCTGCATCCAGATCGGACTGGGTGTAAGCGGACCGATCCGCCAGACGGTGTCCGCGCTGGAGTCGCGCGGCGTCCGGTTTGTCGACGCGGAAGGGAAAGGCGACGTGGTCGTTGGCGACGGGGCCGTGAAGCTGGCCTCCTTTCACGACCCGGACGGGACTGAGCTGTACCTCTGCGAGACCGCCTGGAAGTGAATCTCCCAATTCGCCGCATGCCGCGGCCGGGCCCGCCCGCTTCTTGCCGGAATGCCCGGCGCGCGTATACTGTCCGGAGATCGGCCTCGCTAGCTCAGTTGGTAGAGCAGCTGACTCTTAATCAGCGGGTCCTAGGTTCGAGTCCTAGGCGAGGCAGTTTCGCCTGAATCAGCGATTGTCGCGGTACGCCGTGTGGCAGCGCTTGCAAGCCGCACTGAGCGCTCCATAGCGCGCGGAAAGCTCGGGCGGTTCGATTTTCGCCCCGATCCCGTCTTCCAGCGCCTGGCTTGCAGCCCGTGCATCGCGCAGCATGCGCGCGAAGTCAGCCGGGCGCTTCAAGAGTGCGGCGTCACCAAGCATCGCGCGCAGCAGGTTCTCCAACTGACCGGCTTCGCTGATCGGCACAAGATCGGGATGACTGGGCGGCACGGTCCAGCCCGCGTCACGAATCTCGGCCAGCCGGTCGAGCGTCTCCTGGGCCTGGGCCATAGCGCCCACGAATTCCGGCAGCGGCGCAATCGAGGGAAAGTCCGACGCGACGGAATCCAGTTGCCCGCGGTGCTGGCCGTGCTGGCCGTGTTGGCCGTGCAGGTAGAACGAAGCGGGCAGGTCGCGCAGCGCCCGCGAAAGCTCCAGCCGGCGCGACCCCGATCATGTTCTGAAGGTGCGGCTCCACGGCCGGCGGGGCCGCGTCGGCAGGCGCCGAGGTCGCCTTCCGCGGTGATTGGTACCCCCGCCAATACCAGACTCGCGGCCAGAGCCGCAACCATTCGTCCGCGATCTGCCGAACCCATCCAGCCGCGGGACCGCACGCCCGTCACTCGGTCTCCGTCTCGCCGCTCCCGCCAGTCGCGGGCCGGACCACGACGATGATCTGGTACTTCTTGCTGAAGTATTTCGCAAACGCAGCGCGTATCTCGTCGGCCGTCATCTTCTGATACGCATCCGGCTCGGCCACCACGTCGTCCAGATTCACGCCGCGATAGGTCATGCGGTCGATCCTGCCGGACCAGTAGCCCGGCTCGCGCACCGACTCCTCCAACGTGTTCGCCATCTGCTTTTTGGCGACGTCGAGCTCGTCGGCGGTCGGGCCGCCGGCGGCGAAGGCCTCGTACATTGAGGTCAGCTTCTCGACCAGCGCATCCACCTTCGCGGGCTCGGTCGGAGCCGACGCCGAGAACACGCCGAAGCCCGGATACGTGCCGGCGGGGCGCGAACCGGCGCCGATGCTGTAGACCAGTTGAGCGTCCTCGCGAACCTCCTTGATCATGCGGGTCGAGAGAATCCGGCTGGCCATCGTGAGCAGGCGCACGTCGGCGACGTTGGAATCGTCGGTGCCATAGAAGCCGTTGAGCACGAAGGCCTGCTCGGTCGGGGTGTCGAGCGTCGCATCGCTGATGCGCGGGCCGGCGGGACGCTCGAGGTGCCGCAGGCTCGCGTAGGTCTCGGTCGAGACGCGTTCGCGGGTCGGCAGGGAGCCGAGGTAGCGAACCAGGAGCTCCTCGGCGCGCTCGCGCGGCAGATCGCCGACGATGGTCACTTCGATCGGCGAGTTGGCGATCAGTTTTTCGAGCCAGGCCTGGGCGGCGTCGAGGGTGAGGCGGTCAAGCTGCCCGATGGTGAGCGGCTTGGTGCGCGGCTCGTTGTCAGGGTAGGGAGCCGCGGAGGCCATTCGCATGCCGAGCCTCATGGGGTTGTTGAGCGACTCCTGGATCGATTCGCGGGTGGAGGTCTGGAACTGCGTGAAGGCGGCGGGCTCGATCAGGGGCTCGGTGAGGAGCAGGTAGGCGAGCTGGAATCCGGTTTCGAGGTCCTCGGGGCTGCCGGAGATGGAAAGGGTGATGGCGTCGCCGGCGCCGCCGGTACCTCCCCCGCCGCGCCGGCCGCCGCCGCCGCGCCCGCCGAAGCCGCCGCGCCCGCCGACGTTGACCTTCTTGCCGGTCATCAGGTCGCGGACGTCGGTGGAGGAAAGCTGTTTCGTGGCGGGCCGCGACCAGGCGAGCTGGGCGGCGCTGGTGATGCCGCGATTGTCCGCAGTTTCAAGCAGCTCGCCGCCGATCAGCGCGATCGAGATCGAAACCTCGTTCTTGCGCTCGTCCATGAAGCGATGGTGGACGCGCACGTTGTTGCCCAGCCAGGCCGACCAGACGTGCGTCGCGGCATGCTCGCCGGAGTCCTTGACGACCCCGGGCTTGGGCAGCTCGGCCATCAGTTGCGTGGCATGCGCGACTTCGGCCTCGGGCGTCGGCTTGACGGCCAGGGCGCGGGTCCCGATCTCCAGCAACTCGGCCTCGCTCGGAACACCGTCGCCGGTCGGCAGCGTGGCGACGAACGCCGCGGTCTTCATGTCGAACTCGCGCGCAAAGCGCTGGTTGATCTCCTCGTCGCCGATCGTTGGCAGGACCTTGTGAAGCAGGTCGAGCCGCTGCTGCGCGGACATCGTCGGCTCGCCCGAGGCGACGTCGCGGTTGGCACGGCTCAACAGGGCCGACGCCTGCTGGGTCGCCTCGGTTTCGACCGCCCGCTCGGCTCCGGAAAGGGTCTGCTTGCGCACGTCGTCGAGCTCGCGCGAGGTGAACCCGAACGCGCGGGCGCGCTGAAGCTCCAGGGCCGTCTCCTCGAGTGACTCGCGCCACTGGCCGGGCATGGCGCGGGCGGAAATCTCGGCGCTGTACAAGGCGTTCGAATCGTTGCCGGTCGAGACGCGCGCGCTCAGGTAGCTGGTGCCGCCCTGCGCGGTCTTCGCATCCAACCGCCGATTCATAGCCGACTGCCCGAGGCGGTCGACCAGGTCTTCGCGATACTGCTCGACGGTGAGCGTCGGCGGTCGGGCCGGCTCGATCCGCGTAATGCGCACGTCCTCCGTCCGAACCTCGGCGTCGCTGGCGACGATTGCAATGCTGTGCTGGTAAGGCGTCACCCGCGGATCCTGGGGCGTGGGCCGGGGTCGCTTGGGCGCATCGCCGAACTTCTCGCCGATAAGCTTGACGACCACCGCGGGGTCCATGTCCGCGACGACGATCACGGTCGCGTTGGAGGCGACGTACCACTTGTTGTAGTAGTCCAGGAAGTCCGGCTGCTTGACCGCGAGGATCGTCTCCTCCAGTCCGATCGTGTCGCGCTGGCTGTACAGCGAGCCGGGCGCGAGGTGCTCGAGCACGTAGTCGCCGACGCGCTGCCGGCCGGAGAGCCCGCGGCGGCGCTCTTCGAGAATGATCTGGCGCTCCGCGTCGATTTCCGCCGGCAGCAGCAACAGCCGCGAAAGCACGTCGGCGAAAAAGGTCATGCCCTGGCCGAGCGTGCCGGGCTGCGCGTCGGGCAGCGAAAGCTGGTAGGTGGTCTGCTCGAAGTTGGTAAACGCGTTCTGATCGCGGCCGAACGTCATGCCCAGCCCCTGGAAAAACGGCACGACCGATCCCGGCGGGAAGTTGGCCGAGCCGTTGAACGCCAGGTGTTCGAGATAGTGCGCCAGCCCGCGCTGCGGATCGGTCTCGTTCAGCGACCCGGAGTGAATGTGCACCCACAGCGCCGCGCGGCCGGGCGGATTGGCGTGCTGCCGCACGTAATAGCGCAGCCCGTTGTCCAGCTCGCCCCGCACCCAGGCCGGATCCATCGGAAGATCCTGTCCCAGGGATGCCAGCGGCAGCATCACGATCGAGAATGCCAGACCCAGCGCCAGATGTGCAGCGCGCGACATGACGATACTCCCTAGATAGACCTCGAGGCCGTCCACGATGCGCTTTGCAGGCACTGTACCGCTGGCCGGAAGGCCGCTCAACGCAAACTCGCGGTGCCTCGAGCCGAAGGTCCGCCGCCCGAAGCCCCAAGGTCGTCGCTTGATCTAATCCGGCGCCCGAGCGACACTCGTTGCCGGGAGGCCGGCGCCCACGCCGGAGGCCAGCCTGTGAGCGACATCACCCGGGTGCTTCAGGACGTGCGCAGCGGCGAGCCGCAGGCCGGTGATCGCCTGCTGCACGCGGTCTACGACGAGCTGCGCGTGCTCGCCGCCCAGCGGCTCGCCCGCGAGCGTCCCGGACACACGTTGCAGGCCACGGAGCTGGTGCACGAAGCCTACCTGAGGCTCCTGGGGAACAAGGGCGACGGCTGGGACAGCCGCGGCCACTTCTTCGGCGCCGCGGCGGAGGCCATGCGGCGAATCCTGATCGAAGCGGCCCGGCGGCGATCGCGGCTGAAGCGCGGCGGCGGCCGCGAGCGCCGCGAGCTGGACGAGGCCGACCATATCGCGCTGCCCAACTCGGTGGATCTGCTGGCGCTCGACGAAGCGTTGAATCGACTGGCGGTCGAGGACGAGGTCAAAGCCAGGCTGGTGACGCTGCGATTCTTCGCCGGGCTGAGCGTCGCGGAGGCCGGAGAGATTCTGGGGATCTCGCGCGCCACGGCCGACCGCTATTGGACCTTCGCCAGAGCGTGGCTGTACAACGAGTTGCGCGACTCCACACGCACGAGCTGAGCGGCGGCGGGCTGAGGCGCCGCCGCGCTGCCTGGCGCATGGTGGAAGTGGAGAACTCCGCGAGGAGCCGCGGTGCCCAGTCGCGATCATCAACGACTTGAAGAAGTTTTCGCCGAAGCGCTGCAATGCAGCGGCGAGGCCGACCGCACCGCCTTTCTGATGCGGGCCTGCGGCGATGACGACGGGCTGCGCAGCAGAGTGGAGGGACTGCTCTCGGCACACCAGCAGGCCGGCTCCTTTCTCGATTCACCCGTGATCGACCCGCAGGCCACGGTGATCGCCGGCGACGCGCAGCGCGAGCTCGCCGCCGACAGCCGCGTCGGCCCCTACCGCATTCTCCAGGTGCTGGGAGAAGGCGGCTTCGGCGTCGTCTATCTCGCGTCGCAGGAGGAGCCCGTCCGCCGGCAGGTGGCGCTCAAGGTCATCAAGCTGGGCATGGACACCCGGCAGGTCATCGCGCGCTTTGAGGCCGAGCGCCAGGCCCTCGCGATGATGGACCACCCCAATATCGCCCGCGTGTTTGACGCAGGAACCACGCCCGACGGCCGCCCCTATTTCGTCATGGAGCTGGTGCGCGGGATCGCGCTGACCGACTACTGCAATCGCAGCCGGCTCACGCTTTCACAGCGGCTTGAGCTGCTGCTGCCCGTCTGTCACGCCGTGCAGCACGCTCATCAGAAGGGCATCATCCACCGCGACCTGAAGCCGCGAAACGTGCTGGTGACAATGCTCGACAACCAGCCCGTGCCGAAGGTGATCGACTTCGGCATCGCCAAGGCGACGACCCAGCCGCTGACGGAGCGGCCGGCCTACACCGAGCTGCGCCAATTCCTCGGAACGCCCGAATACATGAGCCCAGATCAGGCTGAGAACGACGGGCTCGACGTCGATACGCGCACCGACGTGTATTCGCTGGGCGTCATGCTCTACGAGCTGCTGACCGGGACCACACCGCTCGATGCGCAGACGCTGCGAAAAGCCGGCCTTGAGGAGATCCGCCGCGTGCTGCGGGAAGTCGAGCCGATGCGTCCCTCGCTGCGGCTGCGCCAGCAACTGGCGGCTGATTCCGGGCTGGCGACTCGCATGGGCGGGACGGCGACGACGCTGCCCCGGGCGATACGCGGCGATCTCGACTGGGTCACGATGCGCGCGCTCGAAAAGGACCGGTCGCGCCGCTACCAGACCGCCCGCGAGCTGGCCCGCGACCTACAGCGCTACCTGAATCACGAACCGGTCAATGCCGGGCCGCCGGGCGCTGCGTATCGCCTGAGCAAGTTCGTGCGGCGCAACCGTTTCGCGGTCCTGGCAGGCAGCCTGGTGGGCAGTGCGCTGGTGGTCGGCTTGGCGCTGGCGCTGATCGGCTGGTCGCAGGCCGCAAGCGCCCGAGACGACTTGAAGGCCGAGCGCGACACGGCCCGCCAGGCGCGCGGGCAGGCTGAGTTCGCGCGCCGGGCCGAGGCGGAGCAGCGCCGGCAGGCCGAGGCGCACGCGCGCCGGGCCGAATCCGTCAACGACTTCCTGCGCGAAATCCTCTCCTCAGTCGATCCCAGCCAGGCGCGCGGCCGCGAGGTCAGCATGCGCTACGTGCTGGACGAAGCCGCCCGGCGCATCTCGGCCGGCGCGCTTTCCGGCCAGCCCGACGTCGAAGCCGACGTGCGCACGACCATCGGGCAGACGTTTGAGGCGCTGGGCGCCTATCAGGCCGCGGAGTCTCAGTTGCGCGCCGCGGTGAACCTGCTGATCGAATCGGCCGGCCCCGAACGGGCCGAGACGCTGCGCTGCCGCAGCAGCCTGGCCAGCGTTCTGAACAACGAGTTCCGCTTCGGCGATGCCGAGGAGATTCTCGGCGCGCTGCTGCCCATTCAGGCGCGCGTCGCCGGCGAGGACAATCTCGACACGCTCAGCAGCCGCAGTCGGCTGGGCACGGCGCTGGCGGGCCAGGCCAAGCTGGCCCAGGCCGAGCGCGTGCATCAGCAGAATGTGCAGACCCAGCGGCGCGTGCTGGGCGCGGATCATTTCGAGACCCTGCGCTCGGAGATCAGCCTGGCGGCGGTGTATCGCGCCGAGGGCCGCAACGACGAGGCCGAGCCGCTGCTGCGTGACGTGCTCGAGCGTGCCCGGCGCGCCCTGGGAAGCGAGCACCCCGAAGTGATGCGCGCCTTGACCACGCTCGCCCAGGTTTTGGAAAGCCGCGGGAAATTCGCCGCCGCCGAGGAGCTGTATCGCGAGAGCTGGGAGCTGGATCAGCGCGTGCTGGGAGCCGAGCACCCGCGCACGTTGCTGGCCATGAACGACCTGCTGCGAATTCTCCAGACGCAGCGCAAGACGAAGGAGATGCGTCCGCTGGTCCAGCTTCGGCTGGAGCGGCTGCGCCGCCAATGCGAGCCGCTGGACGCCTCCGCGGAAGCGCTGAACGCATACGCCTGGGAGCTGCTCACCTGCGAGCCGACCGACCTGCGCGATCCGACCGTCGCGACGCGGGCGGCGGAGCGTGCCGTGCAGCAGAGCGGTGGGCGCGACGCGGGACTGCTTCAGACGCTGGCGATCGCGTGCCGCGCGGGCGGCGACCTGTCGCGCGCGATCGAAACCCAGCGCCGCGCGGTGGAAGCCGCCCGTGCCGGCGGCCCGTACAACCGCCGCGAAATGGAAGAGCTGCTGGTCGAGATGCTGATCGCGGACGGGCGGATGGTGGAAGCCGCGTCGTTCCAGCTTGCCGGGCTGGCCTCGCAGCTCGGGCAGTCCGTCGCCGCCGAGTACTCCGGCGTCGGCAGCTCGTTGCGATCTCAGGCGGAAACGCTCATCGAACGGGGCGACTGGCCCAGCGCGGAGCAGCCGCTGCGGGCCTGCCTCGTCCTGCGCCAGAAGGAGCTGCCGCCCGAGCACTGGGCCATCGCCGAAGCCCGCAGCCTGCTGGGCAGCGTGCTGACGCACCTGGCGCGCTACTCCGAGGCCGAGCCGCTGTTGCGCGATGCCCTGGCGGCGCTGGAGGCCGATCCACGCGCCCCGGCGCGCGTGCTCGAAGAGACGCGCGCCCGGCTCGACGAGCTCAAGCAGGCGCGGAAAGGCCCAACCGCCGCGGCCGTCGCCGATAGCCAGCCCGCGCCCGAGCCGGGAAACGCGAGCCCGGACACGCAACCAGCGGCAGAAGTTGAGGCGCCGGGGGGCTGAAGATCGCATGGTATTGGCGGAGCGCAAGCAGACGCGCGGCGCCCCGCCCATCGAAAGGACCGAAAATGACCCACACGTTCTACCTCTACGTCGCCGCGCTCGTGCTGCTTTTGGCCGACCCGGCCGCGGCGGCGAAGGACACCTCCTACCCGCTGACCCGCGGCGTCCCGGCCGATGCGTTCCTCTGCGTAGGCGGGCGGCGCACGGCCGAGCAGGACTTTCTCTACGCATACGGGACCGAGTTCTTCGACAACGCAGTGCAGAGCGGGGTCTTGGACGACGTGGTCGCGGCCATCGAGGTGTTTCTGGATGACGACCAGAAGGCTGAGTTCGCCCGCGTCCGCACGCGCCTGATCGATTCGATCCACGCGGTTGATTGGTCGCGACTGGGGCGCTACGAGAACGTCTTCGCCGAGCGCATGCCGCCGATGGACTCCACCGACGAGCGCCAACCCGTCTTCGGTCCGGCGCAGATGGCGTGGCTGGTGCAGAACGAAGCCGCACACGCCGCCGGCGATTATCAGGCCTTGCGCGGAATTCTCGCGGCGCTATCGGAAGAAGTGAATCGTCTCGCCGGGGCGCGCGCCCTGACGCTCGAAGACGTCCGCATCGGCGACGCGGAGGCCTGCTGCATCAACCTGCTGGCGATGGCGCCCGGCGCGCCGGGGCTGCACATCTGCGTCGCGCGGCACGGCGACATCCTGGTGCTGGGGCTCGGCCGCGAGCTGGTCAAGGACGTGCTCGAGCGACTGTCCGGCGAGGGACCGGCACTGGCCGACAGCCCGCGCTTCCAGGCCGCGCTGGAGCAACTCCCCAAGGACAACGTCGGCTTCCTCCATTTCGACGCGCAGAACATGTTCGGCTCGCTGCGCACGCTTTTCAGCCGCGTCGCCGGCCTGATCGGCGAGTCCGACGACGTCTACCTGAACACCGGCGGCAACCGCGAGGTTGCGAAGCTGAACGAGCAGGCCCTGGCCGCCTACCGCTCCGGGGATCATCGCAAGGCGCTCGAGCTGACCCGCAAGGCGCACGAAACCGACCCCCGGGACTCGATCGCGCTGTACAACCTGGCGTGCTTCAGCACGCTGGTCGGCGAAAAGGCGGAAGCGCTCGACTGGCTGGAAAAAGCGGTTGAGGCCGGGTTCTACGCACCGGAGAAGATCCGCACCGATGAGGACCTGGCCAGCCTGCGAAGCGACCCGCGCTACCAGGCGGCGCTCGAACGAGCCGGGAAGCTCGCGGCGCAATTCAGCGCTGAAGACGTGGTCATCAACTCGAGCACCAGCGGCGAGGCCTACAAGCTCTATCTCGAAGCCAACCGCATCGGCTCAGAGCAGGGGGACTACGAGCAGGCGCTGCGCCTGGCCGAGCAGGCCCTGGCCGCCTCGCCGGGCGACGCGCGCGTGCTCTACGCAATGAGCTGCTACCACGCGCTGCTGAACCACGACGACCAAGCGCTGCAAACGCTACAGCGCGCCGTCGAGGCAGGGTTCTACTGCCCCCGGCACATCAGCAAGGACCCGGACCTCAAGGGCCTGCGGGCAGACGAGCGCTACGTGACGGCGCTCGAATTGGCCCGCGAGCGCGCCTCGCAGGGCGCCAGCGAGGACTCCAAGTTGCGGGCGGCCGGCATCATGTCGATAACGCAGCGCATCCTGGAGGCGTTCTCCTTCCTCGATTCGTCGACCACGGTCTACTACGTCAAGGACTATGACCTGCACCAGATCGGCCGGGCCGCGATGGTCCTCAACGCACGCGAGCTGCCGATCTACCGGGTGCTGTCCAAGCCCGCGGAAGTCGGCGAGTTCATGCGCTTCCTGCCCCGCGAGACCCTCTCGTTTTCCATCAACGGCGGCATCGACCTGGGAGCCGCCTACGACTTCGCCATCGAGACGGTGCGCGGCGTCGGCCCGGTCGGCGACGAGCTGATCGAGCATTGGACCACACTGCAATCGGAGCTCGGCTTTGAGCTCGAGCGCGACCTGCTGAGCTGGCTCGGGCGGCGCTTCGCGAGCATCACGCTTGAGAACGACGCCGGTTGGATCTGGCTGATCGAGGTCAAGGACCCGCAGACCGCGGCGACCAAGCTGAGCTCCTTCATCGAAACGCTGACCACCCAAATGGGCGCGCTGACCGCAACCAACCCGATGCTGGCGATGCTTACCATGACGACCGGGGAGCTCGACAGCGACGAGCTGCCCGGCTTCCACACGCTGACGCTGGCGTTCAACCCCGCCGAGCCGATGGTCTGGGGCGTCGCCGAGGGCTGCCTGGTCTTCGCCAACTCGCAGCGCGCCGCCGAGCTGTGCCTCGACACGGCCCGCGGCAAGCACCCGAGCATCCGCGAGAACGCCCGCGCGATGGCCGAGATGATCGAGCCGGGGCCCGGATGCGTGGCGGTCGCGCTGATGGACCAGCGCAGCGTGGGCCAGGACATCGCCAAGGTGCTCGGCATGATTCAGCCGGTTACCGGGATGGTTGCGATGGCGATTCCCGAGCAGAAGCCGCGCGAGTTCGTAACGCGCTTGGGCAGCATCATTGGCAAGGTCGCCGGCGTGGTCCGCAAGATCGACTTCTACAAGTCCACCGCCAGCGCGACGACGTTTGACGGGCAAGCCTGGCAATCGCACACGGTGACGCACTACTTCTCGCCCGAGGAGCGCGCCGCCAATCAGGCCAAGCCGTAGCGCCACTGCGGCTGCGGCATACGCATCCTCACTCGCTGCTCAGCAGGCGCCGCGCCACCGCGAGCGCCTGCTGGCTGCCGGGGTCCGACAACCCGGAAGGGACCATGCGGACGATCTCGGCCGAGTGGCGGATCGACTCGCTTCGCAGCACTTCGGTCGCGCGCGGGATGAACAGGTCGGGGTAAGCCGAGCCGATTGTTCCGAGGATGAACACCTGCGGGTTGAGCAGGTCGGTCAGGATCGCCAGCAGCCGGCCGAGCCGCGCGGCGCAGCGTTCCAGGGCGCGTTGCGCCGCCGCATCGCCCGCCGCGGCGGCGGCACAAACGGACTCCGCGGAGAGGCCGGTCTCGCCGGCGATCCGTTCGAGGGCGGTCGGTGCGCCGGTTTGCCGGCAGACGAGCCGCTCGGCCTCGGCAACCTGGACGATGCCCGGGCCGCTGAGGTAGCCCTCGACGCTGCCGCGCCGCCCAAAGCCGACCGGCCCGTCCGACTCGAGCGCCAGGTGTCCAATCTCGGCGGCGAAGCCGTCGGTGCCTTCGTAGAGCCGGCCGTCCAGCACGAAGCCGGCGCCCATCCCGGTGGACATGGTGCAGAAGACCACGTTGCGAAAGCCCACGCCCGCGCCCCAGAAGCACTCCGCGAGGGCGGCGGCGTTGGCGTCGTTCATGCCCGCCGCCGGTACGGGTGCGTGCGCCTTCAGAAACTCGCCGAGCGCGAAGTTGTGCCAGCGCGGCATGTTGGGCGGGTCGAGAAACCGCTGCCGCGGCGCATGAAACGGCCCCGGGCAGGCGACCCCGAGCGCGCCGGCCGGTCCGAGCGCTTGCGCCTCAGACAGCGCGTCCAGCTCGCGCAGCGCCCGCGTCAGAATGCCCGCGGGGGCGGCGGCGTGATCGGTCGCAAAGCGGGTCGAGGCAAGCACCCGGCCCTCGTCGTCGCCGACGCAAACGCCGACCTTCGTTCCGCCGATGTCAATGCCGTGCAGAAGTGCCTTCATGTCGACTCAAGTTGGCAGGTAGAGCGCGCGTGGCGCAGGGCCGGGAAGAGTTGTGGTCTTCCTTCTTCAGCCTTCGACCTTGGCTTCCGAAGCCGCAGCCTTCGTCACGATGCACGCATCCTGAACGGAGTGGCCCGTCATTCGGCCGATCGAGACGTCGCGCCCCTGCCGAGCAGGAAGCGATGCGTTCATGACCACCAGCCGGTCGCGGGCTTCGGTAAGCCCGACCACCAGGTCGTCAGCGGCCCAGACCCGCCGAATCGGAGCGGTGGATTCGAGCAGCCGCGCGGTGACTCCCTCCTCGCCATACAGGCCGCAGACGCCGTCGGCGCCCGCAGGCAGCACGAGCTCGACCAGGTCGTTCCAGCGCCGCGGCTGGACGGACTCGATCGGCTCGCCGCTGCGCCGCAGCACCCACCAATCGCCCGGCCGCGCGAGGTCCTGGCAAAGCAGGCTGCGCTCGGTGCCCACGTAGAGCCGGTTGCCGAGCATCGCCAGGCTGTGAATGATGTCGTCCGCGGAGTCGACCGCGCGCAGCTCGCCGCTGGCGGGGTCGAAGCGCTGCACGCAATCATCCGCCGCGAAATAGAGCGCTCCATCATCCCCCGCGCAGGCCGCGCGAATCGTCCGCGGCGTGCCATGCATCGGGCGCAGGATGGGACGCGCGTCTCCCGGCGGCTCAATCGCCCAACTCCAGCAACCGAGCTGCGAATGCGTCGCGAAGAGCCGATCGGCGAGCATGACGGCGGCGTTGAAGCCGGTCCGCGGGCCTTCCGCGTCGGGCACGGCCAGGCACGCGCGCGGCGCGCCCGTTTCGGCATCGAGCAGCCAGACGCCGCTCGCGGCGCCCGCGGCGACGACGTGCCGGTCCGGGCAGAAGCTCAGCGAGCGCAGGCCGCCGAGCTGCTCGCCGGGCCGGCCGCGGCGCAGCACGCGCCGCGGATCGGCGGGATCGAGCCAGAGCAGCTCGCCGCCGGCGATCGCGACGATGGCGGCGGAGGTGCGCCGATCGGGCGTGATCCGCCAGAGATTCTCGAGCAGCTTGCCGCGCTCCGCCGGACTCAGCGCGGGAAGCAGATCATGCCAGCGCATTTCGGCGTCGTTGCGCGAAAGGCCGCGCAGTTTTTCGAGCAGCCCGGAGAGATCCTCCAGGCGGCGGTTCGTCGCGACCAGCGCGGCTTGCTCGACCACCTGCCGCGCGCGGATGCGTTCGGCCTGCTCGGTGGATTCGCGCTCGCGCAGGCGGCGCCGGCGATACGCTTCGCTCGCGAATCGCACCTCGCCCAAACGCTCGATCTCGGCGCCCAGCTCAAAAAGCAGCGGGCGAAGCTGCGCGCGCAGAAACGCCAGCAGGTCCTCGCGAACCTGGTCGCCGAGCAGCGCTTCAGCGGCCTTTGTGGCAACGAACTGGCGCAGGGCGGCGCTCGCACCACGCTGAGACACGAGTTCGCCGAGCTGCGCCAGGTGCAGCTCGACGCCAACCGGAACGACGCCGCGCAAGGCTGAAAGCTCGATCTCGCGCGCCGGCCAGCGCAGCAGAACCTCGCAGGATGCCTGGAACGACTCGCCAGAGGCCGCCGGCGCGTCTTCCAGGGCAATCGGAATCGCCAGCGCGGTCTTTCGCACCAGGAGCAGGTGATCGCCGCGCCCGACGCGCGGCGTCTCGCCCGCCGGCGCAAACCGGCGCCGGCCGTCGGCGGATTCCACCAGCCCCATCCACGCATCCGGAATCGGCGCGTCCCGCCGCAGCAGCCCGCTCGACCAGTCGTCGCCGTCGATCCGCAGGGCCACCAGCGTGGCGGCTTCCAGTCGCTTCAGGGTCTCGCGGCTCATGGTGTCGTCTCGCAATCCAGGCAGCGCGCCAGTGCTTGCGCGGCCAGCACACCGCGCGCCGGTTTGCGCGGCGAGGCCGGCTCAGGCGGTGCTGACCTCACGCCCCCACTCTTCATAACGCGCGACGTCCTTGGCGCGGACCGACGCCGGCGTCTGCGCAATCACGTCGACGAGGTCCGTCATACGGATATTACGGCGTTCGCCGCCGCCCACCGATTCCAAAAACGGCCGGGTTGCCGCACGGCCGCAAATGGCCTTGATGTCGGCGCCGCTGTAGCCGGCGGTTTTCTCCACCAGCGCCGCGAGATCGACGTCGTCGGCCAGCGGCCGCTTGTTCAGGTAGATCTCGAAGAGCTTGAAACGCGCCTCGGGGTCCGGCAGCGGGATGTAGACCTTGGCATCCAGCCGTCCGGGCCGCATCATCGCCGGGTCGAGCGTCCAGGGTTCGTTGGTCGCGCCCAGGAACAGCAGCGCGCGGCCCGTCTTGCGGTCGAAGCCCTCGATCTCCTGAAGAATCTGCGGCACGACGCGCTGCATCACCGTGCTGTCGGTGCTGCGCCGCTTGGGCACCATCGCCTCGACCTCGTCGAGGAAGATCACGCTCTTGGCCTCCGCCTTCGCGGCATCGAACAGCTTGCGCACGTTCTGCTCGGCCTCGCCGACCCACTTGCTCATCAGTTGCGCCGGCGTGACGACGAACATCGTCGCTTCCAACTCACAGGCCACCGCCTTGGCGAACATGGTTTTGCCGGTGCCGGGCGGACCGTACAGCAGCATCCCGCCGCCGACGTCGATGCCATAGTGGCTGGCCAGCTCGGGGTGCTGAAACGGGTAGATCATCTTGAGGTAGATTTCCTGCTTCACCTCGTCCAGCCCGGCGATGTCGGCGAAGCGCACCATCGGCTTCTCGCGCACCACCCAGTCTTGCGCGTCGGCGCCCTTGTCATCGTCGCGATCGCGGGCCCGGTCGCGCGCTTTGCCGCCCGGACCGCCCCGCTCGCCGAGCGGCACATGCCGGTCGCAGTCCTTCGCGAGGTCGAGCAGCTCGCGGGCGTACGCCTCCTGCTCGGCCCGCTGGGTCGCATCCGCGCTGGCCTCGGACAGCTCGATCATGCACTCGGCGGCCTGGATCAGGTACGGCCGGGCGGCGACGTAGTCCCCCGCCTTCAGCGCCGCGAGGCCCTTGTCTTTCAGCCGCGTGAATGTGGCAAAGGTGCTCATGGTCGATTCGGATTCGAGAACTTTCTTGGCTTCGCGCTGCGGCCCTCGCCAGCGCAAAGCCATGGCTCCTGCCCGCCTACCGTCGCAAATACCAAATTCAGCGGCCGAGGCAGTCCAAGGACGCCGTTTCTCGCATGCCGGTCATCGTCGGCACGCGCTTAGGCCAATCATACCCCCGGCAGGCGCCGCGCCTCGGCGAAACACGCCTCGAGTTCGCCGCGCAGCAGTGGATGCACGGACGCGAAGCGCTCGGCCGGCACGCCGGTCAGCCCCAGCAGCGAGATCACCGCCGCGCGCCCGTCCGGTGAGAACTCGGCCAGCCGGAGCTCGATCAGCCGCTCCAGCGGCGGCACGGGAACGCCGCCAAGCCAGACGGCGACGTTCGGATCGGGCCAGCGGATTTCCCGCTGGCGAAGCGGATCGCCGACGACCTCGCCGGCGGGCAACAGATCGACCTCGATGCCCGAGTGCGGATGCAGCAGCCGCGAGCGCTGGCCGGGGATCACCTCGAATTCGCGGCCTGCCACCGTCTGGCGAAAGCGGTCAACGTCACTCGGCCGGACGCACACGGCAAAGTAGCGCAGCGGCCAGTTCAACTCCGCGGATTGCGGCGGCTTCGAGTCGTTGGGCGTCACGGCCTGAGCGGCGTGCACGCAGCAGGCCGCATCTCCGACGAGGACATGCTCGACGCCGGCGGTGCGCAGCGAGCGCAGCAGATCCCGGCCGGCCTCGGCGATCGGGCCGGTGTGGGAGAAGAAGTACGCGCCGCCCCGCGGCTGGCCGCCCGGCGCGTCAAGCGCATCGCTCAAATCACTCCGCCGGCGGGTCATCGATCTCCGGGTTGTAGCGGTCCTCTTCGAGCTTCTGGTCATGGCATTGCAGGTAGGCCGAGCGCGTCACCGGGTGCAGCTTGTCGGCGAAGGTCTCGTCGAGGTGGTCCACGCGCATCAGCTCGATCACGTCGGCCCAGTCCTTCTGCATGCCCGCGGCACCGAGGCGCTCTGCGAGTCGACGAAGTGTCTCCGGCACCGGTCCCTCGCCGTCAAAGAACCTCCGCGCCTCCTCCATGGGGTGGATCGGGCTCCCGCGCCAAAGGCGCATGGATGGCGAATGCAACCCCCGGAATTCTCCTTCGTCGCGCACCATCGCCTACTTCGTCTCCTTGCCTGCGTCGCCCTGGCCCTTCAGCGCCGCCAGCTCGGCCCGCAGGGCTGACATCTGCTGCTGCTCGCGGGCCTGCTCGACCTGCCCCTCGGCCTCGATCAGCCGGTCGATCTCCTCGTCGCTGATGGCCTCCGCCGGCGCGGTCGACACGTCCGCCGCCGCGCCCGACTCGACCGCGTCGAGAAACATCTGCATGCGCTCCTCCATCGTCTGCGACTGCATCATGGCCTTCTCCCAGGCAAGCTGGGTCTTGGCCAGGTCGGTCTGGCCGAAGAGCTTGCTGACCTCGCTGGCCATCAGGTTCATCGACTGGGCGAAGTCGGCGCTGGCCTCGGCCTGGCGCTTGATCAGCAGCGCGTTCTTGACCGCGAGCAACTGCCGTTCGAGCAGCTTGCGGATGGTCGCGGTCTTCTTGAGCGAGTTGCGGATGAACTGGTACTGCGAATGGTCGCCGATCTGCTTCGCCTGCCGCGCGTTGCGGACGAATTCGTCGGCGAACTTGGACTGCTCGGCGATGGCCTTCTCGATGCGGCGGATTCCCTGGCGAATCTTGATGTCGCGTTCGAGGCGGCGTTCTTCGGCGGACTTGAAGAGGGCCATAAGCGTCTCGCTGGTGGACAGGTCAAAAGGTCGACAAGTCAACAGGTGAAAAGATCACGCGGAGGCATCACGCTCAATTGTCGACGCCTCCGTGCATGTCTCGTTTTCCCGCGGTTCCGCGAACTTTGGGCCTGGAAATCGCTCGGAAGAGGCTCGCAAAGACCGAATGTAGCCGTAGATGACGCGAGAGCACTGCTCGCATCGCTCGGTGAGCCACTGAAAGGCATCTTCGCCCAGCAGGCTGACATCGCGAGCGATGATGACCTGGCTGCGAAGCTCGCCAAGCGAGCCCTTGGCAATGTAGCAGAATTCAATCTGTTGCTTGCGCGTGCCGCGCTCGAATCCCTCCGCGATGTTGCTGGTAATGCTGACTGCGGCGCGTCTCATCTGGTTCGACAGTGCAAAGTCTCCCGAGACCGGCTGCGTGCGCGTCGCTCGATAGACGCCGCGCGCGATTTCGCGCGCCAGCTGCCAGCACTCGAGCTCTTCGAATCTCCGGATCGCCGCCATCCCGTGTATCCGCTTTCAACCTGTCGACTTTTCCACCTTCCGACCGATCCGCTACTCCGCCGCCTTGCCCCGCTCGCGGACACGCTTCTCCGCCTCGTCGAAGGCCTCGCTGGTGTCCTTGATCAGGCCGGCGTCCATGTCGTTCCAGATCTTCAGCAGCTCCTGGCCGGCCGGCGAAACGCCCGCCCCCGCCGCATCCGCTTCGTGGCCGATGCGCAGAATCTCGTCGAGCCGCTCCTGGTACATCTCGCTGGTGATGGCGTCGCTCTCGATCAGCTTCTCGATCAGCGCCAGATCGGCCTCGCGGATGGTCGCGATCGCACCGGTCGACAGACCGCCGCGGCTGGCGCTTTCGCGCAGGATGCGCAGCCGCGCCACCGTCAGCAGCTCCTTGCTGCGGATGTTCAGGTGCCGGGCCAGCATCATCTGCTCGGTGTGCAGCAGGTCGTACTGCTGAGCGAAGGTGCGGCGCATCTCGGGCGTCTTCTCCTTCGCGCCGCGCTCGACGATGCGCTGCTTGTCGGCGGCCAGCTTCTCGACCCGCCCTTGCATGCGGTTGCGCTCGCTCTCCAGCAGCATCTCCTGGGCGCGCAGCTCCGTCACGCTCATGGTCGAGAGCGTCTTGCGCTTGGTCGTCAGCCAGGTGAAGAAGTTCATGGCGGAATTCCCGCGTGACCTGATGGACCCGAAGGCCGCGCTTGCGGCGACGTGCCGCGCCCCTCAGCTCAGCTCCGGCCGCGTTCGCGAGCCCTCGCGCCGCGGCGGCGGCGGCGGCTCGGCCGTCGCGCCCGGGTCGGCCGCGTCGGCGATGCGATCGTCGGAAGCGCGCGCCGGCCCGGCCGAACCGCGCGACCGCTCAGAGGCCGGCACCGCGCCCGCCGACTGGGACTCGCGGCCGGCGGCGGCAGCCTTGAATTCCTCGAAAATCGCGGCCTCCTCGGCGGCCATCTGCGGGGTCTCGGCGTTCACCTCGATCCCGCGCGCCAGCTCGGCGTTGGCCGAAAGCTCGGTCATGACCTGCTCGGCGGCGGCGGCCTCGCGCGTCAGCTCCTCGGCGCTGGGCAGCGCCACGCGCTTGCCCTGCTCACGCAGCGTTACGTGGTGAATCTGCGTACCGACGATGTCGATCTGGTTGGTCAACACCTGGGCCTGCGAGCGCGCCCGGCTCAGCTCGCGGCGCACGCGCACCAGCTTGCCGGCGAGCTGCTTGCGCTCCGCGTCACTGGCGGCCTTGGCGCCCTGCTCGACGATCTGGCGCTCCTGGCCCTCGAGCAGCTCGACGCGCTGGTCGAGCTCGAAGCGCTGCTGCTCGACGCGCGCCCGCTGGGCGGTAAGCTCGCGGACCTGCTCTGCGGGCGTAGGCTTCATCCGCAACAGCCTGCGTATCCGGCTCCAGATGCTCATCTTGTCGCCTTCTTCCGCCAGCGGGCTGCGGCAGACGTGCTGCCGGCCGTTGTGCTCGACGGTGAACAGCCGCGCGTCGCGCCGACAGGCCTGTCGCACCAGCCCGGCGGCCTCCGCTTCGCTGACGCCGAGCCTTTCCGCCAGCTCGCGCACCGAAAGGCCGCGCGAGTCCATCGCGGCCGAATTCTGCTCCAGATGATACACCAGCCGGCGAATCCGATCGTCCCGCGTTTCGAGTTCGAAGAGCCGCGCCCAGGGCGTCTTCGGAAGGCCGGCGGGCAGCGCGACATCCCAGCCGCCGTCGGCCCGGGCGCCCAGCAGAATCACGCGCGGGTGATCGCTCACCTCGGCGACGCTGCGCGCTTCGGGCGAGAAACCGGTGGCGCTGGCCAGCACGACCACGTCGGGCCGGGCCCGGCGCGGCAAAACCTGGTAGTGCGCCAGCGCGTCGAGCACGTCCTCGCGGCTGCGCGGCCCGGCGGGCTCGTTCCGCAGCATCGATTCGATCGGCGCGAGCGTCCGCAGCCGGATGCGGGCGACGTTGCGGCGCAGCAGTCCGCCGAGGCGGCTGCGCTGGAACACGAACTCGACGGCGCGCGTGCCGGCCAGCTTTTCGAGCGCGTCGCGATCATAGACGCGCAGCCGGGCCAGCTCTCCGCGGACCGCGTCGATGCCCTCGCCGGTCGGCTCAACGTACAGCGTGTCGGCCGGCAGCTTGCCGCCCAGCAGCGCCCGCGCGTGCGTGCGGAGCTGTGCGATCAGGTCGTCCTCGAATTGCCGATGCCGGCTTCGCTCATCCATGGGTTCGCCCGTGTCGCGCTAACGGCCGCCCGCATCGGCCGCAATAGCGGGCCACCGCCGGATTGCGCTCGCCGCAGCCCGGATGCGGGCAGACGCTCACCCCGTCGTAGGAGGCGCCGATCATCTCCGCTTCGTCCCAGCGCGTTCCTGTGAACTGGCGGACTACGAACCCGAACACCCGCGCGACCAGCATCACGATGACGCCGAAGAAGCTGGCCATGCCCAGCATGATCAGCCCGACGAACCAGAACACGATGCCGTCGGCCAGGAGCACCCTCGACTCCTTACTCGTGCTCCGCGCTCAGCCGCGTGCCGCACAGAATGCAGAAACGGTCGCGCGCCGCGGGAAACGCGCCGCAAGCGCCGCACCGCCGCACCACGGACACAAGCTGCTGCCCGCACTGCGTGCAGAACTGATCCTCCGCCCGCGTCGGCGTGCCGCAGGACGTGCAACTGCGCAGCGACCGGCCCGCAACCGGCGGCACGCCCGCAGGCACCGGCGGCACCGCGCGCCGCGTCGGCCGCAAGCGCCGCTCGAGATCCGTCAGCACGGCTTCGGCACTCTCATAGCGGCGATCCTGACGTGCGTAGAGGCGCGCGAACACCGCGTCCAGAGCGGCCGGAACCTCGGCGCGGCAGGTGTTGAGCAACTCGGCGCCGGCGGGCCGCTGGCCGGTCAGCATTTCGAAGAGCATCACGCCGATCGAGTAGAGATCGCTGGCGGGACTCGCCGCCGCGCCGCCGTCGCGCAGTTCCGGCGCCATGTACGCCAGCGTTCCCACCAGCCGGTTGTCGCGGTCCATCGAGGCGGACTGCACGATCGAGCGCAGCACGTCCGTGTCGCCCCGTCCGAGCCCGAAGTCGCTCACCTTCACGTCGTCGACCGCGAGCGCCTTGAGCTCCTGGCCGCGCAGGTTGAGCAGCACGTTTCCCGGCTTGAGATCGCGATGCAGAATGCGGCCGGCATGCGCCGCGGCGATGCCGCGCAGCACGCCCTGAAGAACGGTCAGCGCCACCTCGATCGGCAGGCCGCCGCGCTGATCGCTGATCACCTTCTGCAACGACGGCCCGTCCACCAGCTCCATGACGAGATAGGGAATCTCGGCGTAGGGGTCGATCCCCATCACGCGCACGATGTTCGGGTGCTTGAGGGCGTGAACCACCAGCCCTTCGCGCTGGAGATAGCGCACGTAATCCGGCGCGGTCGGCAGCTTGATCGCCACGAACTCGCGCTCCCAGACGTGATGCCGCGCCTTCCACACCTCGCCGAACGTGCCGACGCCGACACGCTCGACCAGCAGGTACTCGCTCACTCGCAGCCCGGGTTGATAACTGGAAGTCATGGTCCCGCCCACTTGCTGCTCACAGTCCTAACCCGCCGCGCATCTGCGTCAGGTATTCGGCGACCAGGTAATTATACGTTCCGGCGAGCGCGAGCATGCCGAGCACGAGCATCCAGGTCCAGGCGCCCTGCGGCCAGCCGGTCATCAGCAGCAGCCCGCTGAGGATGTTCAGCAGCAGCAGCGCCCCGAGCAGGCCGACGCCGGCCCAGTTCGATCCGGCCTCCAGCACGCGCCCCAGCACGAAGCGCGAGGCCCACGGAAGCACCCCCGTGATCACCAGCCAGGCGGCACAGCGCCAGACGGTGCTCCACAGCGCCGCCTTGGTCGCCGCCGGCGTCTGATAGAACGCAACCGCGCCGAGCGCGACCAGCGCCAGCGCGATCCAGCCGAGCACCTTCTCGCTCAGTCGGCCCAGAATGCCGCCGCCCGCACCTTCCATGCTTGAAGTCTACCTCTTGCCCGACGGCGTGGGATTAGAAATCCGTGCCGGTTCACGAACCCGCCCGCGCCGCGTGAGCACGGGCCCGCCCCGTTCGACTCCGCCACGCTTCCCTGCCGTATTCGCATTTCGGGCCCGCGCATTTTCAGGAACTCGATCCGTCCCGCGCCGCGGGGCGCCTTGCAGAACGCGGCGCCGGGCTCCCAGAATGCCCCAGCGCCCGGCGGCGGTGCCCGTCTCGGGCCGGACTCCGATGTGAGGATGCCGATGAGCGGCCCGCGACTTCGCCAAACGAGCTTCGATCTTCAGGTGTTCCCCAACCCCTGCCCGCGGCGCGACTACGTCATCCGCCACGAAGCGCCCGAGTTCACCAGCGTCTGCCCGGTCACCGGCCAGCCGGATTTCGGCACGGTCATCGTCGAATACGTCGCCGACGACCTGTGCGTCGAGCTCAAAAGCCTCAAGTACTACCTGCAGAGCTTTCGCAACCAGGGCATCTTCTACGAGGCCGTGACCAACCGCATCCTCGACGAGCTCGTCGGCGCCATCCATCCGCGCCGCATGCGCGTCGAGACGCATTGGACGCCGCGCGGCGGAATGAACTCGGTCATCGTGGCGGAATACGCAGAGGCGAAAGGCACTGCGCGCGCAAAACTCCGCCGCGCGACCGGCGAAAAACAGCGACGCCGGACGTGAATGCCCGGCGTCGCATGAGCGCATCAACTTGAGTCCGACGAACGTGACGATGTCAGGCGCGTCCGAGGATCTCGGCGCACAGTCGATCGACCACGACGTTCAGCTTCTCATCGGTCAGGTAGTTCCCGGCCTCGATCTGAGCGCGGACCTCCGCGACTTTCTCCGGTCGGAACGTGTCAACGCCGGATCGCTCCGCGTAGGTCTTCGCGGCGCTGGAAAGCTCAAGGCTGTCGCGAACGCCCAGCGGACCGGTCTCGCCCGGCTCCTTGCCCGATCGCGCGCGAGGCGTGGCCGTGGCCACCGCACTCGGCGCCGATCCCGTCTGACTGACTGACTGCAACATGACGCGTACTCCTCGCTTCTCACCCTTCGACCTGGCCGCGGCACGGTTGTGCGGAAACTCCGCGACCATCCGTGATCGTCGGGCAACCCAAACCCCAGATACGTCCCTCGCCCCGCGGGAGGGCTGGCGCAACGGCCATATTCCCGCACAACCGTCTTATCGACGCGAGCAGGTCGCCACTTTGGTTGGCGCGCGGAAAATTTCGTCGAAGCTTTCAACAGTAAGTTGCGGCACCTAGCAAGTTTACCAAATTGACCCGTCAAAAACGGTTCGCAGTTAATATGGGTAGTTTGGAGGGCTCTTGAGCTGCTAAATCTCGCTCTCAGGGCTTATCAGACAGCGCAAAGATTGCCGCACCTGTCAGCAGTGCGCGCGCAATCCGAACGCCATGTTTGGGATTTCGCCAACCGGGATGGCTTCCGGAGCCGCCGGAGCGCTCCTATTCGCTCAGCGCCGTCAGGTCGGCGGGTTCGGCCACCCCCGTCACGAATCGCCGAACGTGCTCCTCGCTCGACTGCATCAGCTCCGCGGGAGACGCGTCCGCGATGAACCGGCCGTTCCAAAGCACCAGCACGCGATCCCCGACCGCGGACGCGCTCTTCATGTCGTGCGTCACCACCACGCTGGTCACGTCGAATTCCTCCAGCAGGTGCCGGATCAGCCGGTTGATCACGTCGGCGCGCTGCGGATCGAGGCCGGCGGTGGGCTCGTCGTAGAGGATCACCTTGGGCGGCGGGTCGATGGCGATGGCGCGGGCCAGCGCGACGCGTTTCTTCTCGCCGCCGGAAAGCTCCGCCGGCCGCTTCGAGTGGAACCCGGCCAGCCCGACGATGTCGAGCGAGCGGTCGACCAGGCTGCGGAGCTTCTTGCGGTCCAGCCGCCCCTTGCTGATCTCCATCATCGGAAAAGCGACGTTCTCCGCGACGCTCATCGAGTCGAACAGCGCATTGAGCTGGAATACGAAGCTGATCTGGCGCCGAATCGGCACGAATTCCTGCTCGGAGAGCTGATCGACGCGCTGGCCCTCGAAATGGACTTCGCCGCGGTCGGGCCGCAGCAATCCGACGATGTGCTTGAGCAGCACGCTCTTGCCGGTGCCGGAGCGCCCGATGATCACCGTGCAGCGGGCCCGCGCGATGGCCAGGTCGACGTCGTCCAGCACGCGCTGCCGGCCGAACGCCTTGCTCACGCGTCGCAGTTCGATAATCGAGTCGTGGTCCTGCACGCACGCGCTCCGCGTCAGATCAGCGAGCGATAGCCGTAGGCCAGCTCGAAGATGCGGTTGATGAAGATGTTCAGGAAGAAGTCCATGACCAGGATGGTGATGAAGCTGACGACGAAGGACTCCGTGCAGGCCCGCCCGACGCCCTCGGCCCCGGCTCGGCAGTGAAACCCCTTGTACGACGAGATCAGGCCGATCAGACCGCCGAAGCAAAGCGCCTTCACCATGCCCGTGCCGAGGTCCCACAGCAGCACGACCTCGCGGGTGTTGCGCCAGTAGGGCTCGCTCTCGCCGCCGTAGACGCCGGCGTAGACCAGCCAGGCTCCGGCGGCGCCCATGATGTCGGCGTAGATGGTCAGCAGCGGCGAAAGCAGCAGGCAGGCCAGAAACCGCGGCGTAACCAGAAAATGGACCGGATCGCAGCCCATCGAACGCAACGAGAGCAACTGCTCAGTGACGTTCATCGTGCCGAGTTCGGCGGTCAGCGCCCCGCCGACGCGACCGGCCAGCATCACTCCGGCGAGCACGGGGCCGAGCTCCGCGGCGACGGAGATGTTGACGATTCCCCCCAGCCGATCCGCCAGGCCGGCGGAGTCGAACTGCGCCCAGCCCTGCACAATCAGCACCATGCCGACGAACGCGCCGGTCAGCGAGATCACCGGCACCGACAGCGCGCCGATGGCGTGGCATTGCGGCAGCAGTCGCCGCCAGCCACGTGCCGTGCAGAGGCTCGGCGGGAGGCCGGCGATCGCGGAAAGCGCGAAGTGGCAGAAGCGGCCGAAGCCCCCCAGGAATGAAAGCGACTGGTCACCCAGGCCACCCAGCCATCGTTCCAGCACGTGCGTTTTGGCCATCCGCAGCTTTTCACCTGCTCCCGGGGCGGCGCGGCCGACACGGCGCTCATCGCTCGTTCGGAGGCGGCCCGAGCGGGTAGATTATCGAAGAAATGGCGATTTGCGATATACTCCGGCATCCAGGATTCGCGAAGGCCGGTCGAGTGGGCCTTCCTCGTTCAAGGATGGACGTGCAATGTCGAATGCTGACGCTCGTCAGTCGGCCATTCGGCTCCTGGCGAACACGGTGCTTTGGATGGCCTGCGTGTTCGCCTGGGTCGCCGTACTGACGTTTGACGTTGCAGACCTCCCTTCCACCAGCGTTTGGCCGCGGAACGGCACGCCGACCAACTGGTGCGGAAGCTTCGGCGCCCTGCTGGCGTTCGGCCTGCGCTACTACCTCGGTCTGGGCGGGATTGCGCTGCTGGTTCTGCTGACGGCTGGCCTGGCCGCCCGGGCTCCACAGGCACGCAAGCACGACTTCTGGCTCCGCGCGGTCGGCACGGTCCTGATCTGCGCGGTCGTTTCGGTCGTGGGCGCCCTGTGCTTCCCACCCAACGAGCACATGCTGATCAGCGGGCCCGGAGGGGTGCTCGGGGCCGCGGTCGGATTCTGGATGAAAAACCAATTCGAGCTGGGCGGGAGCCTGCTGCTGCTGACCTGCGCGTTCGTGGTCGGGCTGATCCTGGTGGCCGACGAATTCGTCCTGCGCCTGTTCACCTGGGCTGGCACCACCGCCCAGCAGGCCGGCGCCAGCGCGCTTCGCGGCGGCGTTCAGGGCGTCGCCAGCGCGGGCGCCGCATTGGCCGCCGGCGTCTCGCGCGCCGCGCGAACTGACGCTGGGGTCGCGCTCGAAACCGTGCAGCGCGCGAATGATGGAGAAGGCCGGGCACGATCGCGGGTCGCGACGCCCCCGCCGGTGCGTACGAGTCTGGACGACGACTCCGGCGCTGACGAGGACGCGGCCGCCGACGCCGAAGCCGATCCGCGCCTGGCCGCGCCGACCGGTACGTCATCGTCCGAGGACGCGGAGATCGAAGATCGAACCGAGTCGGACGAGGAAAGCGCCGCGGAGCGCGTTCCGCCCGACGACGACTATGTCGAACCGCAGCACACTTCGGCAACCAACGGCGCGCCGGAAACCAAGCCCGCGCCGGTGCGCAGCATGTCCTCGTCCGGCGCAGCCGAAATCGACCGCGGCGGCTTTCTGTTTGACATGAAACCTGCGCCGCGGCCGGCGGTCCCGCCCCCGGCGAAGCGGTTCCCCGAATACGTCCTGCCGAACTCGGCCCTGCTCGACGACCTGGAGTCGATCGACAAGTCGGCGATCGAGTCGGTCTGTCGCGAGAAAGCCTACATCCTCGAGCAGACGCTGAATGAATTCCGGGTGCAGGTGCAGGTCGCGTCCATCGAGACCGGCCCGGTCATCACCGTCTTCGAATTGAAGCTGGCGCCGGGAGTGAAGGTCAGCCAGATCGCATCGCTCTCCAACGACATGGCCCGGGCGCTCAAGGCGCCCGCGGTCCGCGTGGTCGCTCCGCTGCCGGGCCGCAACACCATCGGCATCGAGGTGCCGAACATCGACAAGGAGAAGGTGCGGATCAAGGAGCTGCTGCGCGCCTCCCAGATGCGCGCCGCCCGCGCGCACGTCCCGCTCTTCCTGGGCAAAGATGCCTCCGGGCAGCCGCTCATCTCCGACCTCACCGCGATGCCGCACCTGCTGATCGCCGGCACGACCGGCTCGGGCAAGAGCGTCTGCGTCGCGAGCGTGATTCTCTCGATCCTGATGACGCGCACGCCGGACGAGGTGCAGCTCATCCTCGTCGATCCCAAGGTGGTCGAGCTGGCGATGTTCAAGGAGATTCCGCACCTGATGTGCCCGATCGTGACCGACCCGGGCAAGGCGGAGAGCATCCTCGACTGGGCCTGTACCCAGATGGACGAGCGCTATGCGCTGCTGGCCGAGGCCGGCGTGAAGGACATCCGCTCGTACAACCAACTCGGCGAAAAGGGCCTGCGCGAGCGGCTGCAAATTGAAGCGGGCGAAGAGCTCGGGCACGTCCCCGTTCACCTGCCCTACATCGTGATGGTCGTCGATGAGCTGGCCGACCTGATGATGACCTCACCGAAGGAGGTCGAGTTCCATCTCTGCCGGCTCGCGCAGAAGAGCCGCGCCGTCGGCATTCACCTGCTCGTCAGCACGCAGCGGCCGCAGGCCAACGTCGTCACCGGGCTGATCAAGAGCAACCTGCCCTGCCGCATCGCCTTCCGCGTCGCCAGCCGGCTCGATTCGCGGATCGTGCTGGATCAGAACGGCGGCGAGGTGCTAATGGGCCAGGGCGACATGCTCTTCCTGCCGCCGGGCGCGTCCAAGCTGATCCGCGCCCAGGGCACGTTCATCAGCGACGAGGAGCTGCGGGCGGTGGTCAAGCACTGCCGCGAGCAGGGCGACCCGCAATTCCACCCCGAGCTGGTGCGCATGCCCAAGTCCGATTCCGATGCATCCGGCGAGCGCGACGAGATGTTCGACCAGGCGGTGGACATCATCGTTTCGAGCGCCCGCGGTTCCGTCAGCCTGCTTCAGCGCCGCCTGATGATCGGCTACGGGCGGGCGTCGCGGCTGGTCGACCAGATGTACGCCGCCGGCATCGTCGGGGAGTACAAGGGCAGCCAGGCCCGCGAGGTGCTGATCGCCAAGGACGAGTGGGAGAAGCTCAAGGCCATGCGGGATCGCGAGGAAGCGGCGGAATTGGACCAGGCCTGACGCGGCTTCCCATACTTCGATCGGCCCGAGCTCAGGCGCGGGCAGCGCTGGAGTGGATCGCGTCGTTCGCGACAGGCACGCGCCGGTCACGCGCCGCGAGCACCTCTCGGATCTTCTCCGCCAGCGTGATGGTTGAGTAGGGCTTGCTCAATAAGGCGTACTCGGTATCGACCTGCAGCTCCGGGAGCGCGCCGGCGGCATATCCGGTCGCGTACAGCACGCACAGATGCGGGAATTGCCGCAGCAGCCGCTGGGCGAGCTGCGGCCCGCTCATCTGCGGCATGATGACGTCGGTGAACAGCAGATCGATCGTGCCGGCGTGCTCCGCGGCGCGCTGAAGCGCCGCCGGACCATCGTGCGCGGTCAGCATCGAGTACCCCAACGACCGCAACATGCACTGGGCCACTTCAAGAATTTCCGCCCGGTCCTCCACCAGGAGGATCGTCTCCGTTCCGGTCGGCGGCGAGGACGCACCGGCGCTGGTGACCTGGCTGCGCGCCGCCTCTCGGGTGCGCGGAAAGTACAGATGAAACGTCGTCCCGCCGCCCGGCGGAGAGTCGAACGCGACCCGACCGCCGTGCCGCGACATGATCGCGTGCACGCTGGCCAATCCCAGGCCCGAGCCCTGTCCGAACGGCTTGGTGGTGAAGAACGGCTCGAACACCCGCGCCTGAATCTCGGCGGGAATGCCCGCGCCCGTGTCGCGCACGTGAACGACAACCAGCTCGTCGTCGGAAGCGGATTCGGCGCGCGTCCCCCGGTCCGACGTCGCCCGAGATCCCGGCAGCCGAGCGTTCTCGGTGCTGATGGTGAGCTCGCCGCCGTGCGGCATCGCGTCGCGCGCATTGGCCGCCAGGTTGATGAGCACCTGCTCGATCTGGCCGGAATCGCAGCACGTGTGCCACAACGCGTCGTGCAACTCGAGCCGCAGCGGGATGGCGTCGTGCAGCACGCGCTGAATCATCTCGCGCAGGTCGCGAATGACGACGTTGAGATTCAGCACGCGCGCCTCGACGGCCTGCCCGCGCGCCACCGTCACGAGCTGCCGCGTCAGCCGGGCGCCGCGCTCCGCGGCGCCGCGGATTTGCGTCAGGCTCCTGCGCGCGGCGGGGGACAGCGACGCTTCGTTCAAGGCCAGCGACGCGTAGCCCAGCACCGCCGTCAGCAGGTTGTTGAAGTCGTGCGCGACGCCCCCGGCCAGCGTGCCGACCGCTTCCATCTTCTGGACCTGCGCGAGCTCGGCTTGCAGGCGCTGTTCCAGGCTGTCGTCGCGCAGCACGACCTGAAGCGCCGGCCGGCCCGCGTGATCGCACGCAACACCGCGCGCCCAGAGCGTCAGCTTGCTGCCATCCACCCGCCGGGCGCGGAAGTGCGTCACCGGCGCGGGCGAGTCGGCTGACTTCGCCTGCGACAAGCGCGCGGCGACCAGCGCGCGGTCGGATTCGACCACGAACTCCATCACGTTGCGCCCGATCAAGCCATCTGCATCGCCCAGCCCGGCGAGCTGGGCCGCGCTGCGATTGGCGAAGACCACGGATTCGCCGTCAATCACGACGATGCCGTCAGGACAAGTGTCCAGCAACCGGCGGTAGCGCTCCTCGCTCGAAATCAGGTTGCGCGCGATTCGGCTCTTCACCCGGCGTTGCCGGATCAGCTCGAAAATCACGACCGACTGCATGACCGCCAGGGCCAGAACGGCAACGATGAGATGCCAGCGGTAGCGCGACCAGAGCGTCGGCTCGCGGTAGCGGATTTCGCTCGCGTCCGGGAGGGCGGACAGGGCGATGCCGAACCGGTGCAGGGCGCGCTCGTCGAAGACGTGCTTCGGCGGCGCGTGGACCATCGGAATGTCGGCGGCGTCTTCACCCCCGAGCACGCGGCCGGCGATCGCCGCGACCGAATTCCCGATTTCGGCGGCGCTGGCCACGCAGCCGCCCACGGCGCCGAATCCGGTGTGTACGCTGTACATCGCGTAAACCGGCATGGAAATCGATTGATAGGCCAGGCGGCGCGCGTCGGGCGGCTCGTCATTGAAGAGCGGATGACCGCAGAGCACCGCCGCGGCGTGCGGACCCAGGGCGAGGGTCTCCGCGCGGAGCTGCGCCAAGGAAGTCCCGCGAATCCGCTCGAAGCGGAGCGGTCCGGCGGCGCGCGTCACGCTCGACTCGAGCTGGTCCGCCAGAAACGCGGACGAGATGTACGGGCCGACGATCGCGGCGATGCAGCGCACGTCCGGATGCAGCCGCCGGATCAGCTCCACCGTGCGATCGAAGTCGAGCACCTCGAAGACGCCGGTAATGGGCCGCCCGAACGCCGCCGGCTCGCAGGGCAGCGACATCGCCGCGCTGAACACCACCGGAGCGTTGGGGAAGAGTGTGCAGCCTTCCGAGCAGATGAACTCGACCGCGGCGGTGTCCGTCGTAACGATCAGGTCGGGCGGGCTTCCACCGTATTTCGCGGAGAGGTAGTTGGCGAATTGCGTCCTTAGAGCTGACCCTTCCAGGTGCTCGCTGTCCAGGTATTCGTTGTGGAACTGCGCCGCGAGGTCCGGAGAAAGCCGCTCCAAGATGCCGCTCTGGATCGCCTCGCGCTGCCCCTCGGCGTACACGTTGTCGCTGGCGAACGAGTGCAGGAGCAAGACGTGGCGTTGTCGCGGCTGCTGCGCCAGGACCGATGCCTGAGCCGCGAAAAGAACCCCGATCAGCGCGCAGCATGCGCGTCTCGCGGTCGCCGGGCGGCAGTATCGCTCCGAAGCGTCCACAGGATCAACCAGCCGGGAATCGCGAATTCGCCCATCACGCTTCGCGCAGGCGATTCGCCCAAGCGGAAATGCTAACGCTTGGTCTGGTCCGCCACAAAGAAAATCCGATGCGTCCCGCTATTCTCTCGGCGCTGCTTCAGGGAGCTTGAGCAGCTCGGCGCGCCGGCGGGCCGTTTCCGCTTCGTCCGATCGCCCCAGCCCGGCCAGGACCGCCGCGTATCGCCTCCACGCGTCCGCCGAGTCCAGGCCGAGATCGATGGCCCTCCGCAAGGCGGTTGCGGCGTCCTCGTTTCGCTTTTGAGACACGCACACGACGCCGAGCGTGTACCAGGCGCGGTGGAGTCCGGGGTCCAGTTCGACGGCGCGCTCGGCCGCCGCCGCCGCGCCTGCAAAATCGCGGTTGGCCAGCAGCATGATGGCATGGTTGGCGTGCAGCTTTGCGCTGTCCGGTGCGCGTTCGAGCGCCAGCCGGCTCAGTTCGAGCGCGCGGGCCGGCTGTTTGGCCCCCATCATGGCGTTGGCCCACGCACCGTACCCATCCACCACGGCCGCCGGGCTCTGCGCGGCCAGCTCAAAGTGCCGCTGGGCGCCGGGCAGGTCCTTCGCGGCGGCGGCAGCGTTCCCGAGATTGAGGTGCGCCACCCACGCGCCGGGGTTCTGCCGCAGCGTGTCTTCCCAAAGCGTGCGGGCATCGAGATACGCCCCGGTGCGAACGAACGTGCGAACACCCAGCGCGGCAAGCCAGAGCGCCGCGACCGCCAAGCCCACCCGGCCGGCGTTCGCGCCGCAGGTTCGCAGCAGCGCCCGCACAAGCAGCACGACCACGGCCAGAAACGCTGCGCTGCCGAGATACTGAAAGTGATCCGCGACCCACGAGAAGCGGTGCGGATAGACATTGAAGAAGCCCAGCGCCGGAAAGGTCAAGGCGCCCGCGGAGACCAGCAGCGCGAGGACCGCCGGCCCGTGCCTTCGCCACAGCAGCACCGCCAGAGCCAGCAACACCACCACCAGCGCAAGCGGCACGTAGGCCAGGGGATCGGCGGCGCTCGGCTCCCAGCGCGGATAAACGAATATCAGAGGTTGCGGCCAGAGGACGCTCTGAAAATAGGACAGGTAGGCGCGCGGCGCCACCAGCGCGGCCCGCTCCCAGAACGCCAGCCCCCAGGCATCGCCGCGCGCCCCGACCACTCCGCGCTCGATGCTCGCGGTCAGCAGCCCGCCGGCCAGCCCGAGAGCCCAGAGCGGCAAAGTCGGCAGCAGGTCGCCAAGCCGCACCCGGCGATGCCGCACAAGCAGGGTGATCGTCAGCACGACGGGCAGCATCGCCGTCACGGTCTTACTCAGCAGCGCCAGCACGAACGCCGCGATCGCCAGAAGATACCACCGCGCGCCGCGCGACGCGTCGAACCTCAGATACGCGTAGAACGCCGCGAAGAAGAACACCCCCGAAAGCGTGTTCTTGCGCTCGGTGATCCACGCCACCGTCTCGACCTGCACCGGATGCAGCGCGAAGGCGGCGGCGATCACCCACGCGGCCGGCACGCACATCCGCCTCAACACGAGCCCAAGCAGAATCGCCGAGAGCGCGTGAAGCACCACATTGACGACGTGGTACGGCAGCGGATTCAGCCCCCAGAGCTTGTGTTCGAGCCAGAAACTGGTGAACACCAGCGGGTAGTACTGCGGCGTGCGAATGACGAAGCGGCCGGCCTCGGAATCCCAGCGCAGACGCCAGACGTCGGGCAGCGTCTCCGTTCGCTGCACGAGCACGTTGCGGGTCAGGTATTGATCGTCGTCCCAGATGAACCCGTTGCGCACGACCGGCGCGTAGGCGAGCAGCGTCAGCAGCAGCAGGCCGGCGGCAAGCCGCAGGTCGGCGCGGCGACGGCCCGTTCCGTCGGGGGGCAAGTCGCGTCCGACCGCGTCACGATGAGAGTCCGTCGGGTCGGGTGCATCGCGCGCGTCGGAGTTCACGGTCCCCATCATCGTTCCCGTTTCGACCGGCCCGCGCGCGGAGCTACAGATTCCCGCGCTTGGCCTGCTCGCGCTCCAGGCTGACGAACAGGGCCTTGAAGTTGCCTTGCCCGAAGCCGCGGCAGCCGTGCCGCTCGATCACTTCGTAGAACAGCGTCGGCCGGTCCTGCATCGGCGCGCTGAAGATTTGCAGCAGATAACCGTCCTCATCGCGGTCGACCAGGATGCCCAGCTCCTTGAGCTCGGCGTAGTCCTCGTCGATCTTGCCGATGCGGTCCTTGAGGTCCTCGTAGTACGCGTCGGGAACGCGCAGGAAATCGATGTCGCGCTGCCGCAGCTCGCGAACCGTCTTGCAGATGTCGCGCGTGGTCATCGCGACGTGCTGCACGCCCTGGCCGCAGTAAAACTCGAGAAACTCGTCGATCTGGCTGCGCTTCCTGCCCTCGGCCGGCTCGTTGATCGGGAACTTGCACTTGCCGGTGCCGTTCTCCATCACCTTGCTCATCAGGGCGCTGTACTCGGTGCTGATGTCCTTGTCGGTGAAGTGCTTGAGCTGCGAGAAGCCCAGCACCTCGGCATACCAGTTCGCCCAGTAATTCATCTCGCCCAGGAAGACGTTCGTCACGATGTGATCGACCGAGGCCAGGCCCACGTTGCGATCCGCCCCGCGGGCGCTGATCGGCTGGTAGCCCGGCGCGAACGCGCCGCGGTAGTGCGTGCGCTCAACCAGCTTGAAGACCGTGTCGCCGGCGTAGCGGAGAATGCCGGTCTTGAGCGTCCCGCCGGCATCCTCGAACGCCTGGGCCGGCTGGGCGAGGGTCGCGCCGCGGGCCTTGGCCTCGCGCAGCGCCGCTTCCACGTCGCCGACCTCCAGCGCGATGCACTTCACGCCGTCGCCGTGCAGCGCACAGTGCCGGGCGACCTCGTGGTCGGGGGTCAGGGCGCTGGTGAGCACGAAGCGGATGTTGCCCTGCTGCATGACGTAGCTGGCGCGATCGCGTGTGCCCGTCTCCAGGCCCATCTTCGCGACCGGCTTGAATCCGAAGACTTTGTCGTAGAAGTGCGCCGCCTGCTTGGCGTTGCCCACGTAGAACTCGACGTGATCCCAGCCCTTGATCGGCAGAAAGTCGGCGGCCATGAGCGGCGACGCCCCACATCTTCCCCGGCATCGAGCGGGCAGACGGGCAACCCAAGCGCACCGGCCCGCGCCCGGCAGCGGAGGAGGCGCCGCGAGGCGAAAAGATTATGCCGGAGGCGAAGAGTGGAAACAACCGGATTCGCGAGGCAGCCAACGCACACCCACGCCGCCCGCGGCCCGCGGGCTCCCTCGCAGCGGGCCGAAAGCGGCGAATCGAGACGTGAATCGTGCGGTCCGTGACGCCGCGCGGGCCGGCCCAGCCGTGGCCCCCAATCGCCGACGGGCGCGCCGCCACGAGGTCGCAGCGGCACGCCCGTTTGATCGCTCGAATCCTCCCGGCGGCGAAACGCGCTTACGTCCGCCGCTCAGAGGATCGGCGGACGGCGAGAGCAAGTCCGCCCAGGGCGATCAGCATTGCGCTGGCGGGTTCCGGGATCACGATCTGATCCTGAACCCCGATAGCCGTGAAGCCGTCCAGGTCCATCGTCGCACCCGCTCCGTTGAGAGCGCTGAGCCAGTTCTGCGCGATGGTGAAGTAGTGGCCGTTGTTCTGCACCCGCAGCTCGTCGCCCGCCAGGCTCAGACCGTCGTCGTAGATGATTTCCCACACGGCAATCTGAAACGCGGTGGCGTTGTTGGTGACGGTGAAGTCGATCGTGTTGTAGAACCGGCCGTACAGTTCCTCGAGCAGCGCTGCTTTCGCGGCGCCCATGCCGCCGACGATGGTGTTCGGAACGCCGGCCGGCGCAACGACGTCAAAGACGTAGATGTGATTCGGCGCGACATACTCCGCCAGTTCCGCGCAGAACGTGGTGAAGTTCGGCCCGACTCCGCCGTAGTCGCCGCCGATCCGCTCCCAGTTCAACCTTCCGGCGCCGCGCTCGGCGTAGCTCACTCCGCCATCCTCGGAGAGCATCACCGGCCGAGACGGGCTGTTGTTGATGAACCTGGCCTCGATCGTCTGTGCCGCGGCGTTTGCCGCGAGCACCGTCAGTGCCGCGACGCCGATGCCGGCTTTCGCGGCGCGCACCACTACCCCGAAGGTCATGCTGGTCCCCCCTCCTGTGGTCTGCTCGCTTGTCTTGGGGACGCCTCCCGTTCCGCAGCCGACCCGTCAGGCGTTCGAAGCCGGACCCACGCAGCGCGTGGACACACTGTCTCCGCAGTGCGACACAAGCGTCGCACTCAGCCGGCGCGCCGCGGTCCTTCGCAGGGTGCGTTTCGAACAATCCGAGCGTCGATCAGAACAGCCTTCTCCGCACCAAGCCCGTGGGGTCGGGCCTTTAGAGCGGGAGGCATCCTCCAGAAATGAATGTTAGCCCAAGCACGGTCGAAAGGCAACAGAAATGACGAAAAACAAAGAGGTTACGAACGTCACGATATCGCCGGTCTAATAATCGCCCGCTTCGCGCAACCGCGCACGGAGCTCGTCTGAGAATAACCCTCCGCCGAACAAGCTGACGATCGAGGACTACGGCGTTTCCTGGTGCATGAACTCGGCGATCTCCGCCGCGCGCGGCAGCGTCAGATCGAAGAGCCCGTTCCCATTGTGGCAGCGTAAGCAGATGAAGTCGACGGTGACCGCGGCCTCGCCGTTCTCATCCAGCCGCACCTGGGAGCCGTCGTCGCTGAAGAACGCGGTGTAGTCCAGCGGCGCGACATTGATGCGGAAGATGTGCGTGCGGACGTCCGCAACGCGTGCCGTCTCCCCAACGACCGACGGCGCTGCCGTTCCCCCACCGAGCGAGGCGTAGGGCATGTGACAACTTTCGCAGGTGACGGGCTCGCTGTAGCCGTCGCTGGCACGAACGTAGACCTTGCCGCCGTGCTTGGCATCGGTCACGTCGGTGTGGCAGGCCCGGCACTGATTTCGAATCGCTGACGCACGGTCGTACACGGTGGAGGTGTGCGGGTCGTGACAGACCCCGCAGGCGAAGCGCGCGTGATAGCCGCTGGCGGCCAGCTCGTCGGCCTGCTCGAAGTGCTCAATGTAACCGCCGCGCGCCTGAATCGTGTGCGACGATTCGTCCAGCCCGCCCCCGTGACAACCGACGCAGGTCTGAGAGCCATCCAGGTCGACGAAGATGCGATCGCGGCGGATCTGAACCTGCCCGCCGGCGATCGTGAAATGCTGCGAGCCCGGGCCGTGGCACGCTTCGCATTGAACCCCATCCTCGGACCAGGTGCCGGCCAAGCCGGGGCGTCCGTCCTGAAACTCGGGCCGCGCGGGATCCTGCCGCTGCGCTCCCGTCGTGTGGCACTGGAAGCACGAGTAGTCGAATGGCAGCGGCGCGTCGGCGGCCGGCTCATAGGCATCGAACGCGGCGGTCGTCGCATTCGGCCCGAAGTCGAGCAGCCACTGCGTCGCCGTGCCGGTCAGGCCGGTCGTCAGCAAGTAACCTCCGTGGTCGACGAAAATGGCGCGGCGCAGATACCCGCCCACGATGTAGGCGATGTCGGTCCACTCGAATCCACCGGGCGGCGAGGGCACACGCGCGTCGGTCGCAGCGGCGGAAAGCAGCGGCGGCTGGCCGACCCCGGCGCTGAGCGAGTTCGCATGACCGTGCTGGCGATGGACCGCGGCGTAGTCGGCGTGGCACGCCGAGCACGCGCTGGCGCCGACGTACCGCGCGCCGTCGTTGCTCTTGTCGCTGATGTTCGAGTAGCCGGGCGGATTGGCGCCGCCATCGTCCGGCGCCGGACAGCCGGCGACATTCAGCAGCAGGCCAAGCGCCAGCGCGCCGGAGATCCAGCCGAACGCGAATCGGATCGTGCGGTGAAGTCGGTTCATCATATTCGTGCTCCGGCCCGCGGCGGCCGACGCCGCGCCAACGTTCAATCGCGCGCGGCTCATGGCGACACCACATCCAGATGGCAGAATTGGCATAGCGACACGTGATCCAGCCGCAGGTTCCTGCCCTCATCCTGGGGCCGTTGCGAATGCAGTCGCGCGACCGCCGACGTAAACAGCTCCGCCGGCTCGGGGTGAAGCGCGTGCGGATTGTGGCAAGTCTGGCAGCCGACGCGGCCCTCCGCGAGCGGCAGCACGCGAACGCTGCCGTCGGAGGCGGCGCCGGGCAGGCGATACTCCTTCGCGACGATCACGCTCTGCCGCGCCATGCGATCAAGGATCGGCCGTGGGACCGTCTGCCCAAGGTGCCCTTCGGGCGCCGGATCGGCGTGCATCGTGTGACAATTCTGGCACAACAGCGCCGGATCGCCGCGCACGGCAGCATCGAACGTCCAGCGGCCGTCGGCCCCCTGAACGGGGTTGGCGGTGTGGCAGAACGCGCAAACGTCGATCGCGCGGGTCACGTACGGTCCCTCGGCACGATGCGGGTTGATGCGCCAGGCGTCGCTCTCGTGACACTTGGAGCAGGTCGCGAACCGATTGCGCGGGTCGAAGCCGCGGATGAACGCCGGATTGCGGGCCGGACGGACCGTATCCGGCTGGCAGTGTTTGCTGAAGTCGTGGCAGGTCACGCAGCCGATTCGGTCGTCCACGAGCGGCCAGCCTTCGGGGGGGTGTGTGCGGGCACCGTCCGCGGGCCAGCCGACCGGATGAAACTCATCGGGCGACTTGACGCCGTCGTGGCACGCCAGACACATGGCGTCAATCTCTCGAGTCGGGATCGGCTGAATGCCTGAAGCGTCTCGCTTGTGGCAGGAAACACAGCCGGTCGGCTGCCAGTGCGGATTCTCGACCAGGTTCTGTCGACCGGGAGTGCTCGGGGCGGGGCTGGGCAGCGGCTCGTGCACCGCGCGCGCGTTCCAGCCATACACGCGAATGCCCGGCCGCTCGATCTGCTCGACCACGAGGACCCAGTAGTCGGCGGAAAAGCCGTCCGGAAGTGGATGATCCGTCGGCGGAGGTTGCGTGCTGATTGCGACTTCCGCCGGCAGAACCAGGGCATCGCGACCGTCCTCCGCACCGCCGAACGCCAGCACCGGCTGCCCGTCGCTGGTGAAGGCGTGCACTCGCTGGGTTGCAGCGTCGGTGACGAAGATCGTCCCATCAGGGCCGACGGCGACGCCGCGCGGGCGGCCGAACAGCCCGACGCGGTCGCCTGGGCCGCCGAGGGTCCGCAGCCAGTCGCCCTGCGCGTCGAGTAGCTGGACGCGGGCGTTGAGCATGTCGACGACGCATACGGAGCCGTCGGCCAGGCGGTCCATTCCCAGCGGCAGGGCGAATTCGCCGTTGCCGCTGCCGCGCCGTCCGATGGACTTCCGCAAGGCTCCGCTGGCGGCGTCGAAAACGTCGATGCGGTGGGCGAGGATGTTGGTGACCCAGACGGCATCGTTGACGGCGAGCACGCCGCCGGGGCGGAGTCCCTCGCTGACGTATCGAGCGCGGACGTTGCCGGCGCTGTCGTAGCGCGTGACGGAGCCCGAGAGATCGGCGACCAGCCGATCGCCGTCGGGGGTGTGTCCCAGCGCGTTGGGATTTCCCGGTGGTGGATCCAGCGCGGCTGCGCTGAGCGCCGCATACTGAGGCTGCCAGTCGACGACGGCGGTCAGTGCGCTGTCGCTGATCAGCAGGCCGGAGTTCTCGGGCAGCACATCCACCGGCCGCACCAGCCCGAGCGGCAGGTCAGGTTCGGCGCCGAAGAAGAACAACGCCAGCCGGGCTTCCAGCTCCGTCGGCCGCCGGCCAACGCGCAGGTTGCCCTGCGACGCGACGTAGCGGTTGCCTGCGGGGGCCGATCGGTGCAGCATCGCGACAGTGGCGGAACGTTCGGAGCAACCGCCCACGGCCAGCGCGATCGCCGCCGATACGCCCAGCGCAGCGACGGCGGGAAGTACGCAGCAGCGCGCCGACCTCAAACCCGAACGATGCATGGCAATCACAGGCGGTGGCACGACAGGCAAAGCCTGCTGCGATCGTTGGAGATCACCAGCAGCCCGGCGTGCCGCCCCGTGTTGTGTGGATCGTGGCAGGTGGTGCACTGAATCCGCCCGTCCGGCAGCGGGATGCGGCCGGTCGCGGTCACTTCCGCCGCCGAACGATAATGCGGATCGAGGCGCGGGTATTCAACGCCCACCGGGTGGTTCACGATGCGCGTCCGCCCGCGTGATACACCGCCGGCGGAAAAGTCGGACCAGCTCGCGCCGTGCGCGCCGGCGTAGACGTCCGCGGCGACCGTGCCGTCGTGGCAGCTCAGGCAGACCAGCGACGCCTGGCTGAGCTCGCCGGCCGGAGTCCGGTACGACCGCACGGGTCGAGTCGACGTCGGACGAGGCACGAGCAGCGGCGCTTCGGCGGCGGTGAGGTGCGGCGTGTGGCAGGGCAGGCACAAGTCGCGCGCGATCTCGCCTCGCGCGGAAAAATCGTGCTGGCTGCCGACGATGCCGCCGGACAGGGCCACCAGCGGATCGCCGACCGGCTGCGACGCGGGCGAACGATCGGCGGCCTGCGAGGAATCCGAGCGGTCGGGCGCCGCCCGCCAGGCCGCGCAGCACGCCAGCACGGCAGCGCCCAGCGCGAGCAGCAGGGGGCGGGCAAGCACTCGAACCGACGGATTGGCTTGCATGGCAGCCTCGGTGCAACCGGCGCAGCGACGGGCCGCCACTATACGAAGGGCCAGGCAGTGCGCCAATCGTGGCGGGCGCGTTGTCGGCGGATTTGATGGGACCGCACACTGGACAGGCCCGGATGCGCTCCGTAGTGT
This sequence comes from uncultured Planctomycetales bacterium, assembly GCA_964465125.1. Classification (GTDB taxonomy): domain Bacteria; phylum Planctomycetota; class Phycisphaerae; order UBA1845; family Fen-1342; genus CAYOHG01. Next base: position 77,796 of record CAYXIO010000004.1, on the reverse strand, counting down.
CTCTCCGTCGCCTATCCGCACCGGACCGACCCTGGCATCGGAACGCATGCGCCGCACGTGGATTGTGCTCGCCGTGGCAAGTGGATTCGCGAGCAGTGCCGTGCCGGCGCTGGCGCAGTCGCCGGATACGCGCATCTACGAAATGACTCCGGTCGCGGCCAGCAGCCCGTCGGCCGCCGACTCCCCGGGTGAATCGACCGATCCCCCCCCCGCGGCGACGGAAGCCGCGAACGGCGCGCCGGCGCCGGCTTCGCAAGCGCAGCTCGCCACGACCCAGCCAACCAGCCAGCCCGCGGACAGCGACGACGCTCGCGCCGGCGAGGAGCGCGCCTTGGCCCCTGCCAGCGCCCCCAGCGCGCTCGGGTCGGCCACGCAGCGCCCACTCGACTTCGACGATCTGACCTTCGACCTGGGCTTCGACGCCCGGGTCCAGCGGCGACAATCGAGCACGCGCGTCGGCGGCCGATACCCGTACGACTTCCGCCAGACCAGCGAGCTGCGCGAGTTGAACGAAACCGCCGGTCTGCGCGGCTCGGGGACGTTGTTCGGCGAGCGCGTCGCGGACTTCCGCTTCGACGTGCGCGGCGGACTGGAGCAGACGCGCTACTGGGAATCCTGGCCCGGCCGCGACCGCCGCAGCCGCGACGATGACGGGCTGCTCTACTACGACGCCGACATGCGGCTGCTGCCGGCGGGGAAAGTGTCGGCAAATGTCTTTGCGCTACAGCGCGACGACCGCATCGCGCGGCCGTTCCTGCCGAGCCTCGATCGCCGGCAGGAGCGCTACGGAGCCGAACTCACCTTCAACGACCCGAAGCTGCCGATGCGCCTGAGCTACGTGGACAGCTACGAGGAGCTGACCAGCCCGGACCGCGACCGCTACGACGAGGAGCGCCGCGGCAATCGCACGCTGAACTACGAGGCGACCGCGCAGTTCAGCGATCAGCACTCGCTGCGGCTGTCGTACGAATACGACGATCAGCGCGAGCGCTACTCGGGCGGGGCCAGCGAGTTCGACACGGTGCGCAGTCGCTTTGACCTGGATCACACGCTGCAATTCGGCCCACAGTCGCGCAGCCGCCTGGAGACGCTGGCGCGATTTCAGGACGAGGACGGCGATCTCGGCCAGGACATCTACCAGGTCGCGCCGCGCCTGCGCCTTCAGCACACCTTCTCGTTCGCCACCACCTACGCCCTGCAATACCTCGAGCAGACGTTGGACGAGAACGAAATCAAGGAATTCCGCGGCGACATCGGTGCGTCGTACCAGTTTCGCGACTGGCTCAGCAGCTCGATCAACCTCTACGGCTTGTCCCAGGAACTGGAGCGCGGCAGCGATCTGACCGAAGCGGGCGCGCTGGGGACGATCGGGATCGATCGCGAGAACGATTGGGGCCGCTTCTCCACCTCGCTGAGCTACGAGTACGCCGTCGCGCGGGCGGACAGCGCCGCGCGCAGCGGCGTCGCGGTGAACGAGTCGCACACGTTTCGCGACCCCCTGCCGGTGACGTTGGCGCGTACCGACGTGAATCCGTTCACGATCGTGGTGACCGACGCGAACCGGGCGCGGGTTTACGTCCCGCTGCGCGACTACGTCATTCTGCCGGTCGGGCGCTACGTGTTTCTGGAGCGCATTCCGACCGGGCGCATCACCGACGGTGAGACGGTGCTGGTGAGCTACTCCTACCGCACGTCGCAGGGCTACGAGTTGAACCGTGATCGGGTGAACTTCCGCATTCAGCAGGCGTTCAAGGCCGGCTGGACGCCCTACTACACGATGTCGTTTCAGGATGAAGACCTGGACCGCACGCGCTTCCTGGGTTACCGCGCCCGCGAGGTGAATCGCCACCGCGTCGGACTGCGCTACCGGCAGAAGCGCTGGTCGGCCGGCGCCGAATACGAGTACAACGACGATTCGATCGACCCGTACCAGGCCCTGCACCTGGATGCCGACGCCACGATCCTACAGCAGGCGGCCCACACGCTCAGCGGGCGCGGCTCGTACTCGCACTACGAATTCGACGGGGCGCGCGGACTCAGCGGGCACGATGCCTCGCTGCTGGACCTGGGCCTGGCGTACGAGTTCCACATCGACCCGGCCCTGGCCGCCACCGCCGCCGCCGCCTACCGCTACGAGGACGATTCGCTGGCCGGCATCACCAACGGCGTCGATCTGAGCGCCGCGCTGAACTGGCGGCTGGGGAGATTCACCGCGGTCTTCGAGCTCGCGTACGACATGCTCGATCTGGACCGGTCGTATGACGGGACGTTTACGGCGTGGATCAAGCTGCGCCGCGAAATCCCGCTGCTGGGGCAACGCAACTGATGGCGACATGGCGGCCGGTTCGGATCCAAGCGCCCCTGCGCGGCGTGACCGCGACGGCATGGCTGTTGCTGGGCGCGCTGGCCGGCTGCGCCTCGACCGCGCCGCGCATCGCGGTGTTCACGGGACAGCCGACCTCGCTCGTCTGGCCCCGCCCGCCGGACCCGCCGCGGATTCAGTACCTGGGCGAGATGGTCGGCGAGGCCAGTCTGGGGGCGCGTTCGCGCGGCTTCGGCGCGGTGCGTGATGTGCTGGCCGGGCCGACGCCGCCGATCGCGTTCGTCAGTCCGACCGCCGTCGCAGCCGCGGGTCAACTCGTGTTCGTCTGCGACCCGGGCGCCGCGGGCGGCGCCGCGCTGCACGTGCTCGATCTCTCGACCCGGCAGTTTCGCTCGATCCGGTCCGCCGGCGCTGCGTCGCTGGTCGCCCCGCTCGACGTCGCCATTCACGGTGAGCGCGTCGCCGTCGCCGACGCGCAGCGCGGCACGGTCGAGCTCTTCAGCCTGCGAGGCGAGCACCGGGCCACGCTGGGCTCGGGACAACTTCACCGGCCGGCGGCGCTGGGCTGGTCGCGCGACGGCCGCGAACTCTGGGTGCTCGACGCCGCCGCCCATGCGTGCGTTGTCTTCGATGCAGGCGGGGCGCTGCTGCGGCGCGTGGGCGGTCGAGGAAGCGAGCCCGGACGGTTCCATTTTCCCAGCGGGCTCGCGCTGGGGGGAGATTCGCTCGGCGGCGGCTTCGTCGCCATCGCCGACGCCATGAACTTCCGCTGCCAGATTCTGAATCTCGACGGCACGCCGCGCTGCGCGTTCGGCCGCAAAGGCGATGCGGCGGGCGATTTCTCGCTGCCGCGCGACGCGGCGCTGGATTCCGAGGGTCACGTCTACGTGCTCGACAGCCAGTTTGAGAACGTGCAGATTTTCGACGCGCGCGGCGCGCTGCTGCTGGCGTTCGGGCGCGAAGGCCGCGGCGCGGGTGAATTCTCGCTGCCGAGCGGGCTTTCGATCGACGACCGCGATCGCATCTGGGTTGCCGACACGTACAATCGCCGCGTGCAGGTCTTTCAGTATCTGCGCGGGGCGAAGGAGGAATCGTGATGGGCCACGTGACAGCTCGCGCCGCCGGGCATCTCGATTCCATCTTGCGGACGCTCGCTTCGCGCCGCGTCGCTCCCCTGATGGTTGCGCTAGCGGCAGTCGCATCGGCCGACGAGAGCGTAGTGAACTCAAAGCACGACCTGTCGCAGATGGGCCCCGGGCCGGTGCGCGCCACGCAGGAGTCGCAGGTCTGCATCTTCTGCCACACGCCGCACAACGCCAGCCCGGCCGCCCCGCTGTGGAACCGGGCCAACCCGCAGACGCATTACCGCATCTACTCCAGCAGCACGACCGACGCGAACATCGGCCAGCCGACCGGGTCGAGCAAGCTCTGCCTGAGCTGTCACGACGGCAGCATCGCGCCTGGACTCGTCCTGAGCCGCGGCACGCCGATCCCCATGACGCACACCTTCATGCCGACGGGTCCGTCCGACCTGACCAACGACCTTTCGGACGATCACCCCATCGGGCTGCGCTTCGACCGCGCCCTGACCAACCGCGACCGGCAGCTCCGCGACCCCGAACGGGTCGACCATCGCGTCAAGCTGGGCGAGCGCGGCGAGCTGGAATGCACCGCGTGCCACGATCCGCACAACAACCAGTACGGCGACTTTCTCCGCCTGCCGATGCGCGAAGGGGCCCTGTGCATCACCTGCCATGCGATGGACGGCTGGCGCGGCAGCGCGCACGCCTCCAGCCCCGTTCGAATGCCGCTCTTGCTGACCCAGGGACAGCCCCCGACGTTCGACGATCTTAGCGAGAACGCCTGCGCCGCCTGCCACGTGCCGCACGGCGCCGCCCAGCGCGAGCGTCTGCTGCGCGATCGCTCGTACGACCTGTGCCTGCGCTGTCACGACGGAATCACCGCGCGCGACGTCAGCGTCGTCAACGGCAGCCGCAGCGGCCACCGCCCGACCCGGCTGCTCGATCGGCACGATCCGGCGGAAGACTGGCGCTCCATGCCGCCGCACGTCGATTGCGTCGATTGCCACAATCCGCACGCGGTGAAGCCGGGCTCGGGCGGGTTGAGCGCCCGGACTGCCGCGCTTCAGGGCCCGCTGTATTCGGGCTCGATGGAGCGATCGGCGGGCGTGTCATTGAGCGGGGTCGAGGTCGAGGACGCGCGCTTCGACTACGAGGTCTGCTTCCGCTGCCACGCCGACAACCCGGTCCCGATTGGTCGGCGCATCGTCCGAGACCGCGACGAGGGCGGAAACGTCCGGCGGCAGTTCCTGCCGACCGCCGCTTCGGCCCACCCGGTCGCTTTCGCGTCGCGGCTTGGCGCCGAGTCGCCCAGCCTGCTGCCCGAGGTGCGCAGCCGTGGGTTCCTGAACTGCCAGGACTGCCACAACAACCCCGACGCGCGGCAGCTCGGCGGCGGCGGCCCGAACGGCCCGCACGGCTCGCGCTACGAGTTCCTGCTCGCCGCGCGCTATGAGACGCAGGACTTCACCAGCGAATCGCCGCAGGTTTACGCCCTGTGCTACACCTGCCACGACCGCAACTCGATCCTCAGTGACGAGAGCTTCGCGACGCACGACCTGCACGTCAGCCGAGAACGCACGCCGTGCAGCGCCTGTCACAGCCCCCACGGCGTCAGCGGCAGCAGCGCCGAGCACAGCCACCTGATCAACTTCGACGTATCGATCGTCAGCGGCGAGCGGCAGTTCGTCGACCTCGGGCGACAGGCCGGAAGCTGCACGCTGACGTGTCACGGCGTGCGGCACGTGAACTTCACGTACGGGCGATGACGGCGGAATTGCGGATCGCGAGTTGCGGATAGCGAGTTGCAGAGCATGCCGACGCCGGAACCGAATTCGCTGACGCGCTTTTCCAACCGTGTCGCGGACTACATTCGCTACCGTCCCGGCTACCCAAACGCCGTCTACGAATCGCTGCGCGACGAGTTCCAACTGCGGCCCAGCCACGTGCTGGCCGACGTCGGCAGCGGCACGGGCATCTCCGCCGAGTATTTTCTGAAGCGCGGACACACGGTCTGGGCCGTTGAGCCGAACGACGACATGCGCGCCGCGGCGGAAAAGCTGCTCGCCGGCAACGCGCTGTTTCATAGCGTCAACGGCCGGGCGGAAGCGAGCGGGCTTGCGCCCGCGAGCGTGGATTGGATCATCGCGGCCCAGGCGTTTCACTGGTTTGACGTGGACGCGTGCCGGCGCGAGTTCGGTCGCGTGCTGCGCCCGTCCGGTCGGGTCGCGCTGCTCTGGAACGAGCGCCGCGACGACACGCCCTTCCTGGCCGAGTACGAGGCCCTGCTGCATCGCTTCGCGACGGACTACGCCAAGATCGATCACCGCCAGGCGACCGAGCCCGGAAGGCTGGCGCGCTTTTTCGGGCGTGAACCCGCCGCGCGTATGTTTGCGAACGGCCAGCGGCTCGACTTCGACGGGCTGCGCGGCCGGCTGCTCTCATCGTCCTACGTCCCCGCCGCCGGACAACCGCGTTTCGACGAGATGATCGACGCGCTGGGCGCGCTTTTCGCCCGCTTCGCGCGAGGCGGCGCCGTACGGATCGAGTACGACACGAAGCTCTACGTCGAGTCGATAGCGAAGTGCGAATAGCGAAGAGCGCATGGAAAAGCGCGTCAGCCCGCACATGGGGCCGCGCTTCCATTCGCCATTCGAAATCCGCTATTCGACATTCCGCGCAGCGCCGTGCCCGGGCACATTGCGATACAGCAGCCAGTACGCGACCGGAATCACGAAAAGCGTGAAAAGCGTCGCGGCGAACAGCCCGAAGATCAGCGCCCACGCCAGCCCCGAGAAGATCGGGTCGATCGTGATCGGCGCCGCGGACAGCATGGCGGCGGCGACGGTCAGCAGGATCGGCCGCAGCCGCACCACGCAGCTCCCCAGGATCGCGTCGACCAGCGAGAGCCCGCGCTGCAACGAAAGATGAACGAAATCGACGATGATCACGGCCTGGCGCGTCACGATGCCGGACAGCGCGATCATGCCGATCATGCCGGTCGCGGTGAAGAAGGTCGGATCGGGGTAGCCACCGACCGTCTGGCCGGTCAGCAGGTTCAGCAGCCAGAAGCCGGGCATCACGCCCAGGATGGTCAGCGGAATGGCCAGCATGACGACGACCGGAACCAGGAACGAGCCCATCTGCGCCACGAGCAGGACGTAGATGCCGACCAGGGCGCCGGCGAACGCAAGCCCCAGGTCGCGGAAGACGTCCAGCGTGATCTGCCATTCGCCTTCGCCGGCGAACTCGACGCGTATCCCCTCCGGAACGCTCCACGGGCGTCCACCGCCGTTGTTCAGGAACGATCGTCCGGCCAGCGGCCGGCCGGGCGGCGCGCCTAAGCGCGCTCCGTCCGCGCCGTCGAGCCGCTGGTCGGCCTGGATATCGACGATCGCCTCGGCCGGCGCGCGGCCCGCGGTCTCCGCGAAAACGTACACGACCGGCAGCAGGTTCTTGTGGTAGATCGTCGGGTCGACGCGGCGTGCTTCCCAGCGACCGAGCTCAGCCAGCGGCACCAGCCGCCCGCCACGTCCGCGCACGTGAATCGAGGCAAGCTGCGCCGCTCCGGAGCGCAGCTCGCGCGGCACGCGCAGCACGATCGGCAGCGCGTTGCGCTCATCCGGCTGGCGAAGCGACTCGACCACCAGGCCGTCGACCGTGGCCTGAAGCGTCTGCGTGATCTGCTCGACGGTGACCCCGTGCAGCGCGGCCTTCGCGCGGTCGGTGACGAAGCGCAGGACCGGCGCCGCCGCTTCGAGCGAGTCATCCACGTCGACCACGCCCGGCTCCGCCTCCATCCGGGCGCGGACTTCACGAGCGGCGATCGCCAGCTCGGAATACGGCTGGTCGGCGCGGCCGTACACCTCCGCAACCAGCGTGGCGATGACGGGCGGTCCCGGCGGAATCTCCACGATCTTCAGCGAAACGTCCTGCGCGCGGGCCAGCGCCGTCAACGCGTCGCGCAGCCGCAGCCCGATGGCGTGGCTCTGCGGGCGACGGGCCAGCTTGTCGACCAGGTTGACGCGGATTTCGGCCACATTGTCCCCGCGCCGCAGGTAATAGTGCCGCACCAGCCCGTTGAAATCGATCGGCGACGCCACGCCTACAAAGCTGATGAAGTCGGTGACCTCGGGGACGGCGGCGAGCGCACGCTCGAAATGCCGGACCGCCGCGTCGCTGCGCTCGAGCGTGGTTCCCTCGGAAAAATCGAGCACCAGCAGCAGCTCATTCTTGTTGTCGAACGGGAGCATCTTGAGCGGAACGGCGCGGGCGGCTGCCAGCCCGACCGCGGCGACGGTCAGCGCGCCCACCACCGCGAGGAAACCCCAGGCGCGCCAGCCGGCCCCCAGCAGCGCGAGCGTCAACGGCGCGAACAGCCGGTAGAGCATCGTGCGGCGGAGCTTGCCCGCGTCGAAGGCGTCGTCGCGGTCGTGTCCGCCGCCGCTCGCTTCCGAGCCGCCGGCGGCGCGCGATCCCGAGCGCTTCAGCAGGTGATAGCTCAGCCACGGAGTGATGGTGAATGCGACAACCATCGACATGAACATCGTCACCGGCACGTTCAGCGCCATCGGGCGCATGTACGGCCCCATCATGCCAGTGATAAAGAACATCGGCAGGAACGAGACGATCACGGCCAGCGTGGCGACGATCAGCGGCGGCCGGATTTCGGCGACGGCTTCGAGCACGGTTCGCCGCGTGCGCGGACGCGTCGCGAAGTGCCGCGAGATGTTCTCGACGTCGACAATCGGATCGTCCACCAGCAGGCCCAGCGAGAGAATCAGCGCGAACAGCGTGACGCGGTTGATCGTGAAGCCCAGCAGCAGATTGACCGCCAGCGTCAACCCGAACACGACCGGCACGGCGACGGCCACGATCAGCGCTTCGCGCCAGCCCAGCCCCATCGTCAGCAGCACGATCACGATCAGCACGGCGATCAATAGGCCGTTGATCAGCTCGTTGACCTTGTCGTCGGCGGCCAGCCCGTAGTTGCGCGTGATCACCAGCTCCACGTCGTCGGGCACGACGGCCCCGCGCAGTTCCTCGGCTTTCGCCAGCACGCGATCGGCCACGGTCACGGCGTTAGTGCCCTGCTTCTTGGCGATGGCGAGCGTGACCGCCGGTACGGAGGTCTCCGGCGGTTCGGCGTTCTGTGGGGCGTGGCCGGCTGCCGAGGGCGTCGGTCCGCCGATGACCGTGCCGACGGAATGCGTTCGATGCGCAAAGCCGCGGGCGGGTCCCCAGCCGTGCCGCACGTAGGATGTCACTTCTGCCGGCCCGTCGACGATCCTGGCGATGTCCTTGAGGTAGACCGGGCGCTCGCCGCTGACGGCCACCACCAATTCACCCAGGTCGGCGGGCTGTTCGAGCCCCGGGCCGGTCTCGACCTGCACCGCCGCGTCGTCGCGGTCGATGGTGCCGACGGGATGCACGGCGCTGGCAGCCTGCAACGTGCCGCGCACGTCGCCGATTTCGATTCCGTGGGCCTGCAACCGGTCGGGGTCGAGGTAGACGTATAGCGTGCGCGGGCTGCCGCCGACGACATACGCCCGCGAGACGTCTTTCACCGCGGCAAAACGGTAGACCAGCTCCTCGCCGACGCGGCGCAGGGAGAATTCGTCGCCGCCGGCGCCGGTGAGTGTCAGCGTGACCACCGGCACGTCGTCGATCTCGACCGGCTTGACGACCCAGCCGGCCACGCCCGGTGGAATGGTGTCGATGTGCTCCGCGATGCGCTTGTAAAGCTTGACCAGGCTGCGCTCGCGATCCTGCCCCACGTAGAAGCGAACCGTGATGACGGCGTGTCCCTCGCGCGAAATGGAGTAGACGTACTCCACGCCATCAACCTCGTAGAGCAGCTTTTCGAGCGGCGTGGCGACAAGCTGCTCGACCTCCCGCGCGCTGCGCCCGGGAAAATCCACGTAGACGTCGGCCAGCGGCACGACAATCTGCGGATCTTCCTCGCGCGGCGTAACCCAGATCGCCGCAAGCCCGACCGCCGTCGAGAGCAGGATCAGGACGATGGAGAGATTCGAGCCGAGGAATGCGCGTACGACTGCGTTGGTGAATCCGTGTGGGTGGTGGGTCGCGCCGTCCGAGCTCATCCGGGCTCCTCCGCGTCCGGATGCTGCACCACCCGCTCACCCTCACGCAGGCCCGAAAGAACTTCGACGTCGTCTCCGAGGCTGCGTCCGAGCTGAACCACCCGGCGGTGGACCCCGTCCTCCGCGGCTACTCGCACCAGGGTGAGCTGCCCGACGCGCGCCACCGCGGTCGTCGGAACCACCAGCACCGACTCCTCGCCCAGCGGAATCAGCACGCGCCCGAACATGCCGCTGTAGATCCCCGGCGGGCAAGGCCCCGTGACCTTGACCAGGAAGGAGCGGCTCGCGGATTCGGCCTCGGGCACGATCTCGCTGACCGTCCCCTCGCACTGCTTCTGAAGCGCGTCTACGCGCACGCCGATCGACTGTCCGACCTGAAGCTGCTGGCTGAGTCCCTCGCGCACGCTGGCGACGAGCTGCATGCGGGTCGGGTCGTAGACTTTCAGCAGAACCTGGCCGGGACTGACGGTATCGCCGGGCTCGACCTGCTTGTCGATCACCTGTCCGTCGATCGGGCTGCGAATCGTGGCGTACGCGAGCACCGTCTGGGCTTCGTCGCGGGCACGCTCGGCCGCGGTCAGCTCGGCCTCCGCGCTGCGCAGAGCGGCGTCGGCGCGCTGCAACTCGATGGCGGCGGCGTTGTTCCGCTCCGCCAGCGACTGCACGCGCTCGTGCTCGACACGGGCCTGGTCGCGCGCGGCGGCGGCGGCATCGACGCGCGCGCGGGACTGCTCGAGCCGGGCGCCCAGGTCGGCATCGTCCAATTGCACCAGCAGGTCGCCGGACTTCACCATCGTGCCCGCCTGCACCTCGACCGACATTACCTTCGCGAGCAGCTTCGAAGCGATGGCCGACTCGTGCACCGCGCGAATCGAGCCGACGGCGGTCTCGGTGCGGGGGACCGTCAGATGGCGGGCCGGGACCACGACTGCCCCCGCCGGCAGAACGGCTTCGGAGCCGCGCGGCCCCGAGCGCTGTGCGTCGATCTTGGGGTGAAAGGCGCCGGCCAGCCACAGAATGGCCGCCACGACGCCCGCCACGGCCGCCAACAGACCGATCAGCCGGGTCAATCCTCGCATGATGCTCATCCCGGACATCTCCCGCGCGGGCGATTTCCGCATCCCAGGCCGCGCCCGCTTATGAGAGCCGCAAGATCGCCCGCGAGTTTCCGAATCGACGGCGACCGCGAACCCGGCTCGGTGTCGAGGGCTTCCTGCGACAGTTTACGGACGGTCGCCATTTGAGTGAAACTCGTCCGCCCCCTACCGTGTCGCGGCTACGGTCGGGCGCGCGGTCGGCGCGCCCTTCTTCCGCGGTTCAGGAGCGACGAATGGCTGCATCCGCGCCGCCGCTGCACGAGGGGTCGCTGCCGCGCGTCCTGGGGCCGATGGACGCAACCTGTGTCGTCATCGGCGCGATCGTCGGCGTGGGCATTTTTTTCACCCCCTCGACCGTGGCACAAACCGCCGGCTCGGCCACGATGGCCCTGGCCGCGTGGATGGTGGGCGGCGCGATCGCGTTGGCGGGCGCGCCCACCTTCGCGACGCTCGGAAACGCTTACAACTCCGCCGGCGGCCAGTACGAGATTCTCCGCGACGCCTACGGCACGCCGATCGGCTTTCTGTTCGTGTTCTGCAATGCATCCGCCGTGCAGGCCGGGGCCATCGCGATCATCGCCCTCGTGTGCGCCAAGAACCTGGGCATCGCGCTCTACGGCGCGCCGCTCAGCGGAGTCGTCGAGCGCAATCTCGCGGTCGTCTTGACCGCGGCCCTGGCGCTGACGAACGTGATCGGCGTGCGCTGGGGCGCGGCGGTCCAGAACCTCACGGTCGCGTCGAAGATCCTGACGATGCTGCTGGTGACCGGGCTGGCGCTGTTTGCGGGACCGGATCCGAGCGCTACCCGAGCCATTCCGGATAGCGCCGCGGCTCAGCCCGCCGCACCTTCGCTTGCGACGCTTTTTGCCGCGGTGGTGCCGTGCCTCTTCGCTTACGGCGGGTGGCAACACGCGCTCTGGATGGCGGGCGAGGTACGCGCGCCGAAGCGCAATGTGCCGCTGGCGATTTTGCTGGGCGTGGTCGTCGTGGTCGTAACGTACCTGCTCGTGAACTGGGCCTATCTGGATTTGCTGGGGTATTCCGCTGTCGCAGCCAGCTCGGCGCTGGCGTCGGACGCGGTCGCCGCCGCCTGGCCGGCCACCGGAAAGCGGCTGATCGGGGCCGCGGTGGCGGCGTCGGCCTTCGGCGTGCTGAACGCACAGCTCTTATCCGGGCCGCGGCTGATCTACCGCATGGCCGCCGACGGACACTTCTGGCGCGTGTTCGCAACCACCGGCGCGCGACTCAAGACCCCTTGGGCGGCAAGCGTCAGCCTCGCGGCGCTGGGGCTGATCCTGCTGGCGCTCTCCGGCGTCAACGGCGTCGAAAAGCTCCTCAACGGAGTGGTGTTTCTCGACAGCGTGTTTTTTCTGCTGACCGGAGCGGCGGTCTTCGTGCTGCTGCGTCGCGGCCGCATCGAGCGCGGCGTCGCGCGCGCGTTGGGCTTTCCGATCGCGCCGGCGCTCTTTGTGCTCGGAGAGATCGGCGTGCTGGCCGGATCGTTCGTGAAACCCGACGTGCGCGACTCGGTGCTCTTCGGGCTGGGCTGGATCGTGGTGGGCGTGCTGCTTTTCGCGCTGTGCTTCCGCCGAGCGAGCACGGCCGGACCCGGCGAAAAGCGAGCGGTATAGTCGGCCGCGCGCGAACGGACCGGGGCGTCATTCCAGCAGCGACGTGTGCTCCCTCAGCCGGCGCAGCGCTTCATATAGGCGCGTCTTCACCAGCGATTCGGGGATTTCCAGCACCGCGGCGACCTCCGCGCGCGAAAGCTCCTCGACGTAGCGCAGCCGAAGCGCTTCGCGATACTCCTCGGGCAGCGCCGCCAGCAGGTGAAACACCTGCGAGCGCTGCTCGCGCCGCGCGAGACGGGTGAGCTGTCCGGCCCACGTCGCGGCCCACGCTCCGCCGCCCGGAAGCGGGCGGGTATCGCGCCGCCGGACTCGCCCTCGGCGCAGGTTCAGGCAGTGATTGCGCGCAACGCGATAGAGCCACGCGCGGAAGTGGTCCGGCGCCTGGCGCGCCGCGCACACCTTCAGAAAGATGTCCTGCACTGCGTCCTCGACGTCCGGCTGGCTGCCGAGGTAGCCCCAGCAGAAGCGGCGCATCGCTTCCTGGAACCGTTCGGCCAACAACCGGCCCGCCGCCGGCGCATCGCCTTGGCGCAGCGCGGCGACCAGGGCGGCGGTCGGGTCGACGGCCGAATTCGCGTCGAAGCCGGTCATGTCGGGCATCACGGCCTCCTGCGGCGCAGCGCGCTCGAAGCCGCGTCGAATAGGGGGCGGTTTCACGGCATCGCCGGGCTGCCCAGCCGCGCCGCGGCAGCGCCGCCGTTGCGCCCCTGCTCGGCGCGGGTCAGCAGCTCGCGCACCTGCCGCGTCATGGGATGATCCGGGCCGTTCAGCTCGCAATAGCCTGCCAGGCTGAGCCGCAGTTCGCGCTCGGCCTGCTCGCCCCGGCCGAGGGCGAGCAGCACTTCCGCATACTCCTTGCGGGTGTAGAGCGGAATGTAGTGCCAGTCCGGGAACGCGCGCTCGGCGACGTCCAGGGCGCGTTCGTACAGCTCGGCCGACGCATCAAGCCGGCCCTGGTCGAAGCGGAGCTGGCCGAAGCAACTCAGCGCCAGACAGAGGTTCGCCGATTCGCCCGGGAGCGACTCAAACAACTGTTCGGCGTCGCTGTAGTACCGGGCGGCGGCCTCGTATTTGCCGAAGTCGTGATTCAGCCGGGCCAACTCGTAAAGCGCCAACCCAACCTGCTTGTGGTGGTCCCCGAAGAGGCGCTTGCGCGTCGCCAGCGCGTCCAGCATCAGCGCCTCGGCTTGATCGAACCGACCCCCCAGGATGTGCGCCCAGGCCAGGTCGATCTCGGCGTCCGCAACCCGGGCCTCATCGAGCGGATCCCTCGAGCGCAGCGCCGTCAGCACGGCTGCGAGCGGCCCGGCGGCCTCGTCCGCGCGGCCACTCAGCAGGTGCAGCCGTCCGAGTGCAGCCAGCGCCTCCAGGGTCAGCGGGTTGCGATCGCCCAGCTCCATTCGACGAATGCGCAGCGCGGCGAGGCACAGCTCAAAGGCCTCGGAACGTGTCCGCTCGTCGCGCAGGGCGCCCGCCAGGTCGAGGCTTGCGCTCGCGACGGCCGCGTCGTCCGTCGGCTGAACGCGGCGCCGCAGGTCCAGGCAGCGGCGCAACTGCGGAACAGCCTGCGCAAGCAGGCCGAAGCGCAGGCAAGTGCGGCCGAGCAGCGCGCGAAGATCGGCTTCGAGCGCGGAGTCCGCGGGGGGCTCCTGATCGAGCCGCTGCTGCGCCTCGGCAAGCAGGTCGCGCACCTTCATCTCGCCGTGGGTCCAGCGCGGGTCGGCGGAAAAGAGCAACTGCTCGAGAAACGCGCGCGTCCCCTCGGCGCGCTCGGCCGCAACGCGGGTCCGCTCGGCGGCGGCGGACGCACGCGACATCGCCGCCTGCATTCGCAGCGTCGCGTCAACCGCGCGGTCGCGCTGGTCCGCGAGTTTCGCCGCCTGAAGCGCCGCCAGCACAGCGAAGCTCAGCACCGCCACGAGCAGCGCCGCCGCGAAGCCGAACGGCCAGCGATGTCGTGACACCAGCCGGCGGAGTTGATAGGCCGCGCTGGCCGGCCGAGCGCAGATCGGCGCTCCGTCGAGGTACCGCCGGATGTCCTCGGCCAGCGCCGCGAGCGAGGCATAGCGCCTGGCCGGCTCGTTTTCCAGCGCCTTGAGCACGATGGTCTCGAGATCGCCGCGCACGGCGCGATTGAACGAGCTCGGCCGCTGGGGCGCATCCTCTCGGATCATGCGCAGCGCCTCGTGAGGCAGCGCGCCGGCGAGCGCGTGCGGGAGATGCCCGGTCAGCAGCTCGTAGAGCACGACCCCCAGCGAGTAGACATCCGTCCGCGCGTCGACCTGACCACCGTGCCCGGCCGCCTGCTCGGGGCTCATGTACGGCAACGTGCCCTGCACGCGCCCGCTCCATTCCAGGCTACCCGTGCGGGTGACTTCCGAGTCCATGGCGCGCGACAGGCCGAAATCGAGCACCTTGGGCAACGCCAGCGACGACATGTCGGACGCGCCGAGCCGCCCGCCTGCGAACTCCGTCGCGGACGGACGCGCCACGACCAGAATGTTGCCCGGCTTCAAATCGCGGTGCACGACGCCGCACTGATGCGCGTAGATCACCGGCTCGCAAACGCGAAGAAAGAGTTCGAGACGCTGCCGGAGGGAGAGCTCGGCGTCGCGGACGTAGCTCGTCAACGGCCGGCCGTGGACCAGCTCCATCGCAAAATAGCGCCGGCCCTCCGGCGTCACGCCCGCGTCGTAGATCGAGGCGATGCCGGCGTGAGACATCCGCGCCAGCGATTCCACCTCGCGCTCAAACAGGATCACGTCGCGCGAGCGCGACTCGCCGCAGTGCCGCAGGACCTTCAACGCGACGCGCCGCCGGGGCGTCTGCTGCTCGGCTTCGTAGACGATCCCCTGCCCGCCTTCTCCAAGAATGCGCAGCAGCGTGTACGGGCCGATGCAGGCCGGGGCCAGGCGGTCCGGCTGCTCACCGGAGGTCGCGATCGCTCCCAACTCGTCGCGCAGCCGCGCGGCAAGCCGCCGGCAACGCGAGCACAGGGCCAAGTGCGGCTCAAGCTCCGGCGCGCAGCGGTCGACCCAGCTCCAGAGCTGCTCCTCGGTCAGCGAACAGGTCGAGTGGCTCTCCACGCGGTGCACCCTCAGCCCCCCGGGACCCCACTATTATTAGGGGCCGAGCAAGGGGAACCAGGCGTTTTTCCAAACCAATACCCGCCAACCACGCGATGGCGGTGTTGATCGGGGAGTAGGGCAGCGGCCGGCCGGATGGACCGGCACCCCCCGCGGACTCCGCATGGGGATCGCAGGGCCGGTAAATTCCTGGCAGCAACGCGGCGTTTCGCGAAAAACAAAGCACGGCACGCCGCTGAAGGACACGCCCCATGAGCATCCGCAGGCTGGCCCTGACCGTACTGCTCGCTCTCGCGGCCGCTTCGCTTCTGGTGGCGCAGACACAGGAAGCGCGCGTCACGCCCAACAGCCCGATCACCAGCGACATCTTCGGCTATGACGTCGCGTTCGACGGGACGACGCTGCTGGGCGGGGCGCCTTTCGGCACCTATTCGGGATTCAGTCTGCCCGGCCGCGCCTTCACCTTCGAGTTCATCGGCGGGCAGTGGCAACAGACGCAGTTGCTCAAGCCTGCTCAGCTTCAGAACAACGCCTTCTTCGGGACGGTCACCGCCGTCGACGGCGACACCCTCGCCATCGCCGCCACCGGAGAGGACACGCCGATCGTCGACGCCGGGGCCGTGTACGTGTTTGAACGATCGGGCGGACCGTGGACACAGGTTGCACGGCTCCTGGCGTCGAATTCCGACGTGCAATGGAGAGTGGGTGCCTCTCTTGCGCTTCAGGGAGACACCCTGTTGGTTGGCGCGAACGGCGCCGACGTCGCCGGGATTGAGTACGCCGGGGCGGTCTACGTCTTTCAGCGCGTCGCCGGCGGTTGGACCGAAGTGCAGATTCTCACGGCTTCGGATCCAGCGTTCGACGACAACTTCGGCAGCGCATTGGCACTGGACGGAAACACGGCACTGATTGGGGCCATCGATGCCGACGCGGGGGGCGAACTCGACAGCGGCGCGGTGTATGTCTTCGCGCGTGTCGCGGGAACCTGGAGCGAGCAGCAGCGTCTGACGGCGTCCATTCCGGCGCCCGAGGCCCAGTTCGGCCTCGCCTTGGGTTTGCAAGGCGATGGCGCGGTGATCGGGGCGCCGTATGAGGACGCGAACGGGCTCGCCGAGGCCGGCGCGGCGTACGTTTTCCAACGATCGAACGGCTCGTGGGGCGAGACGCAGCGCGTCGTCGCCGATGACGCTCAATCGGCCGACCGCTTCGGCATCGACGTTGCGGTCGACTCGGCGAATCTTCTGATCGGCGCGTATCAGCATGACCATGCCAATGGCAACGGGACGGTGTACCGCTATCGCCGCCAGGCCGCCGGCTGGACCTACTCCGGGCAGCTCATCCCCTCCGACCCCGGTGGCACCCTGTTCGGCTGGCGGCTGGCGTTGTTCTCCGACCGCGCCGCGATTGCCGGCCCGTTCTACCAGACCAATCGCGGCGCGGTGTACATGTTCCACGGGTTTGGCGGGTGCCCAACCGACCTGAATCAAGACGGGCAAACCGACCTGCTCGACCTTTCCGGCCTGCTCGCGCATTACGGCATGAGCGGCGTCGACCCCGAAGAGGGCGACCTCGACGCCGACGGCGACGTCGACCTGCTCGACCTGAACGAGTTGCTCTCGACTTTCGGGACGACTTGCTCGTAGGCGAACCGTGGCAGCCACCTGCGTGCAAAATGCACCCAACCATGCGGGCGCACTATTGGGGCACGACGCGCGCCGGCCACGACTCGCCGGGCTCGGGAGCGGATGGAAGCGCGATGAGCGCGGCGCGCTGCAACGCCTGCCGTTCATCCAAACCGCAGAAAGTCACATGCCCCAGCTTGCGCCCGGGTCGCGGCAGCTTGCCGTAAAGATGCACGCAGGCCCCGGGGACTTCGAGCAGCCGCGCCACGTCCGGCGCTTCGCCGATGAGATTGAGCATGACCGCGTGGCCGCGGGCCTGGGTCGAACCAAGCGGGAGTCCGAGGATCGCCCGCAAATGACTCTCGAACTGGCTGGTTTCGGCGGCGTCCAAGGTCCAGTGACCGGTGTTGTGAACGCGCGGGGCGAGCTCGTTGGCAAGCAGTTGCCCACCGAGCTGAAAGAGCTCAATGGCCAGTACGCCGACGTAGTCGAGCTCGTCGAGCACGGCGCTCGCCAGAAGCTCTGCTTGCGCCTGAAGGGCGGCCCCGGCGTCTGAGGAGTCCGTCGGCGCCGGAGCGATCGTGCGGGCGAGGATTCCGCCGCGATGGTAGTTCTCCACGAGCGGATAGAAGCGCTGCTCGCCGCAGCGCCCGCGCACCGCGAGAATCGAGAGCTCGCGGCTGAAGGGAACGAACGATTCGAGGATCAGCGGGACGCCGCTTAGCATCCGCCACGCGTCTGCGACCTGGGCAGCGTCGCGGAGCACGAACTGCCCCTTGCCGTCGTAGCCGAGCCGGCGCGTTTTGAGCACCGCGGGCAGTCCAACCCGCCCGACAGCGGCTTCCAGCTCCGCGAGCGAATCCACCGCTTCGAAGCGCGCCGTCGGAATGCCCAGCCGAGCGAACAGCGACTTCTCGCGCAGCCGATCCTGGCCGATTTCCAGCGCGCTTGGCGGCGGATCGACCGGCAGGGCCTGGGCGAGGTGGTGCAGCGCTGCGGCGGGGATGTTCTCGAATTCGTAGGTGACGCGGGCGAGCCCGGCCGCGAAGCGGTCCAGCGCCGCAGAGTCCTCAAAGGAACCGACGTGCAGCTCGCAGACCTGCCCTGCGACAGCGTCCGCCAGATAGTCGAAGCAGCGCACGCGCTCCCCAAGACGGGCGGCAGCCAGCGCCAGCATGCGCCCGAGCTGCCCTCCCCCCATTACGCCGATCATCCCCGGTTCTCCCGCGGATCGGGATGATCGAGCACGTCCTGGGTCTGTCGACGACGGAATTCGTCGAGCCGGGCGCACAGGCCCGGATCAGCGCCGGTCAGGATGGAGGCGGCAAAAAGCGCTGCGTTGACGGCCCCGGCCCGGCCGATCGCGAACGTGGCGACCGGCACGCCCGCCGGCATCTGCACGATCGACAGCAGCGAGTCGACCCCGTGCAGCGCCTGGGACTGCACCGGCACACCCAGCACGGGAAGCGCCGTCTTCGCGGCCGCCATGCCGGGCAGATGCGCCGCACCCCCCGCGCCGGCGATCAGTACGCGCAGACCGCGGGCCGCGGCGCTGCCGGCGTACTCGAACAGCAGGTCGGGCGTGCGGTGCGCCGAGACCACACGTATCTCGTGGGGAATGCCCAGTTCATCGAGCGTGCGGGCCGCATGCTGGAGCGTGTCCCAGTCGGAGCGCGAACCCATGATCAGGCCGACCAGCGGTTGCATGCCGCGCTACTGTAGCGAGTGCGCCCCGGTTCGCCAGAGGAGGCTGTCCGGCGGGTCGTGGGCGAAGATGGCGCCAAGCCGCGCGCCACCCTGCTCACGCGAGCTTGAGGCTGCCGACCAGGTCCGTGACGCTGGAGACGCCGAAACGATCCAGCCAGGCCGGCAGCTCCTCCGCGATGCGCACCGGGAGCGACGGATCGACGAACAAGGCCGTGCCGATCGCGACGGCGCTGGCGCCGGCGAGGATGAACTCGATTGCATCGCGCGGGCTCTGGACACCGCCCATTCCAATCAGCGGAACGCCGGCGCTGCGCGCCACCTCGCGGTACACCCGATGGACGTTGTAGAGCGCCAGAGGCTTGATGGCGGGACCGCTCAGACCACCGGTGACATTCGCGAGCACGGGTCGGCGCGCGTCGGCGTCGATCGCCAGCCCGACGTACGTATTGATCAGGCTGAGGGCCGCCGCGCCCCCCTCGACCGCGGCGCGCGCCAGCGTCGCGATGTCCGTCACGTTGGGCGAGAGCTTGACGATCAGCAGGCCGCGCCGGACGACCTTTCGCACCTCGCCGACCACCTCGCGCAGCAGCGCCGGATCGGTGCCGAACATGAGCCCGCTCGCGACGTTGGGGCATGAGACGTTCAGCTCGATGCCGGCCAGGCAGGCGATGTCGTCCAGCGCCTCGCAGACCTCGACATAGTCCCGAACGGTGTAGCCCGCGACGTTGACGAGCACGCGCGTCGGCATGCTGCGTATGTACGGGACTTTCTCCTCCAGAAAGCGCGCCAGGCCCACATTGGCCAGCCCGATCGCGTTGAGCATTCCCGCCCGCGTTTCGACGATTCGTGGCGTGTCGTTGCCCAGGCGCTCGTGGCGAGTGACGCTCTTGGTGGTGAACCCGCCGAGCCGGCGATAGTCGAGCACGTCGGCGTATTCCGGACCATAGCCACAGGTCCCCGAGGCGGTCAGCAGCGGGTTGCGCAGCGCGCAGCCGGCGAGGCTGACGCTCAGGCGCGCATCTTCCGCAGTCGCTTGCGACGAGGCCATGCGCGCAGCATCCGGGTGCGACTGGCGCCTGTCAAACGCAATATCGGCCGCGCAGGGACCGCGCCGCCGGACCGCCGCCGACTGTTGATTCTCGTGCGGGCATGGGCCGATGCAAGCGAACGAGTGGAAGTCCGTCCGGACGCGCGGGCGCAGGGTGCGCGCGCGGACGTGCCCGATTGCCGAGGCTGCAACGCGATGGCATTGGTCGACAGCCTGTACGCCTGGCTGAGCGAGGGCCCGACGCCGGACTGCGACCGCATTCTCGCGGCGGGCCTGGAAAACGCCGAGCCCGACTACGCCGCGCGCATCCGCCGCGTGCTGCTCGAGCGGCGGAACGCGACGGCCTGGGCCGTGCTGGTGGGACGCTACTCGGAACTTCCGGCCGACGAGCTGAGCCAGCTCAAGCAGGACCAGGGTCTGCTGCGGGAAGCGATCGCGGGCGCGAGCCGGGCGCCGCTCGCAAGTGCCCGGCTCAACGCGCTGCGCACGCTGGAGAACAACCTCTCGGTGCGCATGAGCTACCTGCTGCCCGACGCCATGCTGGACCGCTCGACCGAAACGCGCACGCTGGCGGGCCGGCTGTTGCGGCGGATGGCCGAAGAAGTGCTGGACGCCGAGGCCGATCCCGATCTTCCGGCGCTTGCGAGCAGCTCGGAAGAGCGCGCTCAGGAGCCCGAAACGGAAGGTCCGAAGGACGCTCCCGACGCCGCACCCGGCATCGATGAAACCCAGCGCCGCCTGTTCGTGGCGTCGTTGTGGGAAGCGCTGCGCAGCTTCGACGGCAATCACCGCATGGACGTGCTGGAGGTCTCGCTCTGGTTCGCGCGCGACCTGCGGGGGCGGCTCTGGGATCGGCTCAGCTCGCATCGCTCGCGCGCCGGCGTGATTGTCACCGACCACATCTGGGCGTGGAACGACCGCCGCCTGGCGGGCTTCCTGCTGCTGGCGCTGCGCGATCCGTCGTGGCGTCCGACGGCACTGAAGATGCTCCGTGGCTGGCACGAGCTGGACCGCGCCACCGAGCTGCTGCGACATACCGACCTGCTGGCGGATCAGGCCATCGCCTATCACCTGGGCCTGTTCCGGTCCGTGCCCTGGTTCGTCGGGTCGGACCGCTCGATCAGCTCCTTCCCGCAGCCGCTGCGCCACCACGTCCCGCGCTGGATCAGCGTGCTGGGGTACCCGGAGAGTCAGAAGCTGAGCATGCTGGTGCGCTGGGCGCGCGAGAGCGACCCAGAAGTGCAGCGCGGCGCGATGTACGCGCTGGCGACCCTGGAATCGTCCGAGGTCATGAACGAGTTCGGGCGCATCGCTGAGAGCAAGTCCCCGCTGGCGCGCTTCGCGCGCTGGTATCTGCGCGGACGCGAAGCGCGGCTGCTGCGGTCTACGCCGCGTCCGCAGCAGGAGACTCCGGCGCCGGAACCGGTCCAGCCTGCAACGACCACGGGAGAGGACACGATGGGCGACTCAGGCGAGGATTTCGCGCTCTTGTGGCAGACCTGTCGCCGCGCCGCGCCGGAGGAGCGCAGCGCTCTGGTGGAAGCGGTCCGCGACCACGCCGACCGCTGGCGCGCGCTGCTGACGGCCCAGTTGCGCTCCGCCGACCCGCGCGACCGGTTGCTGGCCCTCCAGGTCATCGGCACGGCGAACCTGGCGCGCGCCTTCGAACGCGAGTTGCTTCCCCTTCAGCAGGATCCGGTCAGCTCGATCGCGCGGCTGACGCAGTCCCTGCTGACCAATCTCGCCAACGTCGCGCCGGGAGTCGCGGCCGCCGGCCACCCGACCGCCGCGCCGGAAGCCCAAGGCGAGCCGGACACCGATCCCATTGCGGCGCGCTGTGAGCTGCGCAGGATGCTCCAGCAGCTCAGCAGCGGAGACGCGCGCCCGACCGACGACGTGGTCCAGCGCCTGCGCGCGCTGCTGCGCTGCGCCTGCAACTCGGGCGCGACCGCCGCGCGCCCGGAGGTGGTCGAGTCATGACCGCGATCCCCCGGCTTCTAGCCCAAGCGCGCCAGCAATCGCTGCTCGATTCCTTTCGCGAGTCCTTCGCGCCAGGTCCGGCCGGCAACCAGTTGATCCTGATCATCGGCGGCGCGCTGGCGCTGATCGCGTTTGTCTGGCTGTGGGCGCGCTACCTCGACCGTGACGCCCGCGCCCGGCGGACGCCCGACTACCTGTCGCGCGCCATCGACCTGCTGGGGCTCTCCGAGGAGGACCGCCGCGACCTGCGCGCCCTGGCACGTCTGGCGC
This sequence comes from uncultured Planctomycetales bacterium, assembly GCA_964465125.1. GTDB lineage: Bacteria > Planctomycetota > Phycisphaerae > UBA1845 > Fen-1342 > CAYOHG01. The sequence continues at coordinate 55,849 of CAYXIO010000004.1, read as the reverse complement.
GCCTCCCGCAGCCGGCGGCGATGCTGCTGTCGCCGGAGAACCTCTCGCTGGCGATGCGGCGCGGCCTGGCGGAACAGAGCGACTCGCGCCTGGAATCGCGACTGCGTTCGCTGGCAGTACGGCTGTTCGGCCAGTCGCTGCCGCCCACCGTCGTCACGATCAAGCCGGTCCGCGCACCAAGTCGCCGCCGCAGCGCACCACCGTCCGAGCCGCCAGGCTAGAGCTTCCCGGGCAGGGCCGGCTCGCCATGGCTGACCCGGCGCGCGTGGACGCTTCACGTCGCGGTCTCGACCGAGCGGCGGCCGGCATGAATCGCCGCGCCGGCGAAAATCAACGTCGCCAGCCCGTACCCGACCGCGATCCCGACCGCGCGATCCGCGTAGACCGTCGCATTCGCGCTGCCGCCGGCGGCAGCCGACGCTGGGGGCTGCGCCGCCTGAGTTTCGACGTGCTGCCAGCAGAAATACTCGCGGACGTCGTTGTTGCTCTCGACCCGATACGCGTGCAACAGGCCCAGAGCGGTCAACACGGTCGCCGCGGCGCACCAGGCGGCGGCGACGCGATAGCGCCGGTCGATCAGGGCGGCGCCGATCGCCGCGAGGATCAGCGTGGTGATGAACCAGCTCGAGTTGGCTCCGGTGAGCGCGACCATTCCGGGCAGGGTCGCCACCGCGACGCCGCCGGCTTCGGCGCAGGTGAGCATTTCTCCCAGTCCGCGCGACGCCCCGGCGTCGATCATCAGCAGCGGCAGATTGACGACCAGCAGGGCCGCCATCGCCGGAAACAGCGCGATCGCGACCGCCGGCGCGTGCTCGCGCGGCGTGGTCTGGAAGGCCTGTGCCGTGATGATGATGCCGATGTACATCACGATCGCGGCGCCGGCTTCGATCGGGATCAGCGCGCCGAGCAGCGCGCCGAGTCCGTAGAGAAAGCACGCGGTGAAGAACAGGCCGTTCAGGATGGAGTAGCCCGCGCGGGCGCCCAGCGCCTTCCAGCCCGGGTGCCCGATGTAGATCGTGGTCGGAAAGCACGAGCCGAAGAGCGCCGCCGCGATGGTCCCGATGCCGTTCACCGCCAGCGACGGGCCGGTGTTGAAGCGATCGCCGCCGGCCTCGGCGGACTCGATATTCTGAAGCGAGCCGAGCGCGTTGATCAGCCCCATCGGGATCGAGACCGTCAGGAAGCGCCACAGCAGGTCGCCGTTCTGAAGCACTTCCCACAGTTCGCGCCCGCAGTAGTACGGCGTGATCCAGCCGCGCTGCTGCCAGGCGTCCCAAAGCGCAGCGGGGCTCATGATCGGGCTGAGCTGGAACCACGCGCCGAACGACGGAACGGAAATCAGCCACGCGACGGCGGTGCCGAACAGGACGGCCAGCAGCCCGCCGGGCAGATGCAGCGGAAAGCGATAGTGCGCGAAGTAGGCCAGCAGCAGCACGGCCAACGGCGCCAGGCCGATCAAGGGTCGCGTGTAGATTCGAAAGGCGAAGTCCGACGCGATGAAGGTGATGCCGACGCCGGCGAGAACACCCAGCAGCGCCGCGCGCGGGGTGATCCGCCGCAGGGTCTCGGCAAAGAACGCGCTGAGAAACTCGATCGCGCCGCTGACGAGGCAGGCCAGCAGGCCCGCCCTCCAGGCGAGGTCCGCGGCGCGCTCGGCCCCCACCTGCGGCAGCATGCCCTGGTACACGGGCGCCATGATGAACAGTGCAAACGCGAAGACGCTGGGCGTGTTGATGCCGAACGGCAGCGCGGTGCAGTTCGCATTGCGGTCGCGCCGCGCGACGTAGTGGGCCTGTAGGCCGTAGAAGAGGTTTCCGATCAGCAGGCTGATGGCCACGCCGGGCAGCACGCGCTGAAACACGACGTCGGCGGACATGCCGCAGACGCTGGTGCACAGGAAGATGATGGTGAGCACCTGGACGAGGTTGTCCACCATGAGACCAAAGAAGCCGTCGAGATCGCCGCGGGTCCAGATCGGATAACGGAACGATCGCTCGCTCATGGGAGGGCTCCTGCGAAGCGCTCAGGATAGAGCGGGCGCGCGGGAGCGGGAATGGGCGCCGCGCCGCGCGGTCGAACCGCTCCAGGTTTTGGGTCGAAAAGTCCGCCACGCGGTCACGGAAGCGCCGCGTGCCTGCCGGACGCGGCGTCGAGTTGAGTCAGCTTGGTCAACGGCGAGATCACGGCCGTACGACCGTCGGCGAGGACGGCGACGGCCTAGCGCTTGCGGGCGACGTCCCCCGTGATCAGCCGGGCCGAGCGGCTCCAGGTGAAGTAGTTCCACGCCCACTGCACCAGCACCAGTACCCGGTTCTGGAATTCGATCAGAAACAGCACGTGCAGGAACAGCCAGACCAGCCAGGCCGGATAGCCGGAGAAGCGCCAGCCGTGGATTTCGGCGACCGCCGCGGCGCGGCCGATGGTCGCCATCATGCCGGGGTCGCGGTAGCGGAACGGCGGCGGGGCGGGCTTGCCGGCGGCGCGCGATGCGAGCAGCCGGGCGACGTAGGCCCCCTGTTGCATCGCCACCTGCGCGACGCCGGGCAGCGGTCGGCCGTCCGGTCCGACGCAGTGCGCCAGGTCGCCGATGACGAACGCGTCGGGGTGTCCGGGCAGGCTGCAATCCGGACCGACCCGCACGCGCCCGGCGCCGTCGAGCTGCGCGCCGCAGGCGCGCGCCAACACCGCTCCGAGCGGCGAGGCGCGCACACCGGCCGCCCAGAGCACCGTCTGCGCCGCGATCGCCTCGGTCGCTTCGCCGCGCCGAAGCGTCACGCAGCCCGGCTCAATCCGGCTCACCAGCGCATTCTTGATCACGGTCACGCCCAGCCGCTGCAACGATCGCTCCGCCCGCGCGGAGAGCACCGGCGCGAACGGCGGCAGCACGCGGTCGGTCCCCTCGATCAGCAGCACGCGCGCGGCGGCGGGATCGATGCGGCGAAACTCATGCCGCAGGGTGTGCCGGGCGATTTCGGCCAGCGTGCCGGCCAGTTCGACACCCGTCGGCCCGGCCCCCACCACGACGAACGTCAGCAGCGACTGAATCGTCCGCGGATCGGTCGCGCGCTCGGCGCGTTCGAAACTGGTCAGAATGCGCGCGCGAATCTCAGTCGCGTCCTCGATCGTCTTGAGGCCCGGAGCGAGCGCGGCCCACTGCTCGTTGCCGAAGTAGTTGTGGCTGACTCCGGTCGCCACGATCAGCGCGTCAAACTCGAGGCGTCCGCCGTCGGCCAGCGCGATCGCGCGACCCTGCGGGTCGAAGTCCACCACCTCGCCGAGCATGACCCGCACGTTGCGCTGCCGCTTCAGCACGGCCCGCAGCGGCGCCGCGATGTTCGCCGGCGAAAGCCCGCCGGTCGCAACCTGGTAGAGCAGCGGCTGAAACAGGTGGAAATTGCGGCGGTCGATCAGGCGGACGTCGAGCGGCGCCCGGCGCAGCGACTTGGCCGCGTACAAGCCGCCGAAGCCGCCACCGACGATCACGACGCGCGGGTTGCCGGCCGGTCGAGCAGGCGAGGGTGTTTCGCTCATGCACTTCTCCGTGCGGAGAATTATTCGCCTGACGTGCCGGGCGGTACACCCGCCGCGCAAAAAAGTCGGCGCGTCCGCAACCCATCAGCCGAGTCACGCGGGCCGGGATCGGCGCCCCGTCCGCCTGGGACGGCGCGCCGACGGCTTGCGACTACAATCCGGCTCGCATGAACGACGACGGGACACGCCCGGCCGCATCGGAATCGCTGCGCGGCCACCTGGAAGTCGCGGTCCGCGCGGCACGCGCGCAGCACGCCGAGTGGTCACGGCACGAGGCCCTGCGCTCCTGGGCGAGGCTGCTTTCCTTCGCCGTGATCGTCGCGCCCTGGCTGGTGAGGATTTCCACGCCTGAAGTGTCGCTGGCCATCTCCGCCGGCGGGATCGTCGCCATGTTTCTCGCGGTCCGCTCGCATCGCGCCGCGGTCGCGATCCGCGATCGGGCCGCGCGCGACGTGCTCGTCTTAGAAGAGGCGCAGCGGCGCTGCGGCGGCGCGGTGGTGTGTCTGCGCAGCGCAGCGCGGCCGGAGGACGACGCGGCCGTCGATGCGCTGCTGCCGAGGCTGCGCGAGGAAGGTCCGCACTGGGCGCTGAGCGAGCAGGAGCGCGACGACCTAGATTTCTATTCGCGCGACAGCAGCCTGTTTGGCCTGCTGAACCGCACCTCGACGGCGCCGGGCGCGCGGCGGCTGCGCGACTGGCTCGAACACCCGCTGCTCGATCGTGACGCGATCGGCCGGCGGCAGGAGCGAATCGCGCGTCTCGCCGACGATCCCACAGCCCGTGCAGCGCTGATGAGCGGGCTGGCGGCGCTGCGGAGCGAGAACACCCGGCTGCCTCGCGCCCTGCGGGCCTTCGCAGAAACGCAGCCGCTGCGACTGCACCTGCCCTACGGCGTCCTGGCGGCGTGGTCGCTGGCCGGCGGACTGGTGCTGGCTGCCTCCGTCGGAGCCGCGGTCGCCGGAGGCCCGACGACGGGTGGATTCGCCGGCCTCGTGCTGGCAGTCAATCTGGCCGTGACGATCGTCCTGCGCGGCCGCCTGCGCGACGTGCAGGCGCACTGGAGCGAGACGGGGTGGGTTCTGCGGGCGCTGGATACGGCGGTGCGCGCCGCGGCCCGCGACATGCCCGAGGAAGCGCACCTCGCGCCGCTGAAAGCGCCGCTGGAGCGGCTGGAGCACGAGCGCGTGCTGACCAGGCTGGCGTGGCGGGCGGGCTGGACCGAATCAGGCGGCTGGGTGCAGTTCCTGCTGAACGTGCTGGCCCTGGCCGACGTGCACGTCGGCGCGTCCATCGCGGCGCTTGCGAGCTCGCAGCGGAGCGATCTGCTGGCGGGCGCCGCGGCCCTGTTCGAGCTGGACGCGCTGTGCAGCCTGGCGTGCTTCTCGAGCGAGCAGCCGGTCGCCTGCCGGCCGCGCTTCGCCGACGGTGAACTGCTCATCCGCGACGGGCGGCATCCGCTGGTCGATCCGCTGCGCGTCGTCGGCAACGATCTGCTACTGACGCGAGAACGCCGGGTCTGGGTGATTACCGGCTCGAACATGGCCGGCAAGAGCACGTTCCTGCGCATGGTGGGCGTCAACGTCCTGCTGGCGCAGGTCGGGTGTAACGCCTGCGCGTGCGAGATGATTCTTCCACCCACGCGGCCGATCACCGACCTGAGCGTGCGCGACAGCCTGTCGAGCTCGGAGAGCTACTTCCTGGCCGAGGTGCGGCACCTGCGGCGTCTGGTCCTGCCGCCGCCCGGCGAAGCGCCCCTGCTGGGACTGATCGATGAGCCGTTTCGCGGGACCAATTCGGAAGAGCAGACCGCGGCGAGCGTCGCGGTTCTGCGCCACCTGCTGCGTTCGCCGCCGCACCTGTTCCTGGTCGCGACGCACGATCGTGCCCTGACGGGCTTAGCGGACGGGCGCAGCGCGCGAAACGTGCACTTCGAGGAGAATCTGTCCGACGGCGGGATGGTGTTCGACTATCGCCTGCGGGAGGGACCGGCGACAACGAGAAACGCCCTGCGGGTCCTGGAGCGCGAGGGATACCCGCCGGAGCTGCTCGATGCCGCGGAGAAATGGGTTCATCAGCGCGGAATCATGTCGTCCGGCAGTTGAGGCGAGGACAGCGGGGTCCGCGACACGCCCAGCGCTACGGTATTGGGCGGCGGTGAGCCGCGCACCAGGAGACTCTGCTGCCCGTCCAGGGCCAGCAGGCACATCAGCACGATCATCAGCCCGATCAGCATCTGCATCGTTCCGCCGATATTGCGGAAGCTGGCATTCGGGCGCAGCGACAGCCACCAGCCGCAGAACGCGGCACAAATCACGACCAGCACCCAGACTTGCGTGAAGTCGGCGAACATTGAGCCGCTCCCCCCGGGCTACGGGAACAGTGTGCCTGTAATGTTCTGATACTCGCTGTCCAGACTGGTGCCGAAAGTTCGAACGCTCGCCACGATCACGACCAGAACCAGGGCCAGCAGGACGGCATATTCCGTGGCCGTGGGGCCGGACTCATCGCATAGAAACCGCGATAGTTCTCGGGTCAACCGGTTCGAGTGTTTCATGGCGGTGCCTTTCCGGTGGGGGTCGGCCCGGCCGAAGCGACGTACCCGGCGCCCACAGGTCCCTCAATAGCCCGGGCCGCGGCGGCACCAACCCCTGCGAAGAACATTCGATACGGAATCCGCGCTCGCAAACGCCTTGCTTGTTTTCCGGCCCGGTTTCTCTATCATCGCTGAATTCAACGGCGGTTACCGGGCCACGGTCGCAACCGCGGGGCCCGAGGGGCATTCGAGGACCTGTTTCATGTCGCTGACTCGCGTTTTCCGGAACCAGGGCCGCACGCTGGTCTTCGTCGTCATGGCCTTGCTGCTGGTGGTCTGGCTCCTTTCGGACATCTTTCAGCAGGGCCGCGGCGGCGGCGGAAACCTGGATGTCACGCTGGGGACGGTTTACGGCGTTCCGGTGACGCAGAGTCAGGTGAGCAGCGCCAACAACGATTACGAGCTTGCGGGCAGCTTCGGCATCTCGACGCCGCCGCTGAAGATGTACGAGCGCGGGCCGGACATGGTGGCGCCGTACCTGCTGCTCGAAGAAGCCCGGCACATGGGTTACCGGGTGTCGGCGGATCAGGTGGAGCAGCTCTTCACGCAGGTCGGGGTCGATCCGGCCCGCATCGACGCCGCCCGCCGCAACACGCGCCTGAGCCTGCAAGGGCTCTACGCCGCGATCGGGCGTGTGCTGGCCGCCAATCGCTACGCGGAGTACCAGGTCGAGGCGGCCTACGGGGCTTCGCGTCCGCGGCTCGAAAAGCTCTACGAAGACCGCAGCCAGGACGCGACCGTGCGTCTTGCGCTGCTCGACGCGAAGGCGTTCCTGCCGGCGATCGCCGAACCGACGGAGGAGGAGCTGCAAGCGCACTTCGAGAAGTACAAGAACGAGGCGGCGCAGCCGACGGATGACTCGCCGGGCTTCGGCTATCGCTTGGCGGACCGCGTGCGAATCGAGTACCTGACCGTCGATCCGGAATCGATCGAAGCCCGGGTGACGATCAGCCTGAAGGAAGCTCAGTCCTACTACGAATCAAACAAGGACAAGTACCGCCAGCCGCCGCAGGGCCCGACCAGCAACGCCTCGGACGCGGCGAACGCGCCCGGTCCGATTCCGAGCTTCGAGGAGGTCAAGGACCGAGTTCGTGAGGACGCGCGCAAGGAGAAGGCGATCCTCGAGGCGCAGCGGCTGGTGAACCGCATGCGCGACGAGCTCGCCCGCGGGGCGCCGAGCCGCGAGGGCAGCGCGAGTCAGCCCGCCGTCTCCTTTGAAGCGCTGCGCGAGCGCTATTCGAAGGAGTTCCCGGTCACGTACCACAGCACGGAGCTTGTGGACGCGGTCGATCTGCGGCGTGAGACGGGATTCAATCAGGCGCGCGTGACCGTCAACGGCCGGACCCTTTCGGCGGTGATGCTGGCGTTCCGGGTCGAGGGGATTGTGACGCCGGCCGCGGAGGACCCGTTGCCCGTGCTGAAGGTGGGCGAGGCGGCCCCGGTGGTGCTGAACTTCCGCGGGATGGACCCGGTTCGTCGCCAGCCCAAGCCGTTCCAGGCGTATCTCTTCCGGGTAGCGGAAGCGGCGCCGGCAGCTCCGCCCGCGTCGCTCGAGCTGGTCCGCGAGAAGGTGCGCGCCGATCTCCGCAATGAGCGCGCCCAGGCCGCCGCTGGCGAGCAAGCCCGCAAGCTGCTTGAGCGCGCGGGCGAGATCGGCCTCGACGCCGCGATCGGCGAAGCGACCGAACTCAAGGAGCAGTTGGTCGCCGCGACGCAGCCGGCGTCGGAGCCGGCCGAATCTCAGCCGGCCAGTGCCACGCCCGACTATGTCAAGGCGCTCGGCCCGATCACGCCCGCCAGCTTCACGCGTCAGCCCGGGTTCATCCCGGCCCTGGGCGTGGTGCTGCCGAAGCTGCACACCGAGGTGTTCGCCCTGCTGAAGACTCCGACGAGCACGTCGTCGCACCGGGTGACGCTGGTTGAGATGGCGCGCAGCTATCGCTGGGTGCTGGCGGAGCTGGTGGAGCTCAAGCCGGTCTATCAGGGCGACTTCACCAACGCCCTGCCGATCATGCAGCAGTCGGACTTCATGAACCTCCAGCAGCAGCTCGCATTCCAGTGGTTTGACCCGACGCGCATCCGCGAGCGGACGGGCTTCGTGGCATCCGAGTTCCTGCGCGAGTAGGTCGCGACCGGCCGAGTTCCTTCAGGTGCCGTGATGAGCGCCCGCTACGACTTCAACGAGATCGAAAGCCGCTGGCAGCGTTGCTGGGACGAGAGACGCGCGTTTCGAGCCGCCAACCCGGGCGAGCCGGGCAGCGAGCGCCCCAAGTCCTACGTGCTCGACTTCTTCCCCTACCCGTCCGGCGCCGGCCTGCACGTCGGGCACCCGCTGGGCTACATCGCCTCGGACATCGTCTCGCGCTATCAGCGCATGCGCGGCTTCAACGTACTGCACCCGATGGGCTGGGACGCCTTCGGACTGCCCGCCGAGCAGTACGCCATCGAGACCGGCGTGCACCCGGCCATCACCACCCGCCACAACATCGACACGTACAAGCGCCAGCTTCGCATGATCGGTCTCAGCTACGACTGGGAGCGTGAGGTCGCAACCTGCGACGCGGACTACTACCGCTGGACGCAGTGGATCTTCCTGAAGATCTACGACTCGTGGTACGACCCCGAGCACGCGTGGATGGACCGGCTGGGCCGCAAGGTCTGCGGCGGCGCGCGTCCGATCGACAAGCTCCCCATTCCGCCTGACGTGCGGTCGCAGGGCGAGGCCGCGGTGGCGGCGTTTCAGGATGAGCATCGTCTGGCCTATCTGGCCGAGGTGCCGGTGAACTGGTGTCCGGCGCTGGGAACCGTGCTCTCGAACGAGGAAGTGACCGCCGACGGCCGCAGCGAGCGCGGCGACCATCCCGTCTACCGGCGTCCGATGAAGCAGTGGATGCTTCGAATCACGGAATACGCCGACCGTCTCCTGGCGGATCTGGAAGCGCTTGACTGGCCGGAGCCGATCAAGCTGATGCAGCGAGCCTGGATCGGGCGCAGCGAGGGCGCTTACGTCGATTTCAAGCTCGCCGACGGCAGCGAAAACGTCATCCGCGTGTTCACGACGCGCCCCGACACGCTCTTCGGCGCGACGTACGTGGTCCTGGCGCCGGAGCACCGCCTGGTCAACCTGATCACCGTGCCCGAGCGCCGCGCGGAGGTCCAGGAGTACGTCGATCAGGCCCGGCAGAAGTCCGAGCTGGCCCGAACCGCGGAGGCGAAGGTCAAGACCGGGGTCTTCACCGGCTCCTACGCGGTGAATCCGGTCAGCGACGAGCGCGCCCCGATCTGGGTCGCCGACTACGTGCTGGCGAGCTACGGCACGGGGTCGATCATGGCGGTGCCGGGCCACGATACGCGCGATTACGAGTTCGCCAAGCAGTTTGGCCTGACGATCCGCGACGTGATCTACCCGCACTCGCAATGCGCGATGAAGTACTTCGCCGAGCACGCGCGTGAGGGGGAGACGCGCGGCGACCGCTGGGTCAAGGTGCTCGCGGACCTGCTCGGCGTGGTCACCTCGCGCGACTTCCAGCCCGACCAGTTCGCCGATGCGCTGCAAATCGTCCGCAGCGGACGCGCGGAGGACCGCGACCCGCCCGGGCACGCGCCGCCGCCGGACCGCCCGAAGCGTCCCGGCGTGACGCGCGGCGCGATCGCGGGCGGCTGGATCGAGGCGATCACGTCGCTGGGCTTCAACGACTTCGAGCATTTCCGCAACGTCTTCCGGCACGCCGAGTTCTACGCGCACTCGGGGCAGGCCTACGTCGGCGACGGGTTCATGGTGAACTGCCGCGGCAGTCACGTCTCCTTTGACGGCGTGGCGAACCAGGAAGGCAAACGCGCGGTGACGAAGTGGCTCGCGGAGCGCGACCTGGGCGAGGGCACCGTGCAGTACAAGCTGCGCGACTGGCTGTTCAGCCGGCAGCGCTACTGGGGCGAGCCGTTCCCGATTCTGCACCGGGACGACGGGCGCACGTTCGGCGTCGCGGAAAGCGATCTGCCGGTCGAGCTGCCCGAGATGGAAGACTTCCGCCCGCATGCCGGCAGTGATCCGAACGCCGAGCCGCAGACGCCGCTGTCGCGCGCTGAGCAGTGGCTGACGCTGCGCCGCGAGGGTCGCGTGTTTCATCGCGAGCTGAACACCATGCCGCAATGGGCAGGGTCGTGCTGGTATTACCTGCGCTTCCTGGACCCGCTGAATCGCAGCGCTTTCGCCTCGACGCAGGTCGAACAGTACTGGATGAACGGGCGCGATGCGGAAGGCGCGCCGAAGTTCGGCGGAGTCGATCTGTACCTGGGCGGCGCCGAGCACGCGGTGCTGCACCTGCTGTACGCGCGCTTCTGGCACAAGGTGCTGTACGACCTGGGATTCGTCAGCACGCCGGAGCCGTTCCACAAGCTGTTCAACCAGGGCTACATCCAGGCGTACGCGTATCGCGACGCGCGGGGCGTGTACGTTGAGGCGTCGGAAGTCGTCGACGCGGACGGCACGCCCGCCGCCGAGGCGCAGGATCGCAGCGGCCCGTTCTTCCACAACGGCCAGCCGGTCAAGCGCGAATACGGGAAGATGGGCAAGAGCCTGCGCAACGTGGTCAACCCGGACGAGATCATCCGTCAGTTCGGCGCGGACACGCTGCGGCTGTACGAGATGTACATGGGCCCGCTGGAGGCCAGCAAGCCGTGGAACACGCGCGACATCCTCGGCGTGCACCGCTTCCTGCAACGCGTCTGGCGGCTGGTGATTTCACCGCTGGAGCCCGGGAACGACGACGCCGGCTGGGCGCTCAACCCGCACATCGGCGAGGCCGGCGACGCGGCGTTGGAGCGCCTGCTGCACAAAACCATCCGCAAGGTCGGCGAAGACATGGGCAGCTTCTCGTTCAACACGGCGATCGCGCAGATGATCGTCTGGTCGAACGAGGCCGCAAAGGCCGAGCAGCTTTCCCGCTTGCAGATCGAGCGCTTCCTGCGAATTCTGGCGCCTTTCGCGCCGCACGTGTGCGAGGAGCTGTGGCGCCGCCTCGGCCATGACGATCTGGTCGCGCATGCCCAGTGGCCGGCGTACGACGAGGCCCTGACGATCGACGATGAAGTCGAGATCGCGGTGCAGATCTGCGGCAAGGTGCGCGCCCGGGTGCGCGTGCCGGCCGCCGCCAACGACGAGCAAGTCGCCGAATTGGCGCGTAACGAGCCGACCATCGCCGCGCATCTGGCCGGCAAGGCGCTCCGCCGCACGATCGTGGCCAAAGGCCGGCTGGTCAATTTCGTGCTATAGTGGGGAATAGCGAATTGCGAATAGCGAGTAGCGAGTGAAGAGAATCCCTGCGCGCGAATCGGCGGAGTTTCGCGGCCACCGGGCGGCAGGAAGCGCGAAAAGCGCGGTCTCAACTCGCTATTCGCTATTCTCGCTTCAGCGAGGTTCGAGCATCCAGCAATCGAGCAGCGGTGACTTGCCGGTGCGCACGATCGTCAGCCGGTTCTCTCCGGCCTTGAGATCCACGTCGCCAACGTCGTAGACCCCGTCGCTGTCGCGCGACCATTCGACCGTTCCGATCGGCGTGCCCGCGGGTGCACGGACTTCGAGCTTTCCGAACGAGCCCTTGGGCGCCACGCGCAATTGCAGCTTGTAGCGGCCGGCCTTCTCGACCGAGATGCGCGACGCGACGGGCTGTTCCTCGGCGGCGATGGTCACCGCGGCGCCGTTGGAGAACTCCACGTCGCGGTAGTGCTTCTGCTGAACCAGGTTGCCCCAGCCCTCGCCCACCATGCTGTCTTCGAACTCGATCGCGTTCGGCACGCGCAGCGTGCTGACCGCCAGGTCGTCGTCGGTCAGCCGCGCGAACCCGGTCGGCGCCGCGCCGGGCTCTCCGTACCAGCAGGTCACGGTGCTGTAGTCGACGTCGTTAGCCTCGTGCTCCTGCCAGTTCTCCAGCGCGACGCGAATGCCCTTGTGATAGGCAACCGAGTCGGCCAGCATCCAGCGGTACATCGAGCTGCGCCCGTACGGAGCCGTGCGCGTCACGCCGCTGAGCGCGCCATGCGTGGGCTTGAGCCCGGTGACGTTTCCGAACAAGCCGGCGGTGTCGCAGCCCCAGATCGACGGAAACGCCTCGCCGTCGAGCCAGATCTTGTGGTCGCCGCTGCCCCACCACTCGCGCCGCGGCGCGTCGATTCCGAGCACCAGGCCGACCCAGCGGCCGCGTCCCCCGGTTTCCAGCAGCGGAACGTCGAAACTGCGGCACGGTGCTTCGCGGCGGAAACGGGCGCGGAAGCGCAGCGCGTCGGCCGGCGGCGCGTCGCGGTCGATCCGCAGATACGCCATCACGCCGAGCGGCCGCTTGTCGCGATTGCGGTTCTCGATCTCCAGCCGCAGGCTCCTGGAGAACGGCATCGGGAAGTAGCTGTAGAGGAACCAGCTTTCGGCGTCGAACTGGGCCGGAATCTGCATCCACTGGTACGTGCCCACGGCCAGCCCGCGGTAGACGTCGCGGTCGAAGGCGGCCCCGAAAAACGCGGTCAGCGGCGCTTCGACGTCCGGCTCGGCGGCGCCGTCCCAGAAGATGCGCAAGACGCAGTTGTTCAGGGCGTAGAGGCGCGGCTCGGTTCGGTCGGTCAGGGAAACATAGAGCGCTCGCACGGTGCCGGCGCGCTCGCGCGGCGCGGCCGGCCGCGCGGCGTCGGGTGCCGGGCGCGAAGTTGAGACCGGCGCCGGCCCGGGATACGTCAGCTCGAGCTTCTCGCCGGTCGCCAGGTCCTGCTGCGCCGCGAGCGTCATCGTCTTGCGGCCGGCCAGCAGCGTCTTCTCCGACAGGCCTGCGCTGAAGGTCCGGCTGACCTCCTTCAGCGCGGCCTGCGCCTCGGCGTCCAGCTCGATCCGCTGCGGCTGAACCGCGGTGTCGCCGCCGAACGCGGTGACGTCGATCTGGTACGTCCCGGCGAATTCGCGGGTCGCGATCTGAAGGTTGCTCGCGAACCCGATCGGAACGTGCGAGAGTCCGCAGGGCGAATTCTGGAGCAGCATCTGATACGGCTCGCCGAAAGGCGGGCTGCCCGAGTCGAAGAAATCGCGCAACGGGCCTTCGAAGAGCTTCTCGCCGTCGACGCTCACGCGAACCTCACCGGCGGGATGCTCGACCCAGATTCGATTCACCACGCCTGGCGCTTCCACGCTCGCGAGCAAATCCCAACCGTCCGGTGATTTGCCAAGGAACTGTCCGGCGTCGTGGTTCGAATCCCAGGCCACGTAGCGGTCGCCTTCGACACGCTTGCAGGCGCGGTCAAAGCTCGAGAACAGCAGGGAGCGCTCGCCCGACGCAGGCGGACGCATCAGCCGATCGACGTCGATCACGCGGCGTAAGAGATCCGCCGTGCTCAGAGAATCCTCAGCGCGTGCAAGCCCGGCCGGGGACAACCCGAGCACGAGGCCGAGCGCGGCGAAACAGGTTCGACCGACGAGCGTCTGCGCGGGGAGCGGGCGGAGCGCCAGGCGACGATTGAGCATGGGTGCGACCTCGCAGCATCGGGCCCGAGGCGCGGACGATCGAGTCGGACCGCGGCGCCTCAGACGTTGAACTTGATGTTCATCACGTCGCCGTCCTGGACGACGTAGTGCTTGGGCTCCAGCCGGACCTTGTTGGCCGCCTTGGCGGCCTTCATCGAGCCGCAGGCGTGCAGATCGGCGTAGCTGACGGTCTCCGCGCGGATGAACCCGCGGGCCAGATCGCTGTGAATCTTGCCGGCGGCTTCGACGGCGTTGGCGCCGCGCGGCACGGGCCAGGCGCGCACTTCGTCCTCGCCCGCGGTCAGGAAGGAGATCATCCCCAGCGCGTCGTAGCACGCGCGGATGATGCGATCGCGGGCTAAGGCGGCGATTCCGTATTCCTGCATGAACGCCGGCCGTTCGGCGGGCTCGATCTGAATGATCTCGGCCTCGAGCGTCGCGCAGACCGCCAGCACCGGTGCGGCGTGAGCGTCGCGCACGCGCACGTCCTGGCCGACTTCCCGCTCGCTCACGTTGACCGCGATGACGAGCTGCTTCTGCGTCAGAAAGCCGAAGCTGCGCAGCGTGCGTTCCTCTTCACCGGGACTGACGACGCCGGAGAGCGGCTTCTCGCCCTGGAGCGCCTCGCGGCAACGGTGCAGCAGCTCGAGCTCGCGCTTCTGCGCGTCGCGCTCCTTGGACGGCTTGGTCACGGCTTTTTCGAGCTTCTGCACGCGATTGTCGCAGGCCAGCAGGTCCGCCAGCAGCAGCTCCTCGCGCAGCAGGCGCAGATCCTCCTGAGGATCGATGCGGTTCTTGTGCTTGGGGACCGCGTCGGAATCGAACGCGCGCAGCGTGATCAGCAGCGCGTCGGCCTGGCGAAGCACGGGCAGATGGTGCGTGAACCCGGCGTGCTCGGCCTCACCTTCCAGGCTGCCGGGAAGATCGACGAAATCGATGTGCGCTTCGGTGCGCTTCTTCGGGTGGTAAATCTCCTCGAGCCAGTCCAGCCGCGGCTCGGGAACCTTTACGGCGGCGAGATTCTCCTCGCCCAGCTTCAGGTGATCCCGGCGCAAACCCGATATGGCGCAAAAAAGGGTGGACTTGCCCGAAAGTGGAAAACCGACGACCGCTACGCGCATCCGGTGAAACCTGCCTCGCTGCCCCAGGAACCGGCCCGCGCAGGCAGGCCGCGGCGGCGCCCGACCGAGTCACGCGTTGTGACCATCCCGCCGGCTCGTATACTAACTGGACACTGCCCGGCCGCCTAGACTGGGACAGCCGTGCGGCACGATACGCAGGAGCAGCGACGCGCATGAATCGACTCCTTCAGTTCCTTGCAGCGTGCGGGCTGGCAGGCCTCGTCGCCGGCGTGGGGTGCGGCAGCTTCACGATCTACGGGGCCCTGCCGATCACCACCAACGACCTCGACCAGCTAGTTCGCAATGACGCCCTCGAGCCGCAGGAAAAGCGCGACCAGCTCGCCGGCCTCGGCATCGACCCGCTCACCATCAATGCCCTGCTCCAGGACGAGCGCCTGGGCAACCAGTTCGGCGGGGACCTGGATAGCGCGCTCGACAAGCTGATCCATGAAACCTGGGTCGAGCTGACGCCGGACGAGGTGCAGTTCTACGGCGACGTCACGGCCGTAACGACCTATAGCGACGCGGAAGCTCAGGCGATCGTGGATTTCTTCCGAGAGAATGAGGTGAACTCGGCCGATGCGCTGACCGAACTGCTTGATTCGCCGAACACCGTCGTGCCCAGCGACATCGACGAAACGAACTTGCGCGAGGTTTTCGTCAATACCGATCCACAGGACATTCGAGACGAACAGCTCTAGGGAGGCTTTGATGAACCGTGGCATGACACGCGTGCGTACGCTCCTGGTAACGAGTGCCCTTCTGGCGTCTGTGAGCGGGTGCATGTCGGGCGGCAGCAGCGGCGGGAACATCTTCACCGCGACCGCCAAGATCGCCGGCGGGAGCATGACCACGCTGACCGGAACGGAAGTGCAGATTCTGGCCAGCACCGCGGAGGAATTCGCCGCGTCGCAGGGCGAGGTGGTCGATCTGGCGCTCTCCGACGAGCAGGCGGATGTGATTGTCGAGTTCCTGGTGGTCAACCAGATCGACACCGTCCAGGATTTGCAGGCCGTGATTGAGCAGGCTCAGGAAGACCCCGACTCGATCGTGATTCCGGACGGGGCGCTGGAGCTGTTCTCCGCCGGCGCCTTCGACCCGCAGGGCTGAGCCCGCACAATCATCCGGGCGCAACCTGTTGAATGCACTACAATAAAGGGCACCGTCGCCTGCGGGTGGACGGTGCCCGCGGCATTCCAGGGGGCTGGGCCGCATCGCCGGGCACGCTCGTGCCGGCCGAGGATCGGGCGATGTTCGCAGGAATAGTCGAGACGATCGGCCGAGTCGTCGCGCGCAGCGCCGTGACACGCCGCGCCCGGGCCGGCGAGGCGGCGCGCCTGACGCTCGCCGCGCCGCACGGCTACTTCGCCGATTTGCCGCCCGGAGCGAGCGTCGCCGTGCAGGGCGTCTGCCTGACGCTGGTCGACCAGGCGGCCGACCAGGCCGGATTCGACGTCATTCCCGAAACGCTCCGCAACACGACGTTGGGCGCGCTCGAAGCCGATCAGCCGGTCAATCTCGAACGCGCGCTGCGCGTCGGCGACCGCATCGACGGACATTTCGTGCAGGGACACGTCGACGGCGTCGGCCAGGTGCGACGCGTCGAACGCGCCGGCGGCGAGTGGATCCTCTGGATCGAGCCCCCCGCCGGGCTGCGGCCATATATCGTGCGCAAGGGCTCCATCGCGATCGACGGCACGAGCCTGACGATCGCGGCCGTGAGCGGCGCGTGCTTCTCGGTCGCACTGATTCCGGCGACGCTGGAGCGAACAACGCTGGGCAAATACGAACCGGGCGCGCCCGCAAACCTCGAAACCGACATCCTCGCGCGCCTGACGATCGCGCGGCTGGAGGAGCTGGTTGGAACGGGCGGCGGTGAAACGGCCGGTCTGACGCTCGAGCGGCTTCGCGAAAACGGATTCGCGCCATGAACGGCTCCGTTCCCGCGCGCGGGGACTACAAGCCGGTGATCGGGATTTCGATGGGCGACCCGCTCGGCATCGGCCCGGAGGTGATCGTCAAGGCCCTGTCGGATGCGGCGCTGCGGTCCCAGGCGCGCTACATCATCTTCGGACTCCACGACGTGCTCGAAGTGGCCGCCGACCAGGCGGAACTAAGCGCCTTCTGGTGGCGCGAGCCCTATGACGGCCGGCCGCGCGTCGGCCGCGGCGTGCTCGTGGCGGACTTCGACGAGTTCCCCCCGGTCCACCTCAACGGCGAGCGCGGCGCCGAGGAGCTCTCCGGTCACGCTTCCTTCCGATTCGTCGAGGCGGCGGTGACGCACCTGCGGGCAGGCCAGATCGACGCGCTCGTGACGGCCCCGATCTGCAAGGAAGCCTGGCACCTCGCGCGGCACCGCTACCGCGGTCACACCGACTTTCTCGCGCAGCGCTTCGAAACTCGCCGCATCTGCATGGCGTTTGTCGCCGGCGACCTGCGCGTGGCGCTGGCGAGCGATCATGTGCCGCTGTTCGAGCTGCGCAACGAATTCACCATCGGCCTGGTGCACCAGCCGATCGACCTGCTGGACCAGGCCCTGCGCGAGTGGTTCGGCATCGTGCGCCCGCGGCTGGCGGTGCTCGGACTGAATCCACACGCGGGCGAGAAAGGGCTGCTGGGCGACGAGGAACTGCGGATCATTGAGCCGGCGGTCACCATGGCGCGCGCGGCGGGCCTGGACGTCAGCGGCCCGCTGCCCGCCGATACCGCCTTCACGCCGGAGATGCTCAGCCGTTTCGACGGCGTGGTCGCGATGTATCACGATCAGGGGCTGATCCCGGTGAAGATGCGCTCGTTTCACGAAGCGGTCAACGTGACGCTCGGGCTGCCGGTCATTCGCACCAGCCCTGACCACGGCACGGCCTTCGAGATCGCGGGAAAGAACCGGGCCAACCCGGGAAGTATGACCGCGGCGATCCGGCTGGCGATCCAGATGGCGCAAACGCGTCTGGCTCGCAAGGAATCGGCGGTTCCGGCGGGTGCGGAAGGCGGTTGAACACAGCCGCGTGAGGCGCGTTCCCTATCCGAACAGGGCGAGCTCGTGTGCGGCCGAATTCAGCACAATGGTCGGATCCCCTTCATCCTGGGCCAGCAGGGACTCGAAGAAAGCCTGAATCACGGTCGTCATCAGCGTCGTTGACGCTCCCTCGACGCCGCTGAGAACCGTGGTGCGGACGTTTGGATCGCATCCTTCCAGCACGAGCACGCTGCCGCCCAGGGAAGCCGCGACCAGCCCGATCCGACCGCGCTGCAGCAAACCACGCATGCCTGTCTCCTCGCTCTCGTCGGCCCGGAATCTACGGGGCCATCGTAATCTCGGCTCGTCACGGCGGCTACGCGCGTGAGCTCCGCGCGGTCCGGCGGACCGCCGCGGATGATAGGAGCATCGGCGAAATGCGGCAGCGCGTTCAGCTACTCTCGGCGTGCGCGGTTTATGGGTGCTCCGGTTCGGGCTGGGGCTCCGGCTGAGGTTCCGGGTCGGTCGAGCCCGGCTCTTCAGGCGATTCCTGCGCTTCCGGCGGGATTCCTTCCGGCTGCGCCTTCGGCGATTCGGGCTTCGCACTGCGCTCTCGAGTCGGCGCGTCCGTCGCTCGTCCGGCCCGTCCGGACGGCTTCTTCGCGTCGCCGGCTTTGCGTTGGGCGCGCGTCAGCAGCCGGTCGAGCCGCGGCTTGAGCTGCTTCTCAAAAATGTCGTCCAGCGGCGCGCGCAGCGCCGTCCGCTTTTTCGAGAGCTCAGCCAACGTCTGGCTCTTGTTTTTGTCGCCGCTCTTGTTCAGCTCGGCGGTGCGGGCGTCGATGGCGTCGAACTCCGCCTTCTTGGACGCCATGAGCTGTCCGCCACGGGCCTTGCAGTCCTTCAGGATGGACTGGGCCTGCTGCTGCTGAGCGTCGTTCAGCTCGTAGCGTTCGATGAACTCGCGGACGTACTGATCCCAGCGCGTTTCCCAGTCTTTTCCGCTGGCCGACCCGCGCGTGCGGCCGCGGCTGACGCGCGCGGCGTCTCGGCCGCCGCTATCGCCGCTGTCGGGGCGCCCGACGCGTGACGCGCCGGACTGGCCCGGAGGACGAATGACCTGCCCGGGGGACTCGCCGCCCGCTTCGTGCGACACCTCCGCGTTGGCGTCGCCGCCGGGGGGCATCGGCGGCGCGCCGCGGCCCAGCCGCTGCGGACGTTCGGGCCGAGCCGGAACGGCCGGCGGCTCGACCACGACTTCGGGCGCCTCCAGCGAAGGGTCGGAGCGCGCGACGCCGGGCTCGTTCTGCACGGCGGCCTGCTGGCGCGGCTTGCGGTTTCGCTGCGCGAGCTTGCGGGGATTGCGAAACTCGTCGACGGTCATCTTGCCGTCGACAATCCGATTGAGCTGCTCCTCGGTGGTGGCGAAGCTGTCGGACATCATCTTCAGATCGCCGTCGTGAATGGTCTTCTGCTCATCGGTGAGCATGCCGCGCCAATCTTCGTTGCCCTTGACGATCAGGTCCTTGGCCTCGAAGTACAGCGGGGCCACCTGCGTGCCCCACTCCCTCAGCTCTTCCGGCGACATCTCGGCCCCGGCGCGCACTTCGAACAGCCGCGCCACCAGCGTGCGAAGTTCGTCCTCGTGCTTATCGAGAAACGCGTGCGAGCGCTCGCGCAGCATCTGGCCGGTGTGTTCAAGCTGCTGGTCCGTCAGGCTGTACTTGCGAGCCAGGAAGTTCGAGTAGTTGTCGACCAGAAAATCAACGTTGTCGAGCAGGGCCGTGTAGGCGTTCTGCGGCGGATCCTGGTCATCGCCTTGGGCCAGCGCCGCGTAAGGCACCATCAGCACGAACAGCGCGGACAGCACGAGCGCGCTGAGGTTGCGAAGAAACGTCATCGGTAAGACTCCTGCCCTTGCGGTCCTGCTCGGCCTCGCCGGGCCGGCGTGGAAGACCATCGCATCTGTTCATATTATACGAACTTGCGCCGCAAGAGGTTGCGGCCGGCCCGAGGTCCGCCGGGCGCGGAGATTTTCCATGGCGAAACGCTTTCTGCCCCCCCCGCAAGCCTGTATTTTCGACCTCGACGGGACGCTGCTCGACTCGCTTCGCGACGTCGGCGAGTCCCTGAACGAATGCCTGGAACTGCTCGGTCTCGAAACGTTTCCGCTTGATCGCTACCGATACATGGTCGGCGAGGGCATTATCAAGCTGTGCGAGCGGGCGTTGGCCGACAGGCACCCCGAACTGCTCGGCCGGCTGATCGAGCTGTCCCGTGCCCGCTATCGGACACGACCCGAGCGATTCACCGCCCCGTTCGCCGGCGTCCCCGGGCTGATCGCCACGCTGCACCGCGCCGGGCTGCCGCTGGCGGTTCTCTCCAACAAGCCCCATGACATGACGACGCTGCTCGTGCATCGCTTCTGGCCGCAGCGCGAGTTCGCGGAAGTGCAGGGCTATGTCCTCGAAGCCGAACGCAAGCCTGACCCAACCCTCGCGTTACGCCTGTGCGAAAAGCTGGGCGTCGCGCCGCGCGAGACCTGTCTGATCGGCGACACCGCCACCGACGTGGAAACGGCGCGTCGAGGCGGACTGATCCCGCTCGGAGTCGCCTGGGGATACCGACCGGTGGACGAACTGGTCTCCGCGGGCGCCCACGCCCTATTCGACCGGCCGGAAGATCTCGCTGCGGCACTGCTTGCAGGCCGCTGATGTGCGGGCCCGGCGGTGAACGGCGGGGAGCCACCCCTATCGCGCGCTGCTCTTGCGAGTCGGCGAATAGAAAACTTCCGAGCGGGCCGGTAAGCCGGATTCTGTTCCCGGACGAGCCGGGCGGCGGCCATTCATCTGGGCCCGACGTTGCCGCCGGGCTCGAGCACCCTACCCGGGGCTGGCCGCGCCGCAAGCGGCGCGGGTTTCGAGCCGGGTCGACTCTCGCCCCCTATTTGGGCTTGCTGGCGGTGGGGTTTGCCCTGCCGCGACTGTCGCCAGCCGCGCGGTGCGCTCTTACCGCACCATTTCACCCTTGCCTGTGATGCCGTCTCGAGGGCGACACCCATCGGCGGTTTGTTTTCTGTGGCACTTTCCCTGGGGTCGCCCCCGGTGGCCGTTAGCCACCACCGTACCCTTTCCAGTCCGGACTTTCCTCGAACGCGTCGCCGCACCGGCGGAACGCCGAGCTGCAACTCGTCCGCGGCCGCCTGGCCCGCTCGGACCGAGGGATGATACCGCGCCGGGGGAGGGTTTGGCGCTGCGGCGCGCACGCCTGAAAACACTTGCGGACTCAAGAGTCAGGTATCGGATAAGTTAGTTTTTGATTGACTTTTCGTGTGGCCGGGTGTTATCGTGCCTTTCTGCGGGAGGAGGCCGGTCGCACCCTTCAATTCGTGCGTCCCGCCTCGGGGGATTCGATCTTCTGAAGTCTGGCCGGCCCGTTAGCATCGCGCGAGTGGTGTGCCTGAGTGTGCGCCGCCCGCGCGGCGGATGCGCGCGGCCACCGCAGGTACGGGGGGTTGACTCATGCAGACTGCGGCACGCATGCGACGGACAATAGTCGTGCTGATTCCCGTCGGCCTGGCCACTGCGGCCTGGGCGGGAGTCGATCGCGGCGGGTACACGGTCTTCGGGCAGATCACCGTGCTCGATCCGCCGCCGCCGGACGTCTCCGAGGATGCGCTGGAAAGCGACTTGACGATGTACTTCTTCGAGGAGCGGACGCGGACGCTGCCCAACGACCTCGCGGTCGACATCGTCGACCCCGGCATCTACGACGACCCGGGTGACCTGGTGAATGCGTTCCTGCCCGCGGGCACGCTCGTCAGCAGCTATTTCGTGCACGCCGACAATGACAAGCGCGATCCGGGCGTGCCGCGACTGGAGGGATCGATCACGTTCGGCCAGCCGGTGCTCGGCATCATCGTGACCAGCGACAAGCTCACCGACAGTGACCCGCTGCTGGGCAACCCGGGCACGATTTACACCACCGGCGTTCCCAACGACGCGCAGCGCGGCGCCGAGCTGATCGAATGCCCGATCGAGCTGAGCCCGGACCGCCACACGGTCTATGTCTGCACGCTCTCGTTCCTGGAGCGTGACCAGATTCGCATCATCACCGAAGTGCCCGAGCCGGCGACCTGGTCGCTGCTGCTCGCGTCGTGCGCCGCGTTTCTGCGGCGGCGCTAGGCACCCGAGACTTCCGCCTCCTCTGGAACGCGCGAACTCCCAGGCGTCGCCGACGGCGCCTGGGAGTCGTTGCGTAGAAGAGAGGTTCGAGCCGCTACGCGAGCCGGCGACGCAGCGCCGCGATCGCGCTCAGGCCCAGGCCGCCCAGCAGGCCGGCAGCCGGCGCCGGAACCACCGCCATCAGCATGTCCTGAGCATGGCCGCTCATGCGGCCGCGCGAATCGACGGTGTTGTACATGTTCAGCACGCGGACGTTGCCGATGCCCTGCGGAGCATGCGCGTCAGCCCACGCGATCAGATCGCCGATGGTGGCGTGCGCACCCAGGCCGATGCCGAACACGTCGCCGATGACGTGCGAGGAGTAGTTGGCTTCCTGCTCGATGGTCCAGAAGGCTTTCTGAAGCGCATCGGCGCCGGCGTGGTTGTGCACCGAGGCGGCGAACTGGCTGTACAGGTAGGCGCTGCGACGATCGAGCGGGTCCGGGTTACCGCCGCCCACGCCGCCGCTGACGGCCGCGGTGTTGACTTCGACGTAATACGTTCCGCCGTTGCGGACGTACTCATTCATTTCAAGGCAGTAGCTGCGAAACTGCGTGCCGGGTGCGAACGAGTCGAACCCGTCGGTGACGGTGAGGATGAACTCGCCGCCGGGCGTCGTGCCGAAGCTGTTGGCATTCAGCCGCACCTGGCCCGCGAACGCGAACGACGACGCCAGCATCGCAGCAATGAACGCGAACTTCCGCATGACTTCATCTCCCCTGACCCGACCGAGCGGGTCTCGTGTGATCCCCGCAACGCGGCGGCCGCGCCGGTCGCCGTGGTGCGGTCGCTCGGCGATTCGAGCGACGGGTTGCCCCGCGCCGTTGGGCGCCCCCGATGGGCAACTCGACGGACTCTAGGAAGCCCGCACCGGCGGGATCAAACGCCATTCGCGCGGAAGCCAAGCGGCGGGTCCGAGGAAACCTGCGCGCGGTGAATCGGGCCGATAGGCGCTGGGGAGGCGCGTCCGCGCGGCTGCACTTAACGGAAAGCGGCGCTTCGTACCCAGGCAGACGCAATCAGGATTTCCTGATTATCCGAGGCGAAGTGCCGGCGGCCGATATCCGTGCAGCACGATCCCGCGCGACGCTTGTTTCGCGGGCTCTCGGACCTTCCGAAACGTATCCGCACTCCGAGCAGACGTCGCTGACGTTGCCGCGCAGGTCGTAGCCGCAGGAAGGGCAGCCGTTGGCGTGCGGACCCGGCTAGCGCCGCGCGACGAGCTCCGCCGCAACGACGCGCGGGTTCGACGTCCGCGCGTTGCGCAGCGTGCGCAGCACGTTTACGCGCGCGAAGCCGGCCGCGCGGAACTCATTCTGGAAGGTCACGCCTTCCCGAGCCCCGGCGACTCAGGCGAACCAGTTGGTGGGATCGCAGGTCTGCTCGGCGGGCAGCGGCGCGGTCAGAATCAGCTCCGCGGCCCAGGCCGTGCCGCCGGGCCGCACGACGCGGGCCAGCTCGCCGAAGATCGCCGCGCGCGCCGGGTTCAGGTTGAAGATGCCGTTGACCAGGGCCACGTCGATCGACGCGTCCGCCAGCGGCAGCGCCTCGGCGTCGGCCCGTCGCAACTCAATGTTTCCGGCGCCGGTTTCGATCACAGCCTGGCGGGCGCGCCCCAGCATCGCATCGCTGAAGTCGACGCCCACAACGCGGCCCGTGGGTCCGGTTCGGCGGGCGGCGATCAGCGTATCCAGCCCGCCGCCGCAGCCCAGATCAAGCACGCTCGCCCCGGCGGGAATCTCGGCGAAGATCGACACGTTCGATACGCCGGCAAACGCATCGACCGCCGCCGCGGGAAGCACATCCAGCAGCGCGGCGGGATAGCCGACGCTCTCGGCAAACGCGCGGCCGACGGGGAAGGGATGCTCAGCATTCGGCGCGCGGGCGGCGGCGGAGTAGGCCTCGCGGACCTGGTCGCGGATAGGGTGTGCCTGCGACACTGCGAACTCCTTTCGCCAGGAGGCGCGAACAATCAGCGGTCGTCCAGGTGCGCGGATGGCCTCACCGCGCCAAGTCCACCCCGCGCTCGCGCGCCACGCGCTGGGCCTCGTCGTAGCCCGCATCCGCGTGCCGGAGCACGCCCATCGCCGGGTCGGCCGTCAGCACGCGCTGGATGCGGCGGTCGGCGTCGTCCGAGCCGTCGCAGACGATCACCTGGCCCGCGTGGATCGAGTAGCCGATGCCCACGCCGCCGCCGTGATGCACGCTCACCCAGCTCGCGCCGCAGGCCGTGTTGACCAGCGCGTTGAGAATCGGCCAGTCGGCGATGGCGTCCGAGCCGTCCTTCATCGCCTCGGTCTCGCGGTTGGGCGACGCGACGCTGCCGCAATCAAGATGATCGCGGCCGATGACGATCGGCGCCGCCACGCTGCCGTCGCGCACCAGCTTGTTGAAGATCAGCCCCATCGTCGCGCGCTGGCCGTATTTGAGCCAGCAGATGCGCGCGGGCAGACCCTGGAACGCGACCTTCTCGCCGGCCAGGCGAATCCAGCGGCAGAGGTGCTCCTCGCGCGGGAAGGTGTCGAGCACGGCCTGGTCGGTCACGCCAATGTCGTTCGGATCGCCCGACAGCGCCGCCCAGCGGAACGGCCCGCTGCCCTGGCAAAACAGCGGACGAATGTACTCCGGCACGAATCCGGGAATCGCAAACGGATCAAACGACGAGTTGCCGCCGGGGAATCGGGCGGCCAGTTCCGCCGCATCGACCGCGCCGCGCTCGACGGCCTCCTGCGCGTGCCCGCGCAGATTGTTGCCGTAGTCGAAGGTGACCGCGCCGCGGCGTTGCAGTTCGAGCATGCAGGCGACGTGCTCGGCCATCGTGCGGAACGACTGCCGCGCGTATTCGCTCGGGTCGTCGCGGCGCAGGCGAAGCACTCGCGCGTAGGCTTCGTCGCTCCAGCGGTCCGCCCCGCTGCGAGCCGCGCTCGGATCGCCTCCGCCGGCCCTTCGGGCCTCCGGTCCGGCGGGTCTGCCGTTCGGCACGTAGCCGTTGAGCGGGTCATGCGCCGAGGTCTGGTCGGTGAGCACGTCCGGCGTGATGTTGCGGCGGATCAGCTCGGCGAGCACGTCGGCGATGTTCGCAACCAGCCCGACGGACAGCGCCTGCTTGTTCGCCTTCGCGTCCAGCACCCACCCCAGCGCTTCGTCGATCCGGTCGGACATCTTGTCGCAATAGCGCGTGTGCAGGCGTTTTTCGATGCGGGCGCGATCGACGTCGGCGCCGAGAAACGCGGCGCCGTTGAACGTCGCGGCCAGCGGCTGGGCGCCGCCCATTCCGCCGAGCCCGCCGCTGACGACCAGCCGGCCGGCCAGCGAGCCGCCGAAGTGTCTTTCGGCACAGGCGGCGAAGGTCTCGTACGTGCCCTGGAGGATGCCCTGCGTGCCGATGTAGATCCACGAGCCCGCGGTCATCTGCCCGAACATGATCAGGCCGGCGGCTTCGAGCCTGCGGAATTCGTCCCAGGTCGCCCACTTCGGCACGAGCATGCTGTTGCTGATGAGCACGCGCGGCGCGTCGGCGTGCGTCTTGATCACGCCCACCGCGCGGCCGCTCTGCACCAGCAGCGTCTCGTCCCCCTCCAGCCGCTTGAGCGTGGCGACGATGCGGTCGAAATCGGGCCAGCTTCGCGCGGCCTTTCCGCTTCCGCCGTACACGATGAGCTGCTCGGGCAGCTCGGCGACCTCGGGGTCGAGGTTGTTCATCAGCATGCGCAGCGCGGCTTCCTGAAGCCAGCCTTTGCAGGTG
Source organism: uncultured Planctomycetales bacterium (assembly GCA_964465125.1). Taxonomy (GTDB): domain Bacteria; phylum Planctomycetota; class Phycisphaerae; order UBA1845; family Fen-1342; genus CAYOHG01. Next base: position 30,185 of record CAYXIO010000004.1, on the reverse strand, counting down.
AGCATGCTGCCGCGCGGAGCGCGGATCGTGCGTGGGGGCGTGCCGGCGGGCATGGGCGTTCCTCCTGGCGGCATTCTACGGCGGATGGGGGCGCACGTGTCGCCAGCCGCCGCGAGCAGCGGTCGCCGGCGCGCTCACGGACAGCCCGGCGCGTCGCCTGAGCGGCCCGGAAAGCGCTCAGCGGCGGCGCAGAATCTTGCGCAGCGCCTTCCCCGCGGCTTGCACCTCGGCTTCGCTCGAGAACGCCAGGTAGTTGACCATCTTCTTGCCGAACGCCGCGGCGCTGAATCCGCGGATATTCAAGCCCGCGTCTGCGACGGCGCGGCAGATGCCCGCGCCGAGTCCGCCGCGGTCGGGCCCCTCGATGCGCAGCGAGTGCATGCCGACCGCGGGGACGAGGCCGACCGCGTCGGCGGCCTGGCGCTGCTTCTTTCCCTTCAACGGTGCGACGAAAACACGCGACGTGTTCTCGGTCAGCCGGCGGGCGACGATAAACTCGAGCTCAGCGCCCGCCTGCGTGAGCGCCTCCAGAATGCGCGCGAGCATTCCCGGCTTGTTGCGAACGTCGCCGGCCCAGACTTCGACAGCCTTTACGGCGTAGGACATGTTGCGATTCCTTGCGAGCGCGGCCGCGAGGCAGCCACCGGGGAACTGCCGATGGAGTATCGGGCGACGCCGGCACCCGTTGCCTGCGAGCGCCTGATCGGTCGACGGCCGCGCGGAGAGCACGCCGGGAGTCTCTGCTGCTCGACAATCCCGGCGTCGGCAAGTATACCAATCCGCTCGCGGCGGGACGGCGCGCGGCGCCGGGCTCGCAGCGACCACGGGAGCGGCAGGAATGCGAGTCTGGCCGGGCCAACCCTACCCCCTGGGGGCCACCTGGGACGGAGAGGGCGTCAACTTTGCGCTCTTCAGCGAAAACGCGACCCACGTGGAGCTGTGCCTGTTCGACCGGCCGCGCGGGGCCGAGGAAATCGCTCGAATCCCCGTGCGTGAGCGGACGCACCGCGTCTGGCATTGCTACCTGCCCGACCTGCGGCCGGGAGCCTTGTACGGCTACCGCGTCTACGGTCCCCACGCGCCCGAGCTCGGCCACCGCTTCAACCCGCACAAGCTGCTGATCGACCCGTACGCCAAGGCGCTGGCCAGCGGCGTCGAGTGGAACGACGCGCTGTTCGGGTTCGTGGCGCAGCGTCCGCAAGACGACCTGAGCTTCGATGCGCGCGACAGCGCCCCGCATGCGCCCAAGTCGATCGTGATCGACTCCGCGTTCACCTGGGGCGACGACCGCCCGCCGCGCGTGCCCTGGACACAAACCGTCCTCTACGAATGCCACGTCAAGGGCACGACGTATCGGCATCCGCTGGTTCCGGAGAAGCAGCGCGGGACGTATCTGGGCCTGGCTAGCGACGCGTTCCTGGATCACCTGACCAAGCTGGGCGTGACGGCGGTGGAGCTGATGCCGGTGCACCAGTGCATCGTCGAGCGTCACCTGCTGGACCGCGGGCTGACGAACTACTGGGGCTATCACACGATCGGCTTCTTCGCGCCGGACACGCGCTTTTCGGTCGGCTGGCGCGGCGAGCAGGTGTACGAATTCAAGTCGATGGTGAAGCGCTTCCACAGCGCCGGGATCGAGGTCATTCTCGACGTCGTCTACAACCACACCGGCGAAGGCAGCCACCTCGGTCCGACGCTCAGCTTCCGCGGCATCGACAACAGCACCTATTACCGGCTCGACCCCGACCGCCCGCGCTACTACCTCGACTTCACCGGCTGCGGCAACAGTCTGAACATGCTTCATCCGCGCACGATCCAGCTCATCATGGACAGCCTGCGCTACTGGGTGCGCGAGATGCACGTCGACGGCTTCCGCTTCGACCTCGCACCGGCCCTGGCGCGCGAGCTGCACGAGGTCGACCGGCTGGGACGCTTCTTCGCGATGGTGCAGCAGGATCCACTGCTCTCGCAGGTCAAGCTGATCGCCGAGCCCTGGGACCTTGGCGTGGGCGGCTACCAGGTCGGGAATTTTCCGGCCGGCTGGTCGGAATGGAACGGCCGCTACCGCGATACGATGCGGCGCTTCTGGCGCGGCGACCCGGGTCAGGTGGCGGAGCTGGCCACGCGCATCGCCGGCAGCAGCGACCTGTACTCGCCGCGCCGCCGGCACACCTTCGGCAGCATCAACTTCATCTGCTGCCATGACGGCTTCACCCTGCACGATCTCGTCAGCTACGAGCACAAGCACAACGAAGCCAACGGCGAGAACGGCCAGGACGGGCACAACGAGAACCTCAGCCGCAACTGGGGCGTCGAAGGCCCGACCGACGACGCTGCCGTGAACGACCTGCGCGAGCGCGCCAAGCGCAACCTGCTGGCGACGCTGGCGTTCTCCCAGGGCGTGCCGATGATCACGGCGGGCGACGAGATGGGCCGCACCCAGCGCGGCAACAACAACGCCTATTGCCACGACAGCGACGTGAACTGGGTGAACTGGAACTTGAGCGATGCGCAGCACGACCTGCTCGACTTCGCGCGGCGCGTCTTCGCGGTTCGCAAGGCCAACGGCGTGCTGCGCCGACGGGCGTTCTTCCGCGGAGCGCCGATCGAGGGCGCCGACGCGAAGGACCTGACCTGGTTTCGCCCGGATGGGCGCGAGATGAGCGGCGAAGACTGGTCGGACGGCAACCGCCGCACGCTGGGAATGCTGATTCACGGGCAGGCGACGGACGACGTGGACGAGCGCGGTCAGCTCGTGACCGGCAACACGCTCTATCTGTTCCTCAATGCGGACGAAGCGGCCGTCGAGGTCATGCTGCCGACGCTCGAGGAGCCGGGTCTCTGGCGCGAGGTGATGAACACGGCGCGGCCCGGAAGGCGGTTCGTGGACCCGCTGCAATTCAGCGTGTCCGGCCACACGCTGGTTCTGCTGGAGTATGTCGAAACCAATGGACAGGGCGAACGAAGTGACGGACAGCGCAGCGCTCGCCGGCCTCGCTGGTGATCCGGACCAGGTCGCGAGGCTGATCTCCGGCGAGCACAGCGACCCGCATGCCCTGCTGGGGGCTCATCCGGCCACCGCCGACGGTGTCGCGGGCGTGGTGGTTCGCGCGCTGCATCACGCGGCCCGGCGCGTCGAGCTGCTGCGGCGCAGCGGAAGCGCGCTGGAGATGCCGCGTGTCGACGAGGGCGGGCTCTTCGCGGTCTTCGTGCCGCACGCCCACATGCCGTTCCGCTACCGGCTTCGATTCACCTTCCCCGACGGCGCGAGCTGGGAGCGCGACGATCCCTACCGCTTCACGCCGACACTGGGCGACGTCGATCTGCACCTGTTCAACGAAGGCACGCACCTGCGGCTCTGGGAGGTGCTCGGGGCGCGCGTCCGAACGATGGACGGGGTGAAAGGCGTGGCGTTCGCGGTCTGGGCGCCGAATGCGGTGCGCGTCAGCCTGCTCTCGGATTTCACCTTCTGGGACGGGCGGCTGTTCCCGATGCGGCAGATGGGCAGCTCGGGCGTCTTTGAGCTCTTCATCCCACACGCCCACAGCGGCCAGCTCTACAAATTCGAGCTCAAGACCCGCGCCGGCGAGCTGCGGATCAAGACCGATCCGTGCGCCAACTGGATGGAACCGCCGCCCGGAACGGCGTCGCGCGTCTTCGAGAGCAAGCACGAGTGGAAGGACCAGGACTGGATGCAGCGCCGCGCCACGCGCGACTGGACCCGCGAGCCGATGGCCGTCTACGAGGTCCATTTCGGCTCGTGGCGCTGGACGCACGACGGCCGCCGTCCACTGAGCTATCGCGAGATGGCCCCGCGGCTGGTCGAGCACGTCAAGCGCTTCGGTTTCACGCACATCGAGCCCCTGCCGCTGTCGGAGCACCCGTTCGGCCCGTCCTGGGGGTACCAGGTCTCCGGCTATTACGCCCCCACGGCGCGCTTCGGTGACCCGGACGACCTGCGCTACCTGATCGACTACTGCCACCAGCACGACGTCGGCGTAATTCTCGACTGGGTGCCCGGGCACTTTCCCAAGGACGATTTCGCCCTGCGCCGCTTCGACGGCACCGCGCTGTACGAACACGACGATCCGCGCCTGGGCGAACACCCCGACTGGGGCACCCTGATCTTCAACTACGGCCGGCCCGAGGTGCGCAGCTTCCTGGTCTCCAACGCGCTCTACTGGCTCAAAGAGTTCCACGTCGACGGGCTGCGCGTCGATGCCGTCGCCAGCATGCTCTACCTCGACTACAGCCGCAAGCAAGGCGAGTGGCTGCCGAACCGCTACGGCGGGCGCGAGAACATCGAGGCGATCGACTTTTTGCGTTTCGTTAACGCGACGGTGCACCGCGAGGCCGCGGGCTGCATCATGGTCGCGGAGGAATCGACCGCCTGGGGCGGCGTAACCGCCCCGGTGGATCAGGGCGGCCTGGGGTTCACGTTCAAGTGGAACATGGGCTGGATGCACGACACGCTGCTCTACTTTTCCAAGGAGCCGATCCACCGCCGCTGGCATCACCACGACCTGACCTTCTCGATGATCTACGAATACAGCGAGCGCTTCATCAACCCGCTCTCGCACGACGAGGTGGTGCACGGCAAGCGCACGCTGCTGGAGAAGATGCCCGGCGATCTCTGGCAGAAGTTCGCCAACCTGCGGACGCTGCTGGCGTACCAGTACGCGCGGCCCGGCAAGATCCTGCTCTTCATGGGCACCGAGCTGGCGCCCTGGTACGAATGGTGTTCAGAAATCGGGCTCGACTGGGGGCTCGCCCAGATGCCCGAACGCGCCGCCCTGCAACGATTCATGCAGGACTTGGGCCGACTCTACCTCGCAACGCCGGCCCTCTGGCGCGGCGACCCCGACCACGACGCATTCTGGTGGATCGATTGCAGCGACGCCGACAATTCGGTCTACTCGTTCGTCCGGCGCAGCGGCGACCAGCACATCGTCGTCGTGCTGAACATGACCCCCGTGCCGCGGGCGCACTACCGCGTCGGCGCGCCCCTGCCCGGACGCTACCGCCTGCGGCTGAACAGCGACGATCTGCGTTACGGCGGGAGCAGCTTCCCGCACGCGAACGAAGTGAGCAGCGACCCGGTCGGCTGGCACGGCCATCCGCAGTCGCTGCAATTGAGCCTGCCGCCGCTGGCCGCCGTGGTATACGAGTGCGTGGGCGCGGTGCCGTAGCTGCGCGGGGTGTAAACCTCAGTCCCGCAGAAGGTTTCGCGCGATCACGACGCGTTGAATTTCGCTGGTTCCCTCGTAGAGGCGGGTGATGCGGGCGTCGCGATAGAGCTGTTCCACGCGAAACTCGCGCACAAAGCCATAGCCGCCGTGAGACTGCACCGCCCGATCCACAATGCGGGCGGCGGCCTCGCTGGCGAACAGCTTGGCCATGCTGGCTTCGCTGGTGTGGGCACGGCCCTGATCCTTCAGCCAGGCGGCGCGATCGATCAGCTTCTGGGCGGCGGCGATCTCGACGGCGGAGTCCGCGAGCATCCATTGAATCGCCTGAAACGACGAGATCGGCGCGCCGAACTGCTCGCGATGGCACGAATACTCGCGCATCAGGTCGCACGCCGCACTGGCGATCCCCAGCGCCTGGCTGGCGATGCCGATGCGCCCGCCGTCGAGGGCGCTGAGCGCGATGCGCAGGCCCCAGCCGGGCTCGCCTAGCAGGTGATCGTCTGGAATGAAGGCCTCTTCGAGGCTCATCTCGGCGGTTTCGCTGCCGCGGATGCCCATTTTCCCGTGAATCGGCCGGCGGACGACGCCGGGCTGCTGAGCGTCCATGAGAAACATGGATAGTTCGCGCGCGCCGTCGTTGGGGTCGGTGCGCGCCAGTACGACGAACCAGCGGCCGTTGATTCCGTTCGTGACCCACATCTTGGGTCCGGTGAGCTTCCAGCCGCCGTCCGCGCGTTGCGCGCGCGTCTGCGCCGCGCCCGGGTCGCTGCCGGCGTTAGGCTCGGAGATCGCAAACGCGGCGAGATTGCCGAGCTGCGCGAGGATGGGCAGCATGCGGCGCTGAACGGGCGGCGCCGCGAATCGCCGCACGATCTCGCAGACCATCGTATGCACCGCGACCGTCACCGCTACACTGGGAGAGGCGTAGGAGAGCTCGCGGATGATCGCGGCGTAGGGCACAAAGGGGCAGTCGAGTCCACCGTCCTGCTCGGGAACGCGGAGCGACAGCAACCCCAGGCCGTGGACCGTCTCGAACTCGGTGCAGCAGGAGGTTTCGGTCTCATCCCAGACCCGGTCGCGATCAATCAACTCGGCGCGCGCGAAGTCGCGCACCGCGCTGATCAGGAGCTGCTGGTCATCCGGCTGTAGCGCAGTCATCCTCGCCTCCGACGGTTCGATCGGCGCGGTTGCGATGTCGGGCGCGCGTGAATCGTCGTTCAGCCCGCCGCGCGCCGCGCGTGCCGAACATTCGCCTCTCTGAGACCCGGATTGTAGCGGCACGCACGCGTGGGCCGAATGCCGAGTTGCCCGCGCGTTCTTCAAACGCCGGCCGACGACCGCACGCGGGTCCGCGGCGCTCCATTCGGCGGGACTCCCGCGCCGTCGACGCCTTGTCTTTCGCCGCCGCGTCCCGGATGATGCGCCCAGAGCGGCCGGCGCAGCCGGCGGCGCCTGAAGCGCGTTCTGGCGCGGTCCGCGTCCGCACAGACGCCCCCGAGCTCGCCTCCCCCGCTCCCCGCATTGAGGGGCATCCGCATGATCAAATTCGGCCCAGGAAATCTCCGCATCCCACGCTTCGAACGCCCGGTCTACATCATCGCCGGCGGTCTGACCGACTTCCGAAAGCGCTACCCCGAGAAAAACACCTGCCAGCTCTGCACCGAGGCGCTGCGCATGGCGGTGGAGGAGAACGACCTCAAGGTCGATCCCGAGGAAATCCGCCGCAGCGTCAACTGGTGCGTCTACTCCCAGTTCGCCGACCACTTCGGCGACCAGCTTCTCGCGGCGGCCAAGGTGCACGATTACCTGGGCTTCGATCCGCTGGGGAACATCGAGGTCAAGACCGGCGGCGCGACCGGCGGCTCGGCCGTGCTGGCCGCGGCCCAGGCCGTCGCCAGCGGCTACGCGAGCTGCGTGCCGGTCGTCGGCTGGGAGCGCATGGACGAGGTCTCCACCAAGGTGGGCAATTCGTACATCGCCTCCGCCGCCTGCAAGGACTTCGAGAGCGAGCTGGGCTGGATGTACGCCAGCTATTACGCGCTCATGGCGCAGCGCTATCAATACGAGAACGAGGTCCCGCGCGAGACCCTCGCGCAGATCGCCGTCAAGAACCACCTCTACGGCTACTACTCTCCCTACGCCCAGAACCCGGGCAAGTACACCGTTCAGGACGTGCTCAGCAACGACATCGTCTCGCACCCGCTCAGCTACCTCGAGTGCTGCGTGATGAGCGTCGGCGCCGCCGTCCTGCTGCTCTGCGACGAGGAAACCGCCTACCGCTTCTGCAAGCAGCCCGTGCAGCTCAAGGCCATCTGCGGCGGCTCCCACACGCTGCGCACCGCGGACCGCCGCCACATGCCGATCCTGCTGCTGCCCAACGAGACCGAAGCGACCTACAAGGAGTACTTCACGCACAAGCGGCAGGACTGGCCGGGCTTCAGCTCGTTCCTGGCCAGCCGCATGGCCGCCTACCTGGCCTACCACATGGCCGGCATCCAGGACCCGGTCGCGGACTTCGACCTGCTCGAGACGCACGACGCCTTCACCATCAGCGACGTGCAGACCTACGAGGACATCGGCTTGCGCCCCTACGGCCGCGGCCGCGAGTTCATCGAGTCCGGCGACGCCTACCTGGACGGCAAGCTGCCCACCAACCTCTCCGGCGGGCTGATCGGCACGATGCACGCCGTCGGCGCCACCGGCATCTTCCAGATCGTCGAGCTGCTCTGGCAGCTTCAGGGCAAATACGATCACTTCCACGGTGACCCGAAGCGCTGGGAGCGCTACGGCAAGAAGAAGCCCGCCGACTGGCGCAGCCTGCAAGTGAAGAACCCCAAGCGCGCCTGTGCCATCAGCCACGCGGGCACCGGCAGCCACGTCACCTGCGCGATCGTGGAGAAGGCGTGAGGTCGTGCACGTCGCACGAGCGCGGGCGGCGACCCGCGGTTGGCCTGAGTCGAGATTCCGCGACGCAGCGCGCGTCGCTTCGAGAAACTGAGGTGCTGAATGCTGCGTGAATGGCCTAGCGCGACGCTCGAAGTGGTCGAGCCGGAGCCGTTGATCGTCAAGAACCCCAAGACCTGGGCGCACTTCCACACGTACGGCGGCTGGGGCCGCTTCTTCGTCGGGCTGCGCGAGGGGAAGCTGCTGGCGACGCGCTGCGGCAACGCGAAGTGCGGCGAGAAGCGGCTGTGGATTCCGCCGCGCTGCGAGTGCCCCGACTGCTGGCACGACATGCAGTGGGTGGAGGCTTCGAAGACCGGGAAGATCTACACCTGGAGCGTGGTCAAGTACCCGGGCGAGCTGTTCAAGCTGCCGCCGGGCACGCCACTGATCTCGGTCGAGATCGGCGGGGTGTGCACGAAGCTGATGAGCTGGCTGAAGGAAGGCGAGCCGCAGATCGGCATGCCGGTGAAGGCGGTGTTCAACACGAAGAAGCCGACGAACACGATCCTGGACCTGGCGTTCGTGCCGGCGTGAGGCAGGGCGCGGGGGGCACGACCTACGCCACTGTGGCACCGGTTTTTCAACCGGTGAGATTGCCTGCGGCACGGATTTCGCAACCGGTGAGATTGCGTGTGGCACCGGTTTTTCAACCGGTGCCACAGTCGATCCACTGGTCGGAAGCGTTGCGGTTACCCGCTTCGCCGCCCCGCGAGGGGCGGATGAGTGTAGCCACGGGTGGAGGTCCCGGTACGCCGGGACCGGAACCCGTGGATGCTGTCGACTCAGCGTTCCAGCCCCGTGAGGGGCTGAGGAATCTCGGGAAGCACCGCGTCGATTCCGCCGGGTCCACCGCCTGGGCCCCGCCGATAAGTCACGTCCGCTGGGGCACTTTCCGCGAACCGCCGGGTCGGGGACGATAGTCGCGGCCCCCCGGGCGGGTCCGGGCTGGTCGCGCGCTCGTTTTGGTTCCGGACTCGATGGACGCCGGACCGGTCAGGCGCCCGACTTCGACCGCGTGGCGCAAATCCGGACCGAATTCGGCCCACGGGTTGAAATCCGGCACCGACCGGACGGGCGGCAATCCCGTCCGCCGGCAGACGTTAGGCAAGACTGAGAGAACGTGTTGAATCCGCCCGAGCTGGACGCGTTGCTGCTGCGTGCCCGCCGACGCGATGCAGCCGCGCTGACGGCGCTGGCGGAGGCGTACAGCGCTCGTCTCTACGGGTTGCTGGTGCGCCTGACCAGCTCGCGCGTCGAGGCCGAAGACCTGGTGCAGGAGACGCTCCTGCGGGTGATCCGCACGATCGAAGACTACGATCACCAGGGCCGCTTCGAAGCGTGGCTGTTTCGCATCGCGGCCAACCTGGCGCGCGACTACCGTCGGCGGCAGCGGCGCCGCGGATTGTCCGCATCGCTGAGCTCGGTGGAGAGCGACGAGGGCGGCGGCAGCACCGAGCGCGTCGATCCACGTGTGATCGACGGGGAAACGATGGCCATGAACGAGGAGTCGCACGGGCGTCTGGCCGCATGCCTCGCCGGGCTGACCGACGCCGACCGCGAAATCCTGCTGTTAAGGCATTACGGCGATCTGTCGTTTCGTGAGATTGCCGATCTGCTGGGTGTGCCGCTGGGAACGGCGCTGGCTCGGGCGCATCGGGCCGTGGCCAGGCTGCGGCAGCGACTGGAAGGCGAGGAGTAGGTTGTGAACAACGAGCTGGACAACCTGGAGCGCGAGGTCGAGCGCGAATATCGGCTGATCGCGCCGCGCCTGCCCGCGTGCGAGCCGCCCGCCGGGCTAAGCGCGAAGGTCGCCCGAGTGTTGCGGGCCGCTGGGGCGCGCTGGCACGCGGCGCGGCTGCGGCGGTGGCAGGGGCTGGGCTCGGCGGCCGCGGCAGCGGTGGCGCTGCTCTTCGTGCTGCGCGTCGGGACGACGCCGCGCGTCGCCGAGGTGGCGCAAAACCCGGGTGCGGCGCTCGAAGCCTGGGCGGATGCGCTGGCGATGTCGAGCGAGCAGGTGGCGACGCGAATCAGGTTCGACGCGAGCGTGTTCGATCCCGATTACGGGGGGGATCACGACCTCGACGCCGGCGAATTGCTCGATACGCTGGATGAGTCGTTCGACGCGATCGATACGCTGGTGGGCGCCTAGGTGAATTCCATGCAGGCAGGGCGATCTTCCACTCGCGGCTGGCGCAGCCTGCCGGTGCTCGGTGCGATGCTCTGGCTGTCGATCGGCGCGGATTTCGCGGCTCGGCCGTGCGACCCGCCGCTGGAGCCCGACACGCAGCGGACCGAGCGCGACGAGCGCGGCCGGCCGCGCGACCATCGCGGCGGCGAGCGCAGCATGGGGATCCTCCCCGGCGGCAACCCGTTCCGCCCGCTTCGCCAGGAGCTTGGTCCGCTCGCACCCGGCGAAGCCCCCGAGCTGATGCGCTTCGCGCGCGAGCACGTGCCGCGCGTGTTTCAGTTGCTGCGCGAGATCGAGCAGTCCGACCCGGCCGCGTTCGATCGCAGGATGCAGGAGTTCGCGCCGCGTCTGCGTCACTTGAAGCGCATCTTCCTCGAGAACGCCGAGATCGGCCGGCTGCTGGTCGAGCACGCTGAGAGCAACGAGGCCAACGGGCAGGCCGCCCGCATCTACCGCAAGCTGCCGGAGCGCGGCTCCGCGCGCAGCCTGGTGCTCGACCAGGTGCGCCGGCGCATCGCCCGCAACACGACCATCGAGAGCGAGGTCTTCCGGCTTCGGATCGAGGAGCTCCAGCAGCGCCGCGACGAGCTGATCGAAGCGCACGTCGCGCGCGTGCTCTCGCCGGATGCTCCGCTGATCGGCGAGCCCCCGCCGGTGCTCGATCTGGTGGCGCGCTACTGGCTGGAATCGGATGACGCGGGCCGGACCGCGGTTCGGCAGGAGCTGGAGTGTTGGGACGGCGCCCGGCTCGATCACCAGCTCGACGGCATGACCGAGCGCTACGAAGTGATCAAGGCGGACGAGCCCGCCGAGGTCGAGCGGCGCCTGAATCGCTGGCGGGAACACCCGGAGGAGAACGCGGATCGTCCGCCGCTCCCGCGCGGGCCTCATTCGCGTCCGGCACGCCCGCCCAGGCCGTAGCCGCCCGCTCGTGCCCGCCCGCGCGAGGTACCTCGAGGGTCGCGATTGCCAGCCGCCAGCGGCGATCGGATAATCCCGCCCCATGGAACACAAGCACACGCGCGGCAGCGCGGCGGGGCATTCGGCCCGCGCCGCGCTCGATCAGGCCGTTGCGGCTCTCCGCGAGCGCGAAGCGGTCATTCGCCAGGGCGGCGGTGCGCGCGGCATCGAGCGCCAGCACCGTCTGGGACGGCTCACGGCGCGCGAGCGCGTCGATCTGCTCTGCGATCATCCCAACCGACACGGCCACGGCGCGCACTGCGAGCCGACCTTCCTCGAGCTCGGGCTGTGGGCGGCCGACGGCATGTACCCCGACGTAGGTGACGTGCCCGCCGCCGGCGTGGTGGTCGGCCTGGGGCGCGTGCTCAGCCGCATGTGCGTGATCGTCGCCAACGACGCGACCGTCAAAGCCGGCGCGTTCTTCCCCGCAACCTGCAAGAAAGTGTTGCGAGCGCAGCGCTTCGCGCTCGAAAACCGCCTGCCGATTCTCTACCTGGTGGATTCGGCGGGCGTGTTTCTGCCGATGCAGGACGAGATCTTCCCCGACGAAGACGACTTCGGCCGCATCTTCCGCAACAACGCGGTGCTCTCGGCCGAGGGCGTGCCGCAGTTCGCCGCGATCATGGGCAACTGCGTCGCGGGCGGCGGCTACCTCCCGGTCATGTGCGACACGTTGCTGATGACCGAGGGCAGCGGGCTCTATCTCGCCGGACCGGCCCTGGTCAAGGCGGCGATCGGCCAGGAAGCGTCTTCCGAAGACCTCGGCGGAGCACGCATGCACGCCTCCATCAGCGGCACGATCGACTTCCGCGAGAAGAACGACGAGCTGTGCCTGGAGCGCCTGCGGCGGCTGGTCGGGCGGCTCGGCCCGCCGCGCCCGTCGCCGTTCGATCGCACCGCTCCGAAGGCGCCGGCGCGGCGCGCGGATCACATCCATGACCCGGTGGCGGCGGCCCGCGCGGGGCAGTACGACGTGCGCGAGCTGCTCGATCACCTGGTCGACGCCGGCAGCTTCGAGGAATACAAGGCCGAATACGGCCAGTCGATCGTGTGCGGCTTCGCGCGGATCGACGGCTGGTCGGTCGGCCTCGTCGCCAACCAGAAGAAGCAGGCGAAGCCGGCCCGTGGTACGCTGCAATTCGGCTCGGTCATCTACGTCGACAGCGCCGACAAGGCGGCCCGCTTCATTCTTGACTGCAACCAGGTGCGCACGCCGATCCTGTTTCTTCAGGACGTCAACGGGTTCATGGTCGGGCGTGACAGCGAGCAGGAAGGCATCATCCGCAGCGGCGCCAAGCTGGTGAGCGCGGTCAGTAACTGCGTGGTGCCGAAGATCACGCTGATCACCGGCGGCAGCTTCGGGGCGGGCAACTACGCGATGTGCGGTAAGGCCTACGACCCGCGCTTCATCTTCGCCTGGCCGCTGGCGAAGTACGCGGTGATGGGCGGGGCCGCGGCGGCCAAAACGCTGTTGCAGCTCGAAATCGACAAGCTCAAGAAGTCCGGACACCTGCCCGACGCGGCGGAGCTCAAGCAGCTCGAGCGGGCGGTGACGCAGCATTACGAGACCACGATGGACATTCGCTACGCCGCCGCCCGCGGCTGGGTCGACGCGATCGTCGAGCCGGCACAGACCCGTCGGGCGCTGTGCTGGGCGCTGGAGGCGGTGGCGCACCCGGGCGAACTGCCGGCGCTGAAAACGGGCGTATTTCAGGTGTGAGGGGGCAAGGGGCTGAGAGGCCAAGGGGTTGAGCGATTAGGGGATTGAGAGGTCGTGGCGGGTGGCCTGCTCAACAGTGGCGCCGATTTCCAAGCGGTCGGACTTACTGTGGCACCGGTTTTCAACCCGTCAATCTGTGCCACCGGTTTTCAACCCGGCAATCTGTCGCACCGCTCTCCAACCGGTGGACTCGGGAGCCGGGTGCCACTGCCGTGTCGGCAATGCGCGTAGAGCGGCGCGCTCGTCGCGGGTGGCGGGTGGCAGGTGGCATTTCGCCGTCCGCGGCGTAAGCATGCGGTTCCGCCGGGGCGGGACAGCTCCTCAGGCTGGACCCTCGGCGGGCATCGTGTCCAAATACGTCTCCCTCAACGATTGGCTCGCGCGGACGCATGCCGACGCCAAGCCGTCGGCACGGCACCCGGCGGAATCGACGCGGTGCTTCCGGAGATTCCTCAGCCCCTCACGGGGCTGGAACGCTGAGTCGACAGCATCCACGGGTTCCGGTCCCGGCGTACCGGGACCTCCACCCGTGGCTACACTCATCCGCCCCTCGCGGGGCGGCGAAGCGGGTAACCGCAACGCTTCCGACCAGTGGATCGATTATGGCGCCGATTTCCAAGCGGTCGGACTTACTGTGGCACCAGTTTTCAACCCGTCAATCTGCGGCACCGGTTTCCAACCGGTGGACCCGGGTAGCCGGGTGCCACTGCCGTGTCGGCAGCGCGCGTAGCGCGGCGCGCTCTCGCACCGAGCGACGGCACGGGCGCGGGGTCGGTCCGTCGGCGACCGTGTTCACTGCCGACTACTGCCCGCGGCTCCTCGATCCGTCCATCCGAACCTGGGCGGCTGGACGGCGCTTCGGTTGTTCGCGCCGACGAGCCGGGTATCATGCACAAGGTGATGGCCTGCGCGCGCAGCCGAGCGCCCCCCGTTGCGGCCGCGCGCGTGCGGTTCGAGCCAGCTAACGCTCCGCGGGCCCATAGCTCAGGTGGTCAGAGCGGCGGACTCATAATCTGCTGGTCGTTGGTTCGAGTCCAACTGGGCCCATCCTAACATTTTCCGTACTTGGTGATAGAGCATCACCGGACGCTATCTCGCGCAATGGCGTGCGCTTAGCGTTTTGGGTGTTTTCGTCGTTTCCTTCTGTTGCGCTCGATTTCGCGCCAGCGTGCAGCGCCTTGTGCAGCGCTTCGTGTGCGGGTTCCAGCCCAGTAGCCCGGCGGAAGTCCGCGTCCAGGTCCACGGACATGGCGTAGTGCGTCGCCGCGACGCTCGGAGTGTGTCCGGTCCACCTGCAGACGGTCGCCAGGTCGTACTCGCGCATCAACTCGGATTCGAAGCTCGCCCTCAGGTTGTGGAACAACTTCGGCCACGCCTCGACACCGGCCTTGTCGATGATCTTCTCAAACGTCGTACGCCAGTTCACGCCAGGGTCGCGCGATTTCGTAATGACATACTCAGCACCGTCGGGCGCAGCATCGAACGCCGCCAGCAGCAGCGGGCGCAGTCTGGCGAACATCGGGATTACACGCTCGCCGCGCCCGGCATGATGCTCGGTCTTGATGCTGCGCACACGGATCGTTCCGCGATCCCAGTCCAGGTCATGCCACCGCAGCGCCAGTACCTCGCTCGGGCAGCGTAGCCCCCCGAATCGCGATAACCCGATGATCGCCCGCCACTCAGCATCCGGCGCAGCTTCCAGCACGCGAGCGATCACGTCGCACGACACGAATTGCTTCCGGGCTTCGTTCACCGCGAGCCCGGTTCGCATACCCTCGAATGGATTCGCTTCGAGGAGTTCCCAGCGGATCGCCTTGCGCCAAATCGTCCTTGCGCATCGCACACGCCTCGACACGGTTGCCGGCGCGAGCTTCTCGTCAATCACGAGCCACGCCCGCCAACTGTCCGCGCCCGATGCCGCGATGCTTCGCAACGCCCGTTGCTCGCCGAAGAAATCGCGCAGGTTGCGCACCGTGTGCCCGACGAAGGTCTTAGTCGAATCCTTCACCGATAGGGCGTGGGTGTACTTGGTCAGAAACTCGCCCAGCGTCGGCCCGTCCGCCTGGGCCCTGTCCGGTCGTGGATCACAGAGCCCCGCACGCGCCAGCTTCGCATACAGGTCATCGGGTAAACCAGCGAGCCACGCCGCGAGTTCTGGCGACGGCGCCGCGTTCCCTCGCCGAGCCGATAGCAAGTCCTCGATCCGCAACTTGCAGCGCTTGGCGTCTCGCTCGCCGATGCCCGAAAGCCTGATTGTCTTGCGCTCGCGATCGAGCCCGACAATCTGCACGACATGCACGCCGTCGCGTAAAGTCATTGTCGCCACGTCAGGCCCCTTTCGTCGGCTTGCGCCGCAACTCGTAGCCCAGCAGCGTCAGCAGCTTTCCCGCACGTTCGGCCCGCAGGTCCGTCTCGCCAGAGACGTAGCGCTGCGCCACGCGCAGCGGCAGCCCGCTTTCCTTCGACAGCCGGTAGCCCGACCAGCCACGCCGTTTCACTTCCGCCAAGATTGCGCCTCGAATCGTCATGTCGGGAGCATAACGCCAGTTTCGACACCGTGCAACCCCGATCACGCTCCGCCCCCCAGCCCGTACCGCCGCTCTACCGCCCCCGCCCACGCCCGCAGTTCCGCCGCGCGATCGGGATGCATACCCTCGCACCGTTCGGCCAGTTGACGGAGCCGTGCCGCCCATCCCCCCGGGGTCCATCCGCGATTGACGATACCGGTTGCGATGCGATTCCGATACGACAGTTCGCGAGGCACTGCATTCACTGGATGCGGAATCAAAATTCGGTTTTCCCCAGCAATTCGAGGGGTTTTGCTGCCAGCCCCCCCCGAATCCGGGGGGGCTTTGCTGCCGGCGTCCAGGGCGTCGTCGGTCCGGGACAGCAGCCTCAGGAGCTCGGGCTTCAGCTCTGCGAGACGGGCGCGAATCTCGGGCGTCACAACCCCCTGGGGGGCGTCGACCACGATCCGGTCTCCACGGGGTGTCAGGGTCGCACCGCGTTCGGTGAGGTCTCGGATAAGGTCGGCCGGGGTCATACTTCGATCCGTTCCATCGCGACCGCCGCGGGCTCGCCGTTATCCTCGGGCGCCTGCCCGTTGGCCTCTGGTTCCGCCGCTGGGGTTGCCAGCAACCGGAACGTCCGCGACGGGCGTCCAGGTCCAGGGGGTGAGTCCTGCCACGCGCCGCGCCCGGCATTGACGAGCGTGTTGAGCGCGGCCTCGGCGACGTCGGCGTCGCCGCGGAACCGCCGAGGCCCTGAACACGAGAGATCACGCGCCGAGCACGAGCCGCCGCGCCGCTTCACCCAATCCACCAGCTCGCGGGCTGCACGATCTTCGTCGGTCTCGCCGAGCAGCCCGTACACGCGCTCTGCTTCATGCCCGAACCAGTCCGCCAAGCCGCATCCGGCCCGGATCGCGTCGGCGTTGACCGCATCGGCGGCGGGGTTCTCGGCCAACGCGTGAATGAGAGCCAACCTGGCGCCGTAGGCTTCCAGCTTCGAGAGCGCCGCCGCCTCGCGATCATCGCCAGCATCCGCCTGTCGCTCGCCCATCTCGTCATACCAGCGGACCCATTCGTCGTGCGCCTCGGGCGTCAACCGGAACGCGATCGGCTCGCCGTCGCCGCTGAAATCAAGACGAAGCAGCTCGCGAACGATCCCGCCATATGTCGTCAGCGCGTCGCGCGACGGGGTGCGATCGGTCCATCGCTTCACCTTTGTTGGCGGCGCCGCAAGCAGCAACCTTGCCGCGAATCCACTCTCCCAGTGTTCGCAGGTCAGCGCCCCCGCCAGCACGCCAGGCTGAATTGTTCCGGCGACCGACACGGCCGCACGTCGGACATGAACTGTCCTGGGGGTTCCGGTCTTCCGATCCACGATTAATGAGCCGCCGCGATGCAGTTCAAGCCACGCCGCCGCGTCGCCGCCACGGCCACGCGCTCGGTATTGATCGAAGCCGCGCAGCCATGCGGACAATTCGTCGCGCGCGAGCAGCAGCCCGCGTGGGTTTTGCAGGAGCAGCGGCGCGAGCGCTTCGACGGTGGTGTCGCTCACAACGTACCGCGCCGCCGTCGGCGCCTCGGGCGGCTCGGGCGGCTCACCGGCCTTTGAGCGCTTCCACACTGCGAGCGACCGCTCGTACTCCAACGCCGCGCGCTGGTGCTCCCGCTCCGCCGCCGCATAGTCATGGAGCGCGACCGCCTGAGCGTCGCGCAGGGGCGCCAGGGCCGCGTCCATCGCGGAGGATTTCGAAGAGCCGGAGCGCGCGACGATCGCCGCCCATACGATCGGAAACTCGCGCCAACTTGGCTTCAGCTCGATCGCCCGCGCCGCTCCGATCGCGCCGCCGAGCACGGCCAGCGCCGGCAGCGCAACCATCGCCGCATCGCAGTCGAGCGCGCCGGCCGTCTCGATAACGAAACGCCGCGCCGCGTCCGGTAGCAAGTCCACCGGGAAAGGCCGCCACTCGATCACCGCGCACCCCCGATCGCTTGGAGCGCGCGAGCGCTGAAATACGGGACCGGCGCAGCCTCGTTTGCAGCGCGTTCAACGTCCTCGCGGCGAGCGCCTCGGCGCACCCACTCGCGCGCGTCTTTCACGCCGGCGGGCGGCGCGATGATCCGCACGTCGCGACAGCATCGAGCGAGACCGCGACCGAGCGCCTCAGCTCCACGTTGTCCGGGTTCGTCCGAGTCTGCGACCAACACGACGTTGCGGCCGTGCAGCAGCTCGCAGGTCATCGCGGCGGCGCCACTGCATGAAGGGCGCCCAACCGCTTCGAGCCCAATCATCAGCAGCGCCGCCGTGTCCGTCGGACCTTCGCAGATGTAGATTGCGCCCTCGGAATCCAGGTCGCGGGGGACGAACAGCGCTTCGTGTCCGCCCTTCACCGAAAGCTTGCGCCCGTCCTCGAAGCGTCTACGGATGCCGACAACGGGTCCATTGGCGTCCTGCATCGGAAACGTCCAGGCCGCGCCGTCGAAGCCGATGTTGAGCCGCAGGAGTGAGGTGCGCGACACGCCCAACGTGGACGCGAGTCGAATTAGCGCCAGCGGGTTCACCGCCCGCTGGAATCGCGCCGCCAGCTCAGCGAAGTCGCTCGTCGGCGCGCATGGTACAGGTCGCCGCGCCAGCGCCATCGCCGGGCGCCGCCCTCCATGATGGAGGCGATGCAGCCAGCCAGCCTCGCCCGCGCGCTTGCTGCTTTCGGTTCGCGCGCAGATCACCGCGCCGCCGTCGGACGCGATCAGGCACCAGTCCGGCCGCAAGCAGATCGGGCAGGGCCTCGTGGGTGACACGCGAGACCAGCTCACGGGCGGGCCCCGGCGCGTTGCTTCTCCCAACTCCGCCGATCAGGGGCTCCAGCCGCCAGCCAAGCGCTCACCTCATCCGGGTTGAACCGCACCGCGCGGCCAAACCTCACCGGCGCCGGTCCGAAGCGACCATCGGCCAGCATCTTCCTGAGCATTGGGACCGAGAGCCGCACGCGCGCGGCCAACTCCTTGTACGTCAACAAAACGCTCATCGCGTACCCCATGTATCGCGGGCGAGCCCTATTGCTCGCGGTCACCCTATGAATAGCAGGCGCGCTCGCATGAGCAAGAGCCTCGCGGCCCGCGGCGATATGATGATGATTAAGCGATTATTCGGCGATTTTCGGGAGATTTTGCAGCGCGGTTGCACACCGCTTGAGCAATGCGGCTTCGGAAGCGTTGCACACGATCGTTTGTAGGATCGCGCGCACGTCGGTCGCCGCGTAGCGGAAGTTCCGTTGCCCGCGCCCCGGCCTCGTGACGTTCGCCGCCTTCGCGTACCGGTTCAGCGCGGAATTCTTAAGCCCCACCATCTCGCGCAGATCGGCCACACAGTAACCAGCGTTGTGCGTCTGCGAGGTCGGTCGCCGGTTCTCAGCGCCCGGCGGCATGTCCGCCGATTCGCCGCCGGTCGTGGGGTTCGGTTCCGTTTCTCGCAAATACTCATCCAGAACCACCGCGATTTGCAGCAGCCGGTCCGTGGCGGCAGGCTCGCCGGCCGCGAGGTCTGAGCCGGCCGACGTCGCACGTCTGACCAATACATCCGGCACGGGCTCCTGCGCCAGCACATCGCCAGTATGTCCCGGTTCAGTCGGCAGGTGCGCGATTCGCTCCAGCGCCCGGATTGCTCCATAGGCGTCCGCTATCGCCCTGCGACATTCTCGCGTTACTACATCAGGGTCGTCGGGCCAGCGAGCCTCGCGCCTGTCGGGATCGGGAATCCACTCAAAGTACTTGCCGCACAGGGCCCATAGCGCCTTAACGACGGCGGCCTTTCGGTCCGCGAATGCGATTGACGGCATACGCAGCGCTTCCAGGGCGAGGATTTCGGCGCGGTTCTCGTCAAGTTCCTTGCCGCTCAGCCCCCAGTCCTGCACGACTCGGTCGTCGAACATCTTGACCATTCGCTTTGTGCGGGCGATGAAGTCATCGATCGAATTTGCGCAGGGATTCGAAGCGAGGGATGAATCGTCGGGCATCATGCACCACCAGTCACGGGCCGCCGCCCGATGGCCGTCGGGAGTGCGAAACGGCTCAGCCGGGCAGGCGTGCGCTGCCCCGTCGGACAGCCACCCTCCGCGATTCTCGCGCAAAAAAATCGGCGCGTCAATCGGCGTCGCGGCGTTCTCGACAAGTCTCGCTGGCCAAGACGGCTATGGTCGACTTCCGGATGCTCGCCCGAAACGCCGCCCAGGCTGCGCTCGGCGCAAGGTACGAAGGGTCGTGCAACTCTCCATACGCTTGCCGCTCGAAGTGCGCCCCGCGTATCTCGGCTCAAGTCAGGAGGCGCTTTTCGATTTGCGGTGGATGATCTTGGCCACAACATAGGCGATGTCATTCTCGTATTTCGCGTTCGCGGCAGCTCGCAGACGGTCTTCGATCCACGGCTCATCGAACAACCGCCAGCCATTTCGGCGCATGTGCCGCGCAAGTTCGGTACGGTCGGTGCTGGAAGCAATGTGCCCGGCCGCCAGGCAGAGTGTGACCTTCGGCTTCGGGCGCGCCAGCCCCAGGCCGGCTATCTGCTTGGCCAGCCGCTTGAGGATGGTCTTCCGCAGCACCTGATCGTGGAACAGCTTGTACCGATCCGGAGGATCGAAGGCAGCGTCCTGGAAGCGCACTCCGGGAGAGTCGAGGTAGGATTTGCACTCGATCGCAAGCACTTCGTTCGTCTTTCCCTTGTAGGCGACCAGGTCAATCTCCCAGCGCGGCGACGATGGCTTGCCGATGTGTCGCTTCTCAGCCGCAGTCAGCTCGACCTTGACACTTGTCTGCGTCCAATACCCCTCGCGCCGCAGGAGCATCTCCATCAGGGATTCGAAGGCATCCATCGCGGCTCCTGACTTTGAATACGACGATCCGTCGAACTCAGCGCGTATCGTAGCAGGAATCGTGCCCCACCTCCTTCGCGCCCGGCCTCCAGAGGCCGATGGTTGCACCTTGCCTCGCACCCAACTGCATGGCTGGATAGGATTGAGGGATGAGCAGCTGCTCCAACTGCCTTGCGAGACCATTCTCGATTCCCGGTGGACCCCGCTGGATCGTCGATGCTTCGCTGGAGGACCTGCGTCGAGCGCTGCGGGACGATGTTCGCTTCTACGTGGTGCGCACGATCCGGCTGAACGGAGCGGAACTCGAGCAGCATGGCTCCGCGCCGAACTTCGCCGGCGGATTCGTGACGCTTTGCACCTGCAAACATCGCATGCGCGCGGCCCGTTCGCCGGAACAGTGGATCGGCACCTGGCTGGCGGGCTTCAGCGGCAAGTCCGGCAGCCGCCCGAACTACCAGGTCTATCTGATGCGAATCGGCTGGGCATTCGCAAGCCAACGCGATCTTTGGCAGAGCAAGGTGCTGCCGCGTGCAACGAAGCTGGCCAAGGTGGCCCAATCGAACCCGCAAGGCGACCTGTTCGAGTATCGCGCGGGTGATCCGCTTTCCGCTGACAGCTATGAGCCACCCTGCCCCGAACACAGCCACGCCAAAGACGGCAGCTGGCGTAAGGACATTGAGTACCACGGGGGCCGGCACAGCCCCGCCCTGCTCGTCGGCGATCCGAAGCAGACATTTGTCTGGCAGCGGCCGCGCATTCAGCTGACCGGCTCAGTTGGTCGCGGACATCGTGGTCCGATGGCGCTTTCCGAGTTCCTCGCGCTGCTGACGGAGGCGCCATGAATGTCGCCCTCCTGCGCGTCGGGGTGGACTCGGGCTGCGGAGGAACACAAGGCCCGCTCTTTGCCGACGGCACCTTCGAGTTCGTGCCAATTCCCGACATGAAGCGCGTGGACGAGCGAACGTACGGCAATCAGGCCGGTCGGCACGGGCGACCGCTGGTCGAGTACTTCCCGGCATCCCGGCGCGCGAAGATGCGCGACCAATCGATGCATGTCGATCCCGAGTTCGCGACCTTCACCTACGGCGATCCGACCCAGCCCAAGCGCGGCCTGAGACGACTTGAGCCGGGGGATCTGCTGGCGTTCTACTGCGGCCTGCAGGGCTGGGACTTCGAATCCGCTCCGGCGCTGTATCTGGTCGGATACTTCGCAGTCGAAGCCGCCGGGCTTGCGGCGGATTTCAGCGACGCGGATCGCCAGCGCCTGTTCAGCGAGAACTTCCATGTCCGGCATCCGAGCGTGTACGCGCGACAGCGCGCCGACCTGGTGCTGGTGAAGGGCTCCAACGGAACCGATGTCGTGAAACAGCAGGACGAGCTGCGGCGGCTTGAAGCGCGGCTCTCCCTTCGCCCGAGTCAGGCGGCCGCGTCCGCACCCCAGACCGCCGGCTCTCACAACGGGCCCAAGCGGCGCGGACGGGGGCCGCTGGGCATGCCCGGGCTTGTAGCTACGCAGGTCGTGGGCGCTGCGTATCACTCACCCCAATATAGGGTATTCACCTGAACTTGGGCCAGGGACACCCAGCCAAACGCCGGACGAATACGTCAGACGGCGATCGCGCGCGGATTCAATGTGGATCGCTCGGGTTTTTGCGTCGACATAACCCAATAGCCCGAACGACGTTGCAACAAATCCCAACAACTTCATCAGAAAATCATGAATTTCGCTTGCCGTGCGCAAAAAGCGCGGTGATGTTTTAGGTACACGTCTGTCGCGGCGCGCGATTCGGGCGCGGCTCGATCGAGGGGCCGTGCTGCGGCGACGGGGTTGATTCCCACCACGTTGTGCGAATGCCTGGCAACGGCCGGCCCGGAGAGGGCCTGGCTGGAGGAGCGTCTCATGTCGCGCGCCAGTGATACACAAACAAGCGGTCCAGTGTCGACTCGGCGCTTCATCCGTCGCGGGCATGCGCTGCTTGCGGCGGGAGTGACGGCTGGTGTTCTCGTGGCGGCTTGGGCGCTCCTACCTGCCGCGCCGTACTCGGAATCGCTGAGGAAGGCCGAAGCCGAGCCGCTGCTCCCGAGGGCCGCTGCCCAAGCTCGGACGAGCTACTCGATCATACCGCTGCTCACGCACTGGGCAGTCTCCGCGCCCTCGCTTGCCGAACACGCTTTGATGGTGGCGATGTGGTGCTGGGACCAGCAGCGTGCGCTTTGCCAGGAGTGTGACAGCGAGCCGGAGTGCACCCTTTCGGCGAACGACTGTGAGCCGAACGACTGCGATTGTGGCGATTGGAGTGACGATCAGTGCCCGGATTGGATTTCGCCCTGGCCGATCTTCGCCAATCTGAGCGGTGCCGGCAACGGCTACGATGACAACGTCGACGTGTGCCTTGGTTGCGAAACGCCGTGTCTTGCCGATCATGATGGGGATGACCAAATCAGCGGCACCGCTGTCACGTTCGACGTGGATGCAGAGGACTACGATGCCTTGTGGAATTTTGATCCAAACCACCCCGATCCAAACTGCGTGTCCTTTACCGCTGGGCCGGCCTCGTGCTACTACTGGGGTGAGAGCGGCATGTTTGATCGTTTCACGTACGATTGGGACATACGGGGGCTTGCGAAGAAGATCCCCGGATGTGAAGATTGCTGTGGTCGCATGCAATTGTTCGTCCGCGGGCACGGCGAGATTGCGGTCAACGTGATGGTAGACGACGTTTGTGGGCACGCGGACGACGAACCCGTCGAGCTGGAAGTGAAGTTCTGGGCAGACTGTGTGTTGCCGGTCATGGATGAGGTGAGCATTGCGTGTCCGGCCGAAGGCGAGTTTGCGATCGCGTCGGCGAGCCACATGCGCCCGGTTGAGTGGATTCTTGAGGACAATGAGGAGAACTGCAAGCTCGAATGTCTGGCGCCAGCCGATGGCAAGTATCGTGTGAAGATTTGGGCCGGCACGCAAACCGGAAACGGCAAAGTGCGCGTCA
This sequence comes from uncultured Planctomycetales bacterium, assembly GCA_964465125.1. GTDB lineage: Bacteria > Planctomycetota > Phycisphaerae > UBA1845 > Fen-1342 > CAYOHG01. Next base: position 6,823 of record CAYXIO010000004.1, on the reverse strand, counting down.
TCGCGGCGGACTGCCTGTTTCCGGAGTGCTTCGATGAGCGCGAGCTGAGATTGGGATGTCAAGGGTGCAGCGGCGACGGGTGCGGTGCTGGGAGTCCGCTGCCCGAGGTGGGCTCGCTGAGTTTCGGATTGCGGCTCGGCAAGCTGGCGGACGGCAAGTCCGCCGGAACGCTCGGCGTGTACGCGACGTACGGTGCGCCTCGGCTGAGCGTGCCGTCCGCGCTGCGCTACACGTTGCGCGAGGGCGTTCAGCGCTGGGATGATCCTTCGAGCGAAGATTTCGAATTACTCGCGCCGGAAGTACTCGCGCACGTGGTCGATGGGACGCCCGACGACTACAAGTATCGCGTGGACTTCTTCACGCGCGCGCAGGTGGATTCCAGCGGGAGTGGTCCCTGGGGGCTGCTCGACCCGAACGACGCGCCATTCGTCAGCTACGAGTTCGAGAGCAGCGGTCCGGAGAATCACTATTCGACGCTGACGATCACGAAGAAAGTGCCCAACGCCGAGGATGTGAAATACGTCTACAGCTACAGTGAAGTGGAGGCAAACTACGACTACACGTGGGCGCTGTCCACGATCCAGGGTTCTACGACAATCCGCACCGAGACGGCAGACTGGGATTACGATCACAGCGATACATGGACGCTGAAGCGCCGCATCGAGCAGGACGGCGGCTTCTACTTGATTACCGAGGACACGTACAAGAGCTCGGCCTGGGGCCGGGAGCTGGTGTCGCGAGCCGTGGATCCCAACAGTGTCAACCTCGTGACGCAGTACGGCTCATACGGGGAGGGAGACAACCCCGGTCGGCTTCGTTATTCGATCGCTCCGGACGGCTCCTGGCGCTACTTCGAGTACGATGCGATGGGGCGCACGGTTCGCCTGTATGATCCGTGGGAAGACTCGACGTTCGATCCCGAGGGCGGCGCGCCGAGCGCGGCTACTTCGCGGGTCACCGAGTTCGAGTATGCCAACGATCCCAATTCGGCCGATCCGAACGACGTACGGCCCGCGGCGGTAGAGGTTTACGTAGAAAGCACGCTGGTCTCGCGCACCGAGTACGACTACACGCCTTCCGGCGGGAACGACCGGGTGATCGAGAAGCGCTGCATCGATCCGAGCAACTGCGCGGCCGGCGCGCTGGAGACCGTCACGACCTACGTCGGCACGGACCATGACAAGCTGCTCTCGGTGGTCTTTCCGGACGATCGGCAGGACAGCTATTCGTACGATGATGGCGGGTTCGTGGACACTGGCAATCCAGACGCGGCCTACTTCGACACAAACGGTTCGGGCTACGAGCGGACGACGATCAAGCACGGCACGACGACCTCTCCCGACGGCGTCGCCAACAAGTCAACCTGGGAGAAGATCGTCACCAACGCCGCCGGCCGGCGCGTGCTGCAGGAGACCTACGTTTACACCGGCAGCGGCACGCCCCGCGTGGGCTGGACGCTGACGCGCTACGATGAGCGCGGCCGGGTCAAGGAAGTGCATCGTTCCGACGGCACGAAGGTCGAAACCAACTACGATGATGAGAACTGCTGCGGGGCCGGCGACGAGGTCATCGACGCCCACGGCATTCAGACCACGTTCGTGCGCGACCTGCTCGGGCGCGTCACGCAGAGCACCAAGGAATCCAACGGCAGCGACTCGGACATCGTCACCAGCACGGATTACACCGTCAGCGGCGGCGCGCGGGTTGTCACGACGACCGTCAGCGCCGGCACGCTCTCACTGGAAACGGTCGAGACCTACGACCTGGCCGGGCGGTTGATCAGCAGCGTCGACCCTGCGGGCCTGGAAACGACTTACGACTACGGCAACGGCACCGGCGGGGGTCGCCAGGTCACAGTCACTCGGCCGGGCGGCGCGACGGAAACCACCGACTACTACCGCGACGGTCAGATCAAGTCCGTGACCGGTACCGGAGTCGTGCATCAGTACTACGATTACGACAAGGCCTCCGGGCAGCTCAGCACTCAGGTGTTCACCGGGTCGGCCGGAGCCAGTTCGCCGCGCTGGTCCGAGACGGTCTACGACGCGCTCGGACGCGTCGTCATCGAGAAGCGGCCGGCGTTCATGACCAGCGGAACCGACACCATCGGGACCGTGAACACCTACGACAACGCCAACGGCGGGCGGCTCGTGCAAACCGGTCTGTACGATGATCCGAACGACCCTGACACGTTGCTGACCGCTGCCACGGTGTATGAGTACGATGTTCTCGGCAACCTGGAGCGCAGCGGGCTGGACCTCAACGGCGGCGGCGACGGCGACCTCGACAACGCCTCCGATGATCGCATCAGCGAGTCGATCACCACGTTCGTCCTGATCGGCAGCGACTATTGGCGCAAGACCGTCAGCAAGGTCTACCCGTCCAGCGGCGGCGGCACCGCCAAGACCGTCGGCAAGCAGTATCAGCGGCTGACCGGCTTCGGCACGAACGAAATCGCCGAAACGCAGAGTGAGGACATTTTCGGGAACACGACCACGGTCACGACCACGCTCGACCGCTCCACGGCCGAGGTTACGGTCACAACCGAGTACTTCGCGACCGCCAACACCGCCGTGCAGGTCACGCGCAACGGGCTGCTGCAATCGGTCAAGGGGCTGGATCAGCTCACCACGACCTTCGGCTATGACGCGCTCGGCCGCCAGACCACCGTCACCGATTCGCGCGGCAACGCGACCACGACGCATTATGACAGCGCCGGGCGGGTGGAATCAGTCGAGGACGAGGAAGGCAACGACACGATCTACACATACTGCGACGGGCAGTCCAGCAACGCCGGGCGGATTCAGTCGGTCAAGAACGCCCAGGACAAGTACACGTACTACGACTATGACGACCTCGGCAACATCACGCACGTCTGGGGCGACGTGCCGCAGCCGGTGCGGTTCGCATTCGACGGCTACGGCCAGCGGACCGAGCTGCGGACCTTCCGCGGCGAGCCCGGCGGCGGGGCCACCTGGCACGACGGCACCTGGCCGATCAACTACGAGCCCTACGGCGACGTGACCACCTGGACCTTCGACCCGGCCACCGGCCTGCTGACGAACAAGGAATACGCCGACGAGAACGGCACGGACTACGAGTACACCAAGGACGGCCGGATCAGCCAGCGCACCTGGCAGCGGCTGGACGGCTCCAGCAACCGCATCTACACGACCTACGCGTACTACAATGCCAGCGCGCCGGCCGACGGGGCGCTGGGCGAGCTGGAGACGATCAGCTATTCCGACGCGACGCCGGACGTGACGTTCACGTACACGCGGCTGGGTCAGCCGGCGTCGATCGCCGACGCGCTGGGCACGCGCAGCTTCACGTACAACAGCAACCTCCAGCGGATCAAGGAGACGTTCGGGGCGAGCGGCCCGCTGAGCGGCAAGGTCATCACGACGGATTTTGAGGACACGGTGTCGTATCAGCCGCCGGGCGCCCAATTCCCGCAACTATTCAAGTTCGACCGGCTGGAGGCGGTCGAGGTCGGCACGAGCGGCGACTCGGACGCGTATTATCGTGCCGCGTACGACTACAGCGGCGACAGCGGGCGGATGACGAAGGTCACCGCGGGGCCGGGGCTGCCGGCCGGCGGGGTGCAGTATACGTATTGGACCGGCACGGGCGGGGCCGCCGCGCCGCTCGTGCAGAAGATCGAGTACAAGGACAGCTCGTCCACGCTCGGCACGGTGGATTTTGCGTATGAAACCAACCGCGACCTGATACAATCGGTGACGAACTATTGGGGCGGGACCGACCCCGGGGACATCGTGTCCAAGTACGCCTACGTCAACGATTCGCTCGCCCGGCGGACCAGCGTCGTCCGCACCGGCTCGGCGTTTAACGAGAGCGGCGGGGCGTCGCCCGCGCACGCCGACGTGTGGTCGTACAACGATCGCAACGAGCTTGTCGAAAGCGAGCGGTTCAACGACACGACCGCCCCGTTCGATCAGAACAACGTGGCGGGGCTGGACCGCGAATTCACCTACGACCCGATCGGCAACCGCAAGTCCTACGTTGAGGGCACCGCGGCGACACAATACTACTGCGCGAACGAGCTCAACCAGTACGACACGATCGACGACGATTCGTCCGATTGCCCGCCCGGCAGCCCGGATGAATCGCTCAGCTACGACCTCGACGGCAACCTGACGGCCTGCAACAACACGGCGGAGATCGCGCCGGGCGCGCCCGTGCGGCAGGTCGCGCTCACCTGGGACGCGGAGAACCGGCTGACTTCTGTGGCACCGGTTTCCCAACCGGTGTCCGGCGACCAGAAGGTCGAGTTCGAGTACGACTACATGGGCCGGCGGGTGAGCAAGAAGGTCAGCAGCTACGACGGCTCGACGTGGAGCGTGAGCGCGCATCGGCGGTTCATCTACCACGGCTGGCTGCAATTGCTTGAGCTCGACGCGCTGGATTCGAACGCGGTCGAGACGAAGTGGACCTGGGGGCTGGATATCGCCGGCCAGCGCGGCAACCCGACTTCCATTGGCTCCGCCGCCGGCATCGGCGGCCTGCTGGCCTGCTACGACGCCGACGCCAGCGACAGCTTCGCCTTCTTCTACGACGCCAACGGCAACGCCGGCCAGCTTGTCGACACCTCCGACGGCTCGACCGCCGCGCGCTACGAATACGACGCCTACGGCAATGTGACCTTTACCGCCGGCGCGTACGCGAGCGAGAACAAGATTCGGTTCAGCACGAAGTATTGGGATGACGAAACGGGCTTGGGGTACTGGGGGTATCGGTATTACGAGCCGCGGACGGGGAGGTGGACCAGTCGGGATCCAATCGGTGAACGCGGGGGCACTCACACTACCGGCTACGTGCTAAATTCCCCGGGCGACTGGATTGATCTCCTCGGCCAGCAGGCAAGTGACACCTCTTCCTCGGGTTGCTGCGGCCCCGATATCACACATCAGATGCACCGCCTGCGGCGCACCTTGGTTCGGGAGTTCACCGCGCTACCCCCGCGGCGCCAGATGGCGGTGTGCAGGTCAATGACCACGGGCGACGGCTGGGACATCGGCGACCTTCACCTATGGGGTTTTGGCGGAACCAAGATGAGCCGCTTCGATGCGTATTCGCGCGCAGGATGTGGCACCGGAGCGTGCAAGGGTACGATCAAATTCAATGGCCACTGCTATCCCGCCGGACAAGTGAATTATTGGTTGTTTGGCTTTGCCAATCGTCTATGTGCGGAGTCTCTCGCCAGGTGGACTGTGAAGCGGACGGTCAAGATCGACTCATCGTCCGTTGTGTTATTGGCGGATCTAGACGGTCGTCCCATTTCCGATACCTATTTTTCCTGTAAGAACGCGGCGGCCCGAGCTGGCGACTATTTGGCATACAAGCACCCGTTCTCAAAGAGTCAGCGAGCATGCAAGACCGCGTGGATCCTGGCGGGATGTGAAGGTGCACATGTTCCAGAATCCTGCGCCCGATCAGATTGCGGGATGGGGTGTTGCACTCTGGACTATCGCGATAGCCTCGGAGCTCACCTCGGAGACCAGGAGAATAACTTGGAGTTTGGCTCGCTTCCCTGGGTGCCAGTGAATGTGTGGTATTAGAAGATGGTTGTTGCCCGATCTCGCGCGCTACCGTGACGTAGGCCAGGGGCGTTCGATCACATGGCCAATTGCTTACTGGTCTTGGAAGAGCCGTGTTCTCATGAGCCGTTCGGCGGCGTAGCCTGTGCGCGTAATGATGGGTAGAAACGGGACCCTAGACTTCAACGGACCCCATGATCGGCAGCTTCCTTGCAGTCACAAATGGCGCCGTGTTATTTCCAGGTTTCTGCATGGGAAGAAAGGTCGAGCTAGCCATGGAGGGCTTTCTGTCGATCGCAATCTCCGTCGGTCGCTGCCTTGCGCGAGTTGGTCGTGCGGCGGACGGTTTACAGTCAACGATCCTCCCTTCCATTGGCAAAGCCGCTGTCAGTGGCGCTGCCGAAGCTCCACGCCCGGCGCGTAGATTCACTCGGAGGTTCTCGGGCATGTCAAGAAGCGACAACCCTGGCAGGTCGGCACGGTGCGCAGGCCTGATTCGCGCGCTCGTGAGTGTGTCCCTTGTGCTAATAGGCCTGGCTACGACGCACTACCTATACGTCGAAGGCTGGCCGCTTCCAACGCACGCCGGGATGATGTTCTATGAGTGGCGTCAGGGCGACCGTGGCTGGGGCTACTGGCCTCCTCAGAGCTGGACCGACGACCACGGAAACAGACTCATTATAGATTTTGATCGCAATCTGATTGCATATGGGCCCATCGAAGGCATTGATGATTGGCAGACGACTTCGTCGCACGTTGTCTTCTACGCACATTCACTCCACCCTATTCAGATTGCCGACTGCCGCAACAAGGTATTCGTCCTTGGACCCGAGGGACTGCGCGAGCGCGCGATCCAAAGCGGGGTGGCGAATCGACTGATTGGGGAGTGTCGCAGCTTGGGCGGCTCGGATCTTCGCGCTTGCGTGTATCAGACTGTGCCCGAGATTCGGGAGTTGCTGCAGGACTGAAGCATCAGAGCGCGTGGCTCGTTTGTTGACTTGAAGTGTACAGGCAACCGCATCTACACGACCTATGCGTATTACGATGCCAGCGCGCCGGCCGACGGGGCGCTGGGCGAGCTGGAGACGGTCAGCTATTCCGACGCGACGAGCGACGTGACGTTCAAGTACACGCGGCTGGGTCAGCCGGCGTCGATCGCGGACGTGCTGGGCACGCGCAGCTTCACGTACAACAGCAATCTTCAGCGGAGCAAGGAGACGTTCGGGGCGAGCGGCCCGCTGAGCGGCAAGGTCATCACGACGGAT